>NZ_AP018907.1:3199695-3949390 GCF_003966715.1 Blastochloris tepida
GGCGGCATCGGCGATCGCCTCCGTCTCGGGCTGGCTCTTCCAGGCTTCGCTGATGAAGGCGATGGCACGGCGCACCGCCTCGTAATCGGCGGGATCGACGGCGGGATCGGGAGCGGTCGGCACGCGGTCGAGCATGGCGGTCTCCGGGGCCATCCTGGGAGGGACCATCCTGGCAAGCACGCGGACGCCGCGCCACCCGATTTCGCCGCCGATTGGCCGGGCCGGCTTCAACCGCTATAGAGGGGCGCCGTTCCCCGGACCGCGACATGCCGCGCAAACCCGTCCTCAAAGCAGCCCCCGCTGCGCCTGCGAAGCCCGGCGCCGTGCGCCCGGACCGCATGAGCGCCGACGAGATCGCCGAGCTGTTCCGCCGCTTCGCCGCCGCCAATCCGGCGCCGACCACCGAGCTTCACTACACCAACCCGTTCACGCTGCTGGTGGCGGTGGTGCTGTCGGCGCAGGCGACCGATGCCGGCGTCAACAAGGCGACGCCCGCGCTGTTCGCCGCCGCCGACACGCCGGCCAAAATGGTGGCGCTGGGCGAGGACAAGGTGCGCGACCTGATCAAGACCATCGGGCTCTTCCGCACCAAGGCCAAGAACGTGGTGGCGCTGTCGGAACAGCTCGTCGCGCACCATGGCGGCGAGGTGCCGCGCGAGCGCGCAGCCCTGGAGGCGCTGCCGGGCGTCGGCCGCAAGACTGCGAACGTGGTGCTGAACACCGCCTTCGGCGAACCGACGATCGCCGTCGACACCCACCTGTTTAGGGTGTCGAACCGGCTCGGCCTCGCCCCCGGCAGGACGCCGCTGGCGGTTGAGGAGGAACTGCAGCGGGTGGTGCCGGACGCCTTCAAGCACAACGCCCACCACTGGCTGATCCTGCACGGGCGCTACGTCTGCAAGGCCCAGAAGCCGGACTGCCCGCGCTGCCTCGCGCGCGACCTCTGCCGGTTCCCCGACAAGACGGGGTGAGGATCGGGCTTGGGGCTTGCGGCCTCTTACGGTTTCCGGTTGATCCCTTCGGGATACCGGAAACGATCTCGCCGAAAAATCCTTGATCGGATGAGGATTTTTCGGCGATCGGAATACGGTTCTCCGGCCTGATCGGCCGGAAACCGTATCAGATCACCTTCGCGGCGATCACGAAGCCGGCCACCACGATCAGCGCCAGCACCGCCGTCACCAGCCCCAGCCGACGCTCAATGAACCCGCGCGCCTCGAGGCCCCACCGGTTGATCAGGAAAGCGAGGAAATAGAAGCGCAGACCGCGGGTGATCAGCGACAGCACGATGAAGGATGCGAGGTCGTAGCCGGAAAAGCCGGAGGCGATGGTCACCAGCTTGTAGGGGATCGGCGTCAGCCCCTTGATCAGGATGATCCAAGCGCCCCACTCGGCATAGGCGGCGCGGAAGGCCTCCAGCTTGTCGCCATAGCCGTAGAGCGACACGATCCACTGGCCGACCGAATCATAGAGCAGCGCGCCGATGGCGTAGCCGGCGATGCCGCCCAGCACCGAGGTGACGGTGCACACGAAGGCCAGGAACCACGCCCGGTCCGGCCGGGCGAGCGCCATCGGCACCAGCATCACGTCCGGCGGCACCGGGAAGAACGAGCTCTCGGCAAAGGATACAGCGCCCATGTACCAGGGCGCGGATTTCTTCTCGGAGAGAGCGATGACGGCGTCGTAGAGGCGGCGAAGCATGGCGGGCCAAATCGGGTGGGAACGGAGCGGCCCCGCGATACACCGGGCGGGCGGCGCCGGCTACCCTGCCGCCCGGCCCGCGCGCGCCTGATAGCGGCGATTCAAGACATCGGCGTGTCCGGCCGGTGGCACGTTCCGGGCCGCGGGCGTCAAATTGTGAAGTCCTCGCCGCTGCGGTCGCGGCCGAGACCCGCGGCCTCGGCCTGCCGGCAGAGGTCGTCCAGCGTGGTGGCGCTGAGCCGATCGCGGGCACCGGCCGCGGCCTCCGCCAGCACCGGCGTGACGATCCGCTCGATCAGCGCCGATGGCGGCAGGCCGTCGGGCTCGGCGCGCTCGGCGGCGGCCAGGATATCGGCGAGCCGGATGCGCCGGCGCTCGCGCGCCAGCGTGTAGCCGCCATGCGGGCCGCGCGTGGCGGCGAGAAAGCCTTCGCGCACCAACGCCTGCAGCAGGGGCTCGAGCGCGCGCGCCGGCAGGCCAAGCCGGGCGGCAACCGCCTTGCCGGGCACCGCGGCGCCGCGCGCATGGAGGGCCACGTCGAGCACGGCGGCAACCGCGAGATGGGCCCGGCGCGACAAGAGGCGCATGGCGGATCCTTCAGGCGCACCCGGAACCGACGCCGGTCGAGCCGAAGCCGCCGGCGCCGCGGACGGTAGCGGGGAGTTCATCGACCGGCACCAGCCGGGCCTGCGTCACCGCCGCCACAACAAGCTGGGCGATGCGGTCGCCGCGGGCGATGGTGAACGGCGCCGCGCCGAGATTGACCAGGATCACCGCCACCTCGCCGCGATAGTCGGAATCGATGGTGCCGGGCGCATTGAGCACGGTGACGCCATGCTTCAAAGCGAGCCCCGAGCGCGGGCGCACCTGGCCCTCGAAGCCGGGCGGAATCGCCATCTCGAGCCCGGTCGGCACGGCAATGCGGGCGCCGGGCTGCAACGTCAGCGGCGCATCAAGCGGCACGGCGGCGAGAAGGTCGAGCCCGGCCGCGCCCTCGGTGGCGTAGGCCGGCAGCGGCAAGCCCTCGGCGTGCGGCAAGCGGCGGACGGCAAGCTCGATCATCATGCACCCTCGCCCAACTGTGCCGCGATGCGCGCCACGAGGCGGCGCGCCACCTCGTCCTTGGACAGATCCGGCCAGCTCTCGACGCCCGCCGCCGACACCAGATGCACGCGATTGCGCTCGCCGCCCATCACGCCGGATTCGGGCGAGACGTCATTGGCGACGATGAGGTCGCAGCCTTTTCGCTTAAGCTTGGCCTTGGCGTGGTCGAGCACGTGCTCGGTCTCGGCGGCGAAGCCGATGACGAGCGGCGGCCGGCTTATGCTGCGCGAAATGGTGGCGAGGATGTCGGGGTTCTCGACCAGCGCCAGGGCCGGCGGGCCGTCGCCGGTCTTCTTGATCTTCTGGCCGGCATCGCGCGCGACGCGCCAATCGGCGACCGCCGCGGCGAACACCGCGGCATCGGCCGGCAGCGCCGCCTCGCAGGCGGCCAGCATCTCGCGGGCGGTCTCGATGTGGACGACATCGACGCCGTCGGGGTCGTCGAGCCGCACCGGCCCCGAGACCAGGGTGACGCGGGCGCCAGCGGCGGCGGCGGCGGCGGCGATGGCGTGGCCCTGTTTGCCCGAGGAATGATTGGCGATGTAGCGCACCGGGTCGATCGGCTCGCGGGTCGGACCGGAGGTGACCAGGATGTGCCGCCCCTTGAGCGGGCCGGGCTCTGGCGCGAGCTGCGCCATCACCGCCTCGACGATCTCCGGCGGCTCGACCATGCGGCCGAGCCCGCTCTCGCCGCGCTCGGCCATCGCGCCCATCGCCGGCCCCAGCACCGCGACGCCGCGCGCCTTGAGCGTCGCCACATTGGCCTGGGTGGCGGGGTGCGCCCACATCGACGGGTTCATCGCCGGCACGATGAGGATCGGCCGGTCGGTGGCGAGCAGCGCGGTCGAGGCGAGGTCGTTGGCGAGGCCCAGCGCCATTTTCGCGATGAAGTCGGCGGTGGCGGGGGCCACCACCACGAGGTCGCAGTCGCGCGCCAGCTTGATGTGGCCGACATCGTGCTCGTCGGTGAGGTCGAACAGTTCGCTAAACACCCGCTCCGCCGACAGCGTGCCGACGGTGAGCGGGGTGACGAATTCCGCCCCCGCCCTGGTGAGGATGCAGCGCACCAGAACGCCGCGCTCGCGCAGGCGGCGGATCGCCTCCAGCACCTTGTAGGCGGAGATGCCGCCGCCGATGACGAGGAGAACGCGCTTGGCGGGGGCGGAGGACGTGGCGGACACGGGGGAATTTCCGGGCTAGGCGGACCAGGGGTCGATGATGTCGAGGCCGACACCGTGGAAGTCTTTCACATTGCGGGTCACCATGGCCATGCCGTTGGCGCGAGCGATGGCAGCGATGCCGGCATCGAAGAGCGCAATCGGTCGGCCGAGCTTTCCCCGGCTGGTGAAAATGTCAACGTAATGGACCGCTGCCAGAGAATCGAATGCCAGGATTCGGCCGTGGAACCGATCCGAGAACATGATTCCCGCGCGTGCGGCCAGGACGTCGCGGCGCGCGCCGTGCGGCATCTTGGCGATGCCGAGCAGAATTTCACACTGGGTGAAGACCGCGATGAACAGGTCATTGCGGCTTATCGCATCGACCCACTCGAAGACCCGTGGCTCCGGCGCCGGGCGCATCAGCTCGGAGACCACATTGGTGTCGAGCACGAACATCAATCGAAGGTCGGCGGCTCGCGACCGGGTTCGCGCGGCGGCAGGTCGAGCTCGACACCCCCGAGCGGCGCAAACAGCCGATGAATGGCGGAGGCAAGGCCGGTCTCGGGCTCGGCCAGAGCGCGGGTCAGCAACTGCCGCGCCTCCTCCTCCATCGAGTGGCCGCGCTCGGCCGCGCGGCGGCGCAGCCGCGCCTTCACCCCGGCGTCAAGGCCGCGGATGGTCAGGCTGGCGGTGCGGCGCGCGCCGGCTTTCCCGGCAGTCGTCTTGCCGGCGGTCGTCTTGCCGGCGGCGCGCGATCTCGGTGTGGCGGACGTTTTCGGCATGCCGGAAGTATAGGCAGCGCCGGCAATGCCAGCAACGCCCTCACCCCAGCTTCAACACCAGCACGGCCAGGAGGGCGGCGAGCAGCGCGGCGATGATCCAGGCCGCCGCGGCGAGCGAGCGGTTGCCGCGCCCCTCGGCGCGGCCGATCGCCTCGACCGTCTCCGGCGCCAGCACGAAGCCGGCGCGGGTCAGTTCGTCGGCGCGGCGGGTGATGATTGCGGCCCGCGTGAGCAGGTCCGGCACCGCGCCGACGAAGCGGCCGACGCCGATCGCGCCTTCGGTGACGTCTTCCACCCGCCCGACCGGGCCGAGATTGCGGGCGATCCACTCCTTCACCACCGGCGCGGAGGCCGACCACATGTCGAATTTGGGGTCGAGCGCGCGGGCCACGCCCTCCACCACCACCATGCTCTTCTGCAGCAGCAGCAGCTCGGGCCGGGTGCGCATGCCGAACAGCGCGGTGATCTCGAACATCAGCGTGAGCAGCTTGGCCATCGAGATCTGGTCGGTCGAGCGGCCGTGGATCGGCTCGCCGATGGCCCGCACCGCCTGGGTGAAGGCCTCCACCGGATGGATGTCCGGCACGTAGCCGACCTCGAAATGGATTTCGGCGACGCGGCGGTAGTTGCGCACGATGAAGCCGTGCAGCACCTCGGCGAGGAAGCGCTGCTCGGTGTCGCCGAGCCGGCCCATGATGCCGAAATCGACGGCGACGATGCGGCCCTGCTCGTCGACGAACAGATTGCCGGGGTGCATGTCGCCGTGGAAGAAGCCGTCGCGCATGGCGTGGCGCAGGAAGCTCTGCATCAGCGCGCGGCTGATGGCCTTGAGGTCGTGGCCGGCGGCAAGGAGCGCCGCCTGATCGGACAGCTTGATGCCGTCGATCCATTCCTGCGTCAGCACGCTGCGGGCGGTGCGGTCCCAATCGACATCCGGCACGCGGAAATCGGCGTCCCCGGCGGTGTTCTCGGCCATTTCGGAGAGGGCGGCCGCCTCCAGGCGGAAGTCCATCTCCATGACCACCGAGCGGGCGAGCGTCTCGACGGCGGCGACGAGGCGCAGCCGCTCGCCTTCCTTGCTGTTGCGCTCGCCGAAGCGGGCGAGGAAGAAGAAGTCGTCGAGGTCGCGCTGGAAGCGCCGCTCGACGCCGGGGCGCAGCACCTTCACCGCCACCGCGCGGCGGCTGCCGTCCGGCAGCAGAACCGCGGCACGGTGGACCTGGGCGATGGACGCCGCGGCCACCGGCGGGCCGAACTCGACGAACAGCGTCTCGACCGGCGCGCCCAGCGCACTCTCGATCACCCGGCGCGCCTCGTCGGTGCCGAAGGGGGCCATCCGGTCCTGGAGGTTCTCCAGGTCGCGGGCGAGTGCCGCGCCGACGATGTCGGGCCGCGTCGCCAGGAACTGGCCGAACTTGACCCAGGACGGCCCAAGCCGGGTGAGCGCCGCCGACAGCCGCACGTCGGCGCCGCCGGCATTGCGGCGCTCGATCAGCCGTCCGAACGCGACGACGAAGCGCAGCACCGGCGGCAGCGACTGGGGATCGATGATGGCGAAGACGCCTTCGCGCGCGCAGATGAAGCCTGCGCGGGCGAGGCGGGCAAAATGGCCAATGGCACGCAACACGAGATCAGGGCTTTCAGAACAGATCGATCGTCAGATCTTCCAGGCGGAATGCAGCGCCACGACGCCGCCGGTCATCGGCGTCGCCGACACGCGCTCGAAGCCGGCCGCGGCGATCATGTCGGAGAACACGGCGCGGTTGGGGAAGCGGCGGATCGACTCGACGAGATACTCGTAGGGCTGGGCCTCGCCCACCACCATCCGGCCGATGCGCGGGATCAGATGGAAGGAATAGAAGTCGTAGATCTTGTCGAGGCCCGGCACGTCGACATTGGAGAATTCCAGGCACAGGAAGCGCGAGCCCGGCTTGAGCACCCGGTAGGCCTCGGCCAGCGCCCGGTCGATGCGCGGCACGTTGCGGATGGCGAAGGCGATGGTGTAGCCGTCGAACTCGCTGTTCCCGAACGGCAGTTCCTCGGCATTGCCCTCGACGAAGGTCACGCGGTCATCGATTCCGCGTTCGCGGGCGCGCTCCTCGCCGACCTTCAGCATCTCGGGATTGATGTCGCACACCGTGGAGGTGACGGCAGGCCCCGCCCCTTCGACCACCCGGAACGAAATGTCGCCGGTGCCGCCGCCGACGTCGACCAGCCGGAACGGCCGGCTCGACTTGGGCGCCGCCAGCGTGTTGACCATGGCGTCCTTCCACAGCCGGTGGAGGCCGCCGGACATCAGGTCGTTCATCAGGTCGTAGCGCCGGGCGACGGTGGCGAACACGTCGTCCACCAGCGCCTGCTTCTCGGCAAGCGGAACCTCTCTGAATCCGAAATGGGTCGCTTCCGTATCGCGAAGCGTATCGCCGCCGGCCATCTGTCCTACCACCCTGCTCGAAAAACCGTCCCTGCTCGAAGCGGCGCGGACCATAGCCCAGCGCCGCCCTGCGCGCTATCTCATTGGCGTCCATCGGGCAAGGATCGCCGCAACGGGAACGCCGCCCACCGCCGGCGGGAGAATCGCCAGGGATCCCAGCCCTTTGGGCCGGCGGGGCGCGGTTTCGCAGGGTCTGCCCTGCCGGTTTCGCATCAGCGTGCCTGCCCGCGTGCGGTGTTTCCCGCAAGCCTCGTTCCTGAAAGGTTCCATGCCCGAACTGCCCGAAGTCGAAACCGTGCGCCGCGGCCTGCAGCCGGTGCTGGAGGGTGCCCGCATCACCGCCGTCCGGCTGGGCCGGGCCGACCTGCGCCTGCCGTTTCCGCCCGGCTTCGCCCGCCGCCTCGCCGGCTGCCGCATCGATGCGCTGGGCCGCCGGGCGAAATACCTGCTGGCCGACCTCGACAGCGGCGAGGTGCTGGTGATGCACCTCGGCATGTCCGGCTCGTTCCGCATCGAGGCCGAAGCGGTGGGCATCTTCCACCATCCGCGCAACCGCGACCCGGCCCACGACCATGTGGTGTTCGAGCTCGCCTCGGGCGCCCGCGTCACCTACAACGACCCGCGCCGGTTCGGCCTGATGACCTTGGTCCCGCGCGCGGAGCTTGAGAGCCACAGGCTGTTCGCCGGCCTCGGGCCGGAGCCGCTCGGCAACGCCTTCTCGGCCGCGACGCTGGCCGAGGCCGCCCGCAACCGAACGACCAGCCTGAAAGCGCTGCTGCTCGACCAGCACGTGATTGCCGGGCTCGGCAACATCTATGTGTGCGAGGCGCTGCATCGGGCCGGCCTGTCGCCGCTCAATGCCGCCGCCACGCTGGCAAACGCATCCGGGGCGCCGACGGCTGCGGCAACGCGGCTCGCCGGGGCGGTGCGCGAGGTACTGGCCGAGGCGATCGCCGCCGGCGGCTCGTCGATCGCCGACCATGCCCGGCCGGACGGCAGCCTCGGCTATTTCCAGCACGCCTTCCGCGTCTATGACCGCGAGGGCGAGCCCTGCCCGCGCCCGCGCTGCCGCGGCATCGTGCGGCGCGAGGTGCAGGCGGGACGCTCCACCTTCTTCTGCCCGGCCTGCCAGCGCCCAAGCCGCTGAGGGCCTGCCGGCGAGGGTCTCTTGGCTTGCCTCACCGTCCCCCGACCAACGGACGAGACGCCGCGCGGTTGCGTGAGCGGTGCCATTCGGTAACCTCCCGGCAAACACCCCGGGAGGACCAGATGAGCTACGAGACCCTGATCGTCGAGACCCACGGCCGCGTGGGGCTGATCACGCTGAACCGGCCGCAGGCGCTGAACGCGCTGTGCGACCAGCTCACCAGCGAACTCGACGCGGCGCTGACGGCGTTCGATGCCGATCCCAATATCGGCTGCATGGTGCTCACCGGCTCGGCCAAGGCGTTCGCGGCCGGCGCCGACATCAAGGAGATGCAGTCGCGCCAGTTCCCGGCGACCTTCCTCGACGAGTTCCTCAACTGGGGCGCCATCGCCAAGAAGCGCAAGCCGATCGTCGCCGCCGTGGCCGGCTACGCGCTCGGCGGCGGCTGCGAGATCGCCATGATGTGCGACGTGATCATCGCCGCCGACAATGCCAAGTTCGGCCAGCCGGAGATCAAGCTTGGCGTGACGCCGGGCGCGGGCGGCACCCAGCGCCTCACCCGGCTGGTGGGCCGCGCCAAGGCGATGGATCTCTGCCTCACCGGCCGCATGATGGACGCGGCCGAGGCCGAGCGGGCGGGGCTGGTGTCGCGCGTGGTGCCGGCGGCGGAGCTTCTCACCGTGGCGCTGGATGTCGCCGCCACCATTGCCGCCATGCCGCTCGCCGCGGTGCTGGCGGTCAAGGAGTGCGTCAAGCGCGTCGACGAGGTGTCGCTGGAGGAGGGGCTGCTGTTCGAACGGCGGGCGTTCCATTCGATGTTCGCCACCGCCGACCAGAAGGAAGGCATGGCGGCCTTCGCCGAAAAGCGCGCAGCGCAGTTCCAGAACAGGTGAGGCGCTTCGGGCGGGCGAGCGGCCGGCGGCGTAAGCCGGTGCCCCGCCCGGGACGGTCGTCTACTCGCCGAGCATCATCTCGACGGCCGAGATCGCCCCTTCGAGATCGGCGATCTTGCGCAAGGTCTTGTCGCTCGGCAGCGTATCCGTCTGCGCGCACTGCAGCAGCAGTTCCCGCTGGGCTTGCTTGAGCCGATCGAGCAGCGCCTGCAACTGTTCGTTCATGGCATTCCACCTTTCGGGCGCCGGTCTCCGAGGCCTTTGCTCCGGAGACGGCGAAGAGGCGTCCGTACATGCAGCCGTTCGCCGCGGCAACAGCCTTCCCGCGCCCTTTCCAGTTAATTTCCGTGCACCAGATGGCCAATTGGGAATTGGCCGCCACGGCCCGGCGGTTCACACCAGCGCGGAGGCACATCGATGAGACGGCGCGGCGCAGGCGGAGTCCACTTGGTCAGCATCTTGACCGGCATCTTGGCCGGCGTCCTCGGGCTCGGCCTGTCGGCCGGCCTCAACCCAGGCGCGGCGCAGCAGGCGCCGATGTCGTTCTTCGTCACCAGCGCCGGCCTGGGCGATGGCGCCAATCTGGGCGGCCTCGAGGGGGCCGATGCCCATTGCCGCGCGCTGGCCAAGGCGGCCGGTGCGGCCGGCGAGACTTGGCGGGCGTATCTCAGCACCACCGCGCCGGGCGGCGCGGCCGGCATCAATGCCCGCGACCGCATCGGCAACGGGCCGTGGGTGAACGCCAAAGGCGTGGTGGTGGCGCGAAACCTCGACGAGCTGCATTCGCCCGCCGTCAACATCACCAAGGAGACGGCGCTGACCGAGACCGGCCAGACCGTCAGCGGCCGGGGCGATGCCGTCAATCTGCACGACATCCTCACCGGCTCCGACCCGCAGGGCCACTATTCGACCGCGGGCGGCGATACAACCTGCGGCAACTGGACGAAGAACGGCGAGGGCTCGGCGATCGTGGGCCACCACGACCGCATCGGCCTGACGGACTCCCGGCACATGACCTCGTGGAACTCCTCGCACGGCACCCGCGGCTGCAGTCAGGAGGCGCTGAAGGGCACCGGCGGCGCCGGCCTGTTCTATTGCTTCCTTGCCCAGTGAACGTGCGGCCGAGTGAGTTCCGGGGGTGAACCTTCGGCCGTCCGGACCTTCCCGGCTTCACGCCCGCCCTGGCGAAGGCAGCGTTCGCGCCTACATGAAGGACATGTCACCGCTGACCGCCCACTCCTGGTTCGCATCCTGGTATTCCTGGCGCGCCTCGCTTGAGGCGACCGTGGCCGGGGGGGTGTCGGGCGTCGGGCTGCTCACGCTGTTTGCCGCGATCCACGGCACGCATTTCGACGGCGCGACCCTGTTCTTCATGCTGGGCGTCGCGCTGCCGGTGGCGCTGGTGGTGGCGGCACCGGTCGGCTTCGTGATCCTGCCGCTCGCCCGGCTGCTGCTCGACCGGATCGAGGCCTACACCGCCGGCCGGCTGGTGATGGTGGGCGCCGCCTCCGGTTTCGTGCTGCCGCTCATGGTGGCGTGGCGTTTCCGCTCCGGCTTCGTCACCGGAAGCTGGATACTGACGATCATCTTCGTTCTGGCCGCCACCGCAGGCGGCGCCATCGGCGCGCTGGCCTTCCACGGCCGAATGGCGCGACACCGGCCTTGATACGGCCTACGGTTCTCAGGCCTGTGGGCCGGAAACCGTATGATCCAATCAGCCGAGCGCTGTTTTCGGGAGCACGGAATGCGTCTTCGCATCGCCCTTATCCTTGCCCTGTCGATGACCGCCGGTCCGGCGCCGGCTTCGGGCCCGCATGACGGGCAATGGGAAGTCGCGGTCGAGGTCCAGCGCGGCGCGTGCGACCAGGGCTTCGTCTTCCCGATCCAGGTGGAGGACGGCGCCATCCGCTATGTCGGCGAGATCGACATCACCGCCACCGGCAAGGTGGGCCGCGACGGGCGGCTCAATGTCCGCTTCACCCGTCAGGCGGAGTCGGTCAGCGTGTCGGGGCGGCTGACGGGCGGCAGCGGCAGCGGGGTGTGGACCGCGCCCTCGCGCGACTGCGCCGGCCGCTGGCAGGCGCGAAGGCTCTGACCGGCGCGGCTTGGCGCCGGCTCGTCCGCCAGCTCATGCGCCGGTTGCTCGGGCTGAAGCCCGTCTGCGAGGGCTCCGGCCGCACGCGCGAACATGTTGCGATGGTTAAGTTTACGTTCAAATAATACGGCATCCCGCCACCGCGCACAGCGCGAATTCCATGAAAATCTGCGTAAACCCTTGCGCTTCCCACACTCCGAAACGCGCAATTCCCGGTTCATTTGAAATTTACGATCGGCATGTAGGGTTGAAACCGAGCGAGCGATGGCGCGCTCGCCCATGATCTCTTTGCGCAGCAAGCAATTGTCAGGGTGCAGATGACCAACAATCGTACCTTTGTGCGGATCCAGACCGGCGGCCGCATTTCCACGACCGGAAAGATCTTCGCTGACTCGCGCAGCCCGACGATCGATTGCACGGTCATCGATCTCAGCGCGCGCGGCGCCTGCCTCGACGTGCATGGCACGGTTGAAATCCCCAAGCGCTTCACCTTCCTGCATGGCGGTCTCAAGAAGAGCTGCCGGATCCTGTGGCAGAAGGGCCGGCGGATCGGCGTGTCGTTCTGACGCCAAGTCGGCCACCTGAAGTCAAGTCGGCCGCCTGACGCCAATTCGGCCGCGCCGGCGCAGCCGCCGGGCCTCCAACTCGGAAAACGTCGAGGCCGCCGATCCGCTGCCAGCGGGCCGGCGGCCTCGAAGTGTTGATCTGCCGCGTCCCGGCGCCGCCCGCCCCACTGGCCTGCCGCCGCGGCATCCTGCATAATTGATTGACCTTGGTCGGACCCGCGCGCAGGCGGGTGCGACGTTTTGGCATGGACCGGTGCCATTCCCGCCATAGAGAAGCACGCACATGAGCCGCATTCCCGATTTCACCCGAGTTGCGTTCCAGGACGCCCCCCTGCCGGCCGTCGCGGCGACGGGCGAGCCGTGGCTGACGCCCGAGGGCATTCCGGTGAAGAGCGCCTACGGCCCTGCGGATCTGGCCGGGCTCGACTTCCTCGACACCTGGCCGGGCCTGCCGCCCTATGGGCGCGGGCCGTATCCGACCATGTACGTCAACCAGCCCTGGACGGTGCGCCAATACGCCGGCTTCTCGACGGCGGAGGACTCCAACGCCTTCTACCGCCGCAACCTCGCCGCCGGGCAGAAGGGCCTGTCGGTGGCGTTCGATCTCGCCACCCATCGCGGCTATGATTCGGACCATCCGCGCGTCTCGGGCGACGTCGGCATGGCGGGCGTGGCGATCGACTCGATCTACGACATGCGCACGCTGTTCGCCGGCATCCCGCTCGACCAGATGAGCGTGTCGATGACCATGAACGGCGCGGTGCTGCCGATCATGGCGCTCTACATCGTCGCGGCCGAGGAACAGGGCGTGCCGGCCGAGAAGCTCGCCGGCACCATCCAGAACGACATCCTCAAAGAGTTCATGGTGCGGAACACCTATATCTATCCGCCCCTGCCCTCGATGCGGATCATCTCCGACATCTTCGCCTTCACCTCGGCCAACATGCCGAAGTTCAACTCCATCTCGATCTCCGGCTACCACATGCAGGAGGCCGGGGCGACGCAGGATCTCGAACTGGCCTATACGCTGGCCGACGGCGTCGAATACATCCGCGCCGGGCTCGAAGCCGGGCTGACCGTGGATGCGTTCGCGCCGCGCCTGTCGTTCTTCTGGGCGATCGGCATGAACTTCTACATGGAAGTCGCCAAGATGCGGGCGGCGCGCCTGCTCTGGGCCAAGCTCGTCAAGCAGTTCAACCCGCAGAGCCTGAAGTCGCTCCCCTTGCGCACCCATTCGCAGACCTCCGGCTGGTCGCTCACCGCGCAGGACGTGTTCAACAACGTCATGCGCACCGCCATCGAGGCGATGGCGGCGACCCAGGGCCACACCCAGTCGCTGCACACCAATGCGCTCGACGAGGCCTTGGCGCTGCCGACCGACTTCTCCGCCCGCATCGCCCGCAACACCCAGCTGTTCCTGCAGCAGGAGAGCGGCACCACCCGCATCATCGATCCGTGGGGCGGCTCGTTCTATGTCGAGCGGCTGACCGCCGACCTGGCCAAGCGGGCGTGGGAGCACATCCAGGAGGTCGAGGCGCTGGGCGGCATGGCGAAGGCCATCGATGCCGGCATCCCCAAGCTGCGCATCGAGGAGGCGGCGGCCAAGACCCAGGCCCGCATCGATTCCGGCGCCCAGACCGTGCTTGGCGTCAACAAGTACCAGGTGGCCGACGAGAAGCCGATCGACGTGCGCAAGGTCGACAATTCGGCGGTGCGCACCATGCAGATCGACAAATTGAAGAGGCTGCGCGGCGAGCGCAACGAGGCGGCGGTGGCCTCGGCCCTCGACGCGCTGAGCCACGCCGCGTCCGACCGCGCGAAGGGCAATCTGCTGGCGCTGGCGGTCGAGGCCGCGCGGCAAAAGGCGACGGTGGGCGAAATCTCCGACGCCCTGGAGCGGGTGTGGGGCCGCCACCACGCCGAGATCCGGGCGATTTCCGGCGTCTACAAGCGCGAGGCCAAGAAGATGGACGACAAGATCGCCCGCATCCAGCGCCGGGTCGAGGCCTTCGAGGCCGAGGAGGGCCGGCGCCCGCGCATCCTGGTGGCCAAGGTCGGCCAGGACGGCCACGATCGTGGACAGAAGGTGATCGCGTCGGCCTTCGCCGACCTCGGGTTCGACGTCGATATCGGCCCGCTGTTCGCCACCCCGCAGGAGGCGGCGCGGCAGGCGGTGGAGAACGACGTCCACATCATCGGCGTGTCGTCGCTCGCCGCCGGCCACCTGACGCTGGTGCCGGAGGTGAAGGCGGCGCTGGCCGCCGAGGGCCGCAGCGACATCATGGTGGTGGTGGGCGGCGTCATCCCGCCGCAGGACTTCCCCGCGCTTTATGAGGCTGGCGCCGCGGCGATCTTCCCGCCCGGCACCGTGGTGGCCGACGCCGCCGAAAGCCTGCTGGAGAAGCTCGCCGCCCAGCTCGGCCATCTGCCCAAGCAGGCGGCGAAGTAATCGCGGCAGCGGCGCGGTCTTCCCTCTCCCCCAAGGGGAGAGGGAAGAAACACTCCTCACCGCGCGCCCGCCTGCTCGTTCTGCCGCTCCTCCAGCACCGTGCGGGCATGGCGCACCACATGGTCGGCGACCACGGCGTGGCCTTCCGCCGTGGGGTGGAAGGCGCCGCCATAGAGCGCGGCATAGACCGGCTGCAGCACATCGAAGGGCGAGATGTCCTCGCGGTGGGTGTTGGCGGTGAGAAACGCGTCGTTGGGCGTGTGGAACAGCCGCCAGCGCTTGCCATAGGGCAGCGCCGCCGCGGGCGAATAGGGCACGAACTCGCCGCTCGACAGCGACCGGCGCGGCACCGCCATCATCGCCTGATCGATCTGCAGGCGCTGCGGATCGCGCGCGCACAGGCCGCGCCGGCCGAAGGCGGCGAGGTGATCGCCGACCAGATGGAAGCCGGTGCCGGCGCCGGTGGCGAGATCGAGCGGACAATCCGCTCCCCTGGAACTGGTGATGCAGCCCAGGCGCTGCGCCAGCTTGGCATGGAACGCCGAGACCTCGCGCAGGCGCTGCCGGCTGAGCCGCAGATTGGGCGCGACGTCGAGGCCGAGCGCCGGAAGGCTGCCGCAGAGCTGGCCGGTCTCGTCGAACTGCAGCGGCTCGTAATGGGTCTGCACCACCCGCGCCGGGGCGACGCCGAAGCCGTCGCCCAGCGCCTGCTTCACCGCCTGCAGCCGCTCGTCGAGCGCTTCGAGATAAATGTCGGCGACGCTCGGCGGGAAGCGGATCTCGTGTCCGACCCACACCGCGATCGGCGCAACGTCGGCGGCGCTCTCGGTCACCGAATAGAGCGCGAGCGAGGAGAAGCCGACGTCATTGCCGCCGATCGACAGCAGCACGAGATCGATCGGCCGCTTCAGCGCCGCGCGCGCGCACCAGCTCAGGGTCACCGGCTCGACGCCGATCTCGGGCGAGCCGCGCCGGAACACCGGCAGGCGGTAGGTCGCGCGCTCCGAGCGCGGCCCGGCGCACATCAGCTCGGCGAGCTGGTCGAACTGCGGCGGCACGCGGGCGCCGCCCGGCTCGGAGAAGCCCTCGCGCGCCGCACGCGGCAGGAACAGGCCGTCGGTGACCTCCGAGCCGGTGCAGGCGAGGCTGATCAGCGTCACCGCGCGACGGCGGTTCTCCAGCGCGAGCTCGAGGCCGACCCGCATCGGATAGCCATAGAGCGAGCGGTGGCAGTCCGGGCTCAGCCAGCGGGCGCCGGCCCGCTCGAAGGCACGGTTGAACTCACGCGAGGCGAGGCGGAAGGCGGCGTCGCGGTCCTCGTCCTCCATCCGGCGGCGCGGCAGGGTCTTGGGATCGAAATCCGGCGCCACCGACGCCAGCCCGAAGGTCTGGACCGGCGCGAGCTTCTTCTTCAGCGCCGCGATGTCGTCGCGCAGCAGCGTCGGGTCGTAGACCATCTCGCGCCGGGCGCTGAACACCACCGGCCGGTCGGGATTGCTGTCGCCGGAGGCGAACGAATCACCCAGCGCGACGATCAGCAGATCCTCCACCACCACGTCGGGATCGGCGAGCACCTGCCCGGTCGGCAGCGTCACCGACACCGACACGCCCGACTCCGCGGCATCGGGCGAATAGGGCACGCGGGCGATCACCAGCGGCACCTTGCAGGCCTGCCGGCGAGTCTCGACCCGGCCGCCGGGGCGGCGCGGCTGCCACGTCCAGGTGCAGGCGCCCTTGGGCTCGGCGGAATTGGCTTCGGCGGAATTGACCTCGGCGAGGCGCGCCGGCGACAACCGCACCTGCACGGTGTGCGCCTCGGGCAGGACGTAGCTCTCCGTCGCCGTGCCCCACGAATACTGGCGCTCGCAGGTCTGGCCGTAGCGGCGCGGGCGGACGTCGCGATCGTAGCAGGTGTCTTCGAACACCTGCGCCGCCCAGCCGAGACGCGACGCCTCGTAGCGCGCCCGGGCGGTCGCCTCGCAGGTGGCGGGGGTCGTCGGGTTGGCGCAGTCGGGGTCGTTGAGCCGGCGCTCGGTGCGCCAGACGATATCGGCCGGCAGCCGCGCCGTGCCCTTCACCGCATTGAAGGCGCGTTCGTGCAGCGCGAAGGCCGCGGGCTTGCGGAACAGGCGGAACGGATTTTCCACCTCCCACACCAGATCGCCCGCTGCGGAAGCGGGCGCCATGTGCGCCAGCGCGCAGGCCAGCGTCAGACACAGCGAAGAGACGGATAGACGCATGCGATACCTTCCGGCTGGTCCGCGATCGGCGGTCTCGGGACAGGTTCCCGCGGCCGCCGCTTGCCGCCGGCCCTATGGGAACCCGGCGGGCGGAGCCTATCGCGGTCTTGATCGTGAGGCGACCCTCGGCCTCACCACAGCTTCACCGTCCCGCTCGTCCTTTGGGGACGCTTGGAAACCGGCCGTCCCCGCGCCTATATCCTGAGGTCGGAAAACGAGGGGGACGGCATGGCCGGCGATACCGAGGACAGGATCTTCATCGGCCGGAGCGTGCCGGCGAAGGGCGACAAGGCGGCCGACCAGTATCTGACGCTGAAGTTCGGCAACCGCCACGGCCTCGTCACCGGCGCCACCGGCACCGGCAAGACGGTGTCGCTGCAGGTGCTGGCCGAGGGCTTCTCGCGCGCCGGCACGGCAGTGTTCGCCGCCGACATCAAGGGCGACCTTTCCGGCATCGCAGCACAGGGCGAGCCGAAGGACTTCCTGGTCGAGCGCGCCAAGGCGGTCGGCCTCGACGGCGGCTGGCAGCCCGACGAGTTCCCGGTGACGTTCTGGGACCTGTTCGGCGAGCAGGGCCACCCGATCCGCGCCACCATATCGGAGGTCGGCCCGCTGCTGCTGGCGCGGCTGATGGACCTCAACGACACCCAGGAGGGCGTGCTCAACATCGCCTTCCGGGTGGCGGACGATGACGGCCTGCTGCTGCTCGACCTGAAGGATCTGCGGGCGCTGCTCGGCCATATCGCCGAGCGGGCGGGTGAACTCACCACCGAATACGGCAACGTCACCAAGCAGAGCATCGGCGCCATTCAGCGCCAGCTGCTGGTGCTGGAGAACCAGGGCGGCGCCAAGTTCTTCGGCGAACCGGCGCTGTCGATCAAGGACCTCATCCGCAAGGACCGCGACGGCCGCGGCATGATCAACCTGCTCGCCGCCGACCGGCTGATGAACTCGCCGCGGCTCTACGCCACATTCCTGCTGTGGCTGCTGTCCGAACTGTTCGAGGAACTGCCGGAGGTCGGCGATCCCGATACGCCCAAGCTGGTGTTCTTCTTCGACGAGGCGCACCTTTTGTTCGACGACGCGCCCAAGGCGCTGCTCGACAAGATCGAGCAGGTGGTGCGGCTGATCCGCTCCAAGGGCGTCGGCGTCTATTTCGTCACCCAGAACCCGCTCGACGTGCCGGAGAGCGTGCTGGCACAGCTCGGCAACCGGGTGCAGCACGCGCTGCGCGCCTTCACTCCGCGCGACCAGAAGGCGGTACGCACCGCGGCCGAGACCTTCCGGCCCAACCCCAAGCTCGACACCGCCCAGGTGATCATGGAGATGGGCAAGGGCGAGGCGCTGGTATCGATGCTGGAGGGCAATGGCGTGCCCGGGATCGTGCAGCGGACGCTGATCCGGCCGCCGGCCGGGCGCATCGGCCCGATCACGGCGCAGGAACGGGCGGCGATCCTCGGCCGCAGCCTGCTGCGCGGCAAGTACGACACGGCGATCGATTCCGAATCCGCCTATGAGGTGCTGAAGGGGCGGGCCGGCGAGCGCGCGGCCGAGCGCAATGGCGGCCGGTCCGGCGCGCCCACCAGCGTCCCCTCCGGTCCTTGGGGCGGCCAGCCGGCCCCGCAACAGCCAAGCGAGGCGCCCTCTTCCGGCGGAGGACTGGGCGGCATTCTCGACAGCATCTTCGGCGGCGGTAAGCCGGGACCGCGCGGCGGCCGCCCGGCGGGCCGCGCCAGTGTCACGGAAGTTGTAGCCAAGCAGGTGGCCCGTTCGGTGGCCAGCCAGGTCGGCACCCAATTGGGCAAGGCCATCCTGCGGGGCGTGCTGGGCGGCATGCGACGTTAACGCGGCGCGATTACCGTTAAGGCTGCCTAATTGCGGCGCAAGCATAACAGTTGCGCACAACCTCCCGGCTGGGTAAGAAGGGGCTGCGGCATTCCGCGTCGGTACCGTGCCTGCAGGGCGGGGCCACGCGGAACCCCAGCCCCTGGCGCCCTGCGACGAAACCGACTCGACGATGAAACTGATCCTGTCCGCCCACGTGCTCGTGGTCGACCCCGACCCCCAGACCCGGCACGAGACCGGCGAAGCGTTGCGCTTGCTCGGAATCCAGCGGATCACCGAGGTGGGAACCCTTGAAGAGGCCAGCGCGGCTTTCGACGCCGCGCGGGTCGATGTCGCCGTCGTCAGCGGCGTCGGCGGCCCCGATGGCGAGCCGCTCGCCGGCCAGCCGCGCCAGTTTCCAGCGGCACCAGGACGCGATCTCAACGCGCCGTCGATTCTCCTGCTCGCCGACCCGGTGCGCAGCGACATCCGCGCCGCCAACGCCGCCGGCTACGATGCCGTGGTGCCGCTGCCGCTGGTCCCGCGCACGCTCTACCGGCGGATCGGCTCGCTGATGCAGCGGGCGCGCCGGCAGGAGCGGACACGCCCGCCGGCCGGCTTCCCCGGCGGCCCGGTGATGCTGCCGGCCGCGGCCGAAGCCAAGGAATGAAGCTAAGGAATGATGCGGTTTCCGGCCCACGCGGCCGGATTTTCGTATGACAGCTTCAATGATTTGCGAGCGGCGCCCGGCCGGCGCGCCGCAAAATGACGTGGTCCGCAAAATTCGGTATAGGGTCGGGCGACATCACCGGAGCCGCCTGATGCCGGACATCAACCGTATCCTCGACGCCGTCGACTGCGAACTCGACCGCAGCCTGGAGCGCCTGTTCGCGCTCCTGCGAATCGCCTCGATCTCCACCGACCCGCTGCATGCCGGCGAGTGCCGCCGCGCCGCCGAGTGGATCGCCGCCGACCTGACCGACCTCGGCTTCGAGGCGAGCGTGCGCGAGACCGGCGGCCACCCGGCGGTGATCGGCAAGCACCTCGACGGCAGCCGCCACCGCGTGCTGTTCTACGGCCACTACGACGTGCAGCCGGTCGATCCGCTGTCGCTGTGGGAAACCGCGCCGTTCGAGCCGCGCATCACCACCGGCCGGACCGGCACCCAGCACATCGTCGCCCGCGGCGCCAGCGACGACAAGGGTCAGATCATGACCTTCATCGAGGCCTGCCGCGCCTACAAGATCGCCACCGGCACGCTGCCGATCGGCGTCACCATGCTGATCGAGGGCGAGGAGGAGATGGGCTCCAAGCACCTGCCCGCCTTCGTCGAGGCTCATCGCGACGAGCTTGCCGCCGACGTCGCGCTGGTATGCGACACCGGCATGTGGGACCGGGCGACGCCCGCCATCACCCTGTCGCTGCGCGGTCTGGTCTATGAGGAGGTGCGCGTCCGCTGCGCCGACCGCGACCTGCATTCCGGCCTGTTCGGCGGGGCTGCGCGCAATCCCATCCACGTGCTGTCCGCCATCCTCGCCGCCCTGCACGACGAGACCGGCCGCATCACCCTTCCCGGCTTCTATGACGGGGTGGCGGAGCTGCCGGCCGACGTGCGCGACGAATATGCGCGGCTCAATCTGACGCCGGAGGGCTTCCTCGGTCAGGTCGGCCTCAAGGTGCCGGCCGGCGAGCGCGACCGGCTCCTGATCGAGCAGATTTCGACCCGGCCGACCTGCGACGTCAATGGCATCTGGGGCGGCTACGCCGGCGAGGGCACCAAGACCGTCATCCCCGCCGAGGCCTCGGCGAAGGTGTCGTTCCGGCTGGTCGGCGCGCAGGATCCGGCCAAGGTGCGCGATGCGTTCCACGCCTTCGTGCGCGCCCGGATCCCGGAGGATTGCCGCGTCGAATTCATCTCGCACAAGGGCTCGCCGGCCGTCAGCGTGCCATTCGACCACCCCAAGCTCGAATGCGCCCGCGCCGCACTCGCCGACGAATGGGGCAAGCCGGCGGTGCGCATCGGCTCGGGCGGCTCGATCCCGATCATCGGCGACTTCAAGCGGGTGCTGGGGCTCGATTCGCTGATGATCGGCTTCGCGCTGGAGGACGACCGCGTCCATTCGCCCAATGAGAAGTACGACCTCACGTCCTTCCACAAGGGCATCCGCTCATGGGTGCGCATCCTGCACGCGCTGGCGCAGTAAGGTTCCGCCTCGCCCGGGCCGCGTTCAGGCTGCAGCACCCGCCTGCTTCGCCGCGGCCGGGCGCGAGAAGTCGAGGTCGGCGGCCGGCGCCGGGCGTCCGAACAGATAACCCTGGCAGAAATCGACGCCGGCCCCGCGCAGCAGTTCGAGCTGCGCATGGCTCTCGACGCCTTCGGCGATGGTCGCCACGCCCAGGCAGCGGGTCAAAGTGATGACCGAGGCGATCACCGCCGCGCAATCGGCGCGCTTGGTCATGTTCATGGTGAAGGAGCGGTCGATCTTCACCTTGTCGAACGGGAAGGTGGTCAGATAGCTCAGCGACGAGTAGCCGGTGCCGAAATCGTCCAGCGCGATCGACACGCCGAGCTCCTTCATCCGCCGGACGGTGGCGATATTGTCCTCCGCGCCGGTGAGAAACACGTTCTCGGTGATCTCGATCTCCAGCCGGCGGGCCGGAAGTCCGGAATCCGCCAGGGCCTGCCGGATCATCGCCACCGGATCGGCGCGGCGGAACTGGACCGGCGACAGATTGACCGCCACCACCGTATCGTCCGGCCACCCGCGCGCCTCGACGCAGGCGCGGCGCAGCACCCATTGGCCGATCTGCTCGATCAGGCCCGACTCCTCGGCAAACGGAATGAATTCGAGCGGCGGCACCAGCCCGCGGCGCGGGTGGCGCCAGCGCACCAGCGCCTCGGCGCCGCAGACACGGCGCGTGCGGGCGTCGATGATCGCCTGATAGTGCAGCTCGAACTCGCCATTGGCGATGGCGTGGCGCAGCTCGCTGTCCAGCCGCTGGCGGGCGTCGGCCACCTCCATCAGCCCGTCATCATAGACGCTGTAGCCGTTGCGGCCTTCGCCCTTCACCCGGTACATCGCCAGATCGGCATTGCGGATCAGCTTGTCGGCCTCGACGCCGTGCTCGGGCGCCAAGGCGATGCCGATGCTGACGCTGACCGTCACCTCCTGGCCGCCGAGATCGTAGGGCGCCGACAGGCAGGCGATCAGCCGTCCGCTGAACGCGGTCGCCGCGTCGAGCTGATTGTCGGCGCCGACCTGGATGATGGCGAATTCGTCGCCGCCGAAGCGGGCCAGGATGTCGGTCTCGCGCAGCGTCGCCTTCAGCCGCTCGGCGGTTTGCTTCAGCAGCATGTCGCCGGCCAGATGGCCGAGCGTGTCGTTGACCTGCTTGAAGCGGTCGAGATCGAGCAGCAGCACCGTGAAGGTTTCGCCGAACCGGCGCTGGCGCGCGGCCGCCTCCTCGATCTTCTCGGAGAAAGCAGCGCGGTTGAACAGGCCGGTCAGGAGATCGTGCCGCGCCATGTAGGCGATCTGGGTTTCGCTGCGGTGGCGGTCGGTGATGTCCTCGTGGGTGGTCATCCAGCCGCCATCGGCCATGCGCTGGCAGCGGATGTGGATGGCGCGCCCGTCCGGCAGAAGCTGCACCTCGGCGGGATTGCCCGCGAGATCGGCGAAATAGTTGCGCGGCGGCGCGCCGGCGTGCGTGCCGTTGCGGATGCGGCAGTCGAATATCGCGGCGAGCGAAGTACCGGGCGCGGCCTCGTCCGGCGACAGCCCGTAGATTTCGGCGAAGCGGGCGTTCGACACGACGATGCGCTCGTCGGCGTCGAACATGCACAGGCCCTGCGAGATGTTGTTGAGCGCCGAATCGAAGCGGATGTTCGACACGGCGAGCGCCCGGCTCTTGTCGCGCAGCTTGCGCTCGGAGCGGCGAAGCCGCTGGAACTGCCCCATCACCGCCCACAGCAGAACGGTCGCCGCCGACACCAGCAGGGCCGCGCCGATGGCGATGGCGACGGCGCGGCGATACCAGCGGGCCAGCATCTCGCGCTCCGAGATGCCGACATTGAGCACCAGCGGATAATTCTGCAGCGGCCGCACCGCGAACCAGCGCGCCACCCCGTCGAAATAGCCCGGCGAGCGGAACTCGCCGCCGCCCTTGGCCACCAGCCCGTACCAGGGCGAGGAACTCGGCAGGCTGGCGCCGGTGGCGGCGTTCGCCAGATCGGGATAGCGCAGCATCACCGTGCCGTTGCGCCGCACCAGCGTGAGCCGCATGTCGCCGAGCGACTTGATCGGCGCATAGATGGTCTCGAAATAGTCGACGGTGACGGTGATCAGCGCGACGCCGGCGAACTCGCCTGCGGCGTCGGTGATGCGGCGTGCAAACGCAATGTTGCTCACGCCGGTCATGCGGTTGGTCAAAGGCTGCGAGATGAAGAGGCCGCGCGCGGCATCGCTCTTCAGCTCGCGGAAATAGTCGCGGTCGGAAACGTCGATGGCCCACTTGATGTCGGGAAACGTGGTGACGAGGTTCCTGCCGTCGGCGCCATAGACCGAGGCGCCATAGGCCTGCGGCAGTCTCTCGACGCGCTCGCGCAGCAGGTTCTGGAAGCGGTCGCCGGTGACGAGATCGGCGAGGTCGCGCTGGTCCTTCACACCGGCCAGCGCGATGAACTCCATCAGATCGAGCAGCGTGATGTCGATCGCCTCGATCGAGCGTTCGAGCTGGCCGGACAGCACGATGGCGAGATTGCGCACATGGGCGGTGCTGTCCTCGATGTCGTCGGCCCGGAACTGCCAGGTCGCGAGCCCGACGCCGACGAAGCAGGCGACCAGGAACGCCGCGGCGACGCTCAGGATGCTGCGCACCGAGAAGCGGTTCAGAACCGACAGGGTCACGTCGCCCTCGCCCGGTTGCCGGCGGGCAACGTCCTGCCGGCCATCGGCACCCGTGCCGGCTCAGGCCGCCAATCCGACATTGCGCGCATCCGAAATGCCTCCCCGCCGGCCGGTTGAATCGGCTCAGCCGTTGCGTGTACGCATCAGCAGCCTGCACCGTAACGTTTTAATCGGCGCTAACGGTCGCCCGGCCGGGGGAGGACATTGCCGAGAGGGTGAATTTTCTGCAACCGCCGATGGGGGGCGGTTGCTGGTGTCCAAGCTGTACCCGTGGGATGGCCACGGATTGCGTTTCGGACGGCGTACGGTGGCCCCGCGGCACGTTGCGCCGGCAACCGTGTCAGGCCAGCGTGTAGGCCACCTTCACCGCGGTGTAGAATTCGCGCGCATAGGCGCCCTGCTCGCGCGGGCCGTAGGAGGAACCTTTCCGGCCGCCGAACGGCGCGTGATAGTCGATGCCGGCGGTCGGCAGATTGACCAGCACCATGCCCGCCGCCGAGCGCTTCTTGAAATCGGAGGCGTATTTCAGCGAGGTGGTGCAGATGCCCGACGACAGGCCGAACTCGGTGTCGTTGGCGACCGCCACCGCCTCCTCGTAATCGCGGACGCGGATCACCGAGGCCACCGGCCCGAACACCTCCTCGCGATTGATGCGCATGGCGTTGTCGGTGTCGGTGACCAGGGCCGGCGACATGTAATAGCCCGGCGTCTCGCGATTGAGCCGCTCGCCGCCGGTGACCACGCGCCCGCCTTCCTTGCGCGCGATCTCGACATAGGCGAGGTCCTGCTCAAGCTGGCTTTGCGACACCACCGGCCCAAGCTCGCTGCCGGGGGAGAGCGCATCGCCCACCTTCAGCGCCGCAGTCTTCTCGGTCAGCGCCGCAACGAAGCGGTCGTGAATGCCGGCGGTGACGATGAGACGCGACGACGCGGTGCAGCGCTGGCCGCACTGGAAGAAGGCGCCGTTGAGGGCGGCCGCCACCGCCACGTCGAGATCGGCGTCGTCGAGCACGACAAGCGGATTCTTGCCGCCCATCTCGAGCTGCACCTTCTTGCCGCGGCTGACGCATTCGACCGCGATCGCCCGCCCGACCTCGACCGAGCCGGTGAAACTCACCGCCCGCACCTTGGGCGACGTCACGATGGCGTTGCCGACCTCGCGGCCGGAGCCCATCACCAGATTGAACACGCCGGCCGGCACCCCGGCGCGCGAGATGATCTCGGACAGCGCCCAGGCCGAGCCCGGCACCAGATCGGCGGGCTTCAGCACCACCGTGTTGCCGAAGGCGAGCGCGGGTGCAATCTTCCAGGCGGGAATGGCTATCGGGAAATTCCAGGGTGTGATCAGCCCGACCACGCCTTCCGGCTCGCGGGTGATCTCGACATCGACGCCGGCCCTGACCGAGGGAATGCGGTCGCCGCCCGGGCGCAACGCTTCGCCGGCAAAGAACTTGAACACCCGACCGGCGCGCACCACCTCGCCGATGCCGTCGGCGAGCGGCTTGCCCTCCTCGCGCGAAAGCAGGCGGCCGAGCTCATCCTTGCGGGCCAGGATCTCGGTGCCGATGCGGTCGAGGATATCGGCGCGCTGCTCGATGGTGGTGGCCCGCCACACCGGCAGCGCCGCGAACGCGGCGTCGATCGCGGCCTCGGCCTGCGCAGCGCTGGCGCGGGCGTATTCGCCCACCACGTCGTCGAGATTGGACGGGTTGACGTTTCGGTTGAGGTCGGTGCCCTCGACCCAGTCGCCGGCGATGAAGTTCCTGTGCAGCATGCCCGATCCTTCCCGAACTCTTGCCCGAACGCTTGCCCGAAATCCTGCGCGGACGGAGCGAGCCCGCACGCGCGGGACGCGGACGGTGGCGGCTCAGCCCGGCAGACCGATGTCCTCGGGCAGAACGACGTAGCGGGTGGAGCAGAATTCGCACGTCACCGTGATCCTGCCGTCCTCGACCATGTGGGCGCGGTCATCCAGCGGGAAACGGGACAGCATGTCGCGGATGGCCTCCTGCGAGCAGCGGCAGAAATTGGTCACCGGCTGCGGTTCGAACACCCGCACGCCGCGCTCGTTGAACAGCCGCCACAGCAGCCGCTCCGACGACAGGCCGGGATCGACCAGCTCGTGGTCCTCGACGGTGGCGGCCAGCGTGCGCGCCTCCACCCAGGCGTCATCCTCCGCCACCTCGTGCGGGGCGGTGCCCTCGGGCGCATCGCCGGGGTCGAGATCGGCGCGCGCCAGCCGGGCCGGATCCTTGGGCATGAACTGCACCAGCAGGCCGCCGGCCCGCCAGCTTCGCCGCGTGCCCTGCCCGGTCGCCGACATCTCTTCGGCGACCGCCAGACGCACGAAGGTGGGGATCTGCTCCGACTGGGCGAAATACTGGTGGGCGGCAGCTTCCAGCCCCTGCCCCGACAGCTCGACCACGCCCTGATAGCGGGCCATGTCCGACCCCTGGTCGATGGTCATGGCGAGGTGGCCGCGGCCCAGCAGCGCCGCCGGCCGCACGTCCTCGGCCGCCGCCACCGCCGCGGCATCGAAGCGGGCGCAGGCGCGCACCTTGTTCGGGCTCTCGAAATCGACCACCAGCATCCGCACCGGGCCGTCGGTCTGGGTCTGGAGGATGAAGCGGCCCTCGAACTTGAGCGAGGCGCCGAGCAGCGCCCCCAGCGCCACCGCCTCGCCGAGCACGCGCGACACCGGCTCAGGGTAGCCGTGGCCGGCGATCATGGCATCGACCGCCGGACCGAGGGTGACGATGCGGCCGCGGACATCCAGCCCCTCGACCTGGAACGGCGTGATGCGGTCCTGCCCGGCGTTGTCGTCGGGCAGGCGCTCGCGAACGTCCCCGCTCATGCCGCCGTCCCGCTGTCGAGGCACCAGGCGAGGATGCTCTTCTGGGCGTGCAGCCGGTTCTCGGCCTCGTCGAACACCGCCGACTGCGGCCCGTCCATCACCTCGTCGGTGACCTCCTCGCCGCGATGGGCCGGCAGGCAGTGCATAAAGATCGCATCCGGCGCCGCCAGCGCCATCAGCTGCGCATTGACCTGGAAGGATTTCAGCATGTTGTGGCGGCGGGCGCTCTCGCGGTCGCCCATCGACACCCAGGTGTCGGTCAGCACGCAATCGACGCCGCGCACCGCGGCTTCCGGATCATGGCCGAAGCTGACGCGGGCGCCGGTGCGCTGCACGAACTCGGTCATGGCGGGGCGCGGCGCCAGCTCCGGCGGCGTCGCCACCCGCAGCGAGAAATCGAAGCGCTCGGCGGCGTGGATCCACGAGGCCAGCACATTGTTGGCGTCGCCGCTCCAGGCCACCGTGCGGTCGCGGATCGGCCCCTTGCGCTCCTCGAAGGTCATGACGTCGGCCATCACCTGGCAGGGATGCGACAGGCGGGTGAGGCCGTTGATGACCGGGATGGTGGCATAGTGCGCCAGCTCCATCACCGCCTCATGGTCGAGGGTGCGGATCATGATCGCATCGACATAGCGCGACAGCACGCGCGCGGTGTCGGCGATGCTCTCGCCGCGGCCGAGCTGCATCTCGGCGCCGGTGAGCATGATGGTTTCGCCGCCGAGCTGGCGCATCGCCACGTCGAACGACACGCGGGTGCGGGTCGACGGCTTGTCGAAGATCATCGCCAGGATGCGGCCCTCGAACGGCCCCTTGGCGCGGGCACCGGCGGCGCGGGCGCGCTTCATCTCGACGCCGTGGTCGAGAATGCGGCGCAGCTCCGAGGCCGGAAGCTGGTCGAGATCGAGAAAATGCCGGGGGGCGCCGTTGCTGCTCATGCCGCGGCTCCCGCCTGCGGGGCGGCGGCAAGCCGCACGCACGCCCGGTCGATCGCGTCGATGGCGGCGGCAATCTCGGCCTCGCCGATGATCAAAGGCGGCAGGAGCCGCACGACATTGTCGCCGGCCGCCACCGTCAACAGCTTCTCGGCGCGCAATGCCGCCTGCATCTCGGTGTTGGGGACGGTCGGGCGCAGGCCGAGCAGCAGCCCTTCGCCGCGCACCTCGTCGATGATCGCGGGATGGCGGTCCTTCAACTCGGCGAGGCGCTGCTTGAGCCGCAGCGCGGTCTCGCGCACCTGCTCCAGGAAGCCGTCGGCCAGCACGATGTCGAGCACCGCATTGCCCACCGCCATGGCCAGCGGATTGCCCCCGAAGGTCGAGCCATGGGTGCCGGCGGTCATGCCGCGGGCGGCCTCGGACGTGGCGAGGCACGCCCCCATCGGGAAGCCGCCGCCGATGCCCTTGGCGATCGCCATGATGTCGGGGGTGATGCCGGCCCATTCGTGGGCGAACAGCTTGCCGGTGCGGCCGACGCCGGTCTGCACCTCGTCGAGCACCAGGAGCAGGCCGGTCTCGTCGCAGATCTGGCGCAGCGCCCGGAGCGTCTGCGGCGGCAGCGGCCGCACGCCGCCCTCGCCCTGGACCGGCTCGACCAGGATTCCGGCGGTGGCCGGGCCGATCGCCGCGCGCACGGCGTCGAGGTCGCCGAACGGCACCTGATCGAAGCCGTCGACCGGCGGGCCGAACCCATCGAGATATTTCTTCTGGCCGCCGGCGGCGATGGTGGCCAGCGTGCGGCCGTGGAACGCGCCCTCGAAGGTGATCAGCCGGTAGCGCTCCGGCTGGCCGCCGCTGGCGTGATACTTGCGGGCGGTCTTGATGGCGCACTCCAGCGCCTCGGCGCCGGAATTGGTGAAGAACACCAGATCGGCGAAGGTGGCCGCGACGAGGCGCGCAGCCAGCCGCTCACCTTCGGGAATGCGATAGAGATTGGAGACGTGCCACAGCCGCGACGCCTGCTCGGTGAGCGCCGCCACCAGATGCGGATGGGCGTGCCCGAGCGAGACGACGGCGACGCCGCTGCCGAAATCGAGATATCGCTGCCCGTCGAGCGCGGTCAGCCACGCACCCTCGCCGCGGGCGAAGGCGAGGTCTGCGCGGGCATAGGTCGGCAGCAGGGCGGACGGGGCGTTCGACGTCACGGGCTCGGCAGTCACGGGCACCTCTCCGACACGCTCGCGCCGGATGGGGCTTGATGCCGGAGCGCGAGGCGGAACGGGCAGAAAGAGGGCAGTAAACGAAACGTGCCGCCCCGCGGGGCGGCACATTCGCGCTAGATAGTACCCCCGAAGGGCCGTGTGTCAACCGCGCCACACTCATCGGGATTGTTGCGGTCCGGCGGGGCGTTTTTTGGGGAAAATGAGTCGCGAGTCCGGCAGACTCTTGTCGGCGAGTCAACGCATATGTAGCCTCTGCCTTGCCTGATACGACATCTCGTCTGCGGCGGCTGTTCCCCTGAGTGATGTGGCGCGTTTGGCCGAACCCCTATGGGCTCGGCAGGGGGAAGGATTCTGCCACAGGCGAGGTGACGCGACCCCGGACGAGAGGCTGACGACCATGTCGTGGAACGACGAGCGGATCGAACAACTCAAGAAGCTGTGGGCGGATGGCCTTTCGGCCAGCCAGATCGCGGCGGAACTTGGCGGGATCACCCGCAACGCGGTGATCGGAAAGGTCCACCGGCTCGGCCTGTCGGGCCGCGCCAAGACGGCTACGGCGGCCGCGCCGCGCTCGCGCAAGCAGCGCACCCCGGCGCCGGCGCCCCGGCAGAACGGCTTCGTCCGCGGCAATGTGGTGCTGGCGCCGCGGGTCGCCCCCGAGGAGGTTCCCGAGGTCGAGACGGAGCTGGCGACCGAGCCGGTCGAGAACGTCGTGCCCATCGGCCAGCGCTGCTCGATCCTCGAACTGAACGAGGCCACATGCCGCTGGCCGATCGGCGAGCCGGGAAGGCCCGACTTCTCCTATTGCGGCGGACGGGCGATCTCCGGCCTGCCCTATTGTTCCTTCCACGCGCGCATCGCCTACCAGCCGGTGGCCGACCGCCGGCGCGACCGGCGCGTGGGCTGATACGGTTTCCGGCCGATCAAGCCGGAAAACCGAATTCCGATCGCCGAAAAATCCTCATCGGTTCAAGGATTTTTCGGCGAGACCGTTGCCGGTATCCCGAAGGGATCAACCGGAAACCATATGACACCCGACGAAGTCCGGGATCGCCGCCCCCCTCGTTCGACAACGGGATTTTCGGCGATCGGACTTCGGATCGCAGGCGGATGGGATGAAGGCGGATCGGCCGGAAGCCGCATGAAGCCGGCCCCGAACCGGACCGCGCTTCACGAATTGCGGGCGAACAGCTCGTTGAAGGAATAGCCGGCGCCGCGCACCGTGCGGATCGGGTCCGGCTCGCGGCCGCGGTTGATCGCCTTGCGCAGCCGGCCGACATGAACGTCCACCGTGCGCTCGTCGATATAGACGTCGTGACCCCACACGCCGTCGAGCAGCTGCTCGCGGGTGAAGACGCGGCCGGGCGACTGCATCAGGAATTCCAGCAGGCGGAACTCGGTGGGGCCGAGATGAATCTCGCGGCCGGCGCGATGGACGCGGCGGGTTTCGCGATCGAGCTCCAGATCGCCATAGCGCAGGAGCATGGCGATGTGCTCCGGCTTGGCGCGGCGCAGCAATGCGCGGATGCGGGCGATCAGCTCCGGCACCGAGAACGGCTTGGTGATGTAGTCGTCGGCGCCGGTGGCGAGGCCGCGCACCCGCTCGGATTCCTCGCCGCGGGCGGTGAGCATGATCACCGGCAGGCGCTGCGTCTCCGGCCGTGCCCTGAGGCGCCGGCACAGCTCGATGCCGGACAGGCCCGGCAGCATCCAGTCGAGCAGCACGAGGTCGGGCAGCCGCTCGCGCAGCAGTGTCTCGGCCTCGTCGCCGCGGGCGACGGCATCGACCTCGTAGCCTTCAACTTCAAGATTGTAGCGCAGGAGGAGCGTCAGCGGCTCCTCGTCCTCGACGATGAGAATCTTGGTACCCATCGTCCGGGGACCATGCGGGGTGTGTTCGAGGGTCACGTCTCCACCGCCACTTGATTGGGACTGAGCGTGGTCGTGTCGGCCTTGGGCCGTTCGACCGGCAGCAGCTCCCCGGTGATCAGATAGTGGGCGGTCTCGGCGATGTTGGTCGCGTGGTCGCCGATCCGCTCGATGTTCTTGGCGCAGAACAGAAGGTGGGTGCAGAAGGTGATGTTGCGGGGATCCTCCATCATGTAGGTGAGGAGCTCCCGGAACAGCGAGGTGTAGAGGGCGTCGACCTCGTCGTCGCGCTTCCACACCTGCGTCGCCAGTTCGAGGTCGCGCCGCGAATAGGCGTCGAGCACGTCCTTGAGCTGGGCCAGCACCAGCGTAGACAGGTTGACGGCGCCGAACACCACCTTGAGCGGCGGGTATTCGCCATTCATCGCCACCACCCGCTTGGCGATGTTCTTGGCGAGATCGCCGATGCGCTCGATGTCGCTGGCGAGCCGCATCGCCGAGATGATCTCGCGCAGGTCCGAGGCCATCGGCTGGCGCTTGGCGATGGTCAGCACCGCCTTGTCCTCGACCTCGCGCTGCAGCAGGTCGAGCCGGCGGTCGGCGATGATCGCGGTCTGCGCCAGCGTGGTGTCGCGCTTGAGCAGGGACTGCATGGCGTCCGACAGCATCTTCTCGGCGAGGCCGCCCATTTCGGCGATGCGCTGGCGCAGCTCGATGAGTTCGGTGTCGTAGGCGCGCACGGTGTGGTCGGTGATCATGTTCGCTCGTTCCTCAGCCGAACCGGCCGGTGATGTAGTCGAGGGTGCGGCGGTCCTTCGGATTGGTGAAGATGCTGTCCGTGAGCCCGTCCTCGACCACCACGCCGAGATGGAAGAAGGCCGTGCGCTGCGACACGCGCGCCGCCTGCTGCATCGAATGCGTGACGATGATGATGGTGTAGTTCTCGCGCAGCTCGTCGATCAGTTCCTCGACCTTGGCGGTGGCGATCGGGTCGAGCGCCGAGCAGGGCTCGTCCATCAGGATCACTTCGGGCGACACCGCAATGGCGCGGGCAATGCACAGGCGCTGCTGCTGGCCGCCGGACAGGCCGGTGCCGGGGTCGTCGAGCCGGTCCTTGACCTCTTCGAACAGCCCCGCCTTCTGCAGCGAGCCGATGACGATCTCCTCCAGCTCGGCCTTGGTGCGGGCGAGCCCGTGGATGCGCGGACCATAGGCGACGTTCTCGAAGATCGACTTGGGGAACGGATTGGGCTTCTGGAACACCATGCCGACACGGGCGCGCAGGTGAACGACGTCGAGCGCCGGATCGTAGATGTCTTGGGAATCGATCTCGATCCGGCCGGTGACGCGGCAGCCGGCGATCGTGTCATTCATCCGGTTGATGCAGCGCAGAAAGGTCGACTTTCCACACCCCGAGGGTCCGATGAACGAGGTCACCGAGCGGGCCTCGATGTCGAGCGAGACGTCCTTGAGCGCCTGCTTGTCGCCGTAATAGACATTGACGTTCCGGGCAATGACTTTGGCCGGGCGCTCCAACTGAGGCTCGGCCGCACCGGCGGTCATTGTTTCGAGAGTCGGCATTGTAGTCATCATAACACTCCAAATGGATGGCTGCGGCTCACCAGCGCCGCTCAAAACGTCTGCGCATGACGATCGCAGCGCCGTTCATGACGAACAGAAAAGCCAGAAGCACGATGATGGCCGCCGCTGTCTTCGCCTGAAAACCGATCTCGGGAAGATCCGACCAGAGATAGATCTGCACGGGAAGCACCGTCGCCGCATCGGTGATGCCGCCGGGAACCTCCACAATGAATGCGACCATTCCGATCATCAGCAGCGGAGCTGTCTCACCGAGCGCGTGGGCCATGCCAATAATCGTGCCGGTCATGATACCCGGCATGGCCAGAGGAAGAACGTGGTGAAAAACCGCCTGCTGGTGGGAGGCTCCGACACCAAGAGCCGCCTCCTTGATTGAGGGCGGCACTGCCTTGAGTGCGGCGCGCGCCGCGATGATGATCGTCGGCAACACCAGCAGTGCGAGGACGAGGCCGCCGACCAGAGGCGCCGAGCGCGGCAGGCCGAAGAAGTTCAAGAACATCGCAAGGCCCAGCAAGCCGAAGACGATCGAAGGCACGGCTGCGAGATTGTTGATGTTGACTTCCATGATCTCCGTCAACGTATTCTTCGGCGCGAACTCTTCAAGATAGACAGCGGCGGCGACCCCGATCGGCAGGCACAATATGAGCGTCACGAAAAGTGTCAGCGCCGTTCCGGTGAGGGCGCCTCGGATGCCCGCGAGTTCGGGTTCGCGGCTGTCGCCAGAGGTGAAGAACGACCAATTGAAGGCATTTATAACCAGCCCCCGTTCCTTCAAACGCTCCATCCACGCGACCTCGCGGTCGGAAACGCGGCGATTGGACTCCGGTGTCTCGTAGATGATGATTTGCCACGCTCCGGATTCAGCCGCATCGGCTGAGTCCAGCGGCTTCAGCACGTCGCCCCTGACGTCGGAACTGCCCAGTTCCTTGACCTTCACAAGGCCGCCATTGATCGCCACGAGCAAAGACGGGAGCAACGCGCCGATTTGCTCGTTCACCGCCAAGCCGTCGAACCGTCGCTGAAGCTCCGCCGCTTCGGTCTCCAGATCCTGCGCCTTCTGCGACAAGCTTTGGATCTCGGACTCGAGATCTTTGATCTCGGATTCGAGAGCCTTTTTGCTGGAGTCGCCGGGTGCCGCGAGGAGCGCACGGTTCCGCTCGGACTTATGGACCTCGACTTCCTCGACACTCTGACGCAGCCTGTTCGCTTCGCGACGCAGCGCACGGGCTTGGCGCTGCACGTGTTTCTTGATCAGACCGAGGTCTTCAGCGAACGCATTGGCTCCGACAGAAATCGTTATCTCACCCGTCGTCCCACTCGGCGTGGCCACGCCGTTGCCGATGTGACGGGTGATTTCGGTACCGATGCCCTTGAAGTAGAGATCGGCATTGGCGGAAAGTCGGACCGGCACCCGCACCGTCTCGCCGACCAATCCGGGGTTTGCGACGACCCGATCGCGCAGAACGTCGGACGCCCCATTGGACAACAGCCCATCAAGGAGACGCCGACCGGCCCGGTCCGTCACCTCGGGAAACTCGCGCCGCAACGCATCACGGACGAGCTTATGGAAATCGCCCGCCCGGATCGTCTCCGGTCGACCGGTGGCTTGGGGATCGACATCCTCCCGCGCCACGTTCACCTCCAGCATCAATTCATGCTGGGTGAAGGCCGGCAGACCCTTTACAAGAATGTCTCCCAGCACCACGGCCAGAAACAGCGTGGTCATCGCGATCGCCACAATGCCGTAGAGGCGAAAACGGAACTCCCTGCGATGGCGCGCACGGGTCCGCGCTTTCGCCGCCTCTGAGGTGGTATCAAGGCCGGTGGAACGGGGTAACGCGAGGTCAGTCATACTGCTCTCGATATCTCTTGATCAACTGCATGGCGAAGACGTTGAGGGCCAGCGTGAAGAAAAACAGCACGAAGCCGAGGGCAAAGGCCGCCAGCGTCTTGGCGCTGTCGAACTCCTGATCGCCGACCAGGATCGTCTTGATCTGGACGGTGAAGGTGGTCACCGCTTCGAGCGGATTGAAGGTGAGGTTTCCGGCCAACCCGGCGGCCATCACCACGATCATCGTCTCGCCGACCGCACGGCTGATGGCGAGCATGAAGGCCGACACGATGCCGGCGAACGCGGCCGGAAGCACGACCTTCTTGACCGTCTCGGAACGCGTTGCGCCGAGTGCATAGGATCCGTCGCGCAGCGACTGCGGCACGGCGTTGATGACGTCGTCCGAGAGCGAGGAGATGAACGGAATGATCATCATTCCCATCACCATACCAGCGGCGAGCGCGCTCTCCGAAGCGACGTCGAGACCCGCGCCCTCGCCGAGTTCGCGGATCAGCGGCGCCAGCGATAGCGCCGCGAAGAAGCCGAGCACCACCGTCGGAATGCCGGCAAGGATTTCCAGAATCGGCTTTGCGACTGCCCGGAAGCGAGGTGTCGCGTACTCCGCGAGGTATATCGCCGAAAACAGACCTATCGGACCGGCAATGAGAATGGCGATGAACGTGATCAGAAAGGTTCCGGTGACGAGAGGAACGATGCCGAAGGCACCCGAAGAGCCGACCTGATCGGCACGAATCGCCGTTTGCGGGCTCCATTGCAGCCCGAACAGAAAATCGAGCACCGGCACGCGTTGGAAAAATCTGAAAGTCTCAAACAAGACTGAAAAAACGATACCGATCGTGGTCAGTATCGCGATCACCGCACAGAAAAAAAGTATAATTTGGACGAAACGCTCCACCATGTTTCGGGCACGGAAGCTCGCCGATATCTTTTGGAGGGCAACTGAAATTCCCAAGAGACCGAGAACGAATCCGGAGCCCAGAATGAGACTGTTCGCGAGATTGTCGAGCGTTTGGTAAGCATCGGCCGCACGCACGAGTTCGGGAGATGCAACACCCCGGTAATTTCCGGAGACAACAGCGCGAATGTCCCGCAAAGCAGCACCTCGCCTGAGATCGTCGTTCACGATGGATGGATCGAGCGTCTCGATCGCCTGCGTTTCGACAATGTGTCGGGAAACCGGCACGCCGATCACGAACACCGCGATCAGCGGCACAAGGGCTGCGATGGCAACAAACGCACCGTGATAAATCGGACGGGAATGGTTGTCGCGTGTGTCGGCAGATTTCATCGCGCGATTGCGGCCGCGAATGTAGCCGAGCACGATCAGAAGGATGAGGCCAGCGAAATAGATACCGTACATGGCCGCACCACTCCCTTGCGACACATTGAACTTTTCACCCAACCGCGAGCCAAAGCCGAGACGGGCCCAAAGCCGAGACTTGCGGACGGAACCGCGGCCGGCCCTCAGGGCCGGCCGCGGACTTAATCAGTGCAGCGGATCGGCTGTCATCGGAGTCATGTCGGCAGCGCCCTTGCGGACCTGCTCCAACTCGCTCTTGGGCAGCGTCACCAGCCCCTTCTTGCCGAGATAGCCGTCCTCGCCGAGCGCCTTGTTCGACACGTATTCGGCGACGAACGCATCAAGTCCCGGGATCACGCCGACATGCGCCTTCTTGACATAGACGTACATGCGGCGAGCACCGACGTACTTGCCGGCCGTGATGGCATCGAACTCGGGAGCGACGCCATTGAGCGGCACGCCGCGCAGCTTCGCGGAGTTTTCCTCGAGGAAGGAGAAGCCGAACACGCCGAAGGCGTTCTTGTTGGCCTCGAGCTTGGCAACGATCACGTTGTCGTTTTCGCCCGCCTCGACATAGGCGCCGTCTTCACGCAGCGTCTTCCAGACCTTGTCGAACGCCTTGCTGTCGGTCTTCTTGAGCGCCGCGAGTTCCGGGATCTGCTCGGCGCCCTTTTCAAGCAGCAACTCGTGGAACGAATCGCGGGTGCCCGAGGTCGGCGGCGGGCCGAGAATCTCGATCTTGGTGTTGGGCAGCGACTTGTCGATGTCCGACCAGTTCTTGTACGGGTTGGCGATGAGCTTGCCATCCGGGCCAGGCACCTCTTTGGCGACCGCGAGCAGAAGCTGCGGCAAGGTGAGGTTGACCGGCGTGCCCTGCTTCGACTGAGCAACCGTGAGGCCATCGAAGCCGATATTGATCTCGACGATGCCCTCGACGCCGTTCTTCTGGCACTGCTCGAATTCGGACTTCTTCATGCGGCGCGAGGCGTTGGTCGCGTCGGGATGCTCGACGCCAACGCCGGCGCAGAACAGCTTCATGCCACCGCCGGTACCGGTCGATTCGACGACCGGCGTTTTGTTGCCGGAAGTCTTTCCGAACTGTTCCGCCACGGTTGTCGTGAACGGATAGACAGTCGACGAACCAACGATACGGATCTGGTCGCGCGCTTCGGCCGCGCCGGACACGAACGCACCGGCCGCCGCGAGCGCAACCGCGCTGGCGAGAGTCGTGAGCTTCACGAGAAATCTCCTTGGTTGCGAGCCCAGCCCCGAGAACGTCTGCAAAAGCGACAACGGGCACAAGCTCAATCGGGCGCGGACAGTGCTACAGGTCCGCCGGCACGCTTGTATGACTCTTACATGAAGGCTGTATGACGTGTCATGACATTGATCGGTCTATCTTTTCCGACTCCGGCAGAACTTGCGCCAAACCCATCCGGACCGCAAAGATCGTGCCCTTGCCGGCCTCGCTGGCGATCGACAGGCGGCCGCGATGGCGATTGACGATGTGCTTGACGATGGCCAGCCCGAGGCCGGTGCCGCCCTGCTCGCGGCTGCGCGGCACATCCACGCGGTAGAAGCGCTCGGTCAGGCGCGGCAGGTGCTCGGGCGCGATGCCGGGGCCGTAATCGATCACCGACACCACCGCCTCGCGGCTGCCATCCTCGCGCGCCGCCTCGGCACAGACGACATCGACGCCCCGCTCCGAGCCGCCGTATTTCAACGCGTTCTCGACCAGATTCTCGAAGACGCGGATCAGCTCGTCGCGGTCGCCCTGCACCGGCAGGGCGGCGGCCTGCTCGGCCAGCCGCAGCTCGATGCCGCGGTCGAGCGCCAGCGGCGCGAGCGCGTCCATCACCTCGCGCAAGACGTGCACGAGATCGACCCGGGTGTCGGGCCGGATATGCAGATTGAGCTCGATGCGCGACAGCGACAGCAGGTCGTCGATCAGCCGCGACATGCGCTTGGCCTGCTCGGCCATGATGACGAGGAAGCGCTCGCGCGCGGCCGTGTCGTTGCGGGCCGGCCCCTGGATGGTCTCGATGAAGCCGGACAGCGAGGCGAGCGGCGTGCGCAGCTCATGGCTGGCATTGGCGACGAAATCGGCTCGCATCTGCTCCAGCCGGCGCTGCTGGGTAAGATCGCGCAGCAAGACCAGCACCACGTCCGGCAATCCCGGCGCCGCCGCCTCTTCGGCCGAGAAGCGGACTGGGGCGACGTGGGCCTCGTACCAGCGATCGACCGGAATGCGGGCCTGGAACTCGACACGGCGCGCAGCGGCGCCGCCGGCCACCGCGCGCACCGCCTCCAGCACCTCCGGAACGCGCAGCGTCAGGGTCAGCGGCTCGCCGATGCGCGCCGGGCCGATCGCCACCTCGACCCGCGAATTGGCCGCCAGCACCCGGGCGCGCCGGTCGACCAGCATCGCCGGCTCGGGCAGCGCCGCCACCAGATGACCGAGCCGGTCGTCCTGGACGCGCTCGTCCCGGGCGCGCCCATTCTGGAGGCGGCCGTTCGGGGCGGGCGGGCGCAGGATGGCGGCCGGACCCAGCCGGCGGCGGCCGGGCAGCGCGGCAGCAGCCGTCACCAGGGCGAAGCCGGCGACCGCGACCAGCGGATCGAGCCCGCCGAGGGCGACGCCGCCAGCCGCGGCGAGCGCCGCAGCGGCGAGAATCCGGCGCGCCGCCACCAGACGCCCCGGAAGATCCAGGCCGGCGAAGTCGGCGGCGTCGGACTGGTCGCGAAAACTCATGGTGATCCGCCCGATCTGGTGCATAACCCGAGGACCGGCCGGCGCCAACCACGGCCGGCGCGCAACCGCGCATGGTTCGCCCGCCGATCCGGCCGCCCCGCATGGCCTCTCTCCGGTCCGGCGTGCGGCGAATCATGCGGTTTCCGGTCGATCCCCCCGGGATGCCGGAAGCGATTTCGCCGCCCCCCTGTTCGGAAAGGGGTTTTCGGCGAACGGACTGCGAGGCTCCGGCTTGATCGGCCGGATTTCGTATCATGCGCCCTCCGGGTGATCCCTTCGTGACCCCGGAACCGGACGCGCCGGATTTCATATCGGGTGCCAAGACACCCTGGAGGCTTCGACGATGCGGTTCGGCCAGAGGCCGGTTGGCCACATGCTTCTCACCCTGCTTGCGCTCTGGCCGGCGGCGGCCGTCGCCGCCGAACCGCTGCCGCTGCCGAGCGTCGATTTCGCCGCCCAGGGCACCTTCATCGGCGGCGGCACGCTGACCATCCGCCACCATGGCGGCATGCTGCGCACCGACATGGCCATTCCAGGCGCGCCGATGCCGATGACCGGCTATTTCGACCTCGCGACCCGCAAGGCGCTGATGGTGGCCTCGACCCCGGCCGGCCCGATGGCGATGGAGGTCAACCTTGCCGATCAGGCCGGTTATGGCGCGATGATCGGCACCGGCGTGCGCGAGGGACGCGACACGGTGGCCGGCGAGCCCTGCGACATCTGGCGCATCGAGACCAACCGCCCCGAGGAGCCGGTACGCTCCTGCATCACGTCCGACGGCATCGCGCTGCGCACCGACGCGGTGGTCGGCGGCAAGCCCCAGACCGTGTTCGAGATCACCGGCCTGACGCGCGGCGCCCAGAACCCAGACGATCTGCGCATGCCGCGCGACGTGCCGGTGATGCGCCTGCCGATGCCGCAGCCCGGCGCGCCGCGGCCCGCTCTGCCGGCACGCTGACCGCGATCCGGTCTTTGGACGATCGCTTCGGGGTCAACCGGAAACGGCCTCAAGCCCCGGGCGCAGCGCCGTCCCGCTTGCCGGGGCAGCCGGCATTGGTCGCTGCATTGGTCTCGTCGGAGGCACCGGCGCCGGCGCTCCGGAACGACAGCGCGTCGCGCAGGCCGCGGAAGCCGCCCAGCCAGATCTCGCGCGCCGCCAGCAGCACCAAAGCGACGGCGAACGGCATCAGATAGTAGAACACCCGAAACAGCAGGAGCGAAGCCAGGAGCTGCTCCTTGTCGAACACCGGCACGCCCCACTTGCCGCTGGTGAAGGCCACCAGCATGGCGGCATCGAACACGCCGATGCCGCCGGGGGTGTGGCTGGCGAAGCCGAGCAGGGTCGCGGTGATGAACACCACCGCCACGGTGATGAAGTCGGCGTCGGGGTGATCCGGCATCAGCACGAACATCGCCAGCGCGCAGCAGGTGAGATCGACCACGCCGATGACGATCTGCAGCAGCGTCGGGCCGCGCGCCGGCAGCGTGACGTACCAGCTGCCGCGGCCATAGATGCGCGGCTTGCGGCCGATCCAGATCACATAGGCCACCAGCCCGCACAGCGCGGCGACGGCGATGATGCGATTGACCACCGGCGGAAGCTGATCCACCGCCGAGGCGGCCTCGGGATGGATGAAGATGCCGATGCCCAGCACGGTGATGTTGCCGAGCCAGAAGGTGAGGCCGGCGACGAAGGCCAGCCGTGCGACGTCGAGCAGATTCAGGCCCCAGCCCGAATAGAGGCGATAGCGCACGGTGCCGCCGGTGAACACCGTGGCGCCGACATTGTGGCCGATCGAATAGCTGGAGAAGCCGGCCAGCGCCGCCACCCGGTAGGGGATGTGACCCTTGCCGATGGTGTGCAGGCCGAACCAGTCATAGAAGGTGAGCGTGAAATAGCCGAGCACGACGAACAGCCCGGCCAGCAGCAGCGCATGCACCGGCTTGCTGGTGAACGCCTCGCCCACCTCGGCGAAGTTGATGCCGTGCAGCATCTTCCACAGCACGTAGCAGGCAATGCCGAGAATGAGCACCGACAGGAAGAGCCCGAGGCGGTGCCAGCCGATCCGGTTACGCAGCAGATGGCCGACTCGACTCAACAAACTGCCGGCCATGCTCTCTCCCCGCTGCGGTCCACGCGAAACTGCCCGCACCCACGTCCGGACAAGCCGGCCGTCTGGGTAGCAGAGCCGCGCCGGGTCGAGAACATCAATTTTGCAGCACCCGTCGGCCGCCTCGCTCGGCGGACGCCTGCGGGCGCATGACCCAACGTCCGGCGGTCCCGTCGCCATCCCCGGACGGCCATCCCGCCGGAAATCGTCGTTCGGCCAGGAGGCGGCGATCGCAGGATGAAGGCCCGGCCCGCGGGCCGGGCCTTCGCCCGATCGATCGGATCAGTTCACCGTCTTGTCATACGGTTTCCGGTTGATCCCTTCGGGATACCGGAAACGGCCTCGCGGAAAATCCTCTGTTCGATAACGGGATTTTCGGCGACCGAATTACGGTTCTCCGGCCTTGAAGGCCGGAAACCGTATCAGTCGACGACCTGGACGGTGACCGGGGCGAGGCCCGCCGAGATCATGCCGATGCGCTGGGCCGCGGCCCGCGACAAGTCGATCACCCGGCCGCGCACATAGGGTCCGCGATCATTGATGCGGACGCGGACCGAGTTGCCATTGCGGTGATTGGTGACGCGCACCACCGTGCCGAGCGGCAGGGTGCGGTGGGCGGCGGTGAGAGCGTTGGGGTTGAAGCGCTCGCCATTGGCGGTGCGCTGGTCCTGCCAGTAGTAGGAGGCGACGCCGCGCTGGCCGCCCTGCGCCTTGCGGCCGCTGTCGGCGTCTGCGCGTTCGCCCGCGGCCGGCTGAGACTTGGCGACCTGCGTCTTGGTCGTTTGCTGTGTCGTTTGCGGCTTGGCGGGTTGCGTCTTGGCAGATTGCGTCTTGGCGCTCCACCCCTCGACGCTCGCCGCGGCCATGCCGGGGGCGACGACGCTGCCGGACGCAGCCAGGGCCGCAAGAACACCGGAGACCTTCAGCAACGCTCCTGTCCGTCTAAGCAACAGCTTCTCTCCTATACTCGATAGTTCACCATGGTTTTCTTCCAAACCAGCGGATGCCCGGGCAATATCCCTATGAATTTGACCATTATTCGAAGCCTTGGGCATAACCATGGAACAATCATGTCATCTATGAGTTTTCACATATCAGGCATAACATCATTCATTCTAAATCGTTTTTCGTGAAAACCCGGCAGCTATTCCATTGCGAATCTCTCGTTCCGGCTGCAGATCCCAGGATCATCCACAATGGACTTATCCCCATCCGGCCTGTTCGGGACGCGGGACGCCGGAGCCTGCAGGTTCTCATCACTCGACGCCCGGCGCGCAGGGCTTGCGGCCGTATCGTCTTGCCGACCTGGTTTGGGGCGAAACCGTGGGAGGGCCGCCCGGAGCGGGCGGGGGCGCGGCCAGCCCGCCGGTGCGGGGCGAGGCTGCAAGTTGAGGCTGCGGCGCTGGCGGCGACGTACTGGCAACTTGCACCGGCTGGCCGTTTCCGGCATATTGGCGCGGTCCGTTATGGATTCTCATCCGGGCCTGATCGGCCGCAGTTGAGAGTGGGCCCCGCCCCGGGACCCGCTCTTTTTTATTACCTGCGGTATGGCGGCCCGCGGGAGCAGCAATGAGTGTGATCGCCGCGGCCGATGAGCCGCGTTTCGCCACGGAGCAGGGGCTGGCCGCGCGCGTGGCCGCCATCGTCGAGCCGGTGCTGGGCGGCATCGGCCTCCGGCTTGTGCGCGTGCGCATCTCCGGCATGGCCGGCAAGACCGTGCAGATCATGGCCGAACGGCCGGACGGCACGATGACCATCGACGATTGCGAGGCGGCGAGCCAGGCGATCTCGCCGGCGCTCGACGTCGACGACCCGATCGAGGGCGCCTACCATCTGGAGGTATCCTCGCCCGGCATCGACCGGCCGCTGGTGCGCCGCAGCGATTTCGCCCGCTGGGCCGGCCACGTCGCCAAGATCGAGATGCGCCTGCCGCAGGCGCGCGGCCGCAAGCGCTTTCACGGCCTGATCAAGGGGCTGGAGGGCGACGCGGTGCGGCTGGAGCGCAGCGACGCCGGCGCGGAAGAGCCGGCGGAGGCGCTGCTGCCGATCGACGAGATCGGCGAGGCGCGGCTGGTGCTGACCGACGAGCTGATTGCGGACGCCCTGAAACGGGGACGCGCCGACGAGCCGGATGAACCGTCGGCCGACGAGCCCGTTCTTTCCAACGACGCCGACCGGGCGCCGCGCCGCGGCCCCGGGCGATTCAAACGCAAGGAGACCCACTGATGGCGACGGTCAGCGCCAATAGGCTGGAGTTGTTGCAGATCGCCGACGCCGTGGCGCGTGAGAAGGTGATCGACCGCTCCATCGTCATCGCGGCGATGGAGGATGCGATCCAGAAGGCCGCCCGCTCGCGCTACGGCAGCGAGACCGAGGTGCGCGCCGAGATCAATCCCAGGACCGGCGAGCTCCGGCTGTCGCGCCTCCTGCTGGTCGTCGATCAGGTCGACAACGACGCCACCCAGATCGCGGTCGAGGAAGCCCGGCGCAAGAACCCGGCGGCCCAGGTCGGCGACTACATCGCCGAGACGCTGCCGCCGCTCGAATATGGCCGCATCGCCGCCCAGTCGGCCAAGCAGGTGATCGTGCAGAAGGTGCGCGAGGCCGAGCGCGACCGCCAGTACCAGGAATTCAAGGACCGCATCGGCGAGATCGTCAACGGCGTGGTCAAGCGCGTCGAGTACGGCAACGTCATCGTCGATCTCGGCCGCGGCGAGGGCATCATCCGCCGCGACGAACTGCTGCCGCGCGAGGTGTTCCGCAATGGCGACCGGGTGCGCGCCTTCGTCTACGACGTGCGGCGCGAGGCCCGCGGCCCGCAGATCTTCCTGTCCCGCACCCACCCGCAGTTCATGGCCAAGCTGTTCGCCCAGGAGGTGCCGGAAATCTACGACGGCATCGTCGAGGTGAAGGCGGTGGCGCGCGACCCCGGCTCCCGCGCCAAGATCGCGGTGTCCTCGCGCGATTCCTCGGTCGATCCGGTCGGCGCCTGCGTCGGCATGCGCGGCTCGCGCGTGCAGGCGGTGGTCAACGAGCTGCAGGGCGAGAAGGTCGACATCATCCCCTGGAACCCGGACTTCGCCACCTTCATCGTCAATGCGCTGGCGCCGGCCGAGGTGGTCAAGGTGGTGCTCGACGAGGACCGCGAGCGCATCGAGGTGGTGGTGCCCGACCAGCAGCTGTCGCTGGCCATCGGCCGCCGCGGCCAGAACGTCCGCCTCGCCTCCCAGCTCACCGGCTGGGACATCGACATCCTCACCGAGCAGGAGGAGTCCGAGCGGCGCCAGAAGGAGTTCGCCGCCCGCACCCAGGCGTTCATGGAGGCGCTCGACGTCGACGAGATGGTCGGCCAGCTTCTGTCGTCCGAGGGCTTCAACTCGGTCGAGGAACTGGCCTATGTGCCGGTCGAGGAACTGGCCGGCATCGAGGGCTTCGACGAGGAGACCGCGACCGAGCTGCAGACCCGCGCCCGCGACTATCTCGCCCGCGTCGAGGCCGAGCTCGACGCCGAGCGCACGGCGCTGGGGGTCGAGGATGCCGTTCGCGAGGTGCCCGGCGTCACCACCAAGATGCTGGTGGCGCTCGGTAAGGCCGGCATCAAGACGGTCGAGGACCTCGCCGGCTGCGCCACCGACGACCTCCTCGGCTACACCGAGCGCCAGGACGGCGAGAGCGTCCACACGCCGGGCGCGCTCGACGGCTTCGATCTGACGCGCGAGGATGCCGAGACGCTGATCATGCAGGCCCGCTTGAAGGCCGGCTGGATCACCGAGGCCGACCTCGCCAAGCCCGAGCCCGAAGCGGCGGACGAGGCCGAGGCCGAAGCCGAAGCCGCCTCCGGCGCGCCGGAGGCGTGACGGAGAGCGCGCGTGCTGGCAGACCTCGACCCCGCCAATGCCGAGCCTGAGACCGATCGCGGCCCCCGCGACGGCCGGGCCGGACCGGTGCGCACCTGCATCGCCACCCGCCGCCAGGGCGCGCGGGATGCGATGCTGCGCTTCGTGGCCGGGCCGGACGGCACGGTGGTGCCCGACCTCGCCGCGCGCCTGCCGGGCCGCGGCGCCTGGGTCGGCCTCGGCCGCACCGCGGTCGAGACCGCGGTGAAGCGGCGGGCGTTCGCGCGGGCGTTCCGGCGCGAAGTGACGGTCGACCCGGCCCTGGCCGATCAGGTCGACCGGCTGCTGGAGCGGTCGGCGCTGGAGGCGCTGTCGCTGGCCAACAAGGCCGGCGCGGTGGTGGCGGGCTTTGCCAAGGTCGAGGCGGCGATTGCCGCGGGCGACGTGGCGGCGCTGATCCATGCGCGCGAGGCGGCCGATGACGGCGTTTCCCGGCTCGACCGGGCCTTGCGTGCGTCTTTGTCCGGATATGGGCCCGGAAATGCCCCAGATGGCGGAGAACTACCGATCCTCCGCCTGTTCACCGTCGAGCAATTGAGTTTGTCACTCGGGCGATCAAATGTGATACATGCAGCCGTGCTCGCTGGCGCGGCGGGCAGCGGGTTTCTCGCGCGAACAACTCGGCTCGGCCACTACCGCTCGGACGACCCGGCGGAGGCAGGCTTGCAGCAACCTTGCGTGCGATATTAGGACCAGGACCGGATGACCGAGACGAAGACCCCCGGCGACAAGACACTGAGCGTCTCGAAGACGCTGACTCTGAAGCGCCCCTCCGAGCAGGGCTTGGTGCGCCAGAGCTTCAGCCACGGGCGCACCAAGGCCGTGGTGGTGGAGAAGGTGAAGCGGCGATCGAGCCCCGGCGAGACCGGCGGCGGTGCCGCGCCGGCGACCCCGGCGAAGTCCACGTCGACGACGACGCCGCTGTCGACCAAGCCGCGCGTCGGTGGTCCGCCCGCCAGTCCGTCGGCCGGCACCCGCCCCTCCGGCGTGGTGCTGCGCACCCTCACCGAGGACGAGCGCGACGCCCGCACCCAGGCGCTGCAGGAAGCCCGCATCCGCGAGGCCGAGGAACGCCGCGCCGCCGTGGAAGAGGCGCGCCGCCGGGCCGAGCGCGAGGAAAAGGAGCGCGTCGAGCGCGAGGCTGCCGAAGCCCGCAAGCGCGAAGAGGATGCGCGCCGCGTCGCCGAGGAGGAGGCTCGCCGCAAGGCCGAGCAGGAAGCCCGCAAGCGCTTCGGCGAGGAAGAGGCCGCGCGCCGCAGCGCCGCAGCCGCCGCGCCCTCGACCACGTCCTCGCCCCAGCAGACCCCAGGTTCGCAGCGCCCGTCCTACCGGTCGGGCGGCGGCGCGGGTGGACCGCGTCCGGCCGGGACCGGAGGACCGCGCCCCGGCCCCGGTGGTGCGCCCGCGATCGCGCGTCCCGGCGGTGCCCCTGCCGGACGGCCGGGGGGCGAAGAAGAAGAGGAAGCCCGCAAGGTTCGCCGTCCCGGCGGCGGCGGCCCGGCCAAGCCGGCCATCCCGCCCAAAGCGCCCAAGGCCACGCCCGGCGAGGAGAAGCGCCGCGGTCGCCTGACCGTGGTCACCGCCTATCAGGAGGGCGAGCAGCGCGAACGCTCGGTGGCGGCCTTCCGCCGCCGCGTCCAGCGCATGACCGGCCACCGCCAGAGCGAAACCAAGGAGAAGATCTCGCGCGAAGTCGTCATCCCCGAGACCATCACCATCGCCGACCTGGCCAACCGCATGTCCGAACGTGCGGTCGACGTCATCAGGATGCTGATGCGCCAGGGCCAGATGGTGAAGATCAACGACGTCATCGACGCCGACACCGCCCAGCTCATCGCCGAGGAACTCGGCCATACGGTGAAGCGCGTCTCCGAGGCCGACGTCGAGGAGGGTCTGTTCGACGCGCCGGACGATCCGGACGCGCTGGAGTCGCGGCCGCCGGTGGTCACCATCATGGGCCACGTCGACCACGGCAAGACCTCGCTGCTCGACGCCATCCGGCAGGCCAATGTGGTGGCCGGCGAGGCCGGTGGCATCACCCAGCACATCGGCGCCTATCAGGTGACTTCGCCCACCGGCGGCAAGGTCACCTTCATCGACACGCCCGGCCACGCCGCCTTCACGGCGATGCGCGCCCGCGGCGCCAAGGTGACGGACGTGGTGGTGCTGGTGGTGGCGGCCGACGACGGCGTGATGCCGCAGACGGTCGAGGCCATCAATCACGCCAAGGCGGCCAAGGTGCCGCTGATCGTGGCGATCAACAAGATCGACAAGCCCGACGCCAAGCCCGAGCGCGTGCGCACCGAACTGCTGCAGCACTCGATCGTGGTCGAATCGATGGGCGGCGACACGCTCGAGGTCGAGGTGTCGGCCAAGCAGAAGATCAATCTCGACAAGCTGCTCGAGGCGATCTCGCTGCAGGCCGAGGTGCTCGACCTCAAGGCGAACCCCGAGCGCGCCGCCGAGGGCACGGTGATCGAGGCCAAGCTCGACCGCGGCCGCGGCCCGGTGGCGACCGTGCTGGTGCAGCGCGGCACGCTGCGGGTGGGCGACATCGTGGTGGCCGGCGCCGAATGGGGCCGCGTCCGCGCGCTGGTCGCCGACACCGGCACCCAGGTCGACGATGCCGGACCGTCCTTCCCGGTCGAGGTGCTGGGCTTCAACGGCACCCCGGAAGCCGGCGACCGCCTTGCGGTGGTCGAGAACGAGGCGCGCGCCCGCGAGATCGCCGACTATCGCGCCCGTCAGCGCCGCGAGAAGGCGGCGGCCAAGGTCACCGGCCGCGGCTCGCTGGCCGAGATGATGAAGGAGCTGAAGGCCGGCGCCGGCCGCAAGGAGTTCACGCTCCTGGTCAAGGCCGACGTGCAGGGCTCGCTGGAGGCCATCGTCGGCTCGCTCGACAAGCTCGGCACCGACGAGGTGGTGGCCCGCGTCGTCCATTCCGGCGTCGGCGGCATCAGCGAGTCCGACGTCACGCTGGCGGCGGCCTCGGGGGCGGCGATCATCGGCTTCAACGTGCGCGCCCACAAGGAAGCGCGCGAGGCGGCCGAGCGCGCCGGCATCGAGATCCGCTACTACAACATCATCTACGACCTCGTGGATGACGTGAAGCAGGCGATGAGCGGCCTCCTGCCGCCCACCGTGCGCGAGATCATGCTCGGCAATGCGCTGGTGCTGGAGGTGTTCAACATCACCAAGGTCGGCAAGATCGCCGGCTGCCGCGTCACCGACGGCACGGTCGAGCGCGGCGCCCATGTCCGCCTCATCCGCGACAATGTCGTCATCCACGAAGGCAAGCTCAGCCAGCTCAAGCGCTTCAAGGACGACGCCAAGGAAGTCCTCGCCGGCCAGGAATGCGGCATGGCGTTCGAGAACTACCAGGACATGCGCGCCGGCGACGTGATCGAGTGCTACCGCGTCGAGACGGTGAAGCGCTCGCTGTGACGCTGATCTGATCCCCGTTCTGCGCCGCCCGGGCCACTGGCCCGGGCGCCCGAACCGCGACGGCTTGGCCGTGCGCGGCCAAAGGCATCCCCATGGCCATGTCCCGAAACCGCCCTGACAGCTCACAAGCGGGTCCGTCGCAGCGCCAGCTGCGGGTGGCCGAACTGGTGCGGCACGCGATCGCCGAAATCCTGGCGCGCGGCGAGATCGCCGACCCGGTGATCTCAAGCCACATGATCACCGTGCCCGAGGTGCGCATGTCGCCCGACATGCGGCTTGCCACGATCTATGTCGTCGCGCTCGGCGGCAAGGACGAGACGGCCGTGCTCAAGGCCTTGGAAGCCCACCACAAGTTCATCCGCACCGAGATCGCCCACCGGGTCAATCTGCGCTACGCCCCCGACATCCGCTTCCGCCGCGACGACCGGTTCGAGGAGGCCGAGCGCATCGACCGCCTGCTGCGCTCGCCCGAGGTGGCGCGCGATCTCGATGCTTCCGAAACGACCGACGAGTCCGACGAGGAGACCAGGTCTTGAACGCTCCGCGCCGCATCAAACGCGATGTCGATGGCTGGCTCATTCTCGACAAGCCGGTCGGCATGACGTCGACGCACGCCGTGTCGATCGTCAAGCGCGCCTTCCAGGCCAAGAAGGCCGGCCATGCCGGCACGCTCGATCCGCTCGCCTCCGGCGTGCTGCCGATCGCGCTGGGCGAGGCCACCAAGACGGTGCCGATGGTGATGGACGGCCGCAAGGCCTACCGCTTCACCGTGCGCTGGGGCGTTGAGACCGATACCGACGACGCCGAGGGCCGCGCCATCGCCACCTCCGACGTCCGCCCCGACCCGGCGGCGGTCAAGGCGCTGCTGCCGCGCTTCACCGGCGAGATCGCCCAGGTGCCACCGCGCTTCTCGGCGATCAAGATCGACGGCGAACGCGCCTACGACCTCGCCCGCGAGGGCGAGGAGGTGGTGCTGGCGGCGCGCCCGGTGATCATCGACAGCCTGGAGCTGGTGTCGGTGCCCGACCGCGACCATGCCGAGTTCGAGGCGATCTGCGGCAAGGGCACCTATGTGCGCGCGCTCGCCCGCGACATCGGCCGGGCGCTCGGCACCCATGGCCATGTGGTGGCGCTGCGGCGCATGTCGGTCGGCCCGTTCCAGGCCGAGACGGCAGTGCAGGTCGCGCCGCTGGAGGCGTTGTTCGACGCCGAGCCCGAGGCCCGGCTCGCCGCCCAGACGGCGCTGCTGCAGCCGGTCGCCTCGGCCTTGACCCAGCTCGTCTGCATCCCGGTGAGCCACAATGACGCGGCGCGGCTGCACCGCGGCCAGCCGGTGCTGCTGCGCGGGCGCGACGCGCCGGTGATGGAGGGCCTCGTCTACGTCACCGCCGGCGGCAATCTCGTTGCATTGGCCGACGTCGAGCAGGGCGAGCTGGTGCCGAAGCGGGTGTTCAAGCTCGCCGGCGCGCGGACGTGAAACCAACGGCCAGCTTCGCTGCCGTTGGTGTGACGCGGGTTCCCGGTCATTTGCCGCACTGTCGCGAAGATGTTATACGCGCCCCCTCGGGTCTGCCCGAAGGGGCACGACACGGCTGGACGACATCCCGGCCGTTGCCGCCCGGGCGGAGGACGCCACCCGATTGCGTCATCCGCCATTGTTTTCCCTGAAGATAGAAAGGACTGCCCGATGTCGATCACAGCCGAGCGCAAGGCTCAGCTCATCAAGGACTACGCCACCAAGCCGGGCGACACCGGCTCGCCCGAGGTCCAGATCGCGGTGCTCACCGAGCGCATCGTCAACCTGACCGAGCACTTCAAGAGCCACGTCAAGGACAACCATTCCCGTCGCGGGCTTCTGAAGATGGTGTCGCAGCGCCGGTCGCTGCTCGATTACGTCAAGGCCAAGGACGAGCAGCGCTATCGCTCGCTGATCGAGCGGCTCGGCATCCGCCGCTGAGGCGGCGCCGTCCGGCCCTCTGGGCCGGACGCCCGACCGGAGGCCGCGCCAGCCTGCGCGGCCGCCGCAGGCGGAGGGCAATGGGGCCCTCCCGGCGGATGAAGCCCGGCAGGCCGCCATTGCGGGCCGGGTGCGTTTCATCCGCGATTTCAAAAGCAAAGGCAGACAAGCCGGGTGCCGCAAGGCGTGCGTGCCCGGACGGGGATCTGCCAGGATGTTCACCCGTGACGAAAGCCATCGGCAGGATCGCCGGATGCTGTGGTGCGCAGGAGCTCCCGCTCCGCGACACAGCCTCTCGCCGTCTTGCTCGTGGCTTTCGCGCGGCCGAAAGTCATGGAGACAGACCGAATGTTCGAAATCCATCGTGAAGAGCTGATCTGGGCGGGCCGCAAGCTGACGCTCGAGACCGGCAAGATGGCCCGCCAGGCCGACGGCGCCGTCGTCGTCACCTATGGCGAGACCAAGGTGCTCGCCACCGTGGTGTCGATGAAGGAGCCGAAGCCGGGCGTCGACTTCTTCCCGCTCACCGTCAATTACCAGGAGAAGTTCTACGCCGCGGGCCGCATCCCCGGCGGCTTCTTCAAGCGCGAAGGCCGCCCCACCGAGCGCGAGACGCTGATCTCCCGCCTGATCGACCGGCCGATCCGCCCGCTGTTCCCCGATGGCTACCGCAACGACACGCAGGTGGTGGTGACCACCCTGTCGCACGACCTGGAGACCGATCCCGACATCCCGGCGATGATCGGCGCCTCGGCGGCGCTGACGATCTCGGGGATTCCGTTCATGGGCCCGGTCGGCGCGGCGCGCGTCGGCTACATCAACAACGAGTTCGTGCTCAACCCGCAGCTCGACGAGATGAGCGAGTCCAAACTCGAACTCGTGGTCGCCGGCACTGCCGACGCCGTGCTGATGGTGGAATCGGAAGCCAAGGAGCTGCCCGAGGACGTCATGCTCGGCGCGGTGATGTTCGGCCACAAGCACTTCCAGCCGGTGATCGACGCCATCATCCGCCTCGCCGAGAAGGCGGCCAAGGAGCCGCGGGATCTGACGGTGTCGGACTCCACCGACCTTGAGAACGCCATCCTGGCGCTGGTCGAGGGCGACCTGCGCGACGCCTACCGCACCCCGGCCAAGCAGGAGCGCCACGACAAGGTCGACGCCGCCCGCGCCAAGGTGGTCGCGGCGCTGCTGCCGGAAGGCGGCGAGGCGCGCTGGACCGCCTCGCAGGTCAAGGAGGCGTTCAAGACCGTCGAGGCCAAGATCGTCCGCTGGAGCATCCTCGACACCGGCATCCGCATTGACGGCCGCGACGTGAAGACGGTGCGCCCGATCGTCGCCGAGGCCGGCGTGCTGCCGCGCGCCCACGGCTCGGCGCTGTTCACCCGCGGCGAGACCCAGGCGCTGGTGATCGCCACGCTCGGCACCGGCGAGGATGAGCAGTTCATCGATGCGCTGGAGGGGACCTACAAGGAATCCTTCATGCTGCACTACAACTTCCCGCCGTTCTCGGTCGGCGAGACCGGCCGCATGGGCTCGCCCGGGCGGCGTGAGGTCGGCCACGGCAAGCTGGCGTGGCGCGCCATCCACCCGATGCTGCCGCCGCACCACGACTTCCCCTACACCATCCGCGTGGTGTCCGAGATCCTCGAGTCGAACGGCTCGTCGTCGATGGCCACCGTGTGCGGCACGTCGCTGGCGCTGATGGACGCCGGCGTGCCGCTGCGCCGTCCCACCGCCGGCATCGCCATGGGCCTGATCCTGGAGGGCGAGCGCTTCGCGGTGCTCACCGACATCCTGGGCGACGAGGACCATCTCGGCGACATGGACTTCAAGGTGGCCGGCACGTCCGAGGGCGTGACCTCGCTGCAGATGGACATCAAGATCGCCGGCATCACCGAGGAGATCATGCGCGTCGCCCTCGACCAAGCGAAGGGCGGGCGCCTGCACATCCTCGGCGAGATGGCCAAGGCGCTGACCAGCGCCCGCGCCGAGCTCGGCGAGCACGCCCCGCGCATCGAGGTGATGCACATCCCGGTCGACAAGATCCGCGAGGTCATCGGCTCGGGCGGCAAGGTCATCCGCGAGATCGTCGAGAAGACCGGCGCCAAGATCGACATCCAGGACGACGGCACGGTCAAGATCGCCTCGGCCAACGGCGAGTCGATCCGCGCGGCGATGAACTGGATCAAGTCGATCGCCTCTGAGCCGGAAGTCGGCGTGATCTATGACGGCACGGTGGTGAAGACCACCGACTTCGGCGCCTTCGTCAACTTCTTCGGCTCGCGCGACGGCCTCGTGCATATCAGCCAGCTCGCGCCGAAGCGGGTGCAGAAGGTCACCGACGTCGTCAAGGAAGGCGACAAGGTCAAGGTGAAGCTCCTCGGCTTCGACGAGCGCGGCAAGGTGCGCCTGTCGATGAAGGTGGTCGATCAGGAGACCGGCGAGGACATCGAGGCCAAGATCAAGGCCGAGGCCGAAGCCCAGGCGCAGGGCGAGGCCGGCGCGGCCGAGTGAACTGACCTTCCGAAGGTGCGAAGATTGAAGGGCGGCCCTTTGGCCGCCCTTTTTCATTGGTCCGGTGACGATCCACCGGCGCGAGGCTTGTCGGCCGCGCCGCGAAACGCTACCTCCGCAGCAACGAGGTCCGCTCATGATCCGTTTCCTGATCCGTCTTGCCGGATTCCTGCTGCTCGCCGGGGGGTTCGCCTCGCTGGTCATCGACGGCACCCGCTCGATCGCCGTCTCGGCGGTGACCGTCACCCGCGCCGGTGACGCGTGGTATGCGCTGTCGCCCTCGACGCTCAATCTCGTGCAGGCTGCGACCGAACGCTACGCCGCACCCTGGCTGTGGGATCCGCTGCTGGTGAGCGTGCTGTTCGTGCCGGTGTTCCTGCTGCTCGGCGGCCTCGGCTTCCTGCTGCTGGTGATCGGCCGTCAGCCCGCGGCACCGATCGGCTGGTCGTCGCGCGACTGAGCCGGACCGCCAGCCCCTCGCCTCCTCGCGATTTGTTGACCGCTGCGGTGATCGCAGCCCGGCGGATGCGCGCCCATATGCCGGTGGACGCGACACGAACGCCGGGCGGGCAGGCCTGCGTTCGGCGGCGCGCCCGCCGGAAATCTCCCCCGCATGCGGATTTCCGGTGACAGTCGGATCCGGGAGACCGAGGATTGGTCTCCCGGATCCCGTGTTCCCCTTCGTTTCCGGCTGATCCTCTCGGAATCCCGGAAACAATGTCGCCGACTCCCCTGTTCGAGAACGGGTCGTTCGGCGATCGGAATACGGATCGAAGGGCCTGCGGGACGGAAACCCTTTCGGGAGCTGCCGATGTTTCCCTTCAAGATCGCCTCCGCCTTGCCCGGCGCGCACGAGGCCTTGCCCGGCCGCCTCGTCCCGATCGACACGGCCGAGCGCCACGCCGTCTCGGGACGGCCGCTGAAGGGGCCCTACCCGGCGGGGTTCGAGTCCGCGGTGTTCGGGCTCGGCTGCTTCTGGGGCGCCGAACGCAAGTTCTGGCAGATTCCCGGCGTGTGGGTGACCGCGGCCGGCTATGCCGGCGGCCACACCCCCAATCCCACCTATCGCGAGGTCTGCACCGGCCGAACCGGCCATGCCGAGGTGGTGCTGGTGGTGTTCGACCCCGCCCGCGTGTCCTACGACACGCTGCTCAAGACCTTCTTCGAGGCGCACGATCCGACCCAGGGCATGCGCCAGGGCAATGACGTCGGCACCCAGTACCGCTCGATGATCCAGGTCGCCGATGCCGGCCAGCGCGCCCAGGCGGAGGCCGCCCAGCGCGCCTACGCGGCGACGCTGGCGCAGCACCGCTTCGGCCCGATCACCACCGAGATCGCCCCGCGCGGCCCGTTCTATTTCGCCGAGGCCGACCACCAGCAGTATCTCGCCAAGAACCCGGCCGGCTATTGCGGCCTGGGCGGCACCGGCGTGAGCTGCCCGGTGGGCGAGGCGGCCGGCGCCGCCTGACGAAAATCCGCGCGTGTCAGCGGCTCCACGCTCAGCGTTCGGGGCCGTTGCCATGATCCGGTTTCGGCGCGGGCCTTCCGGGTTTCCTGAAACGGCTTCAAGCTTGCCCTGTGCCGGGCCGCCATGGCATCAACCTTACCGGTTGCCGGGGATCGCGGCGCGATCTGCCGGACAACCACATGATGCGACAGGCGGAGGGGCGGGATGCTTGAGAAGCCGATCGAAAAGACGATCTTCTTCAGCCGCTGGCTGATGGTGCCGTTCTATCTCGGCCTGCTGGTCAGCCTCGCGGTGCTGGTCGTCACCTTCGTCAAGGAGCTCGGCCACCTTCTCGCCCACGCCTTCGACGCCACCGAGGCCGACATCATTCTCGGCGTGCTGGCGCTGATCGACCTGTCGCTCGCCGCCAATCTGGTGCTGATCGTGGTGTTCTCCGGCTATGAGAACTTCGTTTCCAAGATCGACGCCACCGGCCATCCCGACTGGCCGGACTGGATGACCAAGGTCGATTTCCCCGGCCTGAAGCAGAAGCTGATGGCCTCGATCGTGGCGATCTCGGCGATCCAGCTTCTCAAGGCGTTCATGCACATCGACACCTCCGCCGCCGGCACCTTCAACAGCGAATCGCTGATGTGGCTGGTGATCGTGCACATGGTGTTCGTGGTCTCCGGCGTCATCCTGGCCTGGACCGACGCCATCGGCTCGAAGGGCCACGGCGACGCCGGCGACGCACACTGACCAGACCGCCGCCGAGGAGGGGCCCATGCTGATGCGAAACCGATCCCTGGCTGCACTTCTGATCCTCGCAGCTTCCGTCTCCGGGGCGGCGGCGGAGACGACCGCGCGCGAGGCGCTGCGCGAGGCCTGCAGCGCCGACTTCAAGACCTTCTGCGCCACCGTGACACCGGGCGGCGGGCGCATCCTGCGCTGCCTTCAGGACAACCGCGAAAAGCTCTCCGACGCCTGCCGCGCCGCACTCGCGGCGGCCAAGCCGGCGCGATAGCGCGTCTCCCGCAAGACGAACCAAGCTTGGCCGCCCATGCCGGATTTCGTGTCATTTCGGCCCCGACGAGGGCGGGCAGCTCAGATTGGCCGCCATCTGCATCAGCACCGCCAGGAACGCCCGCGTCTGCACCTCGCCGAGGCCGCGCGCGGCGAGGCGGTTGACCTCGTGGGCGGCGGCAACGGCAGGCGCCTGCACCGCGCGGCCGCGCTCGGTCAGCCGCACCAGAGCGCGGCGGCGGTCCTCGGGGTCGGCGGCGCGCGCGATCAGGCCGTCGCGTTCCATGCGCGAGAGCGCCTGCGCCATGGTCGGCTGCTCGACCCGCACGATCCGCACCAGCTCGGCCTGCGCCAGCCCGTCGCGCTCCCACAGCGCCAGCAGCACCGGAAACTGGCCGGTGGTGAGGCCGAGCGGCGCGATGCGCTCGGCCAGCGCCCGCTCGAACAGCCGCGCCACCAGATTGACCATGTAGCCGCAGGATTCGTAGCGCCACGGCAGCACCTCGGCCTCTGGGCCGGGGCAGGTTTCGGGGCCGGTCTCGGCGGATTGGGGTTCGGGTTTCGCCATCGAAGGTCTCCGGGCCGCGATTGGATTGACTTAACATAGGATCCTATGCAATAAAAGATAGGATCCTATCAAAAGACCGCCGCTTGCGGCACCGACACATGCGCCAGGGAGATCGCCATGACCACCACCAACCCCAACACCACCGACCCCGCCGGAACCGCGGCCACGCTCGACCGCTCCGACATGCCGCCGCTCTTGCGCCTCATCCACCCCGTCGCCGGGGCGGTGGCGCTCCTCACCATCGCCACCTTCTGGATTTCGACGGTCGCGGTCGAGGCGCTGGGCACCCCCGCCGATGTCGCCCGGCTGAAGAATGCGATCCTGTGGGGCATGCTGGTGCTCGTGCCGGCGATCGCGATTGCCGGTGCCTCCGGCATGCGCCTGGGCCGCACCTCGCTCCACCCGCTGATCGAGGCCAAGCAGAGCCGCATGCCGATCATCGCGCTGAACGGCCTCCTGGTGCTGGTGCCGGCGGCGTTCTTCCTCGCCGACCGCGCCGCGGCGGGCATGCTGGATCAGGTGTTCTACACCGTGCAGGCGATCGAACTGGCCGCTGGTGCGTTCAACTTCTACCTGATCGTGCTGGCGATGCGCGACGGCTTCCAGCTCTCCGGCCGCTTCGGCTTCCTGACCGCCGGGCGCTGAGCGCCGCCGCCACGTCCACCCCGGCCAGCGAAATCCGGCCGGCGGCTTCGGGTTTCCGCGACGTCTCTGAGACCAACGGCCCCAGACGCTGATGCGTGGGGCCGTTGGCCCTCGCGGATTTTCTTTCGGAAAATCAACGATTTCGCGAAAGTCCGCCAGCGGAACCAACGGTCCGCGTCCGCGGCCGTTGGTATGATTTCCGGAACGAAAATCCGAATGGATGCCCTGCTAGTGTCAACGGCCCCACGCCTCGGCGTTCGGGGCCGTTCGTATGATGCGCTCAGAGCGGTGCTTCAGGGGCCCGCCGTTACACCGGCCCGCGCTCGGCGATGAGGCGGGCCAGCGAGGCCCGCAACTCGGGAATGCCGGCGCCGGTGCGGCTGGAGGTCACGAGGATCTCCGGAAACGCTGCCGGGTGCTTGGCCAGCGCCGCCGTCACCTTGGCGACGGTGTCGGCCAGCGCCGACGCCTTGGTGTCGTCGGCCTTGGTCAGCACCACCTGATAGGACACCGCGGCGCGGTCGAGCGTATCCAGCACCGGGGCGTCGGTGTCCTTGAGCCCATGGCGGGCGTCGATCAGCACCAGCACGCGGGCGAGGTTGGCGCGGCCGCGCAGGAAATCGTGGATCAGCCCGGTCCAGGCAGCCACCTTGTCCTTGGCCACCGCGGCATAGCCGTAGCCGGGCATGTCGACCATCGTCAGCGCGCCGCCGGCCGAGAAGAAGATCAGCTCCTGCGTGCGGCCCGGCGTGTGCGAGGTGCGGGCGAGCGCATTCTGCCCGACCAGCGCGTTGATCAGGCTCGACTTGCCGACATTGGAGCGGCCGGCGAAGGCGACCTCAAGCCCGGCCATTGCCGGCAGCGAGGCGAGCGAACTCGCGGCGGTCGCGAACCCCCAGGGGGCGGCGAACATCCGCCGACCGGTCTCGATTTCGTCGGGCGAGAACGGCTTGACGCTGGACATATCGGGCCTTTGGCTCTCGCTTGTCAGTCGGACCCGGCGACACAGGGTCCATTCAACCGAAATCCCGGCGCGGCGTGCGGCGCCGGCCGGGACTTTGGGGAGGGAGAAACGCGGCGCCGCCTCAGCTCGACGCCGGCTTCTTCTTGTCCGATGCCGGCTTCTTGACCGACTTCTTGAGGTTGTCCCACAGCTCGACCTTGACCCCGTGCTTGCGCATGATGACGTACTGCTGGGCCAGCGACAGGAAGTTGTTCCAGGTCCAGTAGATCACCAGCCCCGCCGGGAAGCTCGCCAGCATGAAGGTGAACAGCACCGGCATCCAGGCGAAGATCATCTGCTGCGTCGGGTCGGGCGGCGGCGGGTTCATCTTCATCTGGACCCACATCGTCACGCCCATGATGATCGGCCAGGCACCGAGCATCAGGAAGGCCGGCGGCGCCCACGGGATCAGCCCGAACAGGTTGAAGATGGTGGTCGGATCGGGCGCCGCGAGATCGTGGATCCAGCCGTAGAACGGCGCGTGCCGCATCTCGATGGTGACGAACAGCACCTTGTAGAGCGCGAAGAACACCGGGATCTGGATCAGCACCGGCCAGCAGCCGGCCAGCGGGTTGATCTTCTCCTTGCGGTAAAGCTCCAGCATCGCCTGCTGCAGCTTCATCTTGTCGTCGCCGTAGCGCTCCTTGATCGCCAGCAGCTGCGGCTGGACCGCCTTCATCTTGGCCAGCGAAGCGTAGGACTTGTTCGCCAGCGGGAAGAAGATGATCTTGATGAACACCGTGACGATGAGGATGGCGAGGCCGAAGTTGCCGACCATCTTGTAGAAGAAGTCCAGCGCGTAGAACAGCGGCTTGGTGATGAAGTAGAACCACCCCCAATCGATCAACAGCTCGAAGCGCTTGATGCCGAGATTGACCTCGTAGCCGTCGACGACCTGCACCTCCTTGGCGCCGGCGAACAGCCGGCCGACCACCTCGGCGGTGGCGCCGGGAGCGACGGTGACCGAATCCGACAGGAAGTCGGTCTGATAGGTCTTGAGCGCGCCGAGTTGGCCGGCGGAGAAGCGCGACTGCACCGGGCTCGCCTGATCCGGGATCAGGGTCGCCGCCCAGTACTTGTCGGTGATGCCGAGCCAGCCGCCGGTGGACTTCCAGGTCTTGGGGCTCTCGCCGGCGATGCTGGAATAGGTCACCTCCTGCAGGCCGTCGTCGCCGAACACGCCGATCAGACCCTCGTGCAGGATGTAGAAGCCGGAGGTGGGCGGCGTGCCGTGGCGCGAGATCAGGCCGTAATTGTAGAGGCTGACCGGCTCGCCGCCGCGGTTCTGGACCTGGTCGGTGACCGTGAACATGTAGCGGTCGTCGACCGCGATGGTGCGGCGGAAGACGAGGCCCTTGCCATTGTCCCAGGTGAGCACCAGCGGCTGGGCCTCGGTGAGCGGCCCCGAGGTGACGGGCGTCCAGTCCGTGGTCGGACCGGGCAGCGGGATCGCGCCGTTCGCCGGGCCGACCCAGCCGAACTCGGCATAGAACGGATGCTCGGAGCCCGACGGCGACAGCAGAACGATGTTCGGGCTCTTGGGGTCGACCGTCTCGTGATAGTTCAGCAGCGACAGATCGTCGATGCGGCCGCCGCGCAGATTGACCGAGCCCCGCAGGCGGCCGGTCTCGATGGCGACGCGCGGGCTGGCGGCAAGCGCCGCGGCGCGGTCGACCGCCGGGGTGGTGGTGGCGCCCGGCGGCGTGGCGCCGGAGGCGGGCACGGGCGGCTGGCCCGGCTGGGCGGCCGGCTGCGGCGCGCCCTGGGGTGTTCCCTGAGCGGCCGGCGCAGGCTGGGTCTGGCTGAGCTGGGCCTGCTGGGCGGCCTGACGCTGCTTTTCCGACTGCGGCACGCCGACAAAGTACTGCCAGGCCAGCAGCACGATGAGCGACAGGCCGATGGCCAGGCCCAGATTCTTGTTGTCATCGCTCATCGCGATCATCTCCGGTACGCGCCGGCGCCGCCCGGCCGGATCGACCGCGGCGGTCTGCGGCGTGGACGCGGCTGAGCGTCCGCGAAAACTCTCGGGCAAGCTCCGCGAACGGAGCGTTGATGGCGTCGCGCCGAGCCACGACGACATAATCGAAGCCCGCACGGGCGCCACCGCCCTCCTGGCGCACGATCGCGCGCAGGCGGCGGCGGATGCGGTTCCGCTCGACGGCGGTTCCGACCTTCTTGGTGATGGTCAGGCCGAACCGCGGACCGGCGGCGTCGCCACGGTCGCGGCTCTGTAGCACAAAGGCACCGGCATGGGCACGCGCGCCGCGCTGGGCGGCGAGAAAATCGGCGCGTTTCCGCAGGCGGTCCATCGCTGTCGACATCTGGCCCGTCATTCGCGGCCCGTCACACCTGATCGGCCACGGGCAGGCCGGGGACGCGCCCCGGCGTCCCACCCGGCCGTCAGGCCGACAGGCGCTTGCGGCCCTGCGCGCGGCGCGCGGCGATCACCTTGCGGCCGCCCTTGGTTGCCATGCGCGCGCGAAAGCCGTGGCGGCGCTTGCGCACCAGCTTGCTCGGTTGATAGGTCCGCTTCACGTTCGATCTCCGGAAGTTGCGGCGAGAGCCCTCTGCGATCGCATCGAATCGGGCCCCGGGTCTTCGGTCAGTCGCGCCCCCGTCGGCAGGCCCTGTCGTGGCCGCTGCGGAAGGCGCTGCAAATCCTTGAGTTTGTCGCGTCGCCCGGCGCCCGGCTGGACCCCAGCCATGACCGAAAACGCTTCGCCCCCGGGGACCGCTGCTGGCAGGCCAACCGATACCGGCCCGTCAAGCCGCCCCGGCTGCGAGTTGGCGGGGCTTATACTGGCGCCCCGCCCGCAAAGTCAATTGAAGCCGGCCGGACCCCGGCCGGGCCTTGAGCGGAAGCTGAGCCGCGGCGGGCGCTCAGCGCTCCTCGTCGTCCTCAACGTCGCCGATCACGTCGGAGAGGTCGTCGTCGCCCTCTTCCTCCTCTTCGAGGAAGGTCTCGTCATCGTCGTCGAGGGCCTCGTCCTCGATCTCGATGTCCTCCTCGGAGGTCACGGTCTTGCCCGCATCCTCCTCGGCCTCCTCGAGCGGCACGATTTCGACGTCGCTCGCCTCCTCGATGTCGGGCTCCTCGTCCGAAGACGGCGCGGCGGCGGCACGCGCCGCCACGCCGCGCGCGCTCAGCCGGCCCGCGACGGGATCGAACATGCTGCGCGGATAACTCTCGCCGGTATAGGGCGAAACGATCGGGTCCTTGTTCAAGTCGTAGAACTTGCGCCCCGTGACGGGGCAGACCCGCTTGGTGCCGAGTTCGTCTTTGGCCACCGCGGACGTTCCTTCGAATAATGTCTTCGGAGAAACGATGCGGTTAGCGGCGCGGAACGCCCCCGTCAATCCCCTCCCGCGCCCCGGTTGACGGTCCCGGCCCGCCATGTCACAGCCCGCGGCCGAACGAGGCTGGCCAAGATCCCAACACCATGACACCAGATCCCGGCTCCCACGCCGTCACCCGTCCCGTCACGGCGCGCCGCTCCGGCCCGCTGCGCGGCCAGATCCGCGCCCCCGGCGACAAATCGGTGTCGCACCGGGCGCTGATCTTCGGGCTGCTCGCTTGCGGCACAACCGAGATCGCGGGCCTGCTGGAGGGCGCCGACGTGCTGGCCACGGCGCGGGCCTGCGCCGCGCTCGGCGCCAAGGTCGACCGGCTGGGGGAAGGCCGCTGGCGGGTCGAGGGCGTGGGCGTCGGCGCCCTGCTCGCGCCGACCGACACCCTCGATTTCGGCAATTCCGGCACCGGCGCAAGGCTGATGATGGGCGTGGTCGCCGGCCACCCGGTCACCGCCCGGTTCGATGGCGATGCCTCCTTGCGCAAGCGGCCGATGAAGCGGGTGCTCGACCCGCTGGCGCTGGTCGGCGCCCGTGTTCTCGAATCCGCCGAGGGCGGCCGCCTGCCGCTGGTGCTTCAGGGCGCCCGCGAGCCGCTGCCCGTCACCTATGAGACGCCGGTGCCCTCGGCGCAGGTGAAATCCGCCGTGCTGCTCGCCGGCCTCGCTGCACCCGGCGAGACCACGGTGATCGAGCGCGAGGCGACGCGCGACCATACCGAATCCATGCTGGCCTATTTCGGCGCCGACGTGCGCGTCGTGCCCGAGGGCGCGCATGGCCGGCGCATCACGCTCATCGGCCGTCCCGAGTTGCGCCCCGCCCCGGTGCGGGTGCCCGCCGACCCGTCGTCGGCCGCCTTCCCGCTGGTGGCGGCGCTGCTTCTCAAGGGCTCCAAGCTGGCGATCGAGGGGGTGATGGCCAATCCGCTGCGCAACGGCCTCGTCGTAACGCTCCGCGAGATGGGCGCCCGCATCGAGGTGCTGGACGAGCGCCGCGAGGGTGGCGAATTGGTCGAGGATCTGGTGGTGCAGTTCTCTGAGCTGGCCGGCGTCGAGGTGCCCGCCGAGCGGGCGCCGTCGATGATCGACGAATACCCCATCCTCGCCGTCGCCGCCGCCAATGCCCGCGGCGTCACCCGCATGCGCGGGCTCTCCGAACTCAAGGTCAAGGAAAGCGACCGGCTGGCCGCGGTGGCCGACATGCTGCGTGCGGCCGGCGTCGAAGCCCAGATCGAGGGCGACGACCTCATCGTCGAGGGCAAGGGGCCGGGCGGCGTGCCGGGCGGCGGCACCGTCGTCACCCACATGGACCACCGCATCGCCATGAGCGGGCTGGTGCTGGGCCTCGCCACTGATGCCGGCATGGCGGTGGACGACGTCGCCTTCATCGCCACCTCCTTCCCCGACTTTCTGCCCCTGATGGCGGGGCTCGGCGCGGAGATCGGCTGATGTCGGACAATCTGGTCATCGCGCTCGACGGCCCGGCCGCCTCCGGCAAGGGAACGCTGGCGAAGAAAATCGCCGGCCATTTCGGCCTGCCGCATCTCGACACCGGCCTGCTCTACCGCGCGGTCGGCCGCGGCGTGCTGGACCAGGGCAAGGACCCCGGCGACACGGCGGCCGCGGCGGCGGTGGCGGCAGCCCTCGACGTCTCAGCCCTCGACGAGGACCGGCTGCGCGGCGCCGAGATGGGTGAGGCCGCAAGCCGGGTCGCCGCCATTCCGGCGGTGCGCGCGGCGCTGTTCGAGCTGCAGCGCGCCTTCGCCGCCCGCCCCGGCGGCGCGGTGCTCGACGGGCGCGACATCGGCACGGTGATCTGCCCGGACGCCACGGTGAAGATCTTCGTCACCGCCACGCCCGAGGTGCGGGCCGAGCGGCGCTTCAAGGAGCTGAAGGGCCGCGGCGAGAGCATCGCGTTCGACGACGTGCTGGCCGACATCCGCCGGCGCGACGAGCGCGATTCCAGCCGCAGCGCCGCGCCGCTGGTGGCGGCGGCCGATGCGCACTTGCTCGATACCACCACTTTGGATATAGACGCGGCGTTCCAGACGGCTCTCGGCATCATCGGTCGCAGGTAGCGCGGACGGCGCGGTTCAATCCCACCGTCGGCCCGGCTTCCTCCGCTCCTGCCACGGCCTTCCAGGACCGAACCCTGTCCCGATCGACGTGGTTCACGCGCCGGCCCGCCGGATCTTCCGGCGGCTCGCCCGATCAGGCATCGGGCGCGCGTCGAACGGGACGTCACGCAACACGTGACGCCGGCGCCGCCAACCCAACCATTTCAGGACACTGCATGACCGCTGTCGCCGCTCCGACCAAGGAGGACTTCGCCGCACTTCTCGAGGAGAGCCTTGCCCAGACCGAACTCAATGAGGGAACGGTGGTCAGGGGCACCGTCGTCGGGATCGAGAAGGATCTCGCCATCATCGACGTCGGGCTCAAGACCGAAGGCCGCGTGCCGCTGCGCGAGTTCGCCGGCCCCGGCCGCGAGGCGACGCTCAAGATCGGCGACACCGTCGAGGTCTATCTCGACCGGGTCGAGAATGCGCTCGGCGAAGCGGTGATCTCGCGCGACAAGGCGCGCCGCGAGGAAAGCTGGGGCAAGCTGGAGAAGGCGTTCCAGAACAACCAGCACGTCTCGGGCGTCATCTTCTCGACGGTCAAGGGCGGCTACACGGTCGATCTCGACGGCGCGGTGGCGTTCCTGCCCCGCAGCCAGGTCGACATCCGCCCGGTGCGCGACGTCGGCCCGCTGATGCATCAGCCGCAGCCCTTCCAGATCCTCAAGATGGACCGCCGCCGCGGCAACATCGTGGTGTCGCGCCGCACGGTTCTCGAAGAGACCCGCGCCGGCCAGCGCCAGGAGCTGGTGGCCTCGCTGGAAGAGGGCCAGGTGATCGACGGCGTGGTCAAGAACATCACCGATTACGGTGCGTTCGTCGACCTCGGCGGCATCGACGGCCTGCTGCACGTCACCGACATTGCGTGGCGCCGCGTCAACCACCCGTCCGAGGTGCTGAACATCGGCCAGCAGGTCAAGGTCAAGATCATCAAGATCAACCACGAGACCCACCGCATCTCGCTCGGCATGAAGCAGCTGCTCGCCGACCCGTGGGAGGGCATCGAGCGCCGCTATCCGGAAGCCACCCGCTTCAAGGGCCGCGTGACCAACATCACCGACTACGGCGCGTTCGTGGAGCTGGAGCCGGGCATCGAGGGCCTGATCCACGTCTCCGAGATGAGCTGGACCAAGAAGAACGTCCACCCCGGCAAGATCGTCTCCACCTCCCAGGAGGTCGAGGTGGCGATCCTCGAGGTGGATCCGGTCAAGCGCCGCATCTCGCTCGGCCTCAAGCAGACCCTGCGCAACCCGTGGGAAGTGTTCGCCGAGAAGCACCCGCCCGGCACCATGGTCGAGGGCGAGGTCAAGAACAAGACCGAGTTCGGCCTGTTCCTCGGCCTCGACGGCGAAGTCGACGGCATGGTCCACCTGTCGGATCTCGACTGGAACCGTCCCGGCGAGCAGGTGATCGAGGAGTTCAAGAAGGGCGACATGGTGCAGGCGGTCGTTCTCGACGTCGATGTCGAGAAGGAGCGCATCTCGCTCGGCATCAAGCAGCTCCAGGGCGACCCCTTCGCCACCTCGGGCGAGGTCAAGAAGGGCTCGGTCGTCACCTGCGAGGTGATCGAGGTGAAGGAAGCCGGCCTCGAGGTGAAGATCGCCGGCTCCGACCTCACCGCCTTCATCAAGCGCGCCGAGCTGGCCCGTGACCGTGCCGACCAGCGCCCCGAACGCTTCGCGGTGGGCGAGAAGTTCGACGCCCGCGTCACCCTGATCGACCGTCGCGCCCGCAAGGTCACCGTCTCCATCAAGGCGCTGGAAATCGCCGAGGAGAAAGAGGCCGTGGCGCAGTACGGCTCGCAGGACGCCGGCGCCTCGCTCGGCGACATCCTGGGCGCCGCCCTCAAGGAGCGCGAGAAGCAGCGCCGCTGAGGCGTCTCCCTCGCGACCGGAAATCGACCCCGGCGGGCCTCCCGCCGGGGTTTTTTCTTGCGCCGAGCCCTGCCATGGCCGGACCCGGACGTTTCGCGCGGCAAGGGGTGAACGTTCCCGGCCAAACGTATTATATGTGCTCCAACCCGTGTCCCCGGCCGCCCCGGCGGCCGGGAGCGCCCCTCTCCGCCGCTTCGGGAACGCCGCATGTCGCTTGATGCCGATCTGATTGTCGAACGCCGCCGCCTGCGCCGCTCCCTGACCACGTGGCGCGTCGCCGCCGTGCTGGCCGCCGCCGCCGCCCTCGGCGCGCTCGCCATCGGGCTCGACGGGCCCGAATTCGTCGAGCGGCGTCAGGCCCACATCGCCCGCATCCCGATCACCGGCCTCATCCGCGCCGACCGCGAACGCCTCAAGATGATCGAGGAGGTCGCCAAGTCGGGCGCCAAGGCGGTGATCGTGGCGATCGACAGCCCCGGCGGCACCGTGACCGGCTCCGACAGCCTGCAGACCGCTATCCGCCGGCTGGCCGAGAAGCGGCCGGTAGTGGCGCTGGTCGAGGGCATGGCGGCCTCCGGCGCCTATGCTGCGGCGCTGGGCGCCGACGAGATCATCGCCGGCCGCAACAGCATCGTCGGCTCGATCGGCGTGATCGTGCAGTTCCCCAATGTCAGCGGGCTGCTCGACTCGGTCGGCGTCAAGGTCGAGGAGGTGAAGTCGACCCCGCTCAAGGCGGCGCCGTCCGGCTTCGTGCCGACCTCGCCCGAGGCGCGTCAGGCGCTGCAGGCGGTGGTCGACGACAGCTATGCCTGGTTCAAGGATCTGGTGAAGACCCGGCGCAGCCTGGATGATTCGCTGGCCCAGACGGTGGCGAGCGGCCGGGTGTGGACCGGCGCCCAGGCGCTGGAGCTGAAGCTGGTCGACCGGCTGGGCGACCAGGACACGGCGGTGGCGTGGCTCGCCGAGACCCACGGCATCGACAAGACCCTGCCGGTGCGCGACTGGCGGGCGGGCCGGGCGGCGACCGACGAGATCCGGCTGTCGACCCGCATCCTCGCTTGGCTGGCGGAGGCCGCCGGTTTGACGCAGCTGGCGCAAAACCTGCGGACGGAAACACCTGCGCTTTCCACCGCGCTTGACGGTGTTCTGGCGGTTTGGCACCCTCCCGCGGGTCAGTGAGGGTTGAGTTCGTCACGCTGTTTCGGACGCTGGAACGTCCGACGATCCGATTGAACCGGGCGGCGCTCCAAGTTATTGAGTTGTCGCATTCTCTTTCGCAAAGCCAGTTCCCGCTTCTGCGGAGAATGCTCCAGCGACGGGCCTCATGATCAAATCCGAACTCGTTCAGAAGATTGCCGAAGCCAATCCCCATCTCTACCAGCGCGATGTCGAGACCATCGTGAACGCGATTCTCGACGAGGTGACGGCTGCGCTCGCGCGTGGCGACCGGGTGGAGCTGCGCGGGTTCGGCGCATTCTCGGTGAAATCCCGTCCGGCGCGGGTCGGACGCAATCCGCGGACCGGCGAACACGTGCCGGTCAATGAGAAGTACGTGCCGTTCTTCAAGACCGGCAAAGAGATGCGCGACCGGCTGAACGCCGACTGACCGACGCCGAAGGAGGATCGCGGTGCTCAGGAAGCTGCTGTTTCTGGTTCTCGGGCTGCCGCTCGGGATCGTGCTGGTGGTGTTGTCGGTGGAGAACCGCGCGCCGGTGACGCTAATTCTCGACCCCTTCACCAGTGATGCGGCGACGGCCGCCTACACCGTCTCGGTGCCGCTCTATCTGCTGCTCCTCGGCACGCTGACCCTCGGCGTCATCATCGGCGGCGTCACGAGCTGGCTCACCACCGGGCGCTGGCGCGGCACCGCCAAGCGGGCGCGGGCCCACATCCACCAGCTCCAGGCCGAGATCGAGCGGCTGCGCGGCACCTCCGCCGCCCCGACCGAGGCCGTGCCCACCCTGCCGCGTCCGCGCCGCAACGCTGCCTGACCGCACGGCTGCGGGTCGATACGGGGGTGCCCGCGACGGGAACGCAGGTGACTGTGCCGGCTTGAGGTGGAATGGCGCACCGCGCGGCTTGGTGCCGACGCGGATGACGGGGGCTGGCGGGCGGTGGGCTGGCGGGCGGAGGGTGGCATGAACGTTCCGATCCTCGACCGCTCGACGCTGCTCAAGCATATCCGCGCCGTCGAGCAGGACCATCCGCTGAAGATCGTCGCGCTTCTGCCGCGGGGTGCCGCCCCGCATGTCGAGGGCGACGATGCCGTCGATTTCCTGGCGGAGAAGCGGGAAGGTCTGTCGCTGCTCGGCCTGACCAGCGCCGAGCTCGACCTTGCCGCCCGTCTCGGGCGCCCGGTCGGCATCGTGCTGGCGAGCGAACTCAGCGGCACCGAGAAGGCGCGGGTCGAAAGGTCCGCGAGACCCTTATGAGCGGCCGCACGACCGTCGACTTTCTGACCGACGCGCGAGACCACTGCCTCATGCTGGCCGACCGGGCGCGCGACGTGGCACCGGCCGCCTTTGCCGTCGACGAGGTGCGCCTGCAGTCGGCGATCTATTGCGTGCTGGTGATCGGCGAAGCGATGAACCGTGTCCCGAAGGAAGTCCGCACGCTGGTGCCCGAGGTCGCCTGGGAGCCGGCGATCGCCATGCGCAACCGCCTTGTCCACGCCTATTGGCTGGCCGATCCGGAGATCGTGTTCCGCGTCGCCGCCGACGATGCGCCGAAACTGGCCGGACAACTCGACCGTCTGATCCTTCGCCTGAGCTGAGCGCCGATGACCCTGCTCGTCAAGATTTGCGGGCTCACCACCCCGCCCACGCTCGAGGCGGCGCTGGAGGCCGGCGCCGACATGGTCGGGCTGGTGTTCTTCGCCAGGAGCCCGCGCCACGTCTCGCTCGACGCCGCGGCGGGGCTTGCGGCGCAGGCCCGCGGCCGGGCGCGAATCGTGGCGCTGACGGTCGATGCCGACGACGCGACGATCGAGGCGATCGCCAAACTGGTCGAGCCCGACCTCTTCCAGCTCCATGGCCGCGAAATCCCGGCGCGCGTGGCGGACGTCCGCGCCCGCTGCGGCCGGCCGGTGATCAAGGCGCTGCCGATCGCCGTGCGCGACGACCTCGCGCCGGTCGAATCCTTCGCCGAGGTCGCCGACATGCTGCTGTTCGATGCCAAGCCCGCCCCCGGCGCGGCGCTGCCGGGCGGCAACGGCCTCGCCTTCGACCATACGCTGGTGGCCGGCCTTGACCCCGGCGTGCCGGTCATGCTGTCTGGCGGCCTTGATCCCGCAACGGTGGCGCAGGCGATCGGCCTTGTCCGGCCCGCCGCGGTCGACGTCTCCTCGGGGGTCGAACGGGCGCCGGGCGACAAGGACCCGGCGAAAATCCGCGCCTTTGTCGCGGCGGCGCGGGCCGCGGATGCGGCAGCGCGCGAGATTCGAGAGGAGCCACCGCTGTGACGGTGCATCAACCCAATTCGTTCCGGTCCGGACCCGACGAGCGCGGCCGGTTCGGCAAGTTCGGCGGCCGGTTCGTCGCCGAGACCCTGATGCCGCTGATCCTGGAGCTGGAGGAGGCCTACGCCGCGGCCAAGGCGGACCCCGCCTTCCAGCAGGAGATGGACGGCTACCTCGCCCATTATGTCGGCCGCCCCAGCGCGCTCTATTTCGCCGAGCGCCTGACCGACCATTTCGGCGGCGCCAAGATCTACCTCAAGCGCGAGGAGCTGAACCACACCGGCTCCCACAAGGTGAACAACGTGCTGGGCCAGATCATGCTGGCGCGGCGCATGGGCAAGAAGCGCATCATCGCCGAGACCGGCGCCGGCCAGCACGGCGTCGCCACCGCCACGCTGTGCGCCCGCTTCGGCCTCGACTGCGTGGTCTATATGGGCGCGGTCGACGTCGCGCGGCAGGCGCCCAACGTGTTCCGCATGAAGCTGCTCGGCGCCGAGGTGGTGCCGGTGCAGTCGGGCACCAAGACGCTGAAGGACGCCATGAACGAGGCGCTGCGCGACTGGGTGACCAATGTCGAGTCGACGTTCTACTGCATCGGCACGGTCGCCGGCCCGCACCCCTACCCGATGATGGTGCGCGACTTCCAGTCGATCATCGGCCGCGAGACGCGCGAGCAGATGCTGGCCATCGAGGGGCGGCTGCCCGATTCGCTCGTCGCCTGCATCGGCGGCGGCTCGAACGCCATGGGGCTGTTCCACCCCTTCCTGGATGATCCGACCGTCGAGATCTACGGCGTCGAGGCCGCTGGCCATGGCATCGCAACCGGCCTCCATGCCGCCTCGCTGTCGGGCGGCAAGCCCGGCGTGCTGCACGGCAACCGCACCTACCTGCTGATGACCGAGGACGGCCAGATCAAGGATGCCCACTCGATCTCGGCCGGGCTCGACTATCCCGGCATCGGGCCGGAGCACTCCTACCTGCACGAGACCGGCCGGGTGACGTATCTGTCCGCCACCGATTCGGAAGCGCTCGAGGCGTTCCAGTTGCTGTCCAGGCTCGAAGGCATCATCCCGGCGCTGGAGCCGGCACACGCGCTGGCCAAGGTTGCCGAACTGGCGCCGAACAAGCCGAAGGACCACCTGATGGTGGTCAACCTCTCCGGCCGCGGCGACAAGGACGTGCCGCAGGTCTCCGAGATGCTGGGGAGCAAGGTGTGATGACCGCCCGCCTCGACGCCAAATTCGCCGCGTTGGCCCAGGAAGGCCGTGCCGGCCTCGTGACCTTCCTCACCGCCGGCGATCCCGACCCGGCCACCACGCTGGCGCTCCTGAAGGGCCTGCCGGCGGCCGGCGCCGACGTGATCGAGCTCGGCATGCCGTTCTCCGACCCGATGGCCGACGGTCCGGCGATCCAGTGGGCCTCGATGCGGGCGCTGAAGGCCGGCCAGACGCTGGCGAAGACGCTCGACCTCGTGCGCGCCTTCCGCGCAAGCGATGCCACCACGCCGCTGGTGCTGATGGGCTACTACAATCCGATCTATGTCTATGGCGTCGAGCGCTTCCTGGATGAGGCGAAGGCGGCCGGCGTCGACGGGCTGATCGTGGTCGACCTGCCGCCGGAGGAGGACGACGAACTCTGCCTGCCGGCGCTGAAGGCGGGGCTCGCCTTCATCCGGCTCGCCACCCCCACCACCGACGATCACCGCCTGCCCAAGGTGCTCGCGAATACCGCCGGATTCGTCTATTACGTCTCGATCACCGGCGTCACCGGCACCGTGACGCCCGATTTCGACAAGGTCGGCTCGGCCGTCGCCCGCCTGAAGCGCCACACCGCGCTGCCGGTTGCGGTCGGCTTCGGCGTCAAGACCGCCGCCCACGCCGCCGCGGTGGCGAAGGGCGCCGATGCGGTGGTGGTCGGCTCGGCGCTGGTCGAGGCGCTGCGCACCTCGCTCGATGCCGAGGGCCGCGCCACCGAGAAGACCGTGCCGGCCGTGCTCGGCCTCGCCGAGGATCTCGCCGCTGGCGTGCGCGCCGCCGCCAAGGCGGCTTGAAAGGACCGGCCATGAACTGGATTTCGACGACGCTGCGACCCAAGATTCGCACGCTGTTCAAGACCGAGACGCCGGAAAATCTCTGGATCAAGTGCCCGGAAACCGGGCAGATGGTGTTCCACCGCGACCTCGAAGCCAACCAGTACGTGGTGCCCGGCTCGAACTACCACATGCGGATGGGCGCCACCCAGCGGCTGAAGTCGATCTTCGACAACGCCACCTGGTTCGACGTGCCGCTGCCGGAGGCGCCGGTCGATCCGCTGAAGTTCCGCGACGAGAAGCGCTACATCGACCGCCTCAAGGACGCCCGCGCCAAGACCGGCATGCAGGATGCCGTGAAGCTCGGCTTCGGCAAGCTGGAAGGCCTGCCGGTGGTGATCGGCGTGCAGGACTTCAGCTTCATGGGCGGCTCGCTCGGCATGGCGGCCGGCGAGGCGATCATCAAGGGGCTCGACACCGCGCTGGAGAAGGGCACGCCCTTCATCCTGTTCGCCGCGTCCGGTGGCGCCCGCATGCAGGAGGGCATCCTGTCGCTGATGCAGATGCCGCGCACCACCGTGGCGGTGCAGCGCCTGCGCGACGCCAAGAAGCCCTACATCGTGGTGCTGACCAACCCGACCACCGGCGGCGTCACCGCCTCCTACGCCATGCTGGGCGACGTCCAAATCGCCGAGCCCGGAGCGCTGATCGGCTTCGCCGGCCCGCGCGTCATCGAGCAGACCATCCGCGAGAAGCTGCCGGAGGGCTTCCAGCGCGCCGAATATCTGCGCGCCCACGGCATGATCGACATGGTGGTGCACCGCCACGACATGCGCGCCACTCTGGCCCGGCTGTGCCACCTGCTCACCAAGACGCCGCGGCCGGAACCGCCGGCGCCGCCGGCCCCCGCGCCGGTGCAGGACGCGGCACCGCCGGAGCCCGAGGCACCGCCCGCCGCCGAGCCGGCCCCGGCCGAAACCCCGGCGGGGTGAGACGGGGCGACCGGCAGTTGCAGCTTGACGGGAAGCATCCACCGAGAGCGGGCGATTGCGGCTCTCGGAAGGGGTGTGGCATGATTTGATCTATGTTGGCTCGCCTGCGATTTACCAACTTCAAGACTTGGGCCGAGGCGGATTTGCCGCTTGGCAACGTCACGGGGCTGTTCGGCACCAATTCCTCGGGCAAGACCAGCATTCTGCAGTTCCTGCTGATGCTGAAGCAGACCAAGCAGGCCACCGACCGCGCAATTTCGCTGGAGCTGAACGGCCCGCTCGTTCAGCTCGGAACCATCAAGGACGCCATTCACCAGCACGACGAAGACAAGGCGGTCGAATTCTCGATTGGATTCGAATTGAAATCCGAACTGGCGCTTCAGGATGTGCGCGGAAGTCGAAGCACCGACCTCGTCAAATCCAAGTCACTTGAAATCCGAAGCGAGGTCATCGTTCAACAGATGGCCCCGCTGGCCAAGCGTTTGACCTATTGCCTTGGGACTGCAGAATTCTCGCTGCTGCCGCGACCAGGAAGCGACGGTAAGTTTGAGCTTGCAGCCGCAGGTGTTCCCGATTTCGAGTTTGTCCGAACCCTTGGTCGCCCGTGGGCACTGCCCGGGCCCGTCAAGACCTATGCGTTCCCGGACCAGGCCCGAACCTACTTTCAAAACGCCAGTTTTCTGTCGGAACTTGAAGCGGCCTACGAGGCTGAGATGGACCGGATTTTCTATCTCGGTCCTTTAAGAAATTACCCCCAGCGTGATTATCTTTGGGCACGCTCACGTCCCAGCGATGTCGGCCTACGTGGGGAGAAGGCGATTGATGCCATTCTCGCCGCAACGGAAGCCAACGAGACCCGAAACCTCAAGCCGAAAGCTCATCTGAAATCATTCCAAGAGATGATTGCTTATTGGCTTCGCGAGATGGGCCTCATCCACGCCTTCAAGGTCGAGGAAATCGCTCCGGGATCGAACCGCTGGCAGGCTCGGGTGACGACAAGACCCGGAGGCACCCAGGTTCTGCTCACCGACGTCGGCTTCGGTGTATCGCAGGTGCTGCCGGTCATCACCCTGCTCTACTACGTGCCCGAGGGTTCGACTGTCATTCTGGAGCAGCCGGAAATCCATCTGCATCCGCTGGCCCAGGCTGAACTGGCCGACGTCATCCTCAATGTTGCCACTCACCGCCGAGTGCAGGTCATTGTCGAAAGCCATTCGGAGCACCTGCTGCTGCGACTGCAGCGGCGGATTGCGGAGGAAAAGGCGTCGGCCAAAGACGTGAAACTCTATTTCTGCCGCGCTGAGAAGGAGCGCTCCATTGCCGAGCCGCTCAACCTCGACATGCTCGGCAACATCCTGAACTGGCCAGACAAGTTCATGGGCGACGCGTTCACCGAGACTGCCCAGGCCGAGCTTGCACGGCTGAAACGGATGAAAGCCGCGGAATGACCCGTTGCGTCGTCGACACCAATGTTCCGATCGTCGCCAATGGACGAGCGGATGAAGGTAGCTCCCTGCCATCGATCGACTGCCGACAGGCGGCCGTTGAATTCCTCATCAAGCTTCGTGCAACCGGGCGAGTTGTTCTCGACCTTGCCGGGGAAATCCAATCTGAATATCGCCACAAGCTCTTGCCCAGTGGCCAGCCCGGCGTTGGGGATCGGTTTTACCAGATCGTTCTCAGCAGCGACCCACGCTTGGTGGAATTCATTCCTTTGCCAAAGACGCCCAATGGCAATTATGCTGATTTTCCGGCGGACCCAAGACTTGAAAGATTCGATCCGTCCGACCGCAAGTTCGCGGCCTTGAGTCGCCGGGAGCAGATTCCCGTCATCAACGCCACCGATTCCGACTGGCTGGAGCACCGGGAAGCTTTGACTGCCAATGGCATCGAGATCCGCTTTCTGTGCGGATGCGAGCCATCGACATGGTTCGAGCGTCCGGCCAATAGACGCCGGAAGTCATCGAACCGGCGTCGCTGATGGCCAAGCGCACCACGACCTTCGTCTGCCAAGCCTGCGGCGCGGTCTATACCCGCTGGCAGGGCAAGTGCGACGCCTGCGGCGAGTGGAACACCATCGCCGAGGAGGCGAGCCCGCTCGCCAGCGCGCCGGCGGCGCAGCGCCCCGGCCGCAAGGGCCGCCTCGTGGCGCTGGAGACGCTGGCCGGCGGCAGCGCCGATGCGCCGCGCACCCCGAGCGGCATCCATGAGCTCGACCGCGTCACCGGCGGCGGCTTCGTGCGCGGCTCGGTGATCCTGATCGGCGGCGACCCCGGCATCGGCAAGTCGACGCTGCTGATCCAGGCCGCCGCCGCCATGGCCGGCCGCGGCGAGCGGGTGGTCTATGTCTCGGGCGAGGAGGCGACCGGGCAAGTGCGGCTGCGCGCCGAGCGGCTGGGCCTTGCCGGCGCCAAGGTGGCGCTCGCCGCCGAGACCAATGTCGAGGACATTCTGGCGACGCTTTCCGACGATCCGCCGCCGCGGCTGGCGGTGATCGATTCGATCCAGACCATGTGGACCGACGCGGTGGACTCGGCGCCGGGCACGGTGGCCCAGGTGCGCGGCTCGGCCCAGGCGCTGATCCGCTACGCCAAGACCAGCGGCGCGGCGGTGATCCTGGTCGGCCACGTCACCAAGGACGGCCAGATCGCCGGCCCGCGCGTGGTCGAGCACATGGTGGATGCGGTACTCTCGTTCGAGGGCGAGGGCGGCCACCATTTCCGCATTCTGCGCGCGCTCAAGAACCGCTTCGGCCCGACCGACGAGATCGGCGTGTTCGAGATGACCGGCCGCGGCCTCGCCGAGGTGGCCAACCCCTCCGAGCTGTTCCTGTCGGAGCGCGATCTCGGCGCGCCGGGCACCGCGGTGTTTGCCGGCATGGAGGGCACGCGGCCGCTCCTGGTCGAGATCCAGGCGCTGGTGGCGCCGAGCCCGCTCGGCACGCCGCGCCGCGCGGTGGTGGGGTGGGATTCCAACCGGCTGGCCATGGTGATCGCCGTGCTGGAGGCCCATTGCGGCGTGCGGCTTGGCCAGCACGACGTCTATCTCAACGTCGCCGGCGGCCTGCGCATCGGCGAGCCCGCCGCCGATCTCGCCGCCGCCGCGGCGCTGGTGTCCTCGCTCACCGGAGCGGCGCTGCCGGCGGACGCGGTCTATTTCGGCGAGGTGAGCCTGTCGGGGGCGATCCGGCCGGTGGCGCATGCGGCGGCCCGCCTCAAGGAGGCGATGAAGCTCGGCTTCAAGCGCGCGGTGTGCCCGGAGGGCGGACGCGAGCCGGTCGAGCCGGGGCTCGCGCTCGCCGCGACCGGCGCGCTTGCCGGCCTCGTCGCCGACATCGCAGCCGAGGCGCCGCGCCGTGAGCGGAGGGAAGACCCGCGGCGCGAGCGGGAGGAGTCGCCGCGGCGCGAGCGCAAAGATGACCCGCGGCGCGAGCGGAACGAACCACCGCGCCGCGAAAGCCCCGATCGTCCCCCGGCTGTCACAAGCCGGCGACAAGACGGGTGACTTTCGGCGCGCGGCAAGGGTATAGAGGGCTGCGCGCCTTGCCGTTCCATCCTTCCCGTCCCGCCCGAAAGCGCCGACTCTTCCCGGCGATATGCTATGCCGCTGACCCCTCTCGACATCGCATTGCTCGTCATCATGCTGATCTCCGGGCTGCTCGCCATGGTGCGCGGGCTGGTCCGGGAACTGTTCTCGATCGGCTCCTGGATCGCCGCCGGTGCCGCCGCGGCGGTGTTCTATCCGCAGGTGCTGCCGTTCGCCCGCCAGTACATCAGCCATGACACGCTGGCGCTCGCCGCCTCGGCCGCCGGCATCTTCCTCGTCACGCTGCTGGTGGTGTGGATCCTCACCGCCCAGATTTCCGACGCCATCCTGGACAGCCGGATCGGCGCGCTCGACCGCTCGCTCGGCTTCGTGTTCGGGCTCGGGCGCGGCCTGATCGTGATGGTGGTCGCCTTCCTGTTCCTGACCTGGCTCCTGGAGGACAAGCAGCCGGCCTGGATCAAGGAGGCCAAGTCCTACACAGTGCTGCGCTCCACCGGCGACTGGCTGATGTCGCTGCTGCCGGACGATCCCGAGGCGATGCTGCGCAACCTGAAGCCGCCCAAGGATGACGCCGAGCCCGCCGCCCAGCCGCGCCCCCCGGGCACGAAACCGTGATGGGACTTCCGGATCGGCACGGCCGGCGGCACCTGATACAAGGCAGCCCGATGACGGGCCGCGAGCTTGCGCGGTGACGGCTGCGGCGCCGGCCCGATTTCCATTTCCGGCACAGCACAGGATGCACGACATGATCGGGCGCGATGAGGATTTGGACGGCGACACCCTGCGCGAGGAGTGCGGGGTGTTCGGCATTTTCGGCCATCCCGATGCCGCCGCCATCACCGCGCTGGGCCTGCACGCGCTGCAGCACCGCGGCCAGGAGGCCGCCGGCATCGTCACCTTCGACGGCCAGCGCTTCCATTCCGAACGCCGGCTCGGCCTCGTCGGCGACACCTTCTCCGACCCCGCCGTCATCGCCCAGCTTGCCGGCGATTCGGCGATCGGCCACGTGCGCTACTCCACCACCGGCGAGACCATCCTACGCAACGTCCAGCCGCTGTTCGCCGAGATCGACGGCGGCGGCTTCGCCATCGGCCACAATGGCAACCTCACCAACGGCCTGACGCTGCGTCATCAATTGGTCAAGGACGGCGCCATCTGCCAGTCGACCACCGACACCGAGGTGATGCTGCACCTCGTCGCCCGCTCCAAGCGCAACCGCTTCATCGACCGCTTCGTCGAGGGCCTGCGCCAGCTCGAGGGCGCCTACGCCTTCGTCGGCCTGACCAACAAGAAGCTGATCGGCGCCCGCGATCCCAACGGCATCCGGCCGCTGGTGCTGGGCATGCTCGACGGCCACCCGATCCTGACCTCGGAGACCTGCGCGCTCGACATCATCGGCGCGCGCTATGTGCGCGACGTCGAGAATGGCGAAGTGATCGTGGTGTCGGAGGAGGGCGTGGAGAGCGTGAAGCCGTTCCCGCCGATGCCGCCGCGGCCCTGCATCTTCGAATTCATCTATTTCGCCCGGCCCGATTCGGTGGTGGGCGGCAAGTCGGTCTATCAGGTGCGCAAGGCCTTCGGCCGCGAGCTGGCGCGCGAGACGGCGGTGGAGGCCGACGTGGTGGTGCCGGTACCCGATTCCGGCGTGCCGGCGGCGATCGGCTATGCCCAGCATTCCGGCGTGCCCTACGAGCTCGGCATCATCCGCAACCATTATGTCGGGCGCACCTTCATCCAGCCGACCCAGACCATCCGCGAGATGGGGGTGCGGCTGAAGCACTCGGCCAACCGGGCGGTGGTCAACGGCAAGCGCATCGTGCTGGTCGACGATTCGCTGGTGCGCGGCACCACCTCGGTGAAGATCGTGCAGATGATGCGCGATGCCGGCGCCCGCGAGGTGCACTTCCGCATCGCCTCGCCGCCGATCACCCACCCCGACTATTACGGCATCGACACGCCCGAGCGCGACAAGCTGCTCGCCGCCAATCACGACCTCGACGGCATGCGCCACTATATCGGCGCCGACACGCTGGCCTTCCTGTCGGTGGACGGGCTCTACCGCGCCATGGGGGTGGAGCAGCGCGACCCATCGCGGCCGCAATTCACCGACCACTGCTTCACCGGCGAGTACCCGACCGCGCTGACCGACCGCAACGGCGAGGCGCCGCCGCCGCGCCAGCTGTCGCTGCTGGCGGAGGCGAGTTGAGGGCGGAGCAGCCGCGCGCCAAATCCCCATTGAGGCCCTGACGATCTGAGCGTCCGCATTCTTGCCGCAAGAGCAGACACATGCCTTTGCGGAGAATGCTCTGGAGCATCCGCCGATCTGATTGGATCCAGCGGACGCTCTAGGTTCTTGTTTTATCGCATTTTCTTTCGCAAAACCGGAATCCGCTTTTGCGGGAAATGCTCTAGCTTTGGAGTGCACACCCATGGACCGTCCGCTCGCCGGCCGCATCGCTTTGGTCACCGGCGCCTCGCGCGGCATCGGCCGCGCCACCGCCCTCGCGCTCGCCAAGGCCGGCGCCCACGTCATCGCCATTGCCCGTACCGAGGGCGGCCTCACCGAGCTCGACGACGAGATCCGCGCGGCCACCGGCGAGAGCGCGACCCTGGTGCCGCTCGACGTCAAGGATGGCGACGGGCTCGACCGGCTCGCCGCCGCCGTCTGGGAGCGCTGGAAGAAGCTCGACATCCTGGTGGCCAATGCCGCGACGCTGGGGCCGATCTCGCCGCTCGCCCATGTCGAGGTCGATCACTGGGACCATCTGATCGCGGTCAATATCACCGCCACCTGGCGGGTGATCCGCGCCATGGACCCGCTCCTGCGCGCCTCGGACGCCGGCCGGGTGGTGCTGCTGTCGTCCGGCGTCGCCCAGTCGCCGCGCGCCTATTGGGGGCCGTACGCGCTGACCAAGGCCGCGGTCGACTGCATGGGCCGCACCTATGCCGCCGAGGTCGCCACCACGCCGGTGAAGGTCAATCTGTTCAATCCCGGCCCCACCCGCACCAAGATGCGCGCCACCGCCATGCCGGGCGAGGACCCCGAGACGCTGCCGCCGCCCGAGGCCCCGGCCGAGAAGATCGTCGAGATGTGCCTGCCGAGCTTCACCGACTCCGGCCGCATCTACGAATTCAAGACCCGGACGCTGAAGAGCTTCCAGCCGCCGGTGTGACTCGGAATAGGGTTCTCCGGCCCTTCGGCCGGAGAACCTCGCAAGCTCAGGCGGCCTCGACCGGCACCCCGCCATGGGCGAGCGACCATGGCTCGGGCGCGTTGAGGAAGGCCTCGACCTCGCCCAGGGTGTGGGCGTCGAAATAGCCGCCGTCCTTGGCCACCTGCAGCACGTCCCACCAGGTGGCGAGGTAGTGCAGCTTGATGCCGAGCTCGGCGAGCTTGGTCTCCGCCACCGGGAAGATGCCGTAGAAGAACACCACGAAGGCGTGCTCGACCACCGCGCCGCCATTGCGCAGGCCGCTGACGAAATTGATTTTCGAGCCGGCGTCGGTGGCGAGATCCTCGACCAGCAGCACGCGCTGGCCCTCCTTCAGATCACCCTCGATCTGGGCGTTGCGGCCGAAGCCCTTGGGCTTCTTGCGCACATAGAGCATCGGCAGGTCGAGCCTGTCGGCCATCCAGGCGGCATAGGGGATGCCCGCCGTCTCGCCGCCCGCCACCGCGTCGAACGCCTCGTAGCCGACCTCGCGCTCCAGCGTGGTGACCGCGAACTCCATCAGCCGCCGCCGCAGGCGCGGAAACGAGATCAGCTTGCGGCCGTCGATATAGACCGGGCTCATGCGGCCCGAGGTGAAGCGGAACGGCTCGGTCGCATTGAACAGCACCGCCTTGACCTCGAGCAGCATGCGGGCGGTCTCGCGGGCGATCAGGCGCTTGCCGTGGAACGGGTCGGTCATCGAGTCCTCGTGTCATACGGTTTCCGGATGATCCCTTCGGGATCGCAGGAAACGGTCTCGCCGAAAATCCCCTCTCGAAGGGGGATTTTCGGCGAACGGAATACGAAACGCCGGCTTGGTCAGCCGGATTTCGCGTCAGAGCGGGCGGGCACCGGCCGACCATCGACGCGCCAGCCGATGCGGGTTCCCCCCAGGAAGGGGTGCAGCGTGCCGAGCCCCTGCACCGGCACGTCCTCCGGCACATCGGTCTCCTCGGCGGTCAAAGTGATGCGGTCGGCATTGAGCGGCAGGCCGTAGAAGCGGGCGCCGTTCTCGGCGGCGAACGCCTCGAACTTGTCCAGCGCGCCTTCCTCGGCGAACACCTGGGCGTAGGCGGCAAGCGCGGTGGGCGCGCAGAACAGGCCGGCGCAGCCGCAGGCGCTCTCCTTGGCGCTGCGCAGATGCGGGGCGCTGTCGGTGCCGAGGAAGAAGCGGGGATGGCCCGAGGTGACGGCGGCGCGCAGCGCCTGACGGTGGCGCTCGCGCTTGGCGACCGGCAGGCAATAGAAATGCGGCCGCAAGCCCCCCTGGAACATGGCGTTGCGGCTGAAGGTGAGGTGGTGGGGCGTCACCGAGCCGCCGGTGCGCTCGCCGGCCTCTTCGACGAAGGCCACGCCGTCGGCGGTGGTGACGTGCTCCAGCGTGATGCGCAGCGCCGGGAAGCGGCGGCGGATCGGCCCGAGCACCCGCTCGATGAACACCGCCTCGCGGTCGAAGATGTCGACGGCGGGATCGGTGACCTCGCCATGGACCAGCAGCGGCATGCCGGCGAACTCCATCGCCTCCAGCACGCGGTTCAGCCGTTCGAGGTCGGTGACGCCGAACTGCGAATTGGTGGTGGCGTTGGCGGGGTAGAGCTTGGCGGCGAAGAAGGCGCCGGTGCGCTGGCCTTCGATCAGATCGTCGGGATCGGTCTCGTCGGTCAGGTAGCAGGTCATCAGCGGGTGAAAATTCAGCCCGTGCGGCAGCGCCGCCAGGATGCGCGAGCGATAGGCGCAGGCCTCGGCGGCGCGGCGGACCGGCGGCACCAGATTGGGCATGATCACCGCGCGGCTGAACTGGCTGGCGGTGAAGGGCAGCACGGCGGCCAGCATGACACCGTCGCGCAGATGCAGGTGCCAGTCGTCCGGCCGGCGAATGGTGATGGTGGTGGGATTGGCCATGCGCCTTGTCTAGACCATCTGCCGCCGGCCTGCGACAGTGTTCCCCAGGATTGGAATCGGCCGCGCGATGACGCCGTGCGTGCGATTCATTCAGGCTGCGGCAGGGTTTAATTCCTGTGATGACGCCATACCAGCCTCGTCGAAAGAAGTATTTCGTTAGATCGTGGAGCACCGTTGTGGTCTGGAAAATAGTCCGATCAGTTTTTATTTTGCCGCTGATTGCCGTCACATTTCTCATTGTAACAAAAATCGGCATTGAGATAGCCGCGCTGTCAAAGGCAGCCACCATATCAAAATCATCATCTGAGATTTCAACAGACAAAGATCGTCTCGCGATCGAAATGACGCGGCATATTCACACATCTTTCGTAAGATACAGCCAGACCCCGAGATACAAATCGATTTTATACATATTATCAAGTCGACATATTCCGCCGCTTTTCCGCGTCAATCAGGAAGCTGTCGATCTATTGTTCCCCTACGGGCTGTGCGATTCCGCGGCGCGAGCCCTGATATTCCTGCTCGAATCCCAGGGGATCGATGCGGACCAAATCAACATCGTAGACGACACGACGGGCCACTCCGGCGTGGTCGCAGAGATTGATGGCGGCAGGCACATTTTCTTGGATCCGTTCTTCGGAGTCGTCCCCCTGCAGGATGGGCGGATTGCAGGACCCGAACCCGCCCTGACGCGCTCCGGGAGGCCGATGCAATGGCATGCTGTTGCCGCTTCCGGTCGCGCGGATTTTTACTTGGAAATGCACTCGCCGAGATTTGCCCGCCAGGGCGACACACTCAACATCGAAGTCGAAGTACCGATTGGCGCCGACGAGCAACTGCACATCGGCACCGTTGATGGATCATCAAAAGATGTTCGACGCGATTCTTCCCATCTCAAGATGACGACATTTTGGGACTATTTGGGAAGTCGCTACGATAGATCCTGGGTAAGAACAATGCGCTTCAAGAACGATGCAGAAATTACAATATTTACCGTCAACAAAACGAACAAATCTTTCGCTAAAACAAATGTTGATCCGATTAATTGCGGAGAAAAGTATATCAATTATAGAATTCGCGGCGGTGATTCGCTGATTTTTTATGACGGACTTGCGGAGATTGATTGGATTTCATTTTCTGGATATCAAGAGATTGATGCCATCCTGATCACAGGTTTGCCCAGCGGCGACGGAAAGTGACTCGCGGTTGGGAGCGTCGCTCGCAGTCGTCGTTGAGGAACGCCCAGGCAGGTTCATGGCGACGAGCAGCCCGAACACCAACCAGAAGGATCGCTGGGCGAAGACGTCGTGAACCAGCCCGAAGATCGCGAACACGGCCAGCGCCATTGCGGCCGCGCGGGCCTGGATGCCGGTGTGGCCGTCGCGCTGCCGCCACAGCCAGAGCAGAACCCAGCCGGCACCGGCCAGCGCCAGGATCAGGCCGACCGCTCCCGCTTCGGCGAGCAGCCAGACCGGCACGCTGTGGACGACCTGGAAGCTCTCGCCGCGCAGCAACCGCTCATGAACATAGCCGCCGAGGCCTGCCCCGAACAGCGGATGCCGGCGCCACAGCGCCAGACCGTCATTGATGGTCTGCCACCTCTCGGCATCGGAGCTTTGGCGGTTCTCCGCCAATTTCGCGGCCGCTTCGGCGACCGGATTGCTTGCGGTCCAATCGCCCGCGACTTGCCGGCCGATTGCCATGGCGAAGCCGTTGAGCGGCTCCAGGGTCGGCGCCGCCGTCCCCAGCAAGGTCGCAGTGGCGAGAGCGGCGGCGAACACCGACAGGCGCTGCCACCGCAGCCCAGACGCGAAGGCGACGCCCAGCACGATCAGCACGCCCAGCGTGACAAAGGCCGCGCGCGACAGGGTGAGGTAGGTGGCGAGGAGCAGGCAGGAGGCCGAGAACCAGTGCCGCTGCCAATGTCCCCGAGCGGCATCGCGCAGAACGAACAGCCACGCCACCACGAGGCCGATGGCGAGTTGAAACCCGAAGGCGTTGCGGTTGAGCGCGAAGCCTTCGATCCAGCTGCTGTTGAACCAGTCTTCCTCGAACACCTGCAGGTGCGCGGCCGCATAGAGGCCGATCTGAATGAGCGAGACCGTGAGCAGCGCGACCAGGAACACGGCCAGGACGCGAAGTCGCCCGCGGTCGCCCGCCACCAGAACCACGCCGGCGCCGACCGAAACATAGCCCAGGCAGACGATCCAGCCGAGCCCGCGATTGAGCCAGGCCCAGTCGATCGTGCCGAAGCGGACATAGCCGATGCAGAGGGCATAACCGACCACGAGGCTCAGAACGCCGAGGCATCCCAGCACTGCGGGCGGCAGGACCGTGAGCCCGCGCTGCTCACGCCACAGCAGGTAGCCGACAAGACCGAGCGCGGTGAGCGCCGCGGCATCGCCGGGGCTGACCGTCGCGACATGGTTCTCGAACGGTACGCGAATCTGGAACAGGACCAGGATGGCGGTCGCGAACGCCAGGATCAGGACGAGCGCCGCGGCGCCCGGGACCGCGACCCGCTCGGCGGTGCCGGCCTCGGGCGGCCGGCTGTCGGGCAGCACGCGCGCCAGGATTGCGGATACCGCGGCCCCGATCAGCGGAATGACGAGCGAGATCGTCCCGATCGTCAGCGCCGCGGCGACGGCTGCCGTCGGCACCACGCCGAGGAGCCCCAGCGCCTTGGCGGCGCTGAGTTCGCGGATTCCCCAGCCGGAGAAGCTGATCGGCAGGCTGGAGGTGAACATCACGATCACCAGGGCGGCGGCGATCTGGCCGGAATCGATGCCGGCGATGTGGGGAGAGAGCAGCACCCAATAGGCGGCCCCCATCGCGATCTGGGCGATCACGGTCAAGAGCACCGTCGGCCACAGCAGCGATCCCGTCGGCACGATGCTGGTGCAGACGCGCCATTCCTGCCGGCCCCGCAGCACCAGCAGCCACGCGAAGAACGCGGCAATGCTCAGCGACACGGTGACGGCGAGCAGATAGTCGAAGCCGCCCTCGAGCGTCAGGCCGATCGTTCCGAACAGCAGGATGGCGGCGAGGACGGCGGACAGGCCCAGCACCGCCGTGGCGACCAGCCGCTCGACATAGGTTCCGACGACGCTGGCATCGACCCCGATGCCGTGGCGGGCGAGCATCGCGGCCCGTCCCAGGCTCTGTCCGACGATGTTGAAAAGGAAGATGCTGGAAATCTGGCCGACATTGTAGGCGGCGAACGCCGGCCTCCAGCCGAGCCGCTCGCCCGACAAATGCCTGATGACAAAAAGAAACCTGGCAAAGGCGATGACGTAGTTGAGGCCGAGGAATGCCAGGGCCGACAGGATCGCCCCCGGCGAGTAACCAAGCATGGCGTCAACGATGCCGCTGGCCCCATAAAGCCAGAAGGTCAGCATAATTGCTGAAATTGCAACTATAATTGTAGCAAATGTGACTAAGTTGCGCTTCATTCCCGCAAATATTCCTACGTCTTCTCGAATTCGCGCCCGCAAAATTTGCTTGTCGATTCGGGCGCTAATCTACACGTCTCCGCCACCGGCGTCCGCATGATCGACGCGGTGGCGTTGGCCCACGAACCCGGCTAGACACGGTTGCCGGTATTCAACGAGTCGACGCCATTGCCTATACCGTCTTTGCTCACGCCCTTCCGCAACGTTCGGCAACTCGTCGTGGTCATCCACGACGCGGTGATGACGTGCCTCGCCGTCCTGGCGAGCTTCTATGTCCGGTTCGATGCCGCGGGGCTCGAGGCCCGCTGGCCGGCGCTGGCGGTGTTCCTGCCGCTGTTCGCGTTCTATGCCAGCCTCGTCTATTCGTTCTTCTCGCTCTATCGCGCCAAGTGGCGGTTCGCCTCGCTGCCGGACCTCTCCAGCATCTTCCGCGCGGTGACGGTGCTGGCGCTCAGCCTGCTGGTGCTCGACTACATTCTCGCATCTTCGACATTCTATAACGAGTTCTTCTTCGGCAAGGTCACCATCGCCCTCTACTGGGTATTTCAGATCTTCCTACTGGGCGGGCCGCGCATCGCCTATCGCTATTACCGTTATGCCCGCACCCGCCACGGCGCCAATGTCGAGAATGCGACGCCGGCCCTGGTGCTCGGCCGCGCCCATGATGCCGAGGTGGTGGTCCGCGCCTTCGAATCGGGCGCGATCAAGAAGCTGATGCCGATCGCCATCCTATCACCGAACGCCTCGGACCACGACCAGTCGTTGCGGGCGGTGCCGGTGCTGGGCGGCTTCGACCTGCTGGAGGCGACGGTCGCCGAATACGAGGCGCGGGGCCTGCGCATCGGCCGGCTGATCGTCACCCCCTCGGCGCTGGCGCCGGAGGCCGCGCCCGACACCCTGCTCGCCCGCGCCCGCAAGCTCGGCCTGCCGATCTCGCGCATGCAGCCGCTGGAGGAGGGCGGAACGATCCGCCTCGCGCCGATCGAGGTCGAGGATCTGCTGCTGCGGCCGACGGTGGCGATCGACTTCAGCCGGCTGGAGGCGGCGGTCGGCGGACGGCGGGTGCTGGTCACCGGCGGCGGCGGCTCGATCGGCGCCGAGATCTGCGAGCGCGTGGTGGCCCACCGCGCCTCGCATCTGATGGTGGTCGAGAATGCCGAGCCGGCGCTGCATGCGGTGCTGGAGACGCTCGCCGCGCTCGATCCCGCGACCCAGGTCGAGGGCCGCATCGGCGACGTGCGCGAGCGGGCGCGGATGGACCGGCTGATGGCCGAGTTCAAGCCCGATCTGGTGTTCCACGCCGCCGCTCTGAAGCACGTGCCCTATCTCGAGGCCGACTGGATCGAGGGGGTGAAGACCAACATCCTGGGCTCGGTGAACGTTGCCGAAGCCGCCGTCGCCGCCGGGGCCCGGGCGATGGTGATGATCTCGACCGATAAGGCGATCGAGCCGGTCTCGGTGCTCGGCGCCACCAAGCGCTTCGCCGAGATGTACTGCCAGGCGCTCGATGCCGAGCTGGCGTCGGGTCCGACCCGGCTGATCGCCGTGCGCTTCGGCAATGTGCTGGGCTCCAACGGCTCGGTGGTGCCGAAGTTCAAGGCGCAGATCGCCGCCGGCGGCCCGGTGACGGTCACCCACCCGGACATGGTGCGCTATTTCATGACCATCCGGGAGGCGTGCAATCTGGTGGTGACAGCGGCGAGCCACGCGCTCGCCCCCCACGCCTCGCCCGACCAGGACCGCATCTCGGTCTATGTGCTGAACATGGGCCAGCCGGTGAAGATCCTCGATCTGGCCGAGCGCATGATCAGGCTGTCCGGGCTCGAGCCGGGGCGCGACATCGAGGTCGCCTTCACCGGCGTGCGGCCCGGCGAGCGGCTGAACGAGATCCTGTTCGCCCGCGAGGAGCCGACCGCCGATATCGGCATCCCCGGCGTGGTGGCGGCCCAGCCGGTGTTCCCGCCGCTGGCCGAAATGCGGCGGCTGGTGGCCGAGATCGAGGCGGCGGTGGAGACCGAGGACCGCGCCCGGCTGTTCGCGGCGGTCCGCCGGGCGGTGACGGATTTCGCGCAAGGTCCGGCCGCGAAGCCCGCGGCACCGGCGCCGGCCGGCGCCGAAACCGCATGATAAAGGCTCGAATGATTTCTTCGTGATCTTCGGCGCACGCGCACCGAACGCTGCCGCTGCAAACCGGATCTTCAGCGACCGGTGCGATGCTCCGTGCGATCGGCCGGATTTCGCCTGGGCGAAACCGGGCAGCGGATTGCGGAGAGACCAGCGATGATCGAGGAGCGCCGTCGCACCAAGCGCCGCCGGACGTTCTACCGGGGAACCATCCTGCACACCGGCCGCAGCGTCAGCCTGGACTGCACCGTGCGCGACGTGTCGGTCGGCGGGGCGCGGCTCGAGGTGCAGACCGACGTCGCCCTGCCGGAGACCTTCGAGCTGGCGGTGCCGCAGCTCGATTTCGCCTGCCGGCCGGTGCGGATCGTCTGGACCCGCAACCGCGACATCGGCGTGCATTTCGAGGCGGCCGAGCCGGAGGGGCCGGCCGCCGCCAGTCTCGCCGAGCGGGTCGCCCGGCTGGAGCACGATCTTGCGCGGCTGACCCGGCTGTTCGGCGAGCTGCGCATGGACATCAAGCGCTATCGCAACGAGGAATAGGCGGAGCGAGAGCTAAACAGAAAGTGTCCGGGCCAACCCCACCCCAACGGCTCCCGGCGGCGAGGCGTTTTCCTCGTCGGCGGGTCGGTTCTTTCGGTGGCAAGCCGGAACGGCTTCCGGCCAATTTCGGGTTTCGGGCTTCGCGCCCGCCTCGAAGAGCCCCCCACCCCCGACCCCTCCCCACCGCTCGCGAAGCTCGCGGGGGGAGGGGAGAAAAGGGGCGCCTCTTTTCCCCTCCCCCCATGAACGCAGTGAATGGCGGGGAGGGGTCGGGGGTGGGGGGTGCAATACGCCCCCGGCGCGTTGAAGGATCGGCCGGAACCGTATTGCGCACGCGCTTGCGCACCGGCGCGAACGTCCCGATATGGGCGCTGGGCGGATCTGGGCCGCCGCTGCATGGGGCGAATGAAAGCCGCCCGCGGAGACCGACGTGACCGCCATCGACGCTGTGCTCGGCCGGCTGAGCGCCCTGCACCCCAAAGCCATCGACCTGTCGCTGGAGCGCATCGGCCGCCTGCTGGCGCGGCTTGGCGATCCGCACCGCAGCCTGCCGCCGGTCATCCATGTCGCCGGCACCAACGGCAAGGGCTCGACCATCGCCTTCCTGCGGGCGATCCTCGAGGCGGCCGGCCGGCGGGTGCACGTCTACACCTCGCCCCACCTCGTGCGGTTCAACGAGCGCTTCCGGCTTGGACAGCGGGGCGGCGGCCGCCTCGTCTGCGACGACGAGCTGGTGTCCGTGCTGGGCGAGCTCGAGCGCGCCAATGCCGGCCAGCCGATCACCATTTTCGAGATCATCACCGCGGCGGGCTTCGTGCTGTTCGCCCGCCACCCGGCCGACGTGGTGCTGCTCGAGGTCGGCATGGGCGGCCGCTACGACGCCACCAATGTCATCGAGCAGCCGGCGGTCAGCGTCATCACCCCCGTCTCGCTCGACCATACCGACTATCTCGGCACCGCGATCGAGGAGATCGCCCGCGAGAAGGCCGGCATCCTCAAGCGCCGGGTGCCGGCGGTGGTCGCCCGCCAGCCGCTCGATGCGCTGGAGGTGATCGAGCGGCTGGCGGCACGCCTCGCCGCGCCGCTGTTCGTCTCGGGCGAGCAATGGCACGCCCATGAGGAGGGCGGCCGGCTGGTGTTCCAGGACGAGGACGGGCTGCTCGACCTGCCGCGGCCGCGGCTGATCGGCCGCCACCAGATCGAGAATGCCGGCACGGCCATCGCCGCGCTGCGGGCGGGGCGGTTCGCGCTGCCGATGTCGGCGTTCGAGGCCGGCATCGCCGCGGCGGACTGGCCGGCGCGGCTGCAGCGGCTGGGTTCCGGCCGGCTGATCCGGCTCCTGCCGGCGGGCGCCGAGCTGTGGCTCGACGGCGGCCACAATGCCGGCGGCGGCGAGGTGGTCGCAGCCACCCTGGCCGACCTGGAGGAGCGCGCACCCAAGCCGCTGGCGCTGGTGTGCGGCATGCTCGACACCAAGGAGCCCGAGCCGTTCCTGCGGCACTTCGCGGGCCTCGCCCGGCGCCTGATCGCGGTGCCGGTGCCGGGCCACGAGCGCGGACGCCCGCCCGGGATGCTGGCCGAGGTGGCCGGCGAGCTCGGCTTCGAGGCGGAGGTGGCCGAGAATGTCGAGGCAGCGCTGGCAAGCCTCGCCGGAACCTTCGACGCAGCGCCGCGGGTGCTGGTCACCGGCTCGCTCTATCTCGCCGGCGACGTGCTGGCGCGAGACGGCACCCTGCCCACTTGAGGTGGAACTTGGCAGATCGGGCCGCCCGTCGCCTCAATGGAAATACTGGGCGCTGCCGTCGAGGCGCCAGACGAGGCCGGAGCGGTTGAACTCCATGGTCACCGTGCCGTCCACCGCCGCGCCCGCGATGCGGGTGAGCACCATCGAGCCGAAGCCGCGCTCGATCGGCGGCGTCTCGATCGGCGGGCCGCCCTCCTCCACCCATTCCAGCCGGAACCGGCCGCCGGAGCCCGCGCCCCAATGGACGCGGATGCGACCGGCGCCGTCCGACAGCGCGCCGTACTGGACCGCATTGCGGGCGAGTTCGTGGAAGGCGAGGCCGAGATTGTGGGCCGGCTCGGGCGCCACCTCCACCTCCGGGCCGTCGAGGTCGATGCGGTCGCCGAGTGGCGCCGGAAACGCCGTCATCTGAGCGATCAGCAGATCCTTCAGCGGCACGCTCGCCCATTGCCGCTCGACCAGCAGCGTCTGAGTCAGCGCGAGGCCCTGCAGGCGCTCGGAGAAGCGGTCGAGGAAGTCGTCGATGCCGCTGGCGACGCGGCCGGTCTGGCGGGCCATGCCCTCGACCACGGCAAGCTGGTTCTTGGCGCGATGCAGCGTCTCGCGCATCAGCATCTCGACCCGCGCCTGCGAATCCTTGCGCGCGGTGACGTCGTAGAAGGCCACCACCGCGGCGACCACCTCGCCGAACCGGTCGCGCACCGGCGCGGAATTGGCGGCGATGATGCCGCGGCTGCCGTCGCCGCGCACGATGCGGATTTCCTGCTCGGGCGCGCTCTCGCCGCTGCCCAGCACGCGCGCCAGCGGCCATTCCTCGGGCGCGAGCCGCCGCCCGTCCGGATGGTAGCCGACGAGCTTGGCATAGGCCTCGATGCCGCTTGCCGGATCGGCCGGGGCGCGCAGGATGCGGCCGACCTGATCATTGGCCAGCACCAGCCGCCCCGAGGGCGCCTCGGCGACGATGACGCCGATCGGCATGGCCCGCACCACGCCTTCGAGGCGGGCGCGGCCGAGATCGAGCTCGGATCTGGCGTCCTGCAGCGCCCGCCGGCCGGCCCACATCAAGGTGATGCTGGTCATGACCGCGAGCGCCGCCAGCGCCGCCATCCGCTGCAGCCAGGGACCGTGGACGGCGCTGGCCGGCACCGAATAGGCCACAGCGAGCGGCGCCCCGTCGAGCTTGCGGACGGCGGCGATGCCGCTGGCGGCATCGGGCGCGGCGCCGCTTTCGATGCTTTCGACGGTTGCGGAGAGCCCCCCCGCCGCGCGCGCGGCGAACAGCGGACCGCCCGCTGCGTGGTACGGGATCCGGCCATCGTGCCGGGACTGGTGCACCAGCACCGTGCCGTCGCTGCGCACCAGCGCCACCGTCGCGTCGCGGCCGCCGCCCGCCGAGCGGAACAGCGCTTCGAACGGCAGGGCCGCCACCGCCACCCCGACCGTGCCGGTGAACCGGCTGCCGGGCCGGAGCGGACGGCTCAGCGTGAAGGCCGCCGCCCCACCCTCGGGCAGGGCCGCGCCGTCCCCGACGCGGAGCGCGGCGCCCGTTTCGGCAACACTTGGTTCGGCGACGCTCGGTTCAGAATGGGCCTCCTCGCCCGGCAGCACCGGGAAGACGCCGCCGCCGGCAACCCGGCGGGCATCCGGCCCCGCCACATAGATCGACTCGATCTCGGGGATCGCGGCCTGCACCGCGTCGAGATCGGCGCGAAGCTCCGCCGAGTTGCGGACCGCCTCCCACGGCTGCGTGGCGACGCGATCCTCCACCCGCGCCATGGCCAAGCGGATGCCGCGCAGCACCGCCTCGGCATGGTTGGCGAGGGCCTCGGTCCTGGCCTCGACATCGGTGCGGACCTGCTCGACCGTCTGCCGATAGTCCAGCACCCCTTCGGCCACGAAAATGGTGATCGGCAGCAGGACCGCCGCGGCTGTCAGGAACCTTGCAGGCTGGCGCCGCATGCGCCGCCGTGCATCTTCGCTCGTCTTCTGAACAGACGCCGGCATGTCCGTGAAGCGCTTGAATCCCCGACAGGGGTAGAACGCCAGCGGCGGATGCTGGTTCCGAGCGCGGCGCCGAATGCCGATCTGCGCCAAGTAGACTAAGAATAATTCCTGATGCGCGTCAGGATCATTCGCGGCGGAGAATCTTGTCCACGAAGAAGCTGGCCAGCCTGTCCTCGTGAAATGCCCGCCGGATTTCTACCGGATCGTAGTCGTTCGCCACCCAGTCGCGAAACTCGATCGGCGCCTTGGCATTGCGCTCGAGATACGTCTCGAAGAAGGCGTCGAGCACGCCGGTCCGCGACTGACGGAAATGGCCGTAGCGCGTCGACAACTGGCCGGCGGCCTCGGCCACCGGGCGCCCCTCGTGCAGAACGAGGAAGAGGGCGGCGGCGAAGCCGGCGCGATCGGCGCCCGATTTGCAGTGGATGACCGCCGGATACTCGATGGTGGCGAACAGCCGCTCGGCCGCGAAGATGTCCTCGCGCGGCGGCAGCTCGCGCGAGCGCACCGGCAGGTCGACCAGCTTGAGGCCGTGGCGGGCGCAGGCCTCGACCTCCAGCGGATAGCTGCCGAACTCGCGCCCGCCGCGCAGATTGACCACGGTGCGGATGCCCATGCGGGCGAAGGCGGCGATGTCGTGCGGCGCCGGCTGGTTCGACCGCGAGAGCTTGTCGGTCACCCGGTGGCGGTTCTTCCAGAACAGGCGGAACACGCCGTGGTCGGCCAGCAGCATGTTGGCCCAGGCCTGGGCGCGCGCCACCGGCCCGTCGATCGGGCGGGACCAACGGTCGATCCGGGCCATGCGGCGGGCATAGCGTTGATCGGGGGTGGGGAAGAAGACGCGGCGCACTGGGGGTCTATACTGGGCGGCCGGGCGGACGACAACCGGCGCGGCGGCATTATCCGGTCTCCGGATGATCCCTTCGGGACCCCGGAACCGATCCCGGCGAAAAGCCCCTGATCTGAAAAGGATTGTGCGGCGACCGGCCTGCGAGGCTTCGGCCGGATCGGCCGGATTGCACGTGACGGGCCCGGCCGCCTTAGAGCGCGATCCGATCTGACTGCATCAGATCGGACGCTCTAAGTTTCTGGTTTGTCGCATTTTCTTTCGCACAACCGGTATCCACTTGTGCGGAAAATGCTCTAGAATGGCTCCATTCTGCTCAACGGTGTCGCGCCACACTCTCTGATGCTAGAGCGTACCGCGACCCGGTGGACCCGGGCCGCAATCTTCAAGCCCTTGATGCGGCGTCCGGCTGATCCGGCCGGATAACCGTATCCCGGTCGCCGGAACGCCCGCTCGCCACGGCGGGTTTCCGGCGAGACCGTTCCCGGCACCCCGAAGGGGTCGGCCGGAAACCGTGTGAGGTGCCGCGCTTTCGGCCGCAGGGACGCACCCCCTTGCGGAAGACGCCTGAATGCGGCGAAGCCGCGAGCCCCCCTCCAATGCGGCCGAGCCGCCAGCCCCCTTGCGCATCCCCGACGCGCGCCATTGCCTCGCCCATGATCAGCCCCCGGCAGACCTCACGCCCGACCGCGTCCCGCTTCACACGCCCCCAGCTTGCCGCCCTGTTCCTGGCGCTGGCGACGCTGGCGGCAATCCCGATCCTGACCCATCCGGTGCCGCCGCTGTCGGACTATCCGAACCATCTGGCGCGCATGCATGTCATCGCCGTGCTCGACCGCGACCCGGACCTCGCGCGCTTCTACGAGCTCGACTGGCACATCATCCCCAATCTGATGATGGATCTGGTGGTGCCGTGGATCGACCGGGTGGTCGACATCTACACGGCCGGCCAGGCCTTCACGATCCTGACCTTCCTAATGATCATGTCCGGCACGACGGTGCTGAACCGCGTGCTGTTCGGCGGCTGGTCGGCGTGGCCGTTCATCGCCTTTCCGCTGCTCTACAGCGGCGCCTTCCTGCTCGGGCTGATGAACTATCTGTTCGGCATCGGCCTCGCGCTTTGGGGCCTCGCCGCCTGGGTGCACTGGCGCGAGGCATGGCTGCCGCTGCGGCTGGTGCTGGCGACGGCGGTGGTGGGCCTGCTCTACATCTGCCACCTGTTCGCGGTCGGGCTCTACGCCATCGGCCTTCTCGGCTTCGAGATCTGGCGGCTGACCACATCGGAGGCGCCGCGGCCGTGGCGCATCCTCGATTTCGTCCTGGGCGGGCTGCCGTTCCTGATCGTGCCGGTGCTGCTGGTGCGCAGCCCGACCTGGGGGCTGGCGACGCAGAACGAATGGGAGCCGACCGGCAAGATCGACGGCCTCGTCACCGTCATCCAGGTCTATTCCGACGTGGTGGCGTTCGGCCTCACCGCGGCGGTGGCGATCACCGCCGGCTGGGCGGCGCGCCACGGCCTGCTGAAGCTGCACCCCTCGGCCTGGATCGTGTTCGCGGTCGGCGCCATCGTCTATCTGGCGCTGCCGCGCGTGCTGTTCGGCTCCTATTTCGCTGACCAGCGGCTGCCGATCGCGCTGGCCTTCATGGCGGTGGCGTTCGCCGATCTCGATCTGCACCGGCGCTGGACGATGCGGGCGTTCTGCATCGTGCTGGTGGCGCTGCTGGCGGTGCGGGTGCTCGAAGTGCAGGTGACGTGGCGGCACCTGACCCGCTGGACCGACTCGTTCCGGCAGTCGGTGCAGATGATCGACCGCGGCGCCAAGGTGCTGGTGGCGTATGCCGACAACGCCCAGGCCGACGACGTGCGCGACCTCGGCCTGTCCCACGCCGCGTGCCTGGCGATGATCGAGAAGTCGGCGCTGGTCACCACCGCCTTCACGGTGCGCGGCAAGCAGATCCTGCAGATCAAGCCGGCGTGGCGCGACCATGCCGACATCGAGGACGGCACGCCGCCCTCGGAGAGCCAGCTCGTCGCCTCCTCGCTGCGCAGCGTCGATGCGGTGCAGAACTACTGGGACGATTGGCCGAGCCGGTTCGACTACGTCTATCTGCTCTATACCGAGCGCGGCGACGAGAACCCGGCGCCGGCCTGGATGACGATGGTCTATGAGGGCGCCCGCTTCCAGCTCTACCGCGTGGTGCCGACCCCGCCGGGCTGACACCAACGGCCGCGAACGCGCACCGCTGGGTCCGGTCGCGGAGACGCAGGCCGATCGGGCGCCCTGACCCACTGTCCTGGCCCACTATCCTGGCCGGCTATTTCGCCGTCTGGCCGGACGTCGGCAGGGCGATTCCCTCGACGACCAGACGGGCCAGCAGCCTGCCGATGCAGGCATGCACATCGGCGGCCATGTCGATCTTCCGGGTCTCGACCGACAGGTCGAAGGTGCCGCGCTCGTTCCAGTCCTTCATCACCGCAAGACGGTCGAACAGGTTGGCCGACCGCTGCAGGGCGACGAAGCGCATCTGGTCGGCATAGGGGCCGAGCGAGATCATCGTCTCGGTGCGCGGACTGAACTGCATATTCATCAGCACCACATCGACACCCTGCGCCTGCAGGGTCTCGACGCCGCGCTCGAGCGCGTCGCGGAACTCCTCCGGATCGATGGCGCGGATGGCATCGACCGTGCCGGTCTGCCAGACGACCAGACTTGGCTTCCGGCCGGCGAGCAGGCGGCCAATCGTCGTCTCCTGCTCGGACGCGCTCTGCTTCGATTTCGCGTGGGTGGTCACCCGGACAGCGACGCCCGGCAGCGCCGCCGCAAGGGCCGCCTCGAGCTGCGCCGGATAGGCCCTGCCGGTCCCGGCCTTGCCGGCCAGCACCGAGGACGCGCTGCCGATCACGGCGACCTCCAACCGCTTCGCGGCGACCGCCTCCGCGGCGTATGGCATCGGAAACGCGGCCTGCACCAGACCGTCCGTCACCTCGCAGGCATCCTGCTCGGCCGCGGCCGGGGCCGCGAGAAGCGACACCGCCATCAAGGCATTTGCCGCAAGCCGGCGGGCGCGCTTCATGATGACCTCCTTGCCGCATCGGCGCCGGGCGAGCCAACGGCCCGGTTGCGCCCCTCGATCTGCTTGAACCAGCTCATGAGGGCGGCGACCAGAACCATCAGCGCAATGCCCGCAGCACTCACGGCCACCTGCATCGCCACGCCGTCATTGATCTCGACGATGACGAAATGCGCGGCGAAGGCGAGGAACACGCCGAGACAGAAGATCTCCAGGGAATGCCGGCCGCACAGCATGACGGGTTGCAGCCAGGGCGCGCGCAAGGGGGGCCAGTCACGCGGCACGACCCGCACCGTGAGCACCGCAAGCGCGAAGAAATGCAGGAGCCGCAGCGCGTCGAGATTGGTCTTGTCGATCGGGTACATCCATTCGGCCAGCCCCTTCGGCACGAACGCGGTCCATGCCGGGACGTACCAGGTCAGCACGACCGCAAACGAGACCACGAGGTACGCCACCGCCGCAACGGCCACGGCGCGCGAGCGGACGAGCCTGCCGATCCGGGCAAAGCCGCCGAGCGCGCACCAGGCGCCAAGGCTGAACAGGAGCTGCCACGCGAACGGATTGAAGACCCAGTGACCGCTCGGATAGGCCGGGACGTTGAGGCCGAACACCTTGCTGGCGGCATAGACCGCGATGCTGCCGGCGAGCGCCAGCGCCGGCCGGCGCAGCATCAACCAGACGAACGGCGGAAAGAACGCCAACAGAGCAATGTACAGCGGCAGAACATCCATGTTTGCCGGCTTGAACTTCAGCAGCAGCGCCTGGACGAGCGTGACGTCGGGTTCCCTCAGGAACTCGAACACCCCCATCTCCTCCGCATAGAGGGGGTTCTCGAAGCTTCGCGCCACATAGGCGATCTGCGCCATATAGATGCAGAACAGGAAAATATGGGCAACGTAGACCTGCCACGTCCGGCGCAGGATGCGGGCGCTCGCCACCACGAAGCCCTGCTCCCGCATCGACGCGCCATACACATAGGCGGCCGTGTAGCCCGAGATGAACACGAAGATCTCGGTCGCGTCGCTGAACCCGAAGTTTCGGATGGTGATCCAGCTGACCACGTTCGAGGGAATATGGTCGAGGAAGATCAGCCACAGCGCGAGCCCCCGGAATAGATCCAGGCGCAAATCCCGTTTGCCGTTCACGCACCCTCCCCGCACCACGCATCATATCAGCGGCCGCCAATGCGGACCGTTTTCTCTGGTCGCAGACTTTTGCGAAATCATTGATTTCGCATGAGAAAACCAGCGAGACCCAACGACCCTGCGCATGAGCGTCCGGGGCCGTTGGTACCATATGGTTTCCGGTTGGTCTCTTCGGGATGCCGGAAACGGTCTCGCCGAAAAAACTCGATCGGATGAGGATTTCTCGGCGATCGGACGACGGCTCGAAGGCCTGCACGGCCGGAAGCCGCATCACGGCGCCGCATCCGGCCGCACCCACGCCCGAGCGCGCGCACGAAAACGCCGCCGCCGGCAAGACCGGCAAGGCGACCAAACCCCGGAGCGGCGCCAAGCGGTCTCAGAGATTCTCCTTTGGAATCAAATCATTAACGAGAGCAGGCAAACCGAACCAGCGGCCAGGCATCGCCGCCACCGGGATCAGGCGACGGGCGCGGTCGAGGCAGGGAGGAGACACCTCACCGGAATCCGGCACTGCCGATGGCAGGCCATTGCGCCATTTAAAATTGTTGCCGAGGCACAACACATCCAGGAAATGCAGCGCAGACCTCGCGCTCCATCTTTCAACCTTCGGTACGCCGATGTTACCCATATGCCACGTCAGATTGTTCTGCACGGAGGCTATGATGCGTCGTCTCGTTATTGCACTGCTCGCCTCGACTGCGCTGGCCGGGACCGCGTCGGCCGCGGATCTGGCGCGCAAGTCGGTGCCCTACACCCCGGTTCCGGCGGCGCCGACCTGGACCGGCTTCTATGTCGGCGGCTTCATCGGCTACGGATGGGGCAGCGACGACTGGACCAATTCCGATGAGTCCTGGTCCAACTTCAGCCCGGACTTCGACGGGTTCCTCGGCGGTCTGCAGATCGGCTACGATTACCAGTTCCCCACCAACTTCATCGTCGGCGTCCAGGCCGACATCGCCTGGGCCAGCCTCGAAGGCAGCAGCTCGTATGCCGGCACCTACGATGGCGGCGCCCGCCGCTTCAGCGGAACCGTGAAGTCGGAATCGCAGTGGATCTCCACCTTGACCGGCCGGATCGGCTTCTCCGCCGACCGCGCGCTGTTCTACATCAAGGGCGGCGCGGCGTGGGCCGACTTCTCCCATTCCAACCAGCTGACCGAAAGACGCGACTTCGGCGAAGGCATCGCGACGGACGACTATTACGGCAAGCACAGCGACACCCGATCCGGCTGGACCCTCGGCTTTGGCGTCGAATACGCTTTCGCCCCCAACTGGACGGCGTTCCTCGAGTATGACTACTACGACTTCGGCGGCAAGACCTACATTCTTGACTACGGCCCGTGGGCGCAGACCTTCAAGCTCGATACCGATATCAGTGCGGTCAAGATCGGCGTGAACTATCGCTTCAATGGCCCGACGGCCGTGTCGGCTCGCTACTGATTGCCGGACACGATCTGATTACGTCATCCCATCTCCTGAACCCCGGCTCCGGCCGGGGTTCTTTTTTGCGTCCACCGCGCTCAACCCCAAAGGACCGCCTGCCGCGCCCCGAGGCCGGCCCCGCCAACCCGACTTCCAACCGGTGAGCGAACTGCGAGCCGTGCCTGCGGACAGGACGCGCTCGCAAGCGTTTGCAGCCGGCGCGCTTGCAACCGGCGGCGGCTCCCACCGGGCGCGAAAGCCGGCGGCTGGCACCCGTCGCGGATTTTCGCGAGGCCTTTGATTCCGGGCGAGAAAATTCGCGAGAGTCAACTTCCCCAAAGTCAACATCCCCAGGCGTCAGCGGTCGGGGGCTGTTCCTGTGATGGATCTTGCGATTGATGGATCTTGCGAGCCGCCTGCGACAATCAGCCGGCCAGCATGTGCGATCTTCAGCAGACCTTCGAAATGACTGGCGCACCCGACACGATTCGAACGTGTGACCTTTGCCTTCGGAGGGCAACGCTCTATCCAGCTGAGCTACGGGTGCCGACGCGGACGCACCATACCGGATGGATCTCGCGGCATCAACGCCGGTGGCGGCCTTTCCGCTCCTGGCGTGGACAGCGCCGCCGCGGCGCGGCCTGAACGCGTCGGTCGGGTACCGCTCATGTCCCGGTCTTGGGATTGGGCTTGGTCTTCGTGGCCCGCGCGGGCGTACCGGCGGACCGCGCGGGCTTCGGCGTCTGCGCGCGCATATAGGCGCGCAGCACCGCGTTGATGCGCTTCTGATAGCCGGGTCCGGCCGCCTTGAAGAAGTCGAGCACGTCGGGGTCGAGCCGGATCGAGATCGGCACCTTGTTGGCGGGAACCACCACCTCGGCCTTCGACCAGTCGATGTCGCGGAAGTCCTGCCAATCGGGATCGTCCGCCACCAGCGCCTCGGTCTCGGCGTCGGTCATTTTGGAGACGCGATCCCAGTCGGTCTCCGACTTGCGCTTCTCCAGCCGGCCATCGGGCAGCTCGACAACGTATTCGCCATCGGGCAGCAGCGAGACCAGCCGGACGATCTGTTCACGGTGGTCCATATACTTTGTGTTCCTCGTTACGGGCAGCCCGCGCCGAAATGATTCGGGTCCGGTCGTTGCGCTGCGCATGGATCACGGCGACGAGCCGCCCATCCACCAATCCAACAGTTACCCAACGCACACTGTCGCTTCCGGAGTATGTCCTCACGGAAATTGCACGATCATCCTCAAAGACACGGATCGCATCAGTAAAATCGATACCATGCTTTTGGACATTTACGCTCCGCTTCAACTCGTCCCATTCAAATCCATGGAGCGAGAGACTGTCGCCAGTAATATTCACGAGCATTTCCGGAACCCTTCTCGGAATAGCAGATGGATCTAAGTTTCATTTTTCAGCTCCAAGCTCGTTTGTGCGTTTGCGGTTTGTGCGTTTGTGCGTTTGTGCGTTTGTGCGTTTGTGCGTTTGTGCGTTTGTGCGTTTGTGCGTTTGTGCGTTTGTGCGTTTGTGCGTTTGTGCGTTTGTGCGTTTGTGCGTTTGTGCGTTGTCAGCTTATTTTCTTGGAAGTAACTTCATCGACTTGAGTTTGTTCGGGTATCAACGCTCTCTCTTCCCTGAATAGGAGCACGAACGCGGCAACCCATCGGGGTGTATATACAAACGTAGGTATTTATGCAAGACCATTTGGCAGAGCCCCTGTGGTCAGCGGGGATAACCCCATCCGGTCCGCGCCCTATTTTGGCGCCACAGGGGTGCCATACGCGACAATGCCGGGTTGACGTGAGAGCCCCCGCAGCGCCCCCGTTCCACAAACCATGCGCTTCTCGCCCCAGATCCTCGATGAAATCCGTGCCCGCCTGCGGGTGTCCGACGTCGTCGGCCGCAAGGTGAAGCTCGTGCGCGCGGGGCGCGAGTTCAAGGGCCTGTCGCCGTTCAACGCCGAGAAGAGCCCGTCGTTTTTCGTCAACGATCAGAAGGGCTTCTATCACGACTTCTCCTCCGGCAAGCATGGCGACATCTTCACCTTCCTGATGGAGGTCGAGGGCCTCTCCTTCCCCGAGGCGGTGGAGCGGCTTGCCGCGGAAGCAGGCGTCAGCCTGCCCAAGCCCAGCGCCGACGACGCCGCCAAGGAGGTCCGCCGCCGCACCCTGCACGAGGTGATGGAACTCGCCTGCCGGTTCTTCGAGGGCGCGCTGCAGAGCCGGGCCGGCGCGCGGGCGCGCGGCTACCTTGCCGATCGCGGCCTGTCGCCATCCACCCAGCAGCGGTTCCGCCTCGGCTTCGCGCCCGACGACCGCTCAGCCCTCAAGCAGCATCTGGCCGAGGCCGGCGTGCCCATCCCCGACATGGTCGAGGCCGGGCTCCTGATTGCCGGCGACGACATCCCGGTGCCGTTCGACCGCTTCCGCGACCGGGTGATGTTCCCGATCCTCGACCTCAAGGGCCGGGTGATCGCCTTCGGCGGCCGGGCGCTGGCCAAGGATGCCCCGGCCAAGTACCTGAACTCGCCGGAGACGCCGCTCTTCCACAAGGGCGCGACACTCTATAATGGCGGCCCGGCGCGCGCGGCCGCCCATGACGGCGCGAGGGTGATCGCGGTCGAGGGCTATATCGACGTCATCGCCATGGTCACTGCCGGGTTCGAGGCCACCGTCGCCCCGCTCGGCACGGCGCTGACCGAGGACCAGCTCTCCGCGCTGTGGCGGATGAGTGCCGAGCCGATCCTGTGCTTCGACGGCGACAAGGCCGGCCTGCGCGCCGCCTTCCGTGCCGTCGATCTCGCGCTGCCGCGGCTCGAGCCCGGCCGGAGCCTCGCCTTCGCCACGCTTCCCGAAGGGCAGGATCCCGACGATCTGGTGCGTGCGGGCGGCCGGGCGGCGGTGGAGGCGATTCTCGCCCAGGCCCGCCCGCTCGCCGATATGCTGTGGGAGCGCGAAAGCCAGGACGCGCAGATCGACACCCCCGAGCGGCGGGCGGCGCTGGAGGCGCGGCTGGCCACGGTGCTCGGCACCATCGCCGACGAGCGGGTGCGCCGGCATTACCGCGACGATCTCGCCGCCCGCACCGCGCAATTGTTTCAGCGATCAAGCCCGGCTGCCGGGGGGGGGCCGGGGGCATGGCGGGGGCGCGGCGGCCTGCCGGGGCCGCGCCAGTTCCGCCGGCCGAACGGCAGCGTGGTCAGGCTGATGCCGACGGCGACCGAGCTCGCCCCGCGCGGCTCCAGCCTCAAGCTCAGCGCCCTGGTGCGGGGGGCGGCGGCCGCCATTCCGGCCCGCGAGGCGCTGGTGCTGTCGATCTTCCTCGCCCACCCCTGGCTGCTGCAGCACCACGCCGAGGAGCTGGCGGAGCTGGAGTTCGCCCACCGCGACTGCGACCGGCTGCGCCGCGCCCTGCTGGACGCCGCAGCCGAGGAGGTGCCGCCCGATGCCGACGCGCTGGCCGCGGCGCTGGCGCGGTTCGGCGCCGACGACGCGCTCGAGCGGGTGCGCCGCGCGGTGACCCACGCCGCCGACTGGCCGGCCCGGCCGGAGGCGGCGCCCGCCGACGTGGAGGCCTGCTGGACCCACGTGGTCGGCTTGCATCACAAGAAACGTACGCTATCTAGGGAGCTTCGGGAGGCGGAGGAGGCCCACGCCAAGGCCCAGGACGAGGGGTCGCTGGCGTGGCTGCGTGACGTTCAGGCACGACTTGCGGCCATCGAGGGAACCGAAGCTTTGATCGAGGGGTTCGGCGCAGCATCGGGCCGCACATCGCGCGGCTTCTGATACGGCTTCCGGCCTTGCCAACCGGAAACCGCACGATCGGCCGGTGCCCGAACGCCTCGGGTTTGCATTGTTAGCGTGGTTCGCGGGCAGGGTTAAGGCGGATTTAATCGTGTCCACCGACAAGTGGATTCGAAGCGACCGAACCGCCTCGCGAGGGCCGGAGCCCGCGCGGGGCTTCGGCTGTCGCAGGGCGCACGGAAGGCGGCCGGGCACGCCGGCAGGATTTGGACGGCAGGGACTCGGGCGGCCGGAAATCGGGCAGCCGAAAATCGGGCAATCCGGACCAAGCCGCTCGAACGCGGATGGCCCGAGATCGGACTTCAGGGCCGAACCCTGCCGCCGTACGGGACTTGATACGGCTTCCGGCGGATCGCCGCGTGATCCGGGGAGGCCGGCTCGCCAATGCCCCGCGCCCGATGGCGGGGCGGGTGGCGATCGGAAGACGGCTCGACGGCTTCATCCGCCGGCAGCCGAGTCAAGCGTTCGCAGGATGTCCGTAACCGCCGGCGGGGCGGGCGGCGGGACTCCTGCCTGGGAGACGAGACGAGATGGCGATCAAGAGCAAGGCGAAGGCTGTTCTGGCGGCAGCGCCCAAGGCGGCGAAGCCGAAGGAAGAGGGGCAGGCTCCGGAGAAGGAGACCGATACCCCGGACGGCCCGCTGCTCGACCTTTCGGATGCCGCCGTCCGCAAGATGATCAAGCTCGCCAAGAAGCGTGGCTATGTCACCTATGACGAGCTGAACGAGGTGATGCCCTCCGAGGAGGTGACCTCCGAGCAGATCGAGGACACCCTCGCAATGCTCAACGAGATGGGCATCAACGTCATCGAGGCCGAGGAGGCCGAGGTCGAGGAGCAGGCCGAGGCCGAGCAGGCGGCCGAGGAGGAGGAGCCCGAGGGCGGCGACCTCGTCGAGGCCACCTCCGCCCGCACCCCGGCGCGCGCCGAGACCAAGTCCGAGCCGTCCGAGCGCACCGACGACCCCGTGCGCATGTATCTGCGTGAGATGGGCTCGGTCGAGCTGCTGTCGCGCGAGGGCGAGATCGCCATCGCCAAGCGCATCGAGGCCGGCCGCGAGGCGATGATCGCGGGCCTGTGCGAAAGCCCGCTGACCTTCCAGGCCATCATCATCTGGCGCGAAGAGCTGATGGAGGGCAAGGTCCTCCTGCGCGACATCATCGACCTCGAAGCGACCTATGCCGGGCCGGAGGGCAAGAACCCGCCGGCGGCCGAGGGCAGCCCGCTGTCGGACGTGCCGAAGATGGCGGCCGACGTCGCCCCGCCGATCGCCGAGACCGAGCCGCCGGTGCCCGAGCCGACCGAGTTCGACGACGAGGACGATCTGGAGAATTCGCTGTCGCTGGCGGCGATGGAGGCCGAGCTCAAGCCGGCGGTGCTGAAGACCTTCGACACCATCGCCGACAACTACACCAAGCTGCGCCGGCTGCAGGATGAGAACGTCAAGAACAAGCTGAAGAACCTGACGCTCTCCCCGGCCCAGGAGCGCAAGTACAAGAAGCTGAAGGACGACATCGTCGTCGAGGTCAAGAGCCTCTCCCTCAACCAGGCCCGCATCGACGCCCTGGTCGAGCAGCTCTACGACATCAACAAGCGCCTCATCTCGCTCGAAGGCCGCCTGATGCGTCTGGCCGAGAGCTATGGCGTCGACCGCGCCGACTTTTTGCGCAACTACCAGGGCTCGGAGCTCGACCCCAAGTGGCTGCTCCGCGTCTCCAAGCTCGGCGCCCGCGGCTGGAAGAACTTCATCACCCACGAGAAGGACGGCATCAAGAACATCCGCGGCGACATCCACAATCTCGCCACCGATACGGGACTTGAGATCCAAGAGTTCCGCAAGATCGTCCAGATGGTGCAGAAGGGCGAGCGCGAAGCCCGGCAGGCCAAGAAGGAGATGGTGGAGGCCAACCTTCGCCTCGTCATCTCGATCGCCAAGAAATACACCAATCGCGGCCTGCAGTTCCTCGACCTGATCCAGGAAGGCAATATCGGCCTGATGAAGGCGGTCGACAAGTTCGAGTACCGCCGCGGCTACAAGTTCTCGACCTACGCCACGTGGTGGATCCGGCAGGCGATCACCCGCTCGATCGCCGATCAGGCCCGCACCATCCGCATTCCGGTGCACATGATCGAGACGATCAACAAGATCGTGCGCACCTCGCGCCAGATGCTGCACGAGATCGGCCGCGAGCCGACGCCCGAGGAGCTGGCCGAGAAGCTCGGCATGCCGCTGGAGAAGGTGCGCAAGGTTCTCAAGATCGCCAAGGAGCCGATCTCGCTCGAGACCCCGATCGGCGACGAGGAGGATTCGCACCTCGGCGACTTCATCGAGGACAAGAACGCGATCCTGCCGATCGACGCGGCGATCCAGTCGAACCTGCGCGAGACCACCACGCGGGTGCTGGCGTCGCTGACGCCGCGCGAGGAGCGCGTGCTGCGCATGCGCTTCGGCATCGGCATGAACACCGACCACACGCTGGAAGAGGTCGGCCAGCAGTTCAGCGTGACGCGCGAGCGCATCCGCCAGATCGAAGCCAAGGCGCTGCGGAAGCTGAAGCATCCGTCAAGGAGCCGGAAGCTCAGGAGCTTCTTGGATAATTGAGCCACGTCCTCGCCCCCGGCTTGTCCTGGGGCGAGGCGCCACTGCGAGCGAAGAATCTTTTTGAAATTAAACTCAGAACACTTGCCGCGTTCTTTATTTGTTCTATCATGTGAAATATGTATGATGCGCGCGCCATAGCCAACTTTTTTCTCGACCGCGCGGCCGAGCAGGGCATGACGTTAACAATAATGACCCTACTGAAAGTATTGTACTTTTCTCACGCATGGTACTTAGCAAAACACAATGCACCTCTTGTTGCGCAGCCGTTTGAAGCTTGGCGCCACGGCCCCGTAAATCGAGTTGTTTACGATCAATTTAAGGAATATGGGGAAAGGGAAATCGACAGACGGGCACATTCCTTTGATCCAAAACTGCTGAAATTTGTACCAACCCCTTATGACTTCGATGAATATACATCAGACTTTCTTGAAAATATTTATGACTATTACTCTAAATTTCACCCCTTCAAGCTCTCTCATCTGACACACGAGAAGGGCGGGCCTTGGGATATTGTTTGGAGTCAAGCTGAGAAGCAGGCCGTACCGGGCATGATTATCCCCAACGAACTGATCTCCACTTGGTTCAAAGGTAAGGATGCGCTATACTGGACAGATCGTGAACGGAGAATGGCAACATGAGTCATCGACTTCCGACGCCTCCTGTCCCTGATTTAGCAAGGGCGCGAGGTGAAACGGTGTCGGAATTAACCGATTGGTTCACCGATTATTTTAACAGAGAAGGTGCCCCCTTTAATTACCGACGAGCAACGAAAGCTATTCGAGCCGCGTATAAAGGATTTCACAGACTCCATCTTCTTACCGCATCCTGCTCTCTTGAAAAGACTGCAATAGGCCGGTCATCAAACGCCGACGTCGTTAATGTCGCAGCACCGTTTGCCTTTGGCCGATCCACCCAGGTATTTGACCTTTCGCCAAGGAAGTTTGCGTTTGGACGAGAGCGCCGGGCCGCATATCGAATACCCTTTCTCTTTGTCGAGAACGGGATAATTCACATATATTACTTGCAGCCCCGAAAGTCCGCTGGGCCAGATTTTGATGAAATGTGCATGATCGCAACGATCATGAAGACATTTTTGCTAGATACCGAATTCTATGGACAGCCATGCGATGTAGAGTTTGTTGATGTCGGCGCACCATTAGGCTCCAGGGATCGATTGGCAAGAAGATATTCTTTGAGAGATTTAACTCTATGGACAGAACGGCGACTCACTGATCGCCTTTCTATTATTAGCGAGGCGCTTGATGCCGTATCTTCGAGCGATCGCGTTCTGCGCCACCCACGAGCTTGGAGTCGTCCAGAGCCAGAAATGCCATTGTTTGACTAAGATTAATGTCAAGCAATGTAACCATTGATGGACGGAATACACTCCGCTATTCTGTCCTACACCACTGTGGCAGCAAGGTCGGGAGCATGCCCAAGCCCGTGATCTTCACGATATCTGCCGTGTGGGATGCGGAGGCTCTCGTGTGGAGCGGCCATTGCGACGACATCCCGGCCGCCGCCGACGCGCCGACGCTCGACGAGATGATGGACAAGATTTCGGCGATGGCGCTCGACCTCTTGCCCGACAACCATCCCGGCATCGATCCGGCCTCGGTGTTCGTGCAGCCGCGGGCGGAATAGCGTCAGCGTATTCCGCTCCCTATGCTTCTGACGGGTTCGGCGCAATACGCTGTCGCTATTGCGCGCTACACGCGAACGCTGCCGCCGGATGCGAGAGCCGCCACCATGCCCCCCAACAACCTCTTTGCCGCCCTTCCCGCCGCCGGGCCGGACGAGGTGATCGAGACGCTGCTGGCGCGCGGCGGCGTGCGGATCGAGCGCATCGTCTCGACCGGGCAGGCGAGCCCGCCGGGCTTCTGGTACGACCAGGACGAAGACGAGTTCGTCGTGCTGCTGGCCGGCGCGGCGACGCTCCGCTTCGAGGACGGCCGCGAGCTGGCGCTGCGGCCGGGCGACTTCGTCGACATCCCGGCGCATTGCCGCCATCGCGTCGAGGTCACCCAGGCCGAGCCGGCGACGATCTGGCTCGCGGTCTTTTTTCGTTGACGGGCGCGACGCGCGCGGCCGGGCACCGCCGCTCCCCCGGCTCGCGGCGCGCACTCGTGCGTTGAGCCGCCCCGAGGGTGTGGTAGCCTTGCACGCATGAACACGCACCTGCGCACGCCCGATCTCCCCCTCACCACCCAGGCCGCCGAGGGCCTGATGCGGCGGCGCTGGAGCGTGGCCGAGATCGAGGCGATGGTCGAGGCCGGAGTCCTCGCCGAGGACGAGCGGTTCGAGCTGATCGGCGGGGAGATCGTCCCGATGTCGCCCAAGGGCATCCTGCATGAGACGCTGAAGATCAGCCTCGCGCGCTTCTGGAACCGCCGGCTGCCGGACGACATCGTGCTGGCCCAGGAAACCACCTTCCGCCTGAACCAGGACACCTTCGTCGAGCCGGATTTCGTGTTCTTCCGCCGGGCCGATGGGCTGGCGGCGCTGTCGCCCGCCACCGCGCTGCTGGCCGTCGAGATTGCCGACAGCAGCCTGGCCTACGACCTCGATCGCAAGACCCGCATCTATGCCGCCGCCGGCGTGCGCGAGGTCTGGGTGATCGAGGCGAAAAGCCTGACGACCCATATCCGCCGCGGCGCCGGCATCGACGGCTATCGCGAGCAGTTCACGGTCGGGCCGGACGAGACGCTGGCGATGTCGTTCGCCCCGGCGCTCGATCTGCGGCTGGCGGCGCTGGAACTGGTGTAACCAACACAGATCGTCCAGCCTGCCGCGGACGGTCGAGGACGGACACAGGCATGCTTGCTCGCGCGCTCGCCCTTCTCTTCGGCCTCCTCGCCGTCACCCCCGCCTTTGCCGCCCAATGCGGCGGCGACTTCAACGCCTTCCTCGCCGCCATGGGGCGGGAGGCCCAGGGCCAGGGCGTGTCGCGCGGGGTGGTCGATGCCGCCTTTGCCGGCGTTACCCAGGATGGCGCGGTGCTGGCGTTCGACCGCCGCCAGCGCAGCACGTTCCAGAAGAGCTTCGAGCAGTATGCGGCGACCCGCGTCACCAAGGGCCGCATCAGCCGCGGCAAGCAGCTTCTCGTCCGCCACGCCGCCCTGCTCGGCCGCATCGAGCAGCGCTTCGGCGTGCCGCGCGAGCTCCTGGTCGCCATCTGGGGGCTGGAGAGCGATTTCGGCACCGGCGACATGGGCAACCGGCCGGTGGTGCGCACGCTGGCGACGCTGGCCCACGACTGCCGGCGCACCGACCTGTTCCAGCGCGAGCTGCTGGCGGCGCTGCAGATCGTCCAGCGCGGCGACCTGCCGCTGCGCGACATGGTCGGCGCCTATGCCGGCGAGCTGGGGCAGACCCAGTTCCTGCCGTCCTCCTACATCCGCTACGGCGTCGATTATGACGGCAATGGCCATGTCGATTTGCGCCACAGCGTGCCGGACGTGCTGGCCTCCACCGCCAATCTGCTGCGCGTCAATGGCTGGCAGGCCGGCGCGCCGTTCGGCGAGGGCACCGCGAACTTCGAGGTGATGCGCGAGTGGAACCGCGCGGTGGTCTACCGCAAGACCATGGTGCTGTTCGCCGAGCGGCTTCGGGGATCCTGATCCACCATCTCCGCAATGGCGGGAGCCTGCCTTGCGGAAACCGCATGGCCCGGCGGACACTTCGCGCGCGCCAGTGATTTCGCCCCTGCGCAACATCGCCTACGCTTGACCTTGACCTTTCGTCCGTTCCTTTCGCCGGCTGCGGCTCCTGCGACGGCGGCGGAGCGTCATTGCCGGCCGGCCCCGCGCATGGCAGGCTACATTAGATCTATTCTAAAGAGGTTGCCGATGATTCCCGTCCTGGCCAGCCGCCGCCGGTTTTCCGATCTCACCGAGGCCGAGGTGCTGGCGCTGGCGATCTCGTCCGAGGAGGACGACGCCCGCATCTACGCCTCCTATGCCGAGCGGCTGCGCGCCGACTATCCCGCCTCCGCCGAGATGTTCGACGCCATGGCGGCGGAGGAGAACCTGCACCGCCGCATGCTGATCGACGCCTATGAGGCGCGCTTCGGCAAGGTGATCCCGCTCATCCGGCGCGAGCATGTTGCCGGCTACTATTATCGCCGGCCGGTGTGGCTGGTGGAGAATCTCGGGCTCGACCGCATCCGCGAGGAGGCGGCGCGGATGGAGGACGAGGCGGCCGACTTCTACACCCGCGCCGCCGCGGCCTCCACCGACCCCGGCACCCGCAAGCTCTTGGGCGACCTCGCGGCCGCCGAGCGCAAGCACGAGGCCAAGGCGGGCGCGCTGCAGGCCACGCGGCTGACGCCGGACGCAAAGAGCGAGGAAGACGCCAAGGCCCACCGCCAGTTCATCCTGACCTACGTGCAGCCCGGTCTCGCCGGGCTGATGGACGGCTCGGTCTCGACCCTGGCGCCGATCTTCGCCACCGCCTTCGCCACCCAGGACACCTGGACCACCTTCCTGGTCGGGCTTGCCGCTTCGATCGGCGCCGGCATCTCGATGGGCTTCACCGAGGCCGCGCACGATGACGGGGTGATCTCGGGCCGCGGCTCGCCGGTCAAGCGCGGGCTCGCCTCGGGCATCATGACCGCGGTCGGCGGGCTCGGCCACGCGCTTCCCTATCTCATCCCGCATTTCTGGACGGCCACCGGCATCGCCGTGGCGGTGGTGTTCTGCGAATTGTGGGCGATCGCCTGGATCCAGAACCGCTACATGGAGACGCCGTTCCTGCGCGCCACCTTCCAGGTGGTGCTGGGCGGCGCGCTGGTGCTGGGCGCCGGCATCCTGATCGGCGGAAGCTGAGCCGCCACCGGAACGGCGGACTTGCGGCCGAAGGTTGCGCCATTGCCGCGCCCGACATCAGAGGTTACAGAATGAGCGGCGGCCAGCGCCGGCCGTGGTCAAGCCCGGTCTCTCAAGCCCGGTCTCAAGTGTGCTAGAACGCGTCGCGCCCGACGGCGGCAGATCGCCGGGGCACGAAGGAGCGAACCCATGGCGAGCTGCATGGCGCTGAGTCATCGTCAGTCGGATGTCGCCAGCGTGGAGGCGCCGGACCGGCCGGACGCCCGCCCCCGGTCCGGTGGCGCGCCCCGCCTCCCGCGCGCGCCGCTGCGCCTCGGCCTCGTCCGCCATTTCGAGGTGACGCACGGCCCGCCGGCCGGCTGGGTCTCGGTCGCCGATATCGCCCGCTGGATCGAGGACTATGACGCCGCCGACGTGCGCCACAAGCCGGTCGATCTCGGGCCGCTGCCGTGGCCGCGCTGCATCTCGTCGACCGCGCCGCGGGCGCTCACCACCGCGCGCGCGCTCTATCAGGGCGACATCGAGACCCTGCCGCAGCTGTGCGAGCCGAAGCTCAACCCGTTTCGCACCGGGGAGCTGCGCCTGCCCTTTGCCGGCTGGCGCATGCTGCTGCGGCTGGCCTGGATGACCTCCCATTCCTCGCAGCGCGACGTCAAACGCACCTTTCTCGCCGAGATCGAGCGCGTCGCCGACCGGCTGACGGAGGCGCCCGACGACACGCTGGTGGTGAGCCACGCCGGCTCGATGATGTTCCTGCGGCGGGCGCTGATCCGGCGCGGCTTCACCGGCCCGCGATTCGGCATCGCCGAATGCGGCCGCCTCTACGTGTTCACGCGCGGGGCGTAGTACCAACGGCCGCGAACGCGGACCGTCGGCCCTGGTCGCGGATTTTCGCGAAATCTCTGCTTTCCCGAACGGAAATCCGCGAGAGTCAACGGCCCCACGCGTCAGCGTTTGGGGCCGTTGGCATAAGTGCTATTGCGCGGCGGCAACGCCCGCTCCGCCCTTTCGGCTGGGGGCAGCGGTGGCTCGTGCTGACGCTTTCTCTTGAAAGGGCGGGCCGGCCATCCTAAACGAGCGATGACAGGTCGCCAGCCGATGGCGGCGCGTGACGCGGGCTCGCCCCGCGGGTCTCTCGAAGGAGAGTGCGTGCGCCGCGATCAACCGGGCCTGCCAAGACGTGGCCGAGTGGTTTAAGGCGCACAGCGCAGGGCAGAGCCCTGCGCGTTCTCGACAGGGAACGCGTGCGCCGCGATCGACTGGGTCCGTGGAGAGGTGGCCGAGTGGTTTAAGGCGCACAGCGCAGGGCAGAGCCCTGCGCGTTCTCGACAGGGAACGCGTGCGCCGCGATCAACTGGGTCCGTGGAGAGGTGGCCGAGTGGTTTAAGGCGCACGCCTGGAACGCGTGTATAGGGGAAACTCTATCGAGGGTTCGAATCCCTCCCTCTCCGCCAAAGCCCCCCGGAACTCACGAATTCTCAACACTTTTCGCGTTATCAAGGGTTTGGCCGCCCCGGCATTGGTACAAAGGGGTGGTACAAAGTGGCCCTGCCGATGGCGCGTCCGTGGAAGCACCCCAAGACCGGCGTCTACTATTTCCGCAAGGCGGTTCCCAAGCGTTTGCGCAAGCTCGTCGGCCAGCGCGAAGCGAAGTGCTCGCTCGGCACCAAGGACCCCGCCAAGGCGAAAATCCTCCATATGCAGAAGGCCGCGGAGGTCGCGGAGCGGTGGGAGAACCTCGCCGCCGGGCCGCGCCGCCTGGTCCGATCGCAGGTCGAGGCGTTGGCGGGCGAGGCCTACCGGGCGATCATCGCGTCCTCCGCCGAGGCCGCCGAGAGCCTGAGCTCCATCCAGAGGCTGGGCCTGGTCGGCCAGCTGGCCCGTGACCAGAACCTGCTCACCGGCGAATGGGACGGAGACGATGACATCTCCGGCGACGTCAGGGTCGACCGGGAGGCGCGCTACGGCGGCCTGGTGAACCGGATCCTCGCCAAGCATGGGCTGGTCATCGACGCCGAGACGCGCCGGGTGCTTCTGGAGCGGGTGGTCCATGCCGTGATCGAGGCTCGCCGGGGCGTCCTCGGCAAAATGAGCGGCGACTATCGGCCCGATCCGAGAGGCGAGCGGTTCCCGGAGTTCGAATTGAACCCCGGCGCCGCAAAGGTCTCGATGTACGATCTCTGGGAGAGGTATATCAAGGAAGCCAAGCCGTCTCCCTCGACGATCAAGCGTTGGAAGCCGTGCATCGAGAGCTTCCTGGAGCATGTCGGCACGACGGATGTTTCGATCATCAAGCCTGAGCAGATCATTTCCTGGAAGGAATCGCTGATTGATCGCAAACTGCATCCACTGACCATCAGGGATGCCTATTTCGCGTCGGTGAAGGCCACGCAGGACGGGGCGACCCGTCCCGAATCCGCGGACGGATGAAGAAAAGCTACTGAAAACAATGACATAACCGGCGTCTGCCGCCGTCGGAACCGCCGGACGGAGTCGGGCGGTCGCGGCGCGGCGGACGCCGCCAAACGCCGCAAAACATCCTGAAACCAGCCCCTGGCCGCCCGGCGCGCATGCGCCGATGAAATCGCCCCCCGAGGCTGGCGCGCGCAATAAAAAACGCCGCCGGCCGAACGGCCGGCGGCGTCGGAAAATGGCCAGGAGCGGGCTCAGCCGCGCGTCGCGTCTTGATCGGCGACGTAGCCCACGATGCCCTCGCGCATCACGGCGTCCATCGCCGCATGGGCCAGGGGCTGCGTCACCCGCGCGTCGGAGACGTTGTAATGACGCCTCAGGACGGGAACGGTGATGCCGACGACGTCGGCGATGACCGCCGCCGGCACGCCGCGTCTCGACATCGCCGTGATCGCCGTCCGCCGCAAATCATGCGGCCGCAACCCGCGAATTCCCACCGCCGCGCAGGCCGCCGCCATGAGGTCCGCGATCCCCTTGGCGGGCCGCTCGCCGGTGCACGTCCGGATCACCCATTTCTCGCCGGGGGCGCCCTCGGCGCGCCACCGCCGGACCTCCGCCAGCAGCTCCGGCGACAGCAGGACCGGCGGCGCCGCCTTGATCTCGCTGGCCGAAGCCCCGACCGGCGTGCGGTGCAGCACGCCCCGCTCGACGTCGATGTGGCCGCCCGCCCGGTGCGGCGCCCAGGCGAGATTGGCGAGCCGCCCGGGCCGGGAGCCGGTCGCCAGGCCGAGCCTGACCGCCCGCCCGGCCATCCGGCGGGCGTGCCGCTCCCACGACGAGATCCGCTGCCCCGCCCGGGTCGGCGACCACGTGCCCGTCGCGACATCGTAGACCTCGTCGCCGTCGCAGTGGCGCAGCAGCCGCGCCTGCTCGTCCGCGCCCATCACGCGCTCCCGGGGCGCTCCGCGCGCCGGGATCGGGAACGGCACGATGGGCGGCAGCCCCTTGGACGTGTACCAGCGCCGGACCGCCTGGGCCAACGTCCGGAAGCTGTCGCAGACCGAGTTCTGCGACAGGCCGGCCTGCAACAGCGCCGCCTCGGCGTCGGGTCCCCAGCACCCGCCGAGGTCGCACAGCCGGCGCCCGGCCACGTGCTCCGCCAGCCACTTCATTTGGGTGACCACGAGCCGGCGCCGCGGCCCGCCCGTCGACTGGACGAACGCGATGACCACGTCCACCACCGGCGCGCGCTCCGGGGCGCAGATGCCCAGGCGCTTGGCCTCCTCCTGCCGGCGAAACAGGTCCAGGATCTGCTCCGCCTCGGCCCGGTCCCGGGTGTGGCACGACGCGACGTACTCGGAGCCGGAGTAGATGCACCAGGTCGCGCCGCGCCGCACCAACTGGTGGGGCTTCTCCACGAGGAGGTGCGCCTCGCCCAGCGCGATGCTGGGCAAGGCGGCGGCGTTCATGAGGTCGGAAATGCGTCTGGTTTCAGCCCAGGGGTTCATGATAGTCTGTTCCTGACGGGCGCGCGGGAATCTGCCAGGATGTGCCGCGCGCCGGTTGAAGGGCGGCCCTGCCGAAAGGCGGGGCCGTTTTCGTTGGGGTGTCGCCCCCGGCGCCGGCGCGTGCGCCGGAGCCTCAGCTCTTGGGGTCCGCGGCCAGGGCCGCGAGCAGCCGCTCGAGATCGGCGGCCCGCCGGTCGACGGGCCGGACCCCGGGGCGTCGCGTTCGCGGCGCCGGTCCGTGCCGCCAGGCCGCCACCCCGGACGGGGTGACGAGGAGATGCCCGGCGATCCGGGCCGAAGGCAGCAGCCCGCGGCGGATCGCCGTCCTGACGGACGTCTCGCCGACCCCGGCCAGCGCCGCCGCCTCCGTCACCGTGATCGGCGCGTCGGACGGCCAGGCCGCCGGGTCGGGCCGGCGGCGGACCCGGATGAGCGGGTCGTGCCGTCGGCGCATCAGCTCTGGCGCAGGAGGGGCATGACCGCAACCTTCCGCTGGGGGAGGCTCATCCGCCGTCGGGCCCTGGACGAATTCTTGCGTTTTACTTTCCATCGACGGCCTCCCCGGACCGCGCCGGAGCCGGCCGGGTGGCCTGCGCGGTCATCCGCGCGAGCGCCGCCGGCGTGACGAAAACCTTCCGGGCGATCATCACCACGTCGACGAGTCCCTGGCGGTAGGCCGTGCGCAGCGACGTCGCCGTCAGCGGCCCGTACGGCCAGAACAGCGCCGCCGCCTCCGCGAAGGTCAGAAGCTCGTCGGCGCCCCACTGCGCCGGGTCGGGGCGCGCGGCGATGCGCGGCGGCAACGGGACGGGGGTGGCACGGACGGGCATCGGAGGTCTCCCGTGTCAACGAATCCTTGAGATCGCGCGGCTGCGTCGGAACGACGGTCGCCCTTCGGCTCGCAGGCGGCGGGCTCGCCGTCGCGACCGGGGGCGCGGGCCGTCCGGGCCGCCCGACGCTGATGAGAACATAAAATGAACGGGGCGCGCCGTCAATAGTGTGCTAGCATGCAATTAATGGGCGGCGGAGCGATCTCGTCGATGGTCCGGATCACCCGGGTGTGGCGAAAGGATTCGTCCTGCTGTGGCGGCGTTGGATGGCCGAGCGGACATTCGCTCGGCTTGGGCATCTCAGGCAGATGTGGTTGGCCTGCGAGATCCGCGTCAGATATGTTGCTGCGATGTATCGCAAAGGCCACAAGATGAGGCCCCCCCCAAGCTCCAGCGGCTGCCTCGGCTTCTTTCTTTCATATAGATTAAAATGATTGTCTAGAATAGCACGAATATAACACATAAACGTGTAATCTTCTTTCAAATTAAATACGTTTTTTGCAATACTTACACAACAAAACTATTTGGCTATCACTGGCGGCGCATCGGCCCTCATCGAATTAGCCCAAAAATTTCTGCATCGCATCGTTAATTTCATAAAGCTCGCCCATTAGCGACATTGGCAATTGAACGCTCGAAGAAAGTTTTACGATAACACAAATCTTAAGAGGCATAAAAGTATTTAATCCAGTTTCCGGGTGCTTGGCAACGACAGGAATAAACGCTAAACACAGCACAGCGCCGACCGCTTTCTTTTTTATAAAAATATTGTCAATTGCTGATTGGCCATTCTCGCAAACAACCTGAGTCACCATCGCTCTTACTGCGCCGGCTACATACGCAACGCCGCATTCCCAACGATCAAATAAATAGCCTTCCGGAAACAACGAACTAATTTGAAATCTTGGAGTGAGATGCAAGGCGACAATACCAGTTCCGGCGCTGGAGGCCTCTATCTGCTCTACACCTCGCTGGATATGATCCAAAATACTTTGTGTGTATTTTGAACGAATTGTCTTAAATGCGTACGCATGAACAGCGTCGCCCTTCGAGTCTAATGTGATTACATCTGGATTCACGCCAGTTGAATGAACAGGGTGGTCCAGGCTAACATTGATGCCCTTACCAAGGCAGAGGCTCGCCCAATAAACCTCAATTAGTTTATTATAAACGTCCGATGAAGCTGGGGGGTCACTTGTCAGGTAGACAGCTCCACTAGATAACATTCTCAGATGTGGAAGTATATTACTAAATTCTGGCATGTCCTTAATTGTCAATATCTTTGAAGCAAAATCGTGAACCGCAACCGCGGCAGAAAATAAATTATAATTGTCAGTCTGACGCAAACCTTCTCCGTCTTTGGTTTGCTTTAAAATTTGCCAAAGCGGCAGCATGTCGGCATTTGATTGTTTGTGCCGAGGAATGCTTATTCCATTCTCAGTCAAAAACTCCTCAAAGCGGTCTACTATATCTGCAGCAAATTCGATGGCAACATCCATCTTGCACCCCTCATGAATCCCCTCATTTTTGACTCATGAAAACCACATGAACTTCTAAAACTACCCGCGGAGGAATTGAATCGTGACTCGCCCCTTTGTCCCACCATACCGCCGCGCCGAAAAATGGCTGTGTGCGGAGGTGACGGCCAACGGCAATCGAGCAGCAATTCAAGTCTGGTAATGTCAAGTCATTGAAATATCATCATAAAAAATGAGGGGATTGCTGAGCTTGCACCCAATTGATTTAATTGCGGTCAGCGTCGCTCAGTTTGTTAAAAATAGCATGGGGGTCGATAAACTCAAAATTTGTTTTTCCATTGGAAATAGGCGTCTTGTCAACAAAACCTCACTACTCGGCGTTCGTTGCAGCTGCGCCCATCTTCGTTTTTATGCATTGGCAATGTCTCTCTTCCGATAGAAGCTTGCTCCGATGGCCTGCGGGTCGCATTCCGGTTTTAACAAGGCCCCGGATGACTCTGGTGGTGCTGCCGAAGATGCCTTCAGTAGCCTGAAGCGTCTCCCCGCCCGTGTCGGAAAAACTCACGTGGCGGCGAACCTCGGCGAGGTCTCTATCAGGGTCGCCGAATGGCCCAGTGTACCGTTTGACACGTTCCAGGTTTCCTTCGAGCAAGGCATCCTTCGGGCCGTCGGCCCGAGCGGGCGGCGCCGTCTGACCCGGACGGCGCCGCCCTTCCGATGAAGCGGTCATCATCTTAACGCCCTCGAATCCTACGGGCGCTTTCCCCGCCTGATCCGCCTGCCGCCTCCGTGGACGAGCCTCGCGATCTCGTCCGCGCCCAGCACCCGATGCCGGACCAGCGCGTCGGCCAGCGCCTCGATCGTCGCGCGGTGGGCCCGCACCAGCGCCTCGGCAGCCTCCTGGAGCCGCTGGAGGTCCGCCTCGACGGCGCGGAGCAGCGCCGGGTCCAGGACGGCGGCGCCGGCGGCCTCGATGTCGGACCGATAGGCAAGTGTGTCGCCCAGCCCGAACGTGCCGTGCAACCGGACGAGCGCGTCCGTCGCCCGGCCCAGGTCGGACTCCGCGGCGCCGCCGGCGCCGGCCGACGGGCAGCCGAGCAGCACGATCTCGGCGGCGCGCCCGGCGAGCAGCCCGACGACGTCCGCCTCGATGTCGGCGCGCCGCAGCACCGACATCGGCCGCCGCTCGATGGCGACGCTGCCGACGGCGAAGCCGAAGCTGACGAGCGAGATCGACCGGACCGTCCCCAGGCCAAGGCGAACGGCGGCGACGGCATGGCCCGCCTCGTGGATCGCCGCCCGCCGGATGTCCGCCGGCGACCGGGGATCAGAAGGACTCACCTCGGATTCGATATCGGCGAAGGTGGGCGCGCGCCCTTCGCGCCGGGCTCGGCGGCGGGCCGCCCGGACCCAGCCCATGGCGTCGGCCGGCGTGGCGCCGCGGGCGGCCTGGGCGAGGCGCAGCACCGCATCGTCGGGCGCCGCGATGTCGGCGCCCATGTGGTGGCGCAGCACCCAGGCCAAGCCCTCGGGCTCGGGCGCCGGGATTTCGATGGCGCGCTCCAGACGTCCGGGGCGCATCAACGCGGGCTCGATATCCTGGATGCGGTTCGTGGCGGCGACGACGACGAGTCCTTCGCGGCCGCCCACCGCGCCGTCGATCTGGGTGAGGAAGTCGGTGATCACCGGCGTCCACCAATCCCGTCCGCGGTCGGACATCCTGTCCCTGCTCGGCAGGGCATCCAGCTCGTCCAGGAACAGGATGCACGGGGCGGCCGCGTGCGCCCGGTCGAACACCGCGCGGGCGGCCCGGATCACCGCGCCCAGGTCGCCGGACGACACGGCGAACAGTTCGCCGACCGAACTGGCGACCAACGGGACTCCGCAGGTCCGGGCAAGGATTCGCGCGAACATGGTCTTGCCGGTGCCGGGCGGGCCGTAAAGCACGGCTCCCCGGTCGACCGCGGAGAACGGGATCCGTCCGGCGCGCCAGTCGGCCAGATCCCGGGCGAGATCGAGCCCCCACGCGCGCGCGGGGCCGTAGACGACGGCGTCCGCCAGCGCCGGCAGGGACTGGGACTCGGCCAGGGGCTCGCCCAGGCGGCGGAGCCGCGCCATCGCCCGCAGGGGCGTCTCGCCCATGCGCAGGCAGGACAGGATGTCGTGGAAGCTCAGCCCGGCGATGAGGTCGTCCGGCACGGCCCGCGGCAGGCGGCCGCGCAGGCAGCGGCGCATGGCGTCGCGCACCACGCGCCCATCGACCCGCAGCCGGATGCGGATGTCCACCACGGCGGCCAGGATCGGCGGCACGTCCTGGGCCGACACCGCCACGACGAACGCCGGCCCCAGCGTGAGCGCCTCGGCGATCTCCTCCGTCTGGTCGGACGGCACCTTCCGTCCGCTTCGGTTGCGGCTGGCGTCGTGGGCGAGCGCCGGCAACAACGCGCCGACCGCCTCGCGCACTGGCGGCACCCAGTCGCCGCCGGGCACCTCGACGATGATGGCGAGCGGGCCGCCCCGCCGGAGGCGGCGGCGAAGTCGTCCGTCGGCCGCGGCGTGAAGGGCGGCCGTGGCGAGCGCGACCTTCGGGTGCACGAGATGCCTGGACCGCGCCGGCTTGGCGGCTGGGGCTCCCGCCGCGCCCCGGGACGCCTGCTCAGCGGCGCCGGATGTCTCGTCATCGCCGATGAGCGCATCCAGGCCCAGTCCGGCGGCGTCCCCGGCGGCGTGCCGCAATCTGTGCAACGAGGTCTTGCTCATCGTGCGTCCTCCCGCGACGGGATTCGGCGGACCCGGGTCTCGGGGCCGAGCGGCCCGTCGTCGAGGTCGATCGCCAGCAGATCGGCGCAGGCCAGCGCCAGCACCGCCGACACCGGGCCGCGAACGAGGCCCGTCGCCTGCGCCGCCTCGTGCAGCGTCAAGGTTCCGGCTTCGGCGAGCGCGGCCAGAACCTGGACGCGGGCGTCCACCGGCACGCGGACGGCGCGGGCGTCCCACACCAGGACGGCGTTGCTCCACCGCGGCTGGCGCCGGATGTCCGGGGCGGGGAAGGACAGCGTCGGCAGATTCAAGGATTCGATCGCCAACAGCGCGAGGCCAGCGGCATCCAGGTCGCGCGGATGCGCTTCGGGCACATCCAGCACGAACCGGCCGTCGGTGCGGCCCAGGACGATGACGTCCACCGGCGCCGGGGTTCCGGCGATCTCGACCGGCGCGGCCTCGATGGCGCGAACATCGGGGTCGAGCGCGGCCAGGATCAGGGCGTCATGGACCAGGCGGTGGCGGACCCGCAGCGGCTCCGCGGACTTGGGACTCATCAGGAAACGGGACACGATACACTCCATCGATCATGGCGCCGCGCGGGCCGATGCCCGCGGGCGCGAACCGGCGGTCGCGGCGCAAGGAGGCGCGCCACGACGAGGCTCGAAGGTTCTGGGCTCGAAGGAGCCGGACCCGAACGACGGGCCGAAGGGTCAGCGATCAGGCGGCGCCTCGACCTCGACGAAGGCGTCGGTGTTGCGGTCGTAGCGGACCCAGCGCGGGGGACCGTCCAGACGCCAGACCTGCAGGAGGCCTTCGTAGCCGGGGCGTATCGGCACCTTCCGGCCCTTGCCGTGGCGGTCGCAGGCGGTGCGGTACCAGCCGTCGTCATTCCACAGCCCGCCGGGGGCGCCGCAGGCCTCGCAGGTGACCGCCGAGCGGGCCTCGGCCAGATCGACGGCCTCGCCGATGGCGTCCCGGACGGCGTCTGGCACTTCGCCGGACCAATAGAGGCGCAGGGTGCCGAACTTCTCCTTGATCTGGTCGATCTTGATGGCCGAAGCCGATCCTCCTGCGGCCGCCGCAATGCGGGCGACCGCGCGCTCGACCAGGTCGCGCCAGCCGTCGCCGACCGCCGGCAGACCCGGACGGTGGACCCGTCCGTCGAACACGATCTCGAACAGGTCCGGATGCCGCTCGACGAGTTGGTCTCTCCAGTCAGGCATGGCCGGCCTCCATCGGCAGCGCAGGATCGCCCAGGCGATAGAACCGCGAAAAGGTGCGGGCCCACGTGCCGTCCCGCGACAGGATGTGGACGGCCGATGTCCGGATGAAGGAGCGCGAGCCCAGGCGCGGATGACCGAACACCGCGCCGGACAGGCAGGCCGTCAGCGACGGCTCGATCGTCCAGCCGCTCAGGAGCGGCGCGGTCTCGAGTTCGGCGGCGGTCGGGGCCTCGCCGCGCTGGATGCGCTCGATGTCGTCGGCGAGGCGGCGGAGGGTGGCGATCTCCAAGGCGCTGTCGAGGGGGCTCATGACGGTCTCCCGTCGCGGCCGGCAGAGGGGCGGCCGCGCGTCCCGGCGCCTCCCGTGAGGCGCGGTGAGAACATAAACGGAACGTCCGCCGGGAGTCAATGGCATAATAGCATGCACTTTTTGGATTGATGCATCACAGTTTGTATGCCATCATGCGGGCGTTTAACCCGATGACCTGATCGTCCGGACGCGCATCCAGCGCGCCGGCGGGAGATGCGGATGACCGAAAAGGCAAAGAGCGGCGCGCCGAAGAAGGACGAAAAGGCCCCGACGCGGGCGGAGCCGCGGGTACCGGGCAAGCGCCAGTTCCTGGCCTACCTCGACCCGGCCACCGTCAAGGCGGTGAAGATCGCCGCCATAGAGCGGGAGACCTCGGCCTCGGCGATCGCCGAGATCGCGCTCAGAGAGTGGCTGGAGCGGAATGTGAAATAGGAGGGCGCGACTTCGGGCGGGGCGGACCTTCGAGGGCAACGAAACGGATCAGCCAATCGCCGCGGACTTATCCACAGTTGCGATGACCTTACCGGAGCTGGAATGGGACGTCCCGGGGTAGCATCCGCAGTGTCGAGACTGGGGGTTGTCGGAATTGAAGCCCCCTCACAACGCGAGGTCGATGAGGGCAATCTCTAATTTAACAATCTGATAGTTCTGCAGCTCTTAGAATTTCACGCCAAGATGACGTGTACGTTAACGCCGCAGTCGGAGCGGGGGCGATCAGGTCCGATTGTCTTCAGCCGGAATTCGCCACGGAATCAGAAGGATGATGCAATGACCGCCGCTGCGCAGTTCATCGATTCGCCTGTGCTGCCGGCGCCCATCTACCTTGATCACAACGCGACAACCCGGCCCCTGCCGGAGGTTATGGATGTCGTCGCGCGAACCATGGCCGAGACCTGGGCGAATCCATCCAGCGCCCACTGGCTTGGCGGGAAGGCGCGGGCAGTCCTGGAGAGGGCGCGCGACGATATCTGTGATCTTGTCAGCGGCGCGATGTCAGAGGGCGTCGTCTTCACATCGGGCGGCACCGAGGCGAACAACATCATCCTCGGCGGAGGCGACCCCACCCCTGCATGGCGATGCGTGATCACATCCCGAGTCGAACACGCTTCCGTCTTGCGACCCGCTGAGGCGCTGGCGCGTCGTGGCTGCAAGCTCATGGTCGTCGATGTTTCTGGCGACGGAATTATTGACCCAGAGGCGCTCCGGCGTGCTGCAGCGGCTGCCCCCCTGGGGCCATTAGTGGTTAGCGTGCAATGGGCGAACAGCGAGACCGGTGTAGTGCAGCCGGTGGCGGACTTGGTGGCCGCCGTCCGAACGGCCCGTCCCGACGCTCTGTTCCACAGCGACACCGCTCAGGCGGTCGGTCGCCTCCGGATGGATCTTTCCGCGGTTGGGTTGGACGCGGTCTCTTTCTCCGGCCACAAGTTGCACGCTCCGCACGGCACCGGAGCGCTCATCCTAGTCAGTCCCGATGAAAACCGTGTCGGTCCGCTCATGCACGGCGGCGGCCAGGAACGCGGGTTGCGTTCCGGCACGCATAATGTTCCTGGGATTGCCGGTCTTGGTCTCGCCGCTGCGACCAGGGCACGTTCACTCGATAAGGCCATCGCGTGCATGAGCGCGACGCGAGATGCCTTCGAGAACGAACTGGCGGCAATGTACAATGGTATCATTGTTAACGGCGTTACTGCGCACCGCCTTCCGAATACATCAAACATCCAATTCCCTGGATGTGATGGAATGGAGATCGTGGCCCGCCTCGACGCGCTAGGCGTCGCCTGCTCATTGGGTTCCGCCTGTTCAAGCGGCAAGCCAGAACCGTCCCACGTACTTCGCGCAATGGGATTGTCGGCGGCGGATGCTTTCTCCAGTGTCAGGTTTTCCTTTTCCGCTTACGACACCATTGACGAGGCGCGGCGCGCGGCGCGCGCCGTGGCCTGCTCGTTGAGGGGGCGCGCATGACGGCAACAACTGCGGCGAACGAGCGCCGACGCTTCGAGTACGGGCGTCATGAGACTTTCACAATTCGGCACGGCTGGTTGGGAAAGGGGATTTCCTACATTCAGGACGACGCATCGGCCTTCGCGGATGACGAGGCGGCTATCCTCGACCTCGGTCTTGGCAGTCGTATGGTGAAGTCGTTGCGCTATTGGATGGAGGCCAGCGGTCTCGCGATGCAGGACGCTTGCGATACCGGGCGGCGCAGATCGCGGCGTCTGCGCCCCAGCCGGCTGGCGGACATCATTCGGCTGCACGATCCGCATCTCGAGTATCCGGCAACTTGGTGGTTCGTGCATCTACACCTTGCCCGGCGGCCGCGCAGTGTGTGGGGTTGGTTTTTTTCGGACTATCGGGAACGCAATTTTGACCGCGCGGCCTGCGTCGATGCCTACCGGCGCCATCTTCGCCTGCACGCCGTGAACGAGCCGTCCCTGTCGGTGGCGCAGCGTGACATAGCGTGTCTATTGGCAGCCTACGCGACGCCCGCCGCTGCCGAGCCGCAGGATCCCGAGGACGGCACTTCGTCGCCACTTCAGGATCTTGGGCTTGTGGTCAGGCATGCCGACACCGGCCGTTTCGAGAAAATTCGTCCCTTGGACGACGTGCCGGTCGAGGCCTTTCTCGCCTGCGTAGGGGCTGCCGCCGCCGATGCCGGTCAGGAATCCATGTCGGTGACCGAGATGATCGGCCGTGGAGGCGGCCCGGGCACGGTGTACGGACTGGACGCCGAATCCATCGAAGACTTGGCGATGTGTGCCGCCCGAGACTTCGGCAACCGAGGCGTAGCCCTGGACTTGCTGGGGGCAGAGCGGAGGCTTCGCGTGCCAACGGGTGACATGGCCGATTGGCTTGAACAGCACTTCATCCGAATTGGAGACGTGGCATGAGCGCCGTCTCCCGGTTCCGTTCGATCAATCTCCGTGATGACCTGCTCGATCCGCGCAGGCTGGCGCACTATCAACCCACGCGGCGCTCGATTCCTGTCGTCCGCGCGGTTCTGGAAAGCGGCGCCCGGATGGTGATCGCCGCCTATGGCAGCGGAAAGTCCCTGGCCGCAGGAGTCGGCTGCCTGCTCGTTTCAAACCGCGACAAGGCTATCCTTGCCGATGTCGTCAATAGGATCGGCCCGGTGGATCCGGACCTCGCCATTGCGGCCAAACGCCGGATGACGCGGAGAGACAGAGGCCGGGTCATCGTTCTCAGCGGTCATGTACGAGACCTTCCGGCGGCGCTATGCGAGGCCGTCGGGGCAAGGAAGGTCCGCGATATTGGGGCTGCACTCGATGCGCTGGAATCAATCGAAGGTGTCGACCGGCTGGCCATCGTATGGGACGAGTTCGGGCGACACCTTGAGGGTCTCGTCAACGAGGGGCGGTCGCGCGAACTCGACGCCGTACAGCGGCTTGCAGAATGGGCTGTCCGGTCGCACGGGCCATCGGCGAGTTTGACGCTCCTGCTGCACCAAAACCTGCTCGCCTATGCGACGGTTCTGAACCAGACCTCCCGCAACGAGTGGCGGAAGATTGAGGGCCGCTTCGAGCAAATCCGGTTCGTCGAGGATAGCCAGGAGCTTTATGAACTCGCGGCCGCAGTCATCTCCGAGCGACGGCCCGGCATGATCGTTCCGCCGAAAGAAGCCGCTTTCCGACGTATTGCTCGCGGCGCCATCGCTGCAGGTTGGTTCGACGGCATGACTGACGAGGGCAGAGTGGTGGGGCTGCTGAGACGGGCTCACCCGTTTTCGGCAGCCGCCTTGCACGTCCTTCCTCGCCTTGTGGCCCGCATCGGTCAAAACGAGCGCAGCCTATTCAGCTTCATCGACTCCGCCGATCTGAGCCGCCCCGTCGGCATGGAGGAGGTTTATCAGGGATTCGCCGAGGCAATGCGTTCCGACGTCGGCATCGGCGGTTCGCACCGTCGATGGGTGGAGACTGAAACGGCACGAAGCCGCGCATCCGATGACGTGGAGCGCGAGACGTTGGCAGCGGCTTGCTTGCTGCAGATGGGCGTGGACGGCGAGCGGCGGAAGCTATCCCGGGCCGCGCTTGAGACTGCCGTTGCCAGTCGAGAGGGCTTCGTGGCTGAGCGCGCTGCAGCAGCGGTGGAGGCGCTCGTCACGCGAAAGCTCCTGCTGCATCGCAGGCTGAACGACGACGTGTCGATATGGCACGGCGCCGACGTGGACTTGGCGAACCGCGTTCGCGAGGAGCGAGCTAGGCGGATGGAGGCGTTCGACCTCATCCGGTTTCTGGAGGGGCATCACCCTGCGCCGTTTGTCCGCCCGATCGGCCATAATCTTCGGTTGGGAACGGCTCGATATCTCACGGGCCGATACGTTCGAGCCGGCGATGTGGCGACGGGTGCCCCACCGCCTCCGGCAATTCCCAACGAGTCACCGTGGGGGCAAGTTTTCTACGTACTCGCCGAGTCCGGCGAGGAGCTTGAGAAGGCGCGTCGGCGCGTAAAAGCCGGCTGGCCAAACTCTGACCTAGCACTGGTAGTTCTGCCATCCGAGCCGGTTTCCGTGTTCGAGGCCGCGATCGAGATCGATGCTCTCATGGCGCTCCAAGCCGACAGTTCCTTGGAGGCCGAGGATCCGCTGGTTCGGCAGGAACTTACAGAACTCCTTGCGGTCGCGCGGCGCCAACTTGCCATCCTATTGCACCGCCTGACCACGGACAGACCGACGGCCGCCGAATGGTGGCGCGACGGAGAGCGTCTGCGGGTGGACCGCGATCATCCTGCGGGCGTAGCGGCGAGCATCCTTCTGGATGACCTATACCCGAAGACCCCCCGCATCTTGAACGATCAGCTGATGCGAAACCGTTTGTCGCGGCAGATGGAGACGGCCCGCATCCGCATCCTTACGCGTATCCTGGAAAGTGCTGACCACGCCCATCTCGGATATCGAAAAGAGGAACTCACCTCCGCTGAGGGGTCGATTTTTCGCACAATCCTGGAGGCCACCGGATTACATGTGTCCGAGGGCGAGGCGGGGCGGTTCGCCCGCCCTGAGGAACTGCGCGATCCTGGACTGCGGGTCGCCTGGGAACGGGTCCGCGACTTCTTCAGCATTGTCGGGAAGAAGTCTTTGGGCGAGCTTGTGAATGGCCTTGCCATGCCGCCCATTGGCTTACCCACCGGCGTTCTGCCCGTGATTGTGGTCGCCGGTTTCAAGGCGTTCGCTCGGGCGGTGACGTTGCGCGTAGGCGGCGTCTATCCCGGCGACTTATTGGGCTTTGACGCGAGCCGAATGTTCCTCGATCCGCAGTCGGTGGAGGTTGAGGTGCATCCCTCCGACGAGGCGACCATGAACTATCTCTCCGAACTGGCCTATATCTTCGCGCATCGTAGACCGGGGCCACTCGACGAGGCGGTCCGGTTCGCAGTGGACGCATTGACCTCCTGGCGGCATACGGTTTCCGAAGGCATTCGCCGCTCCCGCCGTCACACGGACGACGGACGCAAGTTGCTCAATCTGCTCGCAGATGGCGACGACCCGGCAAGATTGCTGTTCGACACGCTGCCGGAAACCTTCGGCGCGCGGACTCCCCGGCTTAGTCTTTACGGGTCGACGCTGCGCATTCTGGAAACAGCACGTAATGACGTGGATCGACTCATAGAGGGCTACGTCCGCGAGGCCGTGGAGGTCGTCGCAGAGATTCTGAGTTTACGCCGGGGGGAAGACGCGGTGGCCGATGTCCAGGGCTGGATAGGATGCCTGGATGTCCCGTCGCTCCTCAGCCGGGAGGATTTGACGATGACCGACAAGGCGGTGCTCCGTACCGCCTTGGATACAACGAACGGCCGCTACTCAGCCGAGAGTCTGGCTCGGGCGATCAGCTCCGTCTTGCTGCGGCAGGGCATTGAAAGATGGGAGGATGGCACGTCTGCCCATCTCCGGAGGGCGCTGCGGGAATGTCGAGCCCGTATCGAGGAGGCGGCCCTGTCCGATCCGAAGGCCGGTCGGGGGCTGGAGCCCCTCATCACGGCGCGCATCGAGGCGCTGCAGGCCAGACTTAAGTGCGTCAGGGAAAGCGCAGCGCCGTTGAAGCTGGCATCAAGGGGTACGAGATGACCACGGTCGCAAAGATGGAGGATGCCCTCCGTGATGCCGAGGCGCGCCACATTGTGCCGTTGTCGGGAGGAAAAGACAGCACGGCTCTTGCCATCTATTTGGCGCAGCGCCATCCGGACGTACCTTTCGAATACCTCTTCTCGGACACAGGCGCCGAACTCCCGGAAACCTATGAATATTTCGAACGGCTGGAGCATGTCCTCGGACGAAAGGTGACCCGCATCACCGCGCTGGAAATGCTCGGCATTGCGGAAAAGCCGGGTCGGAACCCGTTCGACGTTGTCCTTTACGACCACTTTTCCGGCTTTCTTCCAAGTCCCCGGTCGAGGTGGTGTACGCGCATGCTGAAGATCCACCCGTTCGAGCGCCACATCGGCTCGGACCGCGCGTACTCGTATATCGCCATCCGGGCCGATGAGAAACGATCCGGCTACCTCGGCAATGGGAAGCCGGTGTTGCTTTCGGAGCAGCCCAACATCACACCGGTCTACCCCTTCAAGGATAACGGAATAACTTTCGATGACGTGAAGCGCATCCTTGAAGAGAGCGGACTCGGGGTGCCGGAATACTATGAATGGCGATCCAGATCAGGTTGCTACTTCTGCTTCTATCAGCAGATCGGTGAGTGGCAGGGGCTGCGGGAGCGCCATCCGGATCTTTTCGAGAAAGCCAAAACCTATGAGAGCGGGCGAAACGGTCGTCGGTACACCTGGGTGGACGGCCGTTCCTTGTCCGATATCGAGAATATGTCCAGGCGCGCCATGAAGCCGAAGTCGGACGATGACGGCTGCGCGATCTGCCACCTATGAGCGCGGGCATGACGGAAAACCCACTTGTCGCCTTTCTGGCCAGCTACGGCCCATCCCCATCTTCCGATGCCCTGGCCGACGAGCACGTGCAGGCTGCTGTCGCGAGGCACGGCGTGCCGCCTATCGAGGCGCCAGCGCCCAAACTAGCGGCGATGAAGAACGCGCTCTTGGGTGACAACCCAACCAGCGTAATCCTCACCGGCACCGCCGGTGACGGAAAGACCTATCACATCCGAAAGTTCTTCCTCGACTTGGCGGGTGGAGATCCCTCCGAGTGGCCCGGCAACGGCGGAATCCTCAGCATGCGCCTTGGCGGACGGCCACTGCGCATCATCCGCGACCTCAGTCAGCTTACCGACGCCGCCAAGGCGCAGGAAATAGAGGGCGTCACCCGATGCCTTCTCGGCGAGGACCAGGACACGCTCTACCTGGTGGCCGCAAACGACGGGCAACTCCTCAAGTTTTGGCGCGACGCCCGTGACAACGCCGGCGGGGGCTCGGAGCGCATGGCCCGCTATGAGGCGGTGTTGACGGCGTTGACGGATATGCTGCATCGGGACCTGGAAACCTCCGAGGAGGGTTCTCTGCGCGTTCGGCTGTTGAACCTCAGCCGCGCGGTAACGGGCGAAACCATCGATGCCGTCCTCGACGGAATTCTCGCACATAAGATGTGGGAGTCCGGATGCGAAGGGTGCCCCCAGATGACTGAGGGCGCGAATCCTTGTCCCATCCAAATGAACCGAAAGCTGCTGCAGGGCAAGAAACCAGATGGTGCCGACACATTCCGTCGACGTCTGAAGGCAGCCATCCGGATCGCCGCCTTGAACGACCAACACGTACCGATCAGGCAAATCCTCATCCTTGCGGTGAACATCCTGCTTGGAGACACCAAACGGAAGGACCGTCCGCTTCTGAATTGTTCGGAAGCCCGACGCAGGGCGAAGGAAGGGGACTACAGCCACGTCAACCCATTCAACAACGCCGTCGGGCTCAATGTAAGGCCCGAGAAGCGGCGTGCGCTGACAGTCTTTTCGGCGTTTGAGTCCTTCGGCATCGGGTATGAGACGAACACGCCGATGGACAACCTGTTGCTGGATGGCGCGCCGGCGGACCTCGCAGCAGCCCTGGAGGCGCGGGATAAGATCTACGGGGCGCGACTTTTCGATAAGCGGCTGCGCGCATACAAGGCCGGGACGGAGGCGTCGGCGGACGGCGAGCGCTTCATGGCCGCGCTGGAGGCGCAACGCCGCCGCTTATTCTTCCTTATGGACGGGTCGGACGACGGCGGACGGCTTTCTCCATGGCATCTGACGATCTTCCATCACGCCGGGGATTACTTGGCCTTTGCGGACGCGCTGTCTAATGCCGGGGAGCCCGATGCCTCGGCCGCGGAGACGATCACGAAGCGTTTAGTCAAGGGCATCAACCGAACCCTGACGGGGATGATGGTTGATGAGACAGAGAGGGTCTGGCTTGCCCGCTCCATCGGTCGTGCCGAGGGCGCGAGCGGGCGATTCACGACGCTTCCTCCCGTTGATCGGCGCGGTGCCAGCTCTCAAAGATTATCGGCCTCCATCGACCGCGCGACAGGACGCCCGAGGCTCCAGGTGGCTCTGCGCATGACAGAGAAGCCTCTCGTCTGCGCCTCCTTGGAACTGCGGCCGCTGCTCTTCGAATACCTGATGCGCGTCGCGGACGGGAGCCTGCCGTCCAGCTTCTCCCGTCAGTGCCAGCAGGAGGTGAGGCACTTCGCGCTGACCGCATCCTCGTTCATTCAGCAGTATCAGCAGCGCTTCTCGCCGGAAGACGGTGACGCGCAGCAGATCCGTATCCTGTCAGTGATGCGCGACGGCAGCATCGCCGGGCGTGACATCGGAGCCTAGGCGATGTCGAACACCCAACCCAACTCCGAACTCTGGCTTTCGCCCGGCGCGCTGCCGGTTCCTGAAGTACAGCGCATCCACGCCATCACCGTCTGGTGCGACCCCGCCATCTGGGGCCTCGCACTTTATGACGATCAGACGCCCTGGTTCACCCTCATTGAGTGCCTGCACCTCCTGACGTACCGCCACCGTGAGAAACACCCGCTATTCCCAGGGATTGGCGGCACGACCGAGGCGCCACAACATGAGCGTCAGTCCTATAGGATGAAGCTCAACACGAACCTCCGGCACCTGCTCTTCCGCGACAAGGAGGCGATTAAGATCGCCGCCCGCGAGAATGCCAATGACGACGTCCTCTGGAAACAGTGGCTGGACGACACAAGGCTTGCCTTCCCGGAACTGGATTTCTCCTACCTCCCACGCGCCTTCTCAAACGACTTTCTTCAGTTTGCGGAGTCGCTAGAGCTGCTCCGGAGCGCCGCAGTCGAGCAGTTCGGCGAAAAGCGGTGGACGTCGCGGCACCTCCAGCCCGTCGGCGAGGCCATGCTGTTCCCCGACGTGAAGCCGGCGAACGGCAGCTATCATCTTGATCGGCGCTTCTTCCAGCGCACCGGCGAACTACTCTACCTCATGCTGAACCGCTCGCGGGACCGCAACAGGCTCAGCGAGGTTGTTGCGCGCCGCCTGCTAGGGGTCGACGGGCCTTGGAATCGCATCGCACGGCGCCTTCAGGGATCGGACGCGGAGGCAACGCCCGATGAGCCGAAGTGGGTCGACGCCCAGACCATCGGCTACCTGCCCGTCCCACATCTGGAGAGGTACGACGAACTCGCGCAGGACTGGGTGTCCATCCTCAGTCAGTCCGCCATACCCATTGAGGACGCGCTTGAGTTCCTCATGCGGCTCAGCGGACTGCACCAAGTCATCTACATCGTCGAGCGTGGCACCTCCGTGGCCGAGCGTCCGAATGTGTTGCCGTTCGTCATGGAGATGTCCGGGTCGGCGCGGAACAATTCGATCCAGGTGCTCTCTTCGGACCGGTACAGGGCACACAAGGCGGTTCCGTCTTCTGCCATAGACGCCTTCGTGTCGTCTTACGCCGAGACCAAGGAGTGGTGTTCACTGGGCAAGGGCCCACTGGATTGCTCGGCGGCCGCACAGCTTCTGGCGAAGCGGTTCGCATGGTCGGCCAAGAGGACGTCCAGCGTGGCTTCGCTTCCCGAACCGGCTGAGCAAATCCAGGCAATGCTTCTCGCCGCCAAGACCAGAAACCACGACATCGCCTCGACGTTCACTAGCCACGCGAAGAAGGTCGGACTGCTGACGGCGCGGCGCCGCGCCGGGACATGGTACTCGCCGTCGGACGGACTACTTGAGGCTTTGGTCCTGGCGAACGTCCCATCAGCCATGGAACTCGGCCAGTTCCTCGCCCTCTTGCACCGACGCTATCATTTCGTCATCGGCCCCGAAGAGGCGCGGACCGCGAGCGGCGAGCTGCCGGTGCCCATTGAGGCGCTCCGCGAGAACGAGCGGCGGCTGGAGGAACGCCTCCGGGTGCTCGGCTTCATCATCAGGAAATCCGACGACTGCGCCTTCGTGGTGAACCCGTTCACCACCGGCCGCGTCGGCGCCGGGAGTCTCCAACATGAAATCGCATGACCTTATCGGGAAGGTTGTCGCTGCACGTCTTTCCGGATTGCTCGACCCGCCGCCGTCCAGTCGCATACTCTTCGGCGTCCTCGGGCTTGCACCGGAGGTGACGTGCGCCATCGCCCGCGAGGTCGCCTCGTTGACGGTTTCCGGCGGCCGGGTCGATGTCTGCGTACATCCCGACCTCGCGTGCGCCACCATCGGGGGCGCACGCGTGCTGGACCAGACCGCCACTTGGCATCGGAACCATGCCGACCCGGACGTCCTACTGACCCTCTTCTCGGTGCCCGCCAAGGATGTGAAGTCGGTCGAACAGAGCCTTTCTCACACTGATCGCATCGATGACGAGTGGCTTCTTGAAGACTTGGAGCCGTGGGCGGCAAAGGCCATGCCTGGCGCCGACGAGGAGCAGCGCGCCCATCTGACCGCCATAGTCCGAGGACTAATCCGATCAGGGGTCGGCTTCGATGCACATCGCGTCGCCGGCTTCGTGGTGCGGTTGGTATCACATCATGAGAACGATGGGCTCACCCTGGCCAACGCCGCGCGGCGCGCCCTGCCGGCGCTCAGGCTGCCGTGCGATGCGGGAGACCCCCGTGCGAAACTCACTGAGTCCGCCGAAGCAGAACTGTTCTTCAGGCGCTTGCAGGAGGAGGCGAAGCCTGCACTCCATCTCCAAGACAAGGACGGCGATCCGCTGCCGAGGCCTGAGATCCGCAAGCGCCTCCAGAGCTTGAAGGAGGGGGGGCAGATTTCCGATGAGGCTCTGGAAGCGCTTGCGGATCTCATCTCGGACCCGTGCGTTGGCGACGGGGGCTGGACCAAGAGCCAGGAAAAGGCAGCCGAGATTCCATGGGAGGTCACCTCGCGTCTGTTCGCCGATGATCGGAGGAGGGAGAAACTGACCTTCGGCGAGGAGACGCGCCGCCTATTCGACAAAAAATTCCCTACGTGTCTTGGTCAGGATGACATTGACCTGCTTGACGATCTAAAGTCAGACGCGTCCAGGCCGAAAGAAACGTACGACAAGTTCTTCAGCGAACACCGCGAGCGACTGCGTGTAGACCCAAAACTCTACAGGCGTTGGGAGAAGCTTGTATTTAGAAAACCCATCGAAACCGATAATCTTGCCGAGGGACTGCTTCGACTCGTCGAACGTGCTCGACCGGATTCGGAGGAAGACAAAGACAGCGTCTTGCTTGTGCGACTGGAGGACAGCGCCGACCTCGATTTCTGGACCAAGGAAAAGAACACCAAGCTCTGCCGGGTACTTCGTGACCGCTGGCGGGGACTGGGTGAACTCGTTGGGCCTGATGTCCGGCTCGAGTTCGGTCGCTGCTGGTCGGAGAATTGGGAGGCGCAGATTTCTGCGCGCGGCGGGGAAGTTGATTCAACGGGCAAGGACGCGGTCCAGTTCCACTTCAAGGCGTTTGCCGTGCCGCGTGCGACGACGGCCCTCGGCGCGACAGGGGCCGCGACCGCGAAGGCGCTCCGCGCGCAGATGATCTGGACCCCTCCGCCTGAGGCCATGATCACGGCGTTTCCGCTCGACCTGGAGGTGCTCGCCCACGGGAAGGAACTTGTGCCGCTGCTGACCGCCCACGTGTCAGCCAACCGCTACGACCGTCACGGATCAATTCAAGCAGTGGATCTTGCGAAGGTCGCCACCATCATCGACGTAGAGGGTGCGAGCGACGGACGCCTTGCCGACCCTCGAAAGCAGCAGAACCGTGTCGACGAAAACTGGTGTCGCTGCCTGAACCAAGCGGTTGCTGACAAGATCGTCGAGGAGTCCGATGCGACGGCGCTCAAAGCCGCTTTCGACTCCTTCCAGGCGGAATACACCAGGGCCATCCGCGCAATGAAGGGGGGCAAGGGTCTCGCCGACGACGCCCTGCTTCTGCAAGCCCAGCGCTACGGCGAGTTGCTTAGGGCATTGGCGTCCAAGGCGCGCGCAAGCGTGTGCGTTCGGGATCTCTGGGCGCCGCTGCTGACCATCGGCGCAGCTTCCCTCGATGGGCTCCGGCCTGGGGTCATCGTGACCCCCTGGCATCCGCTGCGGCTAGCGGAGATTGCCGTGAAAGCGAGGCATCTCGCCGACGGCATCCGGCGCGTTGTCAACAGCCCGGCGAACTTGGCGGCGGAGGTTCCCGAATACGTGGATAACCTCTGCCAAGTGCTCTCTCGCACCTACTATGCGGACGTCGGCGCGGCCCCCGGCCCGTCCAACGTGTTCATTGCGGAAACTCGACAGGTCGCCGACGTCAGCCTTCTCGAGCCGCCGGTCTATGGCTCCGAAGAGGGGCTCGCCGATGAGCCGGCTGAAGAAACCGTCGCGGCGTTTGAGCGCGTGGTGAAGGAGTATCTCGACCTTCGTCCGCATGAGAAGGCCAGTTTCTCGACTGTGGTGATGGACGCGGAATCGGAGGATCTTCCCGTCCTCATGGCCGAAAGCATGGCCCGTCGCATCGATGGCGACCCGACGCTCAGATGCGACTTGGTTCTCACTCATGAAAGCGTTGGCAGCCTGCGCCGCATCTATGAGCGGCAGAACCGACGTATCGGCTACGAGGTGGACGCCTCGTTGACGAGCGAAGCCGCCCGGAACTTCCTTTCCCGCCTCCGCGTGGCCATCGTAAACCAAGCCCTCCTCGACCAAGTGGGGCCGAAGGGACACGACATTGTCGTCCTGCAGGACGTGATCGCGCGTCGCGCCGAGGTGAAGTGGACCCGGGCAACAGGTGTCGGCGCGGCGGACATACTGACTCACATGCCGACAGCCCATTCGCGGCGGAAACCTTTTCATAAGGGCGACACGACGTCCGGGAGCTATTTGACGAACCCGGGTGGTCCTGAGCCCGTTCATGCCTACATCGACGCGCTCCATGATGTCTTAGAGGGACGCGCGTCGGAGGAGGGCGATCCGTGGCTGCCGATGCAAGAGGTCCAGTTCCAGTCCGGGCGCGTGCAGCAGGTATTGTCCAAGGCGCACCGCCTCGCCAACTGGGTGATGACTTTTGATCGGCTGGCCGACCGCCGCTTGGTAGGCTCCTCGGACCGACGGATCATCCGATACTTCAGCGATCCGCGCTCTGACCATAATGTCATTGTCTCAGCGGAAATCGGCGAGGAAGCCCTGGAAGATCGGCTGATGGGCGACCTGCGGGCCGCCCTTCCGTCCGAAAATCGCGAAGTCCTGCTGGACATCCTGCGCAGGATTCATCGCGCCTCCGCAACTTTGTCGGGGGCAATCGTCATGCGCGCGGCGCAGAGCGGGAACCACGCCCAGGAACTTCTCGGACTTGTACTGGCTCAGCGCGAGGTTGAATTACTCGTCGCTTCGGCGGCCGACGACTACAGAATGGCATGGTTCTTCCTCGACGATTTCGCCTCATGGCTGTCTCTGGACGGCACCAGGGCAGACCTGCTCGGAGTATGCTTCTCCACGACAGCGCGTGGCCCGAGCATCCGGCTGGTGGTGGCGGAGGCGAAGTTCGTCGGGCAAGCCAACGTGTCGGAGCAGTGCCACAGGTCGCTCGAACAGCTTGCCGCAACCTACGCAACACTGCACCGGCGTCTCGTGGCGCCGGACGGAACCGTGGACCCGGCGACGTGGCGCAATCGACTGGCGGACCTCGTACTGGAACACATCGAGCCGTTCGACCAGATCGGCGGACGACATTTCTCCCGTTGGCTCGCCGATCTTCGATGCCCGGGAACGCGGCTGGAGATGACCGGGCACTCACTGGTCTTCGTACACGACACAAGTGATGTCGAGGGTGACAACCCGAGAATTCCTGACGCCGAAGAACCTCGTTCGCAGAGGCGTCCGATCGCTCAGTGGATGCTCGGACGGACCAGTATCGCGACCGCGCTCCGCGGCTTGCTGGCGCCTGACGTCAAGTCACAGATTTGGACACCTAAGGATTGGCCCGACGACTCCGAACAGACTACGGAAGTCCAGATCCAAGAGACTCCGTCGGTCATGGCCGAGCCTTCACCTTCAGCCGGTCCCGATGGTCTCGCCGGAATGGAACACGGTTCGGTTAGGTCCGGCGACGGGGGCGATACGCCTGCTGAACGTGAGTTCTGGACGGAAAATGGGGCGGAACCGTCCGACGGGTTTCCGCCGCTCGCCGCCGGTTGGTTGCCGGAAGTGCATTGGGCCCTGGCGGGAATGGGACGAGCGTTGGCTGGCGATGAAGGCGATGCATGGCTTCCGGCCCAGGTCAAACAGTTGCAGTCCGCGCTTCAGAAGGAGGGCATGGATGCCCCGGTATTGGCGTCGCGCCTGACGCCCAATTCCGGCTTGGTCGACTTGGACGGGCGGTCGGTGACCGTGTCGTGGTTGGAACGGAAGCAGATCGAACTGCTCACCAAGTACAGTCTCGACATCATCAGAATCAGCCCAAAGGCGGGCCGTGTCGTTGTCGGACTGCGCCGTCCGAAGCGCACGATTCTCCACCTCGCAGATGCTTGGCGGCGACGCCAATTCGAAGAATCGGCGCCTGTGTCGAACATGGCACTCATCCTTGGCGAGAAGGAGGACGACGGCTCTCTTTTCTACCTGCCGTTGGGCGCCCCGTTTGGTGACCAGGAACGTGCGGCGCCGCACACGATCATATCGGGCACAACCGGAAGCGGAAAAGGCATTTTGGCGACCAGCCTCTTGCTGGATGTCTGCGCCTTCAACTCCCCGCGGCTGGTCGAGATCCACTTGATCGACCCCAAGAAAGGGGTGGACTATGGCTGGGCGCGTCAACTGCCGCACCTGAAAGGCGATATCGTTGCCGAGAAGGCTGATGCCGTTGAACTGTTAAAGCGTCTCGTACAGGAAATGGAAGGTCGTTACGAAGTTTTGCGCCAAGCCGGTGTGGCAAATATAGATCAGTTCAACCGTCGTCAGGGGGTGTCCGCGACCGGACTTATGCCACGCATTCTCGTCTTCTTTGATGAGGTTGCAAACTGGATGCAGGACGAAGACTTCAAAGATGCGGTCGAGCCGCTCATTAACGAGATTGCCACGAAGTCACGTGCGGCGGGCATTCATTTGTTCATGATCTACCAGCGTGCCGATAATCAGGTCATGACCATGCAACTCCGGACGAACTTGGGAAACAAACTGGTTCTCCGGCTTGGCGATGAAGGGTCGTCGCGCGTCGCGCTTGGCGAAAAGGGTGCGGAGCGACTTCTCGGCAAGGGTCACCTCATTGCCAAGTTGGACAGCGACGAAAAAATCTATTGCCAGGTTCCTTTCATTGGCGAGGATGAAGTCCCTCGGCTCGCCGAGGCGATCGGACGCGGATGGAGGAACGCATCCCTCGGCGGGCAGAGCGGAACGAAGGCGGCCTAAACATGGCGTCCCAACGCCTTCTCCGCACCCCAAGCGGGAAGCGTGTTGGAGGGGCCGTCTATCTACATTCCAGCGCGATTGACGCTGATTCGCGCACCATCGTGGACCAAGCCGTCACCTTGGCGGGCGGCTTTCAATGGAACGTGGCGAAGATCTCGCGTGGGGCGGTTTCGCTGCTTCTCTATGAGGACTTTGACGTCGTAGCGTTCCCAGCCCTGCTGGCTTCGTTTAAAGTCGACCTGAGAAGCGGCAAGACCTCCGAGACGGACTATAGCAGGCGCCCAAACCCGCCCATTCTGCACCGGAAGGAACTACTGCTACCCGAAGATGACCCGAGACGTCCAAGGTTCGCGGCGCTGACACGGACCGCGGAGGAGCACGGCTTGTTTGCAGAGCCGTCGCGAATCGGCACCCGCCGGCAGTGGTTGGACCTTCTCTCTTTGAAGGGGCTTCGGATCGAGGGGCAAGCGCTGGTCCCTCAAGGCGCCGAAAGCGTCGCGGTGGCCAGACACAAGACTGCCATCACGCGGCGCGACTTATCGCAGCCGATGCAACTGGCTATCGCCCACGGTGTACTGCCGTCGGGAAACTCCGTGTTCGACTATGGATGCGGCCTTGGCGACGACGTGGCGGCGCTTTCGGCGGCGGGTTTCGAAGCGTTTGGCTGGGATCCGCACCACATGCCCGAAGGGCCCCGCCGACCAGCTGACCTAGTGAATCTCGGCTTTGTCCTGAATGTCGTCGAGGACCGGCATGAGCGCACGGAGACGCTGCGGGCGGCTTGGTCTTTCGCACGGCGCGCCATGGTCGTCGCCGTCATGGTCATGGGAAAGGGCGACCTTGCCAATCTACGTCCCTACCGGGATGGACATCTGACTTCACGCGGAACCTTCCAGAAGTACTTTGGACAACAGGAACTCCGGGATTTCATCCAGGATGAGTTGGGCGAAGCGCCGCTCGCCCTGGGCTCTGGAGTGTTCGCCGTGTTTCGGGACAAGGATCTGGAACAGGAGGTTCTGTTCCGGCGTCGGTCCCGAGTGATCAGTCGTCCGATCGGGATGCGCCCGCCTGAGCGGGAACGTCCCAGAACAAGGGCGCCTCAGATCGACCTGCCCGAACGAATCCGTCCAGAGTTGGAGATCCTTTGGGCAGCAATGCTGCGGCAGGGACGCCCCCTCGACGCCGAAGAATTCCCAGGAACACTGCGCGAGCGCCTGAAGGCGGTGAGAATTTCCTCGGGGCGCGCCACCGATTTGTGCCTATCGGACCTATTCGATCAGGAGGAACTCGCGGTCTCGGCCGCTGGGCGCCGCGAGGACTTGCTGGTGCGTTTCGCCATGTTGATGTTCCCCGGCGCACCGCGCTACGCGACGCTTGCCCGATCTCTCCAGCGTGACGTCAAGACATTCTTCGGCAGTCATGCCGCCGCCCTTGAAGAGGCTCGGCGTCTCATGTTTTCGGCCGGGAAGCCGGATAGCATGCGTGAAGGAGTCGATGCCGCTATTTCAGCGGGTTTGGGGGCGATGCGGGACGAGGAGACCTTCCGTTTCGCGGTGCCGGTGCTTGACCGATTGCCGCCAGTCGTCCGGCTTCGGGTTCTTTGCGGCGGACTTCTCCGGGGCGGTGTCGAGGGCGCCGACTTCGTCGACATGAAAGTCGCGGCGCCACGCCTCACTTTCATCCAATGCCTCGACGCTTCCTCGCGATTGCCGGTCATCCTGGAGAAGACGCGGATCGACCTTGGGCGAACCAGCACCAATGTCGATCGCCCTGATGGCATCGCGCTTTATTTGAAGGGCCGCTATTTGCCCGTGGATGCTCCGGACCGGGAGGAGCAGATGAAGTTCGACAGCAAGCTGCTAGCTGCGGGAATCGTGACGCCTGACGGCAAGGGGCCGCGCATTGCGGAACTCCATGAGTTTTTAAGGAAGCGTCGCGACGCACAGCCTAGGGCCGTAGGGGAAACTCCCTGCATTGAAGATTTTACGTGTGCGCCGGGTTCAGCAACGAATAATCACGAGTAAGGGTGCGGAATCGAGGGCACTCAAATTGATTTTTCAGGGATTCGATGATTACAACATTCCCCATCACCATGACTGTCAGCGGCTTGAGCGACGAACAGAGGTCTGCTGATAATATGATTATTTTACATACTGAAATTGAATAACAATGAATATTTTGCCGCCATTTTGGACGCCTAAATTCACCAGAAATGGTTATGTTTAGAAAAAGCAGGAAATATATACATATTTTATTCTTTTAATACGCGCATCCTCCAATCGTCCGCCGTGCTCGGCGACGCCTGTTCTCGCACCAAAAATCCTGATCAAATCCGAGTTATCCACAGCCCGCGTCGGCAATCGAGCGATTTCAGGCTGCGGAGGTGCCCCTTTGGACGTCTCCGCCGACGCTCCCCGGGCCTTGCCAGGTGGAACAGAGAGGTGGTACAGATGGCCATCCGCCGGAGCCGAAAAACCTTGAGTTTTCAATGGTTACCGGGGACCGCGCGGGAGTCCCTCCCTCTCCGCCATTGGCCCGACTGTCCTCCCGGGCGAGACATGGCCGTCGAATATCGCCTCGTCAGCAAGCCGCACTGCAAATCGCCGGTTCCACGCTGTCGTTCGATCGATTCCGGCCCAGCGATGGGCTGATGCAGTGTAGCAAGTATCCCTCCGGCGTGGGCCGCAGGTGGGGCGCTTACGGCTCTGAAGGTCCGAGGAGCGCCGGGTTTGCTTTGTGGATTTTGATGAGTTCGACCAGGGTCTCGATTCCGAAGTCGGTGAACGCCCTGACGGCGGCGTCGCCGACGCCGTAGACCCAGATGATGCCGTCCTCGACGTCCATTTCGTTGGCGACCTGGTGCAGCCAATCTTCGTCTTCGCCGAGGTCCTCGGCGACGCGAGCGATCGTGGTGACGCGGGAGACCTTGTTGACGTGCATGCTCACGCCGCCCGAGCGGAGAGTGCCGAGGGCCGTGGCGCCCAATTCCAGGGCAGGAGGTCATCGAGCCTATGCGCCGGGTGGCTTGGCAGGCGCGCCAGGACGTCGGCCAGCCAGGCCTGCGGATCGATGCCGTTCATCTTGGCCGTGACAATCAGGCTGTACATGGCGGCGGCGCGGTGCCCGCCCCGATCGGACCCGCAGAACAGCCACGACTTGCGACCAAGAGCGATGCCGCGAAGCCCGCGTTCGGCGGCGTTGTTCGACAGGCAAACCCGCCCATCCTCGAGGAACAGCGTGAAGCTCGCCCAGCGCTTCAGGATGTAATTGAACGCCTTGGCGAGGTCGTGCCCGCGCGCGAGCTTGGCAAGCTCCTCGCGCATGTGGCGATGAAGATCCTCGACCAGGGGGCGGCTTCGCTCCTGGCGAACGGCGAGGCGCTGCTGCGCGCTGGTGCCGGTGATCGACCGCTCGATCTCGAACAGCTCGTCGATCCGGCGCACCATCTCGATGGCGATCGGCGAGAGCACGGCGTCCGTCCTGCCGGCGGCCCGGCGCCGCGCCGTCCCCTCGATGTCGGCCATGGCGAAGAACGGCCGCCGCGCGTGGGCCCAACAGGCCGCCTCCCGGATCGGCCCAGGGGCGCGTCCGACCAGGTAGAGCGGGGCGTAGCCGTCATAGGCGTCGGCCTGCAGGATGCCCGCGTAGCCGGCGAGATGCCCCTGGGGGTGCTCGCCCCGGCGGTCGCGCGAATAGTAGAACATCGCCGCCGGAGGATCGGTGCCGCCGAAGGGCCGGTCGTCGCGGACATAGACCCAGCAGCGCCCGGTGTCGGTCTTGCCCTTGGCCAGCACCGGCACGGTCGTGTCATCCGCGTGCAGCCGCTCTGCCGCCATCACATGAGCCTCCAGGCGGCGGAGCAGCGGAGCGAGCTCGCTGCAGACCGCCCCCACGGCGTCCGCCATCGTCGACAGCGCGATCGGCACGCCCTCCAGCGCGTAACGCTCGGCCTGCCGGTTCAGCGGCTGATGCTGGCCGAACTTGTCGACCATGATCATGGCCAGCAGGCTGGGACCGGCCCAGCCCCGCGGGATGCTATGGAACGGCGCCGGCGCCTGGGAGACCGTCTCGCAGTCGCGGCAGCTGAACCTCTCCCGCACCGTCTCGATCACCTTCCACTGGCGCGGGATCACCTCCAGCGTCCGCGTCACGTCCTCGCCGATCTTGCGCAGCCGCGTGCCGCCACAGCACGCGCAGGCCGCCGGGGGATCGATCACCACGCGCTCCCGCGGCAGATGCTCGGGGAAGGTCTGGCGCTCGGCGCGCTTGCGGGTAAAGCCCCGCACGGTCGTCGTCTGGGCGGCGGCCTGTTCGGCCGCGCGTTCGTCCTCGGTCGCGCCCGCTTCGAGCTCCTCGAACGCCAGCGCCAGCTGCTCGATCAGCCGTGCCGCACGTTCCGACCGCTGGCCGTAAATCTGCCGCTCGAGCTTGGCGATCTGCAGCTTCTGATAGGCGATCAGCGCCTGATCTTCCGAGGCCTTGGCGCGCGCCACCGCAAGGTCTGCGGCGACCTCCAGCGTCTTTGCGCGCTCAGCCGCCAACGCCTCCTTCAGCGCGGCGAGTTCGGCGGCAGCATCACCATCGGCGTCCATGCATCCTATGGAATCACATCTTCGCCGCGGTGTGACGTGCAAAGTGGAGCGTCGCCGCAATTATTTGATCAGCCCGCGCTCTGCGGCCGCCATGTGTGCTGGGGATTGCGCCAGTCGATCGCCTCGAGCAGATAACTCATTTGCGCCGCCGTCAGCGCCACCGCGCCGTCGACCGTGGCCGGCCACACGAAGCGCCCGCGGTCGAGCCGCTTGGCGTAGAGCGACAAGCCGATGCCGTCGTGCCACAACGCCTTGATCAAGGTCCCGGCGCGGCCCCGGAACACGAAGACGTCGCCGCCGAACGGGTCGCGGCCGAGCCCTTCCTGCACCAGCAGCGCCAGGCCCTGCATGCCCTTGCGCATGTCCGTATGTCCGGTCGCGATCCAGATCCGCACGCCCGCCGGAACCGGGATCATCGCAGCGCCTTGAGGGTTGCCGTCACCAACGCCGCCGGCGCAGACGCGCCGATCTCAACCCGCACGCCGCCGGCCAATTCCACGACGATCGCGGCGCCGTCTTCCCTCGTGGCCGCGGCCGTCCCACCGGCCTCCACGACGATCGCGCGGGCGAACCCAACCCCGCTCGTCCCGTCGCCAACCTCGTGCCGCCATTTGTAGATCAGGCTGGTCGATACCCCGTAGCGCCGTGCTACGTCCGCCACGATCGCCTCCGGCGCAAACGCCGCCGCCACGATCTCCCGCCGTTCCTCGCCGCTCCACCGCCGGCGCCGCTCCGGCCCCGTCAGCACCGTCATCTGGCTCATGCTGCGCTCTTACGCGCGCTCGTAAGAGCGCTCCTATGCGCGCAGCATCCGCGAAGCGCGAGGTCCCACACAAGGCGGCCCACGCCGGAGGGATACTGTAGCAACGGCCGTTCACAAACTTCTTGGGGCCAGCAGCCTCTTGTCGCCGGCAATGTCGGGCCCGAATCCTTTTCCGTCATTCCATCCGCCATATTGCGCGCATGATGACAATTCGGCCCGCACGCGACTGTGATGCCCCCGGTTTGCCCGGGATCGAGCGCAGTTCTGGTGAGATATTCCGGCAATCGCCGGGACTGGAATGGATCGCCGACGACACGGTCCAATCGGAGGAACAGCACCGCGCGCTGATCGCGACCGGCGTCGCCTTCGTTGCGGACCTGCCGGGCCATGGAATCGCGGCGTTCCTGAACGGAGAGGTGATGCCTGACGCCCTGCACATCTGGCAAATTGCCGTCCATCGCGACCGGCAGGGGCGCGGCATCGGCCGGAAACTGATCGAAGCGGCAGAGCAGTTCGCCGCCGATCATGAAATCCCTGCGCTGACCTTGACCACCTTCAGGGATGTGCCCTGGAATGAACCCTACTATCAAAGGCTTGGGTTCGTCACGCTGGAACGCGGAGACCTCGGCTCCCGGCTGAGGGCCGTTCTGGACGCCGAGGAACAGGCCGGGATGCCGGCAGCACGGCGCTGCGCCATGAGGAAGCCCCTCCACCAGGGGCATGGCTTGATGGCGGCCGTCACGGTCTGACCGCTGGAGCGACGGCGCCCCCGAACACCGCCACCAGCCCGCCAGCCGATGACTCTGTTGGAGCGCCATCCGATCCGGTTCCCGGCCGATCCGGTCGGAAGACCGAAAGCGATGCCGCCGAAAGCCCCGGTTCCGCAAGACCCCCCCCGGCACCGGGATTTTCGGCGATCGGAATGCGGCTCTCCGGTCTTCAGGCCGGAGACCGGATTATACCAACGGCCCCGAACGCTGACGCGTGGGGCCGTTGACACTCGCGGATTTTCTTTTGGGAAATCAGAGATTTCGCGAAAATCCGCGACCGGAGCCAACGGTCCGCTTTCGCGGCCGTTGGTATTACCCCGGCTGGTGCAGGCCGAAGGCCGGGTGATGAACCAGCTCGCCACGCGGCTCACTGTCGTCGAAGGGCAGGGCCTGAACCACCTCGGGGGGACAGCCGGTCACGCCCAGCCCAGGGAACGCGCGAAAGCCGAACCGGCCATAATAGGCGGGGTCGCCCACCAGCGCCGCGCCGCGGCTGGTCCGCCGCAGCCGGCAAAGGGCTTCCGCCATCAAGGCCGTGCCGATGCCCTGGCGGTGCCTCGACGGCAAGACCACGAGCGGGCCGATCAGCCCCCAGCCGTCCTGCGTCCCGACCCGCGCCGCGGAGGTGGCGAGATAGCCGACCACCTCGCCCGCGTCCTCCGCCACCAGCGAGAGGGCGAGCGCGCCCTCCGCCCGCAGCCTCTCGACGATGCGCGCCTCGGTTCCGGTGGATTGCGCAAGCATCAGCAGCGCTTCGGTGACAAGCCGGCCGATCGCCGGGATGTCACCGGCCGTTTCGTTGCGGATCAGCATGTCAGGCCCCCTGATTGTCGAGTTGGGCGCGCACGAAGGTGCGGCCGCGTCGCGAAATCCGGTATGGGCCGCCCGAGCGGGATTCGATCAGCCGCTTCTGCCGCAGCCGGTTGAAGACGGTCAGGTCGAAGTCGGCAAGGATCATCGCCTCGCGCGTGACGCACATCACGGACGTGATCTTGGGGCCGTCGCCACGCTCGTGAAGAATGCAGCCGCCGAGGGCCAGAACGTGCAGCGCACGTTGCTCATTGCGTGAGATGTTCATGGGATTCTTGTATGACAGACGTGAAAAGACACCCCGGGCGACTGCACCCGGCGGCTTTGACTTCACGCGGCTCTCTGCGATTCAGAGAGCCCTGTCACACAAGCTCTGACATCCAGTCCCCAGTTGGGGCGCGGCGAACGGTGCCGCCACGCACCCTTGAAATATCGGGGGCACACGCCGCTGACAACCGGAAACCCGCTGGGCACGCGCGCCGGCCAGCAGCCGATGATCGACACCGAATTGAGCCTTTCGGGGTGGAGCGGGTAGAACGTCACCCAGGGCGATCCACGCCGCAGGGTTACGGTCATGACACGCTTCCTGCACACGATGATCCGGGTCAGCGATCCGGAGGCCACCATCCGCTTCTTCGAACTGATCGGCCTGCGCGAGACGCGGCGGATGGAGAGCGAGAAGGGGCGCTTCACGCTGATCTATCTCGCGGCCGACGAGGACTTTGAAGCCGCCCGCGCCCACCGCGCGCCGGAGGTCGAGCTGACCTGGAACTGGGATCCGGAAGACTATCAGGGCGGCCGCAACTTCGGCCATCTCGCCTTCCAGGTCGCCGACATCTACGCCGTCTGCGCCCGGCTGATGGCGGCCGGCGTCACGATCAACCGCCCGCCGCGCGACGGCCACATGGCCTTCGTCCGCACGCCGGACGGCATCTCGGTCGAGTTCCTGCAGAAGGGCACGCCGCTGGCGCCGGCGGAACCCTGGGCGTCGATGCCCAATACCGGGAGCTGGTGAGCCGGCGGGGGGAGAACGCGTCTCCTATGACGCCGGGCGAAGCTTCGCCGTCTCGCGCCAGCGGGCGAGGCGGCGCATCGCCTCGGCCAGCGTCGCCTCGGTCTTGGCGAAGCAGAAGCGGATGTGGCTGCGCACGTCCCGCGCCCCGTAGAAGGACGACAGCGGCACCGCCGCCACCCCGGCCTCGATGGCGAGGCGGCGGCAGAAGGCGAGATCGTCGCCCTCGGCGTCGAGACCCTCGATCGGCGCCACTGCGAAATAGGTGCCCGCCACCTCGGCCATCTCGAAGCCGGCGGCGCGAAGGCCGGCGCCGAGCTGGTCGCGCCGCCGGGCGAGGTCGGCGCGCAGCCCGTCGAAATAGGCGTCGGGCAGATTGAGGCCGAAGGCCACCGCCGCCTGCAGTGCCGGCGGGGTGGTGAAGGTCACGTACTGGTGGGCGCGGGCGATCGGGCCGAGCAGCCTGGCATCCGCCGTCACATAGCCGACCTTCCAGCCGGTGACCGAGAACGTCTTGCCGGCCGAGCCGATGCGCACCACCCGGTCGCGCACCTCCGGGAGGGCGAACAGCGTCTGGTGGCGGCGGCCGTCGAACACCAGATGCTCGTAGACCTCGTCGGAGATCGCCACGAGGTCGTGCTCGAGCATCAGGTCGGCCAGCAGGCGCAGCTCCTCGGCCGAGAACACCTTGCCGATCGGGTTCATCGGCGTGTTGAGGACGAGGGCGCGGGTGCGCGGCGTGATGGCGGCGGCGATCTCGGCGCGCGGCAGGTTCCAGTCGGGCGGGGTGAGGCGGATTGGCACCGGCACCGCACCGGCACGGCGGATGATCGGCATGTAGGAGTCATAGGCCGGCTCGAACACCAGCACCTCGTCGCCGGCATTGAGCAGGGCGAAGAACGCATCGGCCAGCGCCTCGGTGGCGCCGGAGGTGACCAGCACCTCGCGCTCCCAATCGACATCGAGGCCGAGCCAGCGCTTGGAGCTCGCCGCCACCGCCTGACGCAGCGCCGGCAGGCCCATCATCGAGGGATATTGGTGCGGCCCCTCGCGCATCGCGCGGCTCGCCGCCTCCACCACCTCCGGCGGCTCCAGCCCCTCGGGGAAGCCCTGGCCGAGATTGACCGCCCCGGTCTCGGCGGCAAGGCGCGACATCGCCTCGAAGATGGTGGTGCCGGCCTCGCCGAATATGGGGTTCACCATTGTGCTGCCTCGCGCCGCATATGCTCGTGCTCTCGAAACCCTGCGATACGGTTTCCGGCCGATCAAGCGGGAGAACCGTGTCCAGCCCATGGAACCAACGGCCGGCTGTCGCCGCCGTTGGTCTCAACCCAACCCGCCGGCCTGGGTGATGAAGCGCACGATATCGTCGACACCCTGCTGCTTCGCCAGGCTGACGAACGCGAACGGCTTGTCGCCGCGCATGCGCTTCGTGTCCCGCTCCATCACCTCGAGGCTCGCGCCGACATGGGGGGCGAGGTCGGTCTTGTTGATCACCAGCAGGTCGGAGCGGGTGATGCCGGGGCCGCCCTTGCGCGGGATCTTCTCGCCCTGCGCCACGTCGATGACATAGATCGTGAGATCGGCAAGCTCGGGCGAGAAGGTGGCGGCGAGGTTGTCGCCGCCCGATTCGATCAGGATCAGGTCGAGCGCCGGAAAGCGGCGGCGCATGGTGTCGATCGCCGCGAGATTGATCGAGCAGTCCTCGCGGATGGCGGTGTGCGGGCAACCGCCGGTTTCCACGCCGAGGATGCGGTCCGATGACAGCGCCTGCATGCGCATCAGGATCTCGGCATCCTCCCTGGTGTAGATGTCGTTGGTGATGACGCAGACCTCGTAGCGTTCGCGAAGCGCAACGCAGAGCGCGGCGACGAGCGTGGTCTTTCCTGAGCCGACCGGGCCGCCGATGCCGACGCGCAACGGACCGTGGGGACTGTTCATGACCGGAAGATCCTCGAATACTGGGTTTCGTGGCTGAGCGAGGCGAGGTCGGCGCGCAGCGTCGCGCTGCCGAGATCGCCAAGCGTGAAGCGGGGAGCGTGGTGCGCCCGATCCCGCAGCCGCGGCAGCAGTGCGGCGATGAGGCGCTGGCCGTCGGTCTGGCCGATGATGTTCAGGCGGATCGCGGCGGAGGCGAGATTGGCGACGAAGGCCACCCCATAGGCCAGCGCGGTGCCCTCCAACGCCACACCATGGCGCGCCGCCACCGCGCCGACCGCGACGGGATAGGCGATGCCGCGCTCGGCCAGCGCCGGCAGGGCGTCGAGCCCCGGCGCCGGCCACGCGGCGCGAATGGCGGCAACGAAGCTGCCGCCCTGCGTCACGGTTTCCAGGTGCCGCTCGGCCGAGGGCTGCAGCGCGCACGCCCAGTCATTGGCGAGGCACACGCCGGCGTCATCGCCCTGGGCCGCCGCCCGCCACGCCGCGGCGAGCAGGATCTGATCGGTCCGCAGCGAGCCCATGGCGATGAGGTCGGAAAGCCAGATTTCGAGATCGGCGCGCGTGGCGAGCCAGCCGCGCTCGACCGCCTGTTCGAGCCCGTGGCTGTAGGCGAAGGCGCCGACCGGAAAGGCCGGCGACAGCCACACCATCAGCTCGATCGGCACGGCGATCGCCGGTCCGCCGGCGTCAGCCATGGTTGCGGTGCGCACCATGGGGCACGCCGCCATGCGCGTGGTGGCCGTGCTCATGATGGCCGTGCGCGTGATCGTGGCCATGGTCGTGATCGTGGTGATGATCGTGACCATGATCATGGCGATGATCGTCGTCGGTGCCGTGATGATGGCCGGACACCAGCGCGCCCTTGCTGCCATAGGCGCCGCCTTCGGGCTCGAACGGCCGCGTCACGGGCCGCACCGCAAGCCCGAGCCCCGCCGCCATCTCGGCCAGCACGTGATCGGGCTGGATATAGACCGCCTCGCCGGTGATCTCGGCCGGGGTGTGGCGGTTGCCGATGTGCCAGGCGAGCCGGGCCAGCGCACGGGCATCGGGCGCGGCGATTTCCAGCAGCGCCTCGACCGCGGCGCGAACCTCGATCAGCCGGCCGTCGTCGAGTTGCAGCGCGTCGCCCTGCGCCAGATAGGTCGCGGCATCGAGGTCGAGCAGGAACGCCACGCCGCCATCGCTGGTCATGGCGATCCGCCGCCGGAACCGCGCCTCGCGGTCGAGCGTGATGGTGTCGGCGCAGGCGCGGCCGGCGCGTTGGTCATGGCGGATCACGGTTGCGGCGCGCAGCATGGAAATATCCCTATCGGTTTCCGGCCGATCGCTTCGCGACGCCGGAAACATCTCGCTGAAATTCCCTTCGTGGATAACACGCGGGCCTTCGGTTTTGACCCGCCCTCGTCATGGCCGGGCTTGTCCCGGCCATCCACGTCTTTGCATCAATATGAGTTTTTAGTCGTGGATGCCCGCGACAAGCGCGGGCATGACGAGTCACATCTTACGGCCCCTGGTATTAGAGGATTTTCAGCGAACGGAATGCGAAACGCCGGCCCCTGGGGCCGGATTTCGCATCAGAACAAGAAATACCGCTGCGCCATCGGCAGCTCGGCCGCCGGCTGGCACACCAAAAGCTCGCCGTCGGCGCGCACCTCGTAGGTTTCGGGGTCGATCTCGATATTCGGCGTGGCGTCGTTCAGCACCATCGAAGCCTTCGAAATGCCGCCGCGCACGTTCTCGACCGCGACGAGGCGCTTGGCGAGCCCCAGCCGCTCCTTCAACCCGCCATCGAGCGCCGCTTTGCTGACGAAGGTGAGCGAGGTCGCCTCCACCGCCTTGCCGAAGGCGCCGAACATCGGCCGGTAGTGCACCGGCTGCGGCGTCGGGATCGAGGCGTTGGGGTCGCCCATGGGCGCGGCGGCGATCACCCCGCCTTTCAATACGAGGTCCGGCTTGACGCCGAAGAACGCCGGCGACCACAGCACGAGATCGGCGAGCTTGCCGGCCTCGATGGAGCCGATGTGCTTCGAGACGCCGTGGGCGATGGCGGGATTGATGGTGTATTTGGCGATGTAGCGCCGCACGCGATAATTGTCGTTGCCGTTGTCCTGCGGCAGCGGCCCGCGCTGCAACTTCATCTTGTGCGCGGTCTGCCAGGTGCGGATGATCACCTCGCCGATGCGGCCCATCGCCTGACTGTCCGACGACATCATCGACAGCGCGCCGATGTCGTGCAGGATGTCCTCCGCCGCGATGGTCTCGCGGCGGATGCGGCTCTCGGCGAACGCCAGATCCTCCGGAATGCGCGGCGACAGATGATGGCACACCATCAGCATGTCGAGATGCTCGTCGATGGTGTTGACGGTGAACGGCCGCGTCGGATTGGTGGAGGACGGCAGCACATTGGCGAGCCCCGCCACCTTCATGATGTCCGGCGCGTGGCCGCCGCCCGCGCCCTCGGTGTGGAAGGCGTGGATGGTGCGGCCCTTGAAGGCGGCGATGGTGTCCTCGACGAAGCCGGATTCGTTCAGCGTGTCGGAGTGCAGCATCACCTGCACGTCATAGGCGTCGGCGACCGCGAGGCAGTTGTCGATGGCGGCGGGCGTGGTGCCCCAGTCCTCGTGCAGCTTGAGCGCCGCCGCACCCGCCTCCACCATCTCGGCCAAGGCCGCCGGCAGCGCGGCATTTCCTTTGCCGGCAAAGCCGAGATTCATCGGGAACGCCTCGGCGGCGCGCAGCATCATCTCGATATGCCACGGCCCCGGCGTGCAGGTGGTGGCGAAGGTGCCGTGCGCCGGGCCGGTGCCGCCGCCCAGCATCGAGGTCAGGCCGGCATTCAGCGCCTCCTCGATCTGCTGCGGGCAGATGAAATGGATGTGGGTGTCGAAGCCGCCGGCGGTGAGGATCTTGCCCTCGCCGGCAATGATCTCGGTGCCCGGCCCGATGACGATATCGACGTTGGACTGGATGTCGGGATTGCCGGCCTTGCCGATGCGCGCGATCAGCCCGTCCTTCAGCCCGACATCGGCCTTGATGATGCCGGCGACGGCATCGACGATGACGGCGTTGGTGATCACGGTATCGACCGCGCCATCGGCGCGCGAGGCCTGCGACTGGCCCATGCCGTCGCGGATCACCTTGCCGCCGCCGAACTTGACCTCCTCGCCATAGGTGGTCAGATCGCGCTCGATCTCGATGATCAGGTCGGTGTCGGCGAGCCGCACCTTGTCGCCAGTGGTGGGGCCGAACATGCCGGCATAGGCGGCGCGTGAAATCCTGTAAGGCATCTCTCGTCCCCCGATCAAACGTCCAGCTTGCCCATCACCGCCTGGCGGAAGCCAAACACGGTGCGCGCGCCCGCAAGCGCAACGAGCTGCACGGTGCGCGACTGGCCGGGCTCGAAGCGCACCGCCGTGCCGGCCGGAATGTCGAGCCGGAAGCCACGCGCCGCCGCGCGGTCGAAGGCGAGCGCGGGATTGGTCTCGAAGAAATGATAGTGGCTGCCGACCTGGATCGGCCGGTCGCCGGTGTTGGTGACCTCGATGGTCGTCGTCGCGCGGCCGGCATTGAGCTCGATCTCGCCGTCCGCCGTGAACACTTCGCCAGGAATCATGACGGCCTCCGTCAGCGGATCGGATTGTGGACGGTGACGAGCTTGGTGCCGTCCGGGAACGTCGCCTCGACCTGCACGTCGTGGATCATCTCGGCAATGCCGGGCATCACCTGATCGCGCGTCAGCACCTGCGCGCCCTGCTCCATCAGGTCGCGCACCGGGCGGCCGTCGCGCGCGCCCTCCACGACGAAATCGGTGATCAGCGCCACCGCCTCGGGATGGTTGAGCTTGACGCCGCGTTCCAGCCGCCGCCGCGCCACCATCGCCGCCATGGCGATCAACAGCTTGTCCTTCTCGCGTGGTGTGAGGTTCATCGCTTCCTCCTCCGTCTCGCGGCGGCTCCTGGTTGTCGCATTTTCTTTCGCAAAACCGGTATCCGCTATTGCGGAAAATGCTCCTATCACATCATCCAGGCGCGCGGCATCGGCGCGCCGCGCAGGGCGTCGAGCGCCACCTGCATCGCCGCGCGCATGCGGCCGCCGCAACCGGCCAGCGCGCGCAGCACCAGCTTGCCCTCCCAGGCGCTGGCCGCGATCTCGACATCGCCGAGGCCCACGATCTCACGCCGCACGCGCTCCAGACAAGCTTCGGCCTCGGGCGCGACATGGAGCAGCGTGCCGATCACGTGCGCGCCCCCGGCTATGGCCGGCCGCGCCAGGGCGTCGGCGATCGCGCCGTCGAGCCGCACGGCCTCGGCGTGGACGAGGCGGCCGCCGCGGCGGATCGCCCACAGATCGTCGAGCATGCCGGCCTGCATGCGCTCGCCCGAGCCGTGCCGGCCGAGCACCAGGATGTCGAGCAGACTCAGAGTGGCGGTCTCCGCCATCTCGACCTCGATGCGGCGCGCCAGTCGCGCACCCGAGGACAGGATGGTCTCGCGCGGCAGCCAAGCCAGGGCGCTGCCGGGGGCAAGGCGGAGCGCGGTGGCGATGCGGGCGGGGACGTCGAGCGCCCGGTAGACGCGCTCGCCCGCGGCGCTGGTCGCTGTCACCCGGGCGCCGGGGCCGAGGTCGAAGTCGAGCCGCACCTCGTCGCCGCCGGCAATGCCGCCGCCGGTGTTGAGAATCACCGCCTCGCAGTCCGCGCCGGGGCCGGTATCGGGGAAGCGCACGCGCCAGCCGTCCGCCTCGTGGACGGTGGCGGCGAAGGTGCCGCGCGGGCCCGCACGGAACGCCGCCCGCACGCCGCCTTTGACGCGCAGCGTCTGCAGCGCCTGCGGCGAGGACTCAGATGGCGAGCTTGCGGCGGACATCCTCCTCCACCATCCCGGCACGGGTTCCCGACAGCACGACCTGACCTCGGTCGAGCACCGCGAAGCGGTCGGCGAGGTCGCGGGCGAACTCGAAATACTGCTCCACCAGCACGATGGCCATATCGCCCTTCGAGCGCAGATAGAGGATGGCGCGGCCGATGTCCTTGATGATCGAGGGCTGGATGCCCTCGGTCGGCTCGTCGAGCACCAGCAGCTTCGGCCGCATCACCATGGCGCGGGCGATGGCGAGCTGCTGCTGCTGCCCGCCCGAGAGATCGCCGCCGCGTCGGCGCAGCATGCCGTCGAGCACCGGGAAGAGGTCGAACACCTCGCCGGGAATCTCGCGCTCGCGGCGCGGCAGCACGGCAAATCCGGTCTCCAGATTCTCCTTCACGGTGAGCAGCGGAAAGATCTCACGGCCCTGGGGCACCAGAGCGATGCCGGCCTTGGCGCGCTGCTGGGCGGAGAGGCGCTGGATCTCCTCGCCGTTCCAGACGATGCGGCCGCGCGAGATCGGATGCTGGCCGACGATGGCGCGCAGCAGGCTGGTCTTGCCGACGCCGTTGCGGCCCAGCACGCACGTCACCTGTCCCGGCTCGGCGATCAGCGAGACGTCGCGCAGCGCCTGGGCCGCGCCATAGTGCAGATCGATGTCCTCGACACTCAGCATGCGGCTCCCCGTCAGAGCATCCAATCTGACTGCGCCAGATCGGATGCTCTAAGTTTGTGATTTATCGCATTCTCTTTCGCAAAACCGGTTCCCACTTTTGCGGAGAATGCTCTAGCGGCCGAGATAGACTTCGATGACGCGCTCATCGGCCGAGACCACGTCGATCCGGCCTTCCGCCAGCACCGATCCCTCGTGCAGGCAGGTGACCTTGACGCCGAGCGCGCGCACGAACGACATGTCGTGCTCGACCACGACGACCGAATGCCGGGTCGCGATCTCGCGCAGCAGCTCGGCGGTGTCCTCGGTCTCGGCGTCGGTCATGCCGGCCACCGGCTCGTCGACCAGCAGCAGCTTGGGATCCTGCGCCAGCAGCATGCCGATCTCCAGCCACTGCTTCTGGCCGTGGCTGAGGTCGCCGGCCGGCCGGGCGCGGTGCTCGATCAGGCGCACGCGGCTCAGCACCTCGTCGATGGCGTCGTCGGGGATGCGGTTGCGGGCGCCGAACAGCGCCGAGCGGGTGGTGCGCGGCCCCTTGAGCGCGAGGCGGATGTTGTCGGCCACGGTGTGGAACTCGAACACCGTGGGCTTCTGGAATTTTCGGCCGATGCCGAGATTGGCGATCTCAGCCTCATCGAGCATCGTCAGATCGTGGGTGCCGTCGAACAGCACCTCGCCCTCGTCGGGGCGGGTCTTGCCGGTGATCACATCCATCATCGTCGTCTTGCCGGCGCCGTTGGGGCCGATGATGGCGCGCATCTCGCCGGGCGCCAGCACCAGCGACAGCTCGTTGAGCGCGCGGAAGCCGTCGAACGACACGCTGACGCCGTCGAGATAGAGCACGCTGCCCTTGGCGCTGGCCTTCCTGGCCGCCGCCTCCTTCTGGGCGGCATCGTCAAGCAGGGCGTCGGTCATGTTGCGCTCTCCGCCTTGCCGGCCGCGGGCGCCTCGGGCGGCGGGCTCGGCTCACCGGCCTGTCCCCGCTTGGCCTCCCCGCGTTTCGCCAGCCAGCCCTGCAGCGTGCCGACGATGCCCTTGGGCAGCGCCAGCGTGACCAGCACGAACAGGCCGCCGAGCATGAACAGCCAATAGGGCGCGAGCAGCCCCGAGGTGAAGGTGGTCTTCATCGCATTGACGACCACGGCGCCGAGCGCCGCGCCGGTCAGCGTGCCGCGGCCGCCGACCGCCACCCAGATCACCGCCTCGATGGAATTGGCCGGCGCGAACTCGCCGGGATTGATGATGCCGACCTGCGGCACGTAGAGCGCACCGGCCACGCCCGCCATGCAGGCCGAGACCACGAACACCACGAGCTTGTAGCTCTCCACCCGGTAGCCGAGGAAGCGCGCCCGGCTCTCGGCATCGCGGATGGCGACCAGCACCTTGCCGAAGGTCGAGGTGACCAGCACGCGCGCCACCGCGTAGGTGAGCGCCAGCACGGCCACGCTGATCAGGAACAGCGCGATGCGCGTCGGCTGCGCCTGGACGTTGAAGCCGACGATGTCCTTGAAGTCGGTCAGGCCGTTGTTGCCGCCGAAGCCCATGTCATTGCGGAAGAAGGCGAGCATCAAGGCGTAGGTCATCGCCTGGGTGATGATCGACAGATAGACGCCGGTGACGCGGCTGCGGAAGGCGAACCAGCCGAACACGAAGGCGAGCAGCCCCGGCACCAGCGCCACCATCAGCATGGCGAACGGAAAGCTGTCGAAGCCGTGCCAGAACCACGGCAGCTCCTTCCAGTTGAGGAACACCATGAAGTCGGGCAGCACCGGATCGGCATAGACGCCGCGGGTGCCGATCTGGCGCATCAGGTACATGCCCATGGCGTAGCCGCCGAGCGCGAAGAACGCGCCGTGGCCGAGCGAGAGGATGCCGCAATAGCCCCACACCAGATCGAGCGCCACCGCGAGCGTCGCGTAGCACACATACTTGCCGAGCAGCGCCACGATGTGGATCGGCACATGCAGCGCCGAGCCCGGCGGCAGCAGCAGGTTGGACAGCGCCACGAACAGCGCCGCCACCCCCAGCAGGCCGAGGAAGATGAGGCTGCCGCGGTCGCCGAGCGCGGAGACGATCATGCGGGTGATCATGATTCCACCGCCCGTCCCTTGAGCGCGAACAGGCCACGCGGCCGCTTCTGGATGAACAGGATCAGCAGCACCAGGATGAGGATCTTGGCCAGCACGGCGCCGGCCACCGGCTCCATCAGCTTGTTGGCGATGCCGAGCGCGAAGGCCGAGACGAAGGTGCCCCACAGATTGCCGACGCCGCCGAACACCACCACCATGAAGCTGTCGATGATGTAGCTCTGGCCGAGATTGGGCGACACATTGTCGATCTGCGACAGCGCCACCCCGGCCACGCCGGCAATGCCTGAGCCCAGGCCGAAGGTCAGCGCATCGACGCGCGCGGTGGGAATGCCCATCGAGGCGGCCATGCGCCGGTTCTGGGTGACGGCACGCATGCGCAGGCCGAACGAGGTGGCCTTGAGCAGCAGCAGGAGCCCGGCGAACACGACCAGCGTGAACACCACGATCCACAGCCGGCCATAGGTGATCTGCATCCCCCACAGGTCGAAGGCGCCGGACATGAAGCTGGGATTGCCGACCTCGCGATTGGTGGGGCCGAAGGCGGTGCGCACCGCCTGCTGCAGGATGAGGCTGACGCCCCAGGTGGCGAGCAGCGTCTCCAGCGGCCGGCCATAGAGGAAGCGGATGATGCCGCGCTCGATGGCGATGCCGACGAGGCCCGAGACCAGGAAGGCTAAAGGCAGCGCGATCGCCAGCGAGAAGTCGAAGGCGCCGGGCGCGTAGGCTCGGAACAGCTCCTGCACCACGAAGGTGGTGTAGGCGCCGAGCATCACCATCTCGCCGTGCGCCATGTTGATCACGCCCATCACCCCGAAGGTGATGGCAAGGCCGATCGCCGCCAGCAGCAGCACCGAGCCGAGCGACAGGCCGTACCACACATTCTGCATGGCGGTCTGGATCTCGAGCCGCTTCTCGATCGCGACGATGGCGCGGCGCGCCTCCTGGGCGATGGAGAAGGGCGCGCCGGCGGTGGCGGCGCGCAGCGCGGCGATGGCGTCCTGGTCGGAGCGGGTGCGCAGGACGGAGATGGCGAGGAGCTTCTGGTCGGTGGAGGATTCGGGGCTCGCCAGCACCAGCGCCGCCTCGGTCTCGCGCAGAACCTTGGCGATGACCGGATCGTGCTCGCGCGACAGGGCGGCGCGCACTGCGGGCAGCGCCGTGACGTCGCGGGCGCGCAGCACCACCTCGGCGGCCTCGCGCCGCTTGGCGGGGTCGGCCACCTGCAGCCGCAGCGTGCCGAGCGAATTCTCGATCTGCCCGCGCAGCTTGTTGTTGGTGCGCACCAATTGCGCGCCCTTGGGCACGGCGGCGACCGGGTTGCCGATCAGCGCATCGAAGGCGCGGCCCTGAGCGTCGGTGAAGAACACGCCGCCGTCCGGCGTCACAGCGAGCCGGCGGTTGAGCAGCGCGTCCATCAGGCCCACCGCCTGCGGCGCGCCGGACTCGGCGATCTCGTCGATGGCCTTGGCGGTCTCGGAAAAATCGTTGGCGGCGAAGCGCGCCAGCGCCTCCTGCAGGGAGGCGGCCGCGGCCGGCAGCGCCAGCGCCGCGAACAGCGCCAGCACGGCGAGGACGCGCACCAGCGCCCGCCCGCCGCAATCCCGCAAGGCCGAGAGGCGGCCGGTCTGTCTGCCCGAAATGAAGGTCACCGTGATGGTCCGGAACGATGTGCGAGGGACGTCGCCGCGGCGGCTTGGCGCCGCGGCCGGGCGGGAGGGGAGCGGCCCTGAGCCGGCAAAGCTTCCGGCCGCGCCCTTGTTCATGCGGTTTCCGGCCGATCAGGCCGGAGAACCGCATTCCGGTCGCCGAAAACCCCGCTTGCGAAAAAAGGGTTTTCGGCGAGACCGTTTCCGGTATCCCGAAGGGATCAGCCGGAAACCGTATCAGGTCAGACTCAGCCGCCGCACTTGCCGGTCTTGGTGTTGAAGTTGCCGCACTTCTTCTCCACCCAGTCGGCCTCCAGGTCCTTGGAGCCTTCCAGGAAGTCCGACCACGCATCGCCCGGGACGAGGTCCTTGGTCTGCCACACCACGTCGAACTGGCCGTCGTCGCGGATCTCGCCGATCATCACCGGCTTGGTGATGTGGTGGTTGGGCAGCATCTTCGAGGTGCCGCCGGTGAGGTTGGGCACCTCGACGCCGATGATCGCGTCGATCACCTTGTCGGGATCGGTGGTGCCCGCCTTCTCGACCGCCTTGACCCACATGTTGAAGCCGATGACGTGCGCTTCCATCGGGTCGTTGGTCACGCGCTTCGGGTTCTTGGTGAAGTCATGCCACTTGGCGATGAACTCCTTGTTGTCGGGGGTGTCGACCGACTGGAAATAGTTCCAGGCGGCGAGGTGGCCGACGAGGTTCTTGGTGTCGACGCCGGCAAGCTCCTCCTCGCCGACCGAGAAGGCGACGACCGGAATGTCGGTGGCCTTCACGCCCTTGTTGGCGAGCTCCTTGTAGAACGGCACGTTGGCGTCGCCATTGATGGTCGAGACCACCGCCGTCTTCTTGCCGGCCGAGCCGAACTTGACGATGTCGGCGACGATCGTCTGCCAGTCGGAATGGCCGAACGGCGTGTAGTTGATCATGATGTCCTCCTTGGCCACGCCCTTGGCGAGCAGATAGGCCTCGAGGATCTTGTTGGTGGTGCGCGGATAGACATAGTCGGTGCCGGCGAGCACCCAGCGCTTCACGCCGCCGCCCTCCTCCGACATCAGATAGTCGACGGCGGGGATCGCCTGCTGATTCGGCGCGGCGCCGGTGTAGAACACGTTGCGCTCGCTCTCCTCGCCCTCATATTGGACGGGGTAGAACAGGATGCTGTTCAGCTCCTTGAACACCGGCAGCACCGACTTGCGGCTCACCGAGGTCCAGCAGCCGAACACGGCGGCGACCTTGTTCTGGGCGATGAGCTCGCGGGCCTTCTCGGCGAACAGCGGCCAGTTCGAGGCGGGATCGACCACCACGGCCTCGATCTTCTTGCCGAGCAGGCCGCCCTTCTTGTTCTGCTCCTCGATCAGCATCAGCATGACGTCCTTCAGCGTCGTCTCGCTGATCGCCATGGTGCCGGACAGCGAATGCAGGATGCCGACCTTGATGGTGTCCTCGGCACGGGCCCCGCCGATCCCAAGGGACAGGGATGCGAGCAGTGAGACGGCCCCAAGCATGCTGCGCCTGGTGAATGACATGAAAGTGCCTCCGGCTATTGGTTGGCTGCGCCTTGCCATGGGCAACCGCCGTGCCACATGGCCGACCACATGGCCGAGCGCGCCTCGCGCTGCAGCAAGGCGCTGTTCATGCTGCGATGCCAACCGTTCGCCGCAGGTCCACGCACCGGCGACGCCGACCGCCGCCTGCCCAATCTGACGACAGAACGGGCAGCGCGATCAAAATCTGGGCAGACGCCCGCCCACGCCATTGGCTGTCATCACGAAAACGTGCATGCGGTGCCGGCGGCCGCCCCCACGCGGCGCCGAGCCTGACGCAGCGGGCGGCAGCGTTGCCCGCCGAACGGGCAATCTACTCCCCCGCCTCACCCCCGCACGTAGGTACCCGGCGCCGGCGCGATCTCGGCGAGGCCGAGGTCGGGCCGGCCCATCGGCGGCGGCGCGGCCGGCGGGCCGGAGCGCCGCTTCAGCCATTCGAACCAGGACGGCCACCACGAGCCGGTCTGCGGCGGCACCTGCCGCACCCACGCTTCGGGGTCGATGTAGCGGTCCTGCTCCTGGCGGGTGGCGATGCGGAAATGGCGGTCGTGCCGGCCGGGCGGCGAGACCACGCCCTGATTGTGGCCGCCATTGGTGAGCGCGAAGGTCACCTCGCTGTCGGCCAGCAGGTTGAACTTGTAGACCGAGCGCCAGGGCGCCACGTGGTCCCACTCCGTGCCGAGCGCGAACACCGGGGCGCGGATGTCCTGCACCACCACCGGCCGTCCATCGACCAGGAAATGGCCGCGGGCGAGGTCGTTGTTGAGGTACATCGAGCGCAGATATTCGGAATGCATGCGGTAGGGCATGCGGGTGGCGTCGGTCGCCCAGGCCATGATGTCGAAGGACGGCTCGGGATCGCCCATCCAGTACTGCTTGACGATCTTCGACCAGATCAGGTCGTTCGAGCGCAGCAGGTTGAACGTGCCCTGCATCTGCGGCGCGGCGAGCACGCCCTGGCGCCACATCATGTCCTCCAGCAGGCTGACCTGGCTTTCATTGACGAACAGCTTGAGCTCGCCCGCCTCCTCGAAATCGGTTTGGGCGGCGAGGAAGCTGACGCTGGCCAGCCGGTCGTCGCCGTCGCGCGCCATCGCCGCCGCCGTGATCGCCAACAGTGTGCCGCCGAGGCAGTAGCCGACGCCGTGCGCGCGGCGGGCGCCGGTGATCGCCAGCGCCGCCTGCAGCGCCGGCAGCAGGCCGAGGCGGCGATAGTCGTCGAAGCCGACGTCGCGATCCTCCGGCGTCGGGTTCTTCCACGAGATCATGAACACGGTGAAGCCGGCCTCGAGCAGGTGGTTCACCAGCGAGTTGGCGGGCGACAGATCGAGAATGTAGTACTTCATGATCCAGGCCGGGATCATCAGCACCGGCTCCGGACGCACGGTGCCGGTGCGCGGCCGATACTGGATCACCTCGCACAGCGGCGTCTTCAGCACCACCGAGCCTTCCGCCGTCGCCACCGTCTCGCCGACGACGAAGGCATCGGTCGATCGCGGCCGCTGGCCGCTGGCCCGGCGCACCCAGTCCTCGGTGGCATTGAGCGCGCCCTCGATCAGACACCGGCCGCCGGTCGACATGATCCGTTCGAGAATCTCCGGGTTGGTGGCGGGGAAGTTCGACGGCGCCACGGTGTCGAGCACCTGGCGCGCGACGAATTCGAGCAGCGCACGGTCGGCGGCGGCGATCCCGTGGCCGCCGGTGGTCGCCTCGCGCCACCAGCGCTCGATGCCGAGAAACGCCTCGGCATAGAAGGAGAATGGCGCAATCCGCCAGCTCTCATGGCGGAACCGGCGGTCCTGCGGCAGCGCGCGCGCGGCGGGCTCGGACGTGCCGTCCGCCATCGAGGTCTGCATCGCCAGCCCGGCGAAGCGCGTCCATTCCTGGACCATCAGCAGCGACAGCTCGGCCTGCCGCGCCGGCGAGGTCGCGAGGTGCGCCGCCCAATTGTAGAGGGCGGTCTGCAGCGGAATTGGCGAGAAGCCGCCGGTGAGCGCGGCGAGGCCGGCGTGGAAGTAGCGGTCCCAGTCCGACTCCGCCGGCAGGATGGAGGCCGCCCGCCCGCCCTCCGGCGCTGGCGGGGTGTGCCGATGATCCGATACCGCGGTCTGCATGCTGATCGATCTCCGCTCGGGTCTCCGCGCGCGGGAGGCGTCCCGGGCCACGCTGTCGAGTCCCACTGGCGAGGCGCACCCGTCCAGGACGGGCGGCGGTTCATGAACGCAAATTATGACTCCGGTCCGTGACGCGGGGAAGAAATCCCCGGACGCGACGTCCGGCCGGCCACACGCGGGCACGCCGCCGCATTCCAAAAATCGCAGTTTCACCCATGGCTTACGGCGCAGGCTCGGCCACGGGCCACGATCGCTCGATCGCGCGGCCCGGCGGGGCGCCGGCCGCCCGGACGGGCCGGACGCCGGGCCGCGCCGTAGGGCCAGCCGCGGCGATCGGGCCTCGCGGCGACAGATTCGTCATGACGGGTGTTGATTTCGATGTTGCTTCGATATATCTAATTGCCATCGAAACCCAGAGAGGGACAGATGTTTCCGATGCACACGAACGGCGGCCGACAGCGCCGCCACTTTTCGGGCCGGACCGGCCCAGCGGCCGAGGAGCCCACTGGCGCCGACGCGCCGGACGGCGAACAGCGGCGCATGCGCCACCAACGGCGACACCAGCGAATGATGATGGAGAAAGAGATGTTCAATTCCAGGCCGGGAGGCCCCGGCGGCTTCGGCGGACGGCGCGGCCGCGGCCAACGCGATTTCGAGACCGACGGCTTCGCCCCCTGGGGCGAACAGCAGGGCGGCGGCCGCGGGCGGGGACGCGGCGGACGCCTGGGGCGCCTGTTCGCCCATGGCGACCTTCACCTCGTGGTGCTGCACCTCATCGCCGAGAAGCCGCGCCACGGCTATGAGCTGATCAAGTCGATCGAGGCCGCGGTGAACGGCGCCTACAGCCCGAGCCCCGGCACCATCTATCCGGCGCTGGCGCTGCTCGAGGAGCAGGGCTGGGTCGAGGCCGTCAGCGCCGAGGGCGGCAAGAAGCTCTATGCGATCACCGCGGCCGGCCGCGCCTATCTCGACGCCAACCGGGCGACGGTCGAGGCGATGCTGGCCCGCATGGCCGAGATCGGCGCCAGCCGCGCCGACGTGCCGGCGCCGGTGATCCGCGCCATGGAGAACCTGAAGCTCGCGCTGCGCATGCGCATGGAGCGCGGACCGCTCACCGAGGACGCCGCGCGCGCCATTGCCGAGGCGCTCGACCGCGCGGTCGCCGACGTTGAGCGGAGCTGAGGCGATGGAGCCAGGGATCCGCAAGCGGCTCCACGCCCTGTCGCGGGCGGGCAAGCTCGGCCGGCGGGTCGATGCCGGCCCGGTGGTGCTGGGCGAGGCCGCCAGCCCGGCGAACGGACGCGCGCCGGACCCCCGGCCGGCGCAGGCGCCGCCCGCGGAGGCCGCCGCCGGGGCGGAACGGCCCGAGCCTCTGCCGCGCCGTCATCCGGCTTGCGTCTGACCCGCTGCCGATTACCCGGGAGCCGGTCAAGCAGAAGGCCCGGCACGCGGCCGGGCCTTCGGGTGTTGCGAGATCTTTGGCGGTCCCGGCGCCTGCCGAGCGTGCTCTACCCCGCCGCGCGCCCGCGTTCGAGCGGCACGCCGTCGTCGCGCAGCAGCACATAGATCGCCGGGATGACCAGCACGGTCAGCGCGGTGGACGAGGCGAGGCCGAACACCAGCGAGATCGCCAGCCCCTGGAAGATCGGGTCGGTGAGGATGAACGCCGCGCCGATCATCGCCGCCGCCGCCGTCAGCACGATCGGCTTGAAGCGGATGGCGCCGGCCTCGACCAGCGCCGCCCGCAGCGGCACGCCGCGCGCCCGCACATGGCGGATGAAATCCACCAGCAGGATCGAGTTGCGCACGATGATGCCGGCGAGCGCGATGAAGCCGATCATCGAGGTGGCGGTGAACGGCGCATCGAACAGCCAGTGGCCGAGCACGATGCCGATCAGGGTCAGCGGCACCGGCACCAGGATGACCAGCGGCAGCCGGAACGAGCCGAACTGCGCCACCACCAGCAGATAGATGCCGAGCAGCGCCACGCCGAACGCCGCGCCCATGTCGCGGAAGGTGACATAGGTCACCTCCCATTCGCCGTCCCACAGCAGCGTGGGCTGGGAATCATCCTCCGGCTGGCCGTGATACTTGACGGTCGGCGGGCCGCCCGGCCCCCAATCGATGCCCTTCAGCGCATCCTCGACCGCGAACATGCCATAGACCGGCGCCTCATACCGTCCGGCGACCTCGGCGCTGACCATCTCGGCGAAGCGACCGTTGTGGCGGAAGATCGGGAAGGAGGCGAGCTCGCGCTTGGCCGTCACCACGTCGCCAAGCTCGACATTGGCGCCCTGGCGCGCGGTGCCGCCGGCCGGCAGCGGCGTCGACAGCACCTTCTCGCCCGGCGTCATGCCGGCGCGCGGCAAGGCGACGGTGATGTCGATCGGCTTCAGGCCGCCGCCGCGCTGCGAATAGCCGATCTTCACGCCGCCGATCAGCGCCGCCAGCGTGTCGTAGACCGCCTGCTCCTCGACGCCGTGGAACTCCAGCGCGTCCTGGTCGATCGAATAGCGCAGGCGTTCGCCGCGGGTGCCGAAGCTGTCGTCGACATCGACGACGAAATCGACCGACTGGAACGCCTGACGCACCTTGCGCGCCAGCTCGCGCCGGGTCTCGGCGTCGGGGCCGTAGACCTCGGCCAGCAGGGTCGAGAGCACCGGCGGCCCCGGCGGCACCTCCACCACCTTGACCGCCGTGCCGGCGGGCGCCGGCAGGTCCGCAAGGCGCTTGCGGATGTCGAGCGCGATGGCGTGGCTCGGCCGCTCGCGGTCGCCCTTCGGCACGAGATTGACCGACAGGTCGCCCAGCTCCGGCGTCTCGCGCGAATAGTAGTGACGCACCAGGCCGTTGAAGTTGAACGGCGCGGCCGTGCCGACATAGGCCTGGATCGAGGTCAGCTCGGGTAGGTCCTTCAGCCGCTCGGCGGCCGCAGTCAGCACCCGGTCGGTCTCCTCCAGCGAGGCGCCGCGCGGCAGATCGACCACCACCTGGATTTCCGACTTGTTGTCGAACGGCAAGAGCTTCACCCGCACCGTCTTGGTGGCGAACAGCGTGCAGGCGGCGAGCGTGGCGACGCCGACGACGGTGAGAAACACCTTGGAGCGGGTGCGGCCCGCGAGCAGCGGCCGCGCCACCCAGGCATAGAAGCGGCCCATGGCGCCGACATCGTGGCCGTCGCCGCCCGCCGTGCCGCGCTCGCGCTCGAAGCGGCGCCGCGCCACCTTGAGCAGCAGCCACGGGGTGATGGTGACGGCGACGAAGAACGAGAACAGCATCGCCATCGAGGCGTTGGCCGGGATCGGCGCCATGTACGGGCCCATCAGGCCGGACACGAACATCATCGGCAGCAGGGCCGCGACGATGGTCAGCGTCGCGACGATGGTCGGGTTGCCGACTTCCGCCACTGCTTCGATCGCCGTCTCGACCAGCCCTCGGTCGCCGCGCATCTTCCAGTGGCGCACCACATTCTCGACCACCACGATGGCGTCGTCGACCAGGATGCCGATCGAGAAGATCAACGCGAACAGGCTGACGCGGTTGATGGTGTAGCCCATCAGCCACGCCGCGAACAGCGTGAGCAGGATGGTGGTGGGAATGATCACCATCACCACCACGCCCTCGCGCCAGCCGATGGCCAGCGTGATGAGCAGCACGATCGACACGGTGGCGAGCGCGAGGTGGAACAGCAGCTCGTCGGCCTTCTCGGTCGCCGTCTCGCCATAGTTGCGGGTGACCGCGAACTCGATGTCGTTGGGCACGATGCGGCCCTTGACGATGTCGAGGCGCTTGAGGATGTCCTCGGCCACCACCACCGCATTGGCGCCCTTGCGCTTGGCGAGCGCGATGCTCACCGCCGGCCGCTTGTCGAGCCCGCCCTCGGCGTTGCGCGTCAGGGTCCAGCTCAGATGCTCCGGCTGGGCGGCGCCGACCTTCACGTCGGCGACATCCTTGACATAGACCGGGCGGCCGTCGCGCGAGGTCAGCAGCAGCAGACCGATATCGGGCATGCCCTGCAGCGTCTGGCCGGCGACCACCGGCACCGCGCGGCCCTGCTCGCGGAAGGTGCCGAGCTGGAACGAGCGGTTGGCGTTGGTGAGCTTGTCGACGAGCTGGTTGAGCGTGATGCCGTAGAGCGACAGCCGCTCCGGATCGGGCTCGACGCGGATCTGGTTGGCGCTGCCGCCGACGATGTAGCTGCCGCCGATCGAGTCGACCTTGCTCAACTCGTGCTGCAGCTCCTCGGCCACCTGGAACAGGCCGTTGTCGGTCCAGGCCGCCGCGCGCTCCGGCTTCGGCGACAGAGTGAGCACGACGATGGCGACATCGTCGATGCCGCGGCCGACGATCAGCGGCTCGGGAATGCCCTTGGGCAGGCCGGTGATGTTGGCGCGGATCTTGTCGTGGACCCGCAGCACCGCGGTATCCTGACTGGTGCCGACATAGAAGCGGGCGGTGACCATCACCTTGTCGTCGAGCGTCTGCGAATAGACGTGCTCGACCTCGTTGATGCCCTTGACGATGTCCTCGAGCGGCCGGGTGATCAGCTCCACCGCGTCCTCGGCCTTGTAGCCATCGGCGGACACCAGGATGTCGACCATCGGCACCGAGATCTGCGGCTCCTCCTCGCGCGGCACCGACTGCAGCGCGAGAAGCCCGACGATCAGGCTGCCCAGCAGCAGAAGCGGCGTCAGCGGCGACTGGATGAAGGTCTTGGTGAGACGGCCGGACAGGCCGAGCCGAACCTCGGGCTGGGTATTGCCGCTCATGGCGTCACCACCACTTCGCCGGCCTGGAGGCCGGACAGGATCTCGATCTGGCCATCGCGGGCCTCGCCGGGCTGAACGACGGCCTCGGTGCCGTCCTTCAGCCGCACGAAATGGGCGCCGGCCCGGGCATAGACGGCTGCCGCCGGCACGACGATGGCGCTGCGCCGGCCTGTCGTGACATAGACCCGGGTTCGTTCGCCGACGAAATAATTGCCGAGGCCCTCGACCTCGACGTCGGCGACCACGAGGCCGCCCTGGATCTCGGGATAGACGAGGCGCACGCGGCCCGTGCGCAGCGCCTCCTCGCCCTTGCCCTTCAGGTCATCGCTCCCCAGGCCGCGGGCGCCGATCCGGACGGGATCGCCGGCATGCATGATCTGGGCGTGGCGCTCGGGCAGGCGCAGGCGCAGGATGTAGCGGTCCTCGGCCAGCGTGGCGATGGTCTCGCCGGGCAGCACCACGCGCCCCACCGACACCGGCACGGTGAGCACCCGGCCGGCGCCGGGCGAATAGACCACGCCTTCCTTCATCTGCTGCTCGATCACGCCGCGCTCGGCCTGCATGGCGGCGAGCGTGCGCTCGGCAACGTCGAGTGCGGTGCGGGCCTGATCAAGCTGGGTCTGCGAGGAGACGCCGCGGCGCTTCAGCTCCTCGATGCGATCGAAATCGACCTTGGCCTGATCGCGCTGCGCGGCTTGCGAGCGGATGCGCTGGTCGGAGACCTTCATCTGCAGCAGCAGCTTCTCGTCGACCACGGTGGCGACCTCGGCGCCGGCCGGAATCTCGTCGCCCTCCTTGACATTGAGCTTGTCGATGGTGCCGCCGATGCGGGCGCGGGCGACGAGCTGGCGCACCGGCTCGACGGTGGCGAACACCGCCTTCCAATCCTCGACGGACGCGGGCTTGACGACGATCTCGGCCGCCGGTGCGGCGGAGGCGAACAGGACGCAGGCAAGGCCGGCGATGAGCGGTGTCGGACGCATCGGGTCTCTCCAGTGGCGTTTGACACATATATTAGAATACACTAATATAACAAGATGGAATTTGAGACGCTTGGCACCCGGGCCGCGGATGCGGAGGCCTTCCTGAAGGCGCTGGCCAACCGCCACCGCCTGATGATCCTGTGCGAGCTGCACAAGGGCGAGCGTTCGGTGAGCGAGCTGCAGGAAGCGATGGGTCTCAGCCAGTCGTCGCTATCCCAGCATCTGGCGCGGCTGCGGCTGGATGCGCTGGTCAAGACGCGCCGCGAGTCGCAGACGATCTATTATTCGATCGCCGCCGAGGGCGTGTCGCGCATCATCGCCGTGCTGTACGATTTGTTCTGCGCTGGGGCCTGCGGCGTCACGCCGCCGAAGGCACTGGGAGCGCGGGCGCGCCGCACACCCCCGTTTTGACGGCATGTTGTCCGTGAGGCCGCACGTCGGCACCCCGCATATCGAGATCCGCCGGCGCGCGGCGAGGCTTGCATCGCCCGCGCTTCCGGTGAATCGTCCCTCATCAAACCAATGACACGCCGGAACGAGCCGATGACCTCTCCCCTGCCGCACGCCCCCAGCACATCCCCCGCACCGTCCGCGGGAATCGTCGATGCCGCGGGCGTCGCCGCCGCCATGGCGCGCGATGCGATCGTGTGGGACGTGCGCGACGGCGCAAGCTTCGCCCAGGGCCACATTCCCGGCGCCGTCCATGTGCCGGGCGGCGAGCGCCTGCTGCGGCTGCCGACCCCGGAGGAAGGCGGCGAGCTGGCGTGGGTGGCGAACAGCCTCGGTGAGGCCGGGCTCGATCTCGAGCGCGAGATCATCGTCTATGCCACCCGCGGCAGCCCGTTCGCCTATGCCGGCGCGTTCGCGCTGCGCTATTTCGGGGCGCGCCGCGTCGCCACCTTCCATGACGGCATCGAGGGCTGGCGCGAGGCCGGCGAGACGGTCGAGACCAGCGAGAGCCGCCGGCAGCCGGTGACCGTCGAACTCCGGCTCGATCCGGCGCTTCTCATCCCGACCAGCGAGGTGCTGGCGCGGCTCGGCGCGTCCGACATGGTGCTGCTCGACGTGCGCACCCCCGGCGAGTTCGCCGGCACCGACGTGCGGGCCGCCCGCGGCGGCCGCATTCCCGGCGCGATCAACATCCCGTTCGAGGCCAACTGGCGCGATCCGGACACCGCCGCCAAGCTCGCCCGTGGGCTGGTGGCCGACAGCACCGGCATGCAGCTGAAGCCGCTCGACGAATTGCGCGGCCTCTATGCGGCGCTCGATCCGGCCAAGGAGATCGTGGTCTATTGCCAGTCGGGCGTGCGCGCCACCGAGACCGCGTCCGTGTTGACTGAGCTCGGCTTCGCCAGGGTGCGGCTCTACAAGCGCTCCTGGGTCGAGTATGCGGCGCAGCCCGAGGCGCCGGTGGTGACCGGCGGGGTCTGATAGGGTTTCACACCGGGCAGGTCGCGGCCGGCGCGCCGGGATGGGCGGCGAGCAGGTCGCCGGCGTCGTCCAGCGCCGGCTGAACGCTGGTGCCGCGGTTCAACCGCCCGTGCAGCGTCACCACCGTGCCGACGATGATGATCGCCGGGCCGCGCAGCGCCGCCTCGCGCACCTTGGCGGCGAGCGTGCCCAGCGTGCCGGTGACCACCGCCTGATCGGCGCGGGTGCCGTTGTCGACCACCGCCGCCGGCAGATCGGGGTCGGCGCCGCGGACGATGAATTCCGCCATCAGATCGTCGAGATGGGCGAGGCCCATATAGATCGCCACCGTCTGGCGCGGCTGCAGCAGGGCCTGCCAGTCGAGATCGACGAAGCCGTCGCGGCCATGGCCGGTGACGAACACGCAAGCCTGGGCGTGGTCGCGGTGGGTGAGCGGGATGCCGGAATAGGCGGCGCAGCCGCTGGCCGCGGTGATGCCGGGGCAGACCTGGAACGGGATGGCGTGCGCGGCCAGCACCTCGATCTCCTCGCCGCCACGGCCGAACAGGAACGGATCGCCGCCCTTGAGCCGCAGCACCCGCTTGCCCTCGCGCGCCAGCCGCACAAGCAGGCTGCAGATCTCGGCCTGGGGCAGCGTGTGCTGGCCCGGCGCCTTGCCGACGAAGATGCGCTCGGCCTCGCGCCGCACGAGATTGAGGACGCCGTCGTCGATGAGGCGGTCGTAGACCACGACGTCGGCCTTCTGCATCAGCCGCAGCGCCCGGAAGGTGAGAAGGTCGGGATCGCCCGGCCCGGCGCCGACCAGATAGACCTCGCCGCGCGGCGCCAAGGCGTGACCTTCGCCGTGAGTTTCGCCATGGGTTGCGGCGGCCTGTTCGAGCGCGGCCCGCAGGCTGGCGTCGGCGGCGCGGTCGTTGCCGGCCAGAGCGAGGTCGCCGACCGCGCCGTCCAGCACGTCCTCCCAGAACCGGCGCCGCGCTGCGGGCGAAGACAGCCGGTCGCGCACGCGGTCGCGGAAGCGGCCGACCAGACCGGCCAGCCGGCCATAGGCGGCCGGAATCGTACTCTCTAGACGCGCCTTGAGCATTCGCCCAAGGATCGGCGAGGCGCCCGAGGTCGAGATCGCGACGATCAGCGGGTCGCGATCGACGATCGCCGGCATGATGAAGTCGCACAATTCCGGCCGGTCGGCGACGTTCACCGGCACGCCGGCGCGTCTTGCCAGGGCGCCGAAGGTTTCGTCCCGGTCCGGGCTCGGGGTTGCGACGAAGCACAGTGCCCGGCCCTCCAGGTCGGCCGGCGTGGGGTCTCTCGGCTCGTGCCGAAGGTTGGGGTGATCGAGAATGGCCACGAAGTCCGGCGCAAGCTCGGGCGCGAAGGCGGTGACGCGGCCGCCGGCACGCAGCAGAAGCTCGGTGCGGCGCGCGGCGACCACGCCGCCGCCGATGACCGCGATGGGCTTGCCCTCGATATCGAGACAGATCGGCAGATGTCGCATGGTCACTCGCGCCTCCCGCGCGGGGCGGGCCGCATCGGCGCCGCCTCGTCCGTGCCGGCTCTCGAACGGCCGGCTTCGGGGACCAGCCTACCGGCCGCTCGTCATAATATCAATACATACGAATAATCGTATTCTTTCACGCGAACCGCCCCGGACGCTGGCGCTTGAAGCCGCCGCCACGCGCGGATTGTCGTTCCGGACATCACGGATTCCCCGAAAATCCGCGATCCCTGCCAGCGGCCGGCGATCGCCGCCATTGGCTTAACGCTCTGTCCATGTCTTGCGTGCCCAATGGTCACCATGCGACTTTAGCCTAAGTGTTGTCACATTTTGCTGCGATGCAGCACGCTCCGAATCGGAAGTTCAAGACCATGGCCTCATCCGTCGAGACGCCCGGCAGCATCGTCAGGCTCGGACCTGCCGATGCCGATCGCTATTGCGAGCACATGATGCGGCTCGATCAGGCGGCACGTGAACTGCGCTTCTTCGCCGATGTCTCGGATTTCCATGTGGTGCTGCATGCCGGCGCGGCGCTGTCGGACGGGCGGATCGTCATCGGCTTCGTCGTCGAGGACGAGATCCGCGGCGCCTGCGAGCTGATGCTGAGCGACGAGATCACCCGCACGGGGGAAGGCGCCTTCAGCGTCGAGGGCTGCTGGCGCCGCCACGGCATCGGCTCGCGCCTGATGGTGGCGATGATCGAGGAGGCGCGGCGCGCCGACATCCGCCGCATCGAGCTGTCGTGCCTGAAGTCAAACGTGCCGATGCAGTGCCTCGCCGCCGGCTTCACCGACGACCTGCGGTTCGAGAACGACACCGTGCTGGCCATTCTGCAGCGTGCGGGCGATGCGCCCGAGGTCGTGGGCGCACCGGACCTGCTCCAGGGCGCGGGCCCCGCTCATCCGTTCGCCGCCAGCCAGACGTCCTGAGGCCCGCTGAGCGATCGGCGTGTCCGCTGTTCCCGAATGAACGCCACGAAACGCTGCGCCCAGGCGTTGCGCGATGTGCTGCGCAGATGGCTGAAGCTCGCCAGCACATTGTTGACGACGACGCCGTCATGGCCGCCGCCGATGCCGACGCCGCGCCGCACGCGATAGGCGAACCGGCTGTCCGGCGCGATGTTCTCCAGTGCGGCGTGATGGAACTCGTGCGCCGGTATGGTGGCGCCGATCAGCCGCCCGGGCCAAGGCGAGACCGCCGTCTCCTCCAGCGTGACGAGGCCGTGGCCCTGCGGCCGTTCGTGCATCACCGTATCGGCCGGGATCGCCCCCACCATCGCGTGCGTGATGCCGCGCCATGTAATTCCGCGCGTCAGATACATCAGCCCGCCGCATTCGGCATAGACCGGAAGGCCGCGTGAGATCGCCTGGCGGATGTCGGCGAGGAGCGCGGTGTTGGCGGCAAGCCGCGCCGCCTGCGTCTCGGGAAACCCGCCGCCGATGAGCAGCGCATCGGCCGCCGGCAGGCGGCTGTCGGCCAGCGTGTCGAAGAACACGCAATCGGCGCCAGCCTGGGCCAGCGCATCGAGGTCGTCGGCATAATAGAAGCCGAAGGCGGCATCGCGCGCCACGGCGATGCGGACATCCCGGTGCCGTGAGGGCTCGACGATGCCGGGCGCGGCCGGCCGCGCAAGGGTCGCGGTGGCGGCAATGCCGATCAGGCGGTCGAGATCGACGCAATCCGCCACCAGGTCGCGGGCAGCGGCGATCACCGCGGCGGCACTCTCGGTCTCCAGCGGCGTGGTGAGGCCGAGATGGCGCTCGGCCACGGCCAGCGCATCGTTGCGCCGCACCGCGCCCAGCACCGGCACGCTGGTGTAGCGTTCGAGCACCTGACGCAGCTTGGTTTCCTGGCGCGCCGAGCCCACCTTGTTGAGGATGACCCCGGCAATCGTCACCTTGGGGTCGAACGCCGCATAGCCGGCGACCAGCGGCGCCGCGCCGCGGGTGATGCCGGTTGCATCGACGACCAGCACCACCGGTGCCGCGACCAGCTTCGCCAGCGCGGCGCTGCAGTCGCGCCCCTCCAGGTCGAGGCCGTCGTGCAGGCCCTTGTTGCCCTCGACGATGGCGATATCCGCTCCTCGCGCATTGCGCCGGAAGGTCGCGACGATCTCGGCCTCGCTCTGGGTGTTGAAATCGAGATTGTAGCAGGGCCGGCCGCTGGCGCAGGCGTGCCACAGCGGATCGATATAGTCCGGCCCCTTCTTGAAGGTCTGGACGGCAAGCCCGCGCGCCTCCAGCGCCGCGGCAAGGCCCAGCGTCAGCGTGGTCTTGCCGGACGACTTGTGGGTGGCGGAGATGAAGAGCCGGCTCACCATCTATCGTCACGCCTCAGAGCGCTCGGCCCGACGGCATCGGATCGGATCCGCCAAGCCCCTGATCTGGCGCCGCATTTGCGGAGACGGCTCCAGCCGGCGCCTTCGGCAAAAAGGGCATCAGCCGCAGCGCCAGGGCAACGATCAGCATCGCCATCGACACGCCGCTCGCGCCCAGCAGCAGCTCGGGCAGCGCGGGCACGTAGCGGCCGACCGCGCCGTCGAGGGCCGGGCTCGACACCTCCATGCCCGGGAACAGCGCCAGCGGAAACGCCTGCCCGCCGATGATGATGACGTAGAGCTGAGCGAGGCCGCCGATGAGGAACAAGGCCGAGGCCAGCTCGATCGCCAGCCGGCCCTTGGTGCCGCGCGGCGCAAACGCCAGCAGCGCCAGCGGCAGCACGGTGCCGATGCCGATCTGGCCGAGCCAGAAGATCAGTGGGAAAATGCCGCCGTCGCGCAGCAGGAACAGCTCGACGCCCTGGTGCGCGGCGGAATAGAGCTTGGTCACGTGCTGCACGGCGGTGAAATAAAGCACCGCCAATGCGAAGATTACCAGCAGGCCGCGGAACTTGCCCAGCATCTCCTCGGGCATCAGCTCGTCGCGGGTCTCGCGCGACATGGTGAGCAGCACCAGCACGGTGAAGGCCAGCCCATAGAGGAACGAGGCGGCGATGAACAGCGGCGCCAGGATCGCCGCGTCATAGGCCTCGCGCGCGATGAGGAAGCCGAAGATCGAGCCGGTGCCGGTGGTCAGCACCAGCCGCCAGCCGAAGGCGAGCCAGCCCATCGCCTTGCCGAACGCCGCCGACTTCGCGGCCTGCCGGTCCATCATCGAGAACAGGTAGGCCGCGACGATGACGACGAAGCCGGAATAGAGATAGATGTTCCAGGCGAAGATCGATTTGAAATTATAGGTAGTCATCGCCACCAGCAGCCGGTCCGGCCGGCCGAGATCGAGCACCAGCACGGCGAGCCCGCCGATCAGGAGCGCGATGGCGAGAAGGCCGGACAGCCGCGCATAGGGCTTGTAGGCCAGCCGGTTGAACACCGAGGACACCGAGGCGACATTGAGCGCGCCCGACGCCGCGACGATCAGGAACACCGCAAACACGTGCGGCAGGCCCCAGACGATCTGGTTGTTCATGCCGGTGACGATGTGGCCGTTCTCCTCCATGTACAGCGCCGCGCCGAGCCCGGCCGCGACCAGCGCGACATGAACGGCGATGAGCGCCCAGAACGGCGTGCTGTGGTCGTCGAGTGTCTGAAACGCCAGTTTCGCCATCGCTTGAGTCCACACGCTTGAAGGAGAGCGTCACAGCCCCCGGTAGCCGACGCCGGGATCGAGCCGGAGGTCGGCGCGGATGCGCGCCGGCGCCCGTGCCGCGACCGCCTTGGCGATCGCGCTATTGGGGTCGTTGAGGTCGCCGAACAGCATCGCCCCACCCTTGGCGGCGCAGGCCTCGACGCAGGCCGGCAGGCGGCCGGCATCGATGCGCGGCGCGCACAGCGTGCAGCCCTCCACCGTGCCCTTGCCGCGCGGTGCATCCGCCGTCTGGTCGTGCACCGGCTCGTGCACCAGCGTGCGCGCCTTGTAGGGACAGGCCATGATGCAGTAGCGGCAGCCGATGCAGATGTGGCGGTCGACCAGCACGATGCCGTCGGCGCGGCGGAACGAGGCGCCGGTGGGGCAGACATCGACGCAGGGCGCGCTGGCGCAGTGCTGGCACATCACCGGCACCTCGCGCGCCGCACCCGACGCCGGATCGCGCACGCTGACCTTGCGGATCCAGTGCGGATCGGTCGCCTTGTGGCCGGTGTCGGCCCAGCCATTCTCGGTGCGGCAGGCGGCGACGCAGGCGTCGCAGTCGGCCGGGCAGGCGTTGACGTCGATCAGCAGGCCCCAGCGCACCTTGGGCGAGACGGCTTCGCCCGGCGCGCGCGCCTCGGCCTCCGCGCCACCCATCGCATAGAGCGTGACGCCGGGAGCGAGCAGCACCGCCAGCAGGCCGCCGGCCCCGCGCAACAGCGCGCGCCGGTCGGCCGCGAGAGTGGTGCGGGTGTCGCGCGCATCGCTCATCGCCCGCCCTCCCGCGTCTGGTCGAGATAGGCCGCCAGATCCTTTGCGAGATCCGGCATCGTGCCGTCGCTGCCGGATGCCGCCTTGGCCGGCGCAGGGCGCGAGGCATGGCATTCGAAGCAATCGATCGACACCGCCGCATAGCTGTGGCAGGCGCGGCAGAAATGGCCGGGGTCGGCATAGCTCACCGGCTGGCCGTCGGTACCCGGCGCAGCGTGGCAGCTTATGCAGCCGGAAAGGCTGAGATCCTTGGTGCCAGAATCTTTCGTGCCCGGATCCTTCGTACCCAGTTCCTTGGTGCGTACCCCGCGATGCACCGTGTCATCGCGCTGGTGCATCAGCAGGGTCATGTGGTTGCGGCGCATGAAATCGGTGTCGCGCACGCACGCCTCGCCCTGCGCCTTCGGCGGATTGGGACGCGGCGTGCGGCCGGCGCCGGTGCCCTCGCCCGCAATGGCGCTGCCCGCCCCGATGAGCGAGACCAGCAGCGCAACCGCCATCGCTCTTGCGCGGATCATCGCTCAGTCTCCGAGGCCCATCTGGATGTAGCCGGTCGGGCAGACATCGGCGCAGATCTGGCAGCCGACGCACTTGGCGTAATCGGTGGTGACGTAGCGGCCGACCGCGCGCTGGTTCTTCGGTACGCGCGACACCGCCTGCTGCGGGCAGAAGATCACGCAGTTGTCGCACTCCAGGCACAGGCCGCAGCTCATGCAGCGCTCGCCCTCCTTGCGCGCCTGCTCCTCCGTCAGGCCGATGATGCGTTCGGCGAAATCGCCGAGCACCGCATCGGCCTCGACGTGGCGCTCCGCCCGCCGCGCCCGCGGCACATGGGCGAAGTGGCCCTTGAACAGATCCTTGTGCGAGACCACCTGCGTCGCGCTGCGGTCCTCGTAATTGTGGATGGCGAAATTGCCGGCCGAGGTGCCGCGCGCCTGCCGGTGGTCGTAGGGTGCCGGGGCGAGGCCGCGCTTTTCCAGCTCCGCCATCATGTCGAAATGGCGGACATCGATCTTGGGGCGCCGGTCGCCGAGCCGGCCTTCCAGGAAGTCGCCGATGGTCTCGGCGGCGATGCGGCCATGACCGATGGCGGTGGTGAGCAGATGCGGCTTTACTGCGTCGCCGCCGGCGAAGTGCTTCGGCATCGTCTTGACCTGGAACACCGGGTCGATGGCGATGGCGCCACGGCCGCTGTCGAGCCGTTCGAGCCCGTCGGCGAGGTCGGCCATCTGGCCGATCGCCGAGATGATCATGTCGCAGGGAATCTCGAACTCGGTGCCATCCACCGGCAGCGGCGTCATGCCCTTCATGGTGCATTCGCACACCCGCAGCGCGGCGACGCGGCCGGCCTCGTCCTTGATCACTTCGAGCGGCATGATGCCGCCCTTGATCTCGATGCCTTCGCGCAGCGCATCCTCGCGCTCGCGCTCGGCCGCCGTCATCTCGGTGATCGGGAACAGCGAGGTCAGCACCGCGCGCACGCCCTCGCGCCGCAGCGTGCCGGCGACATCGTGGGCGGTGTGGCCGAACTCGGTGCTGGGGCGCACATCGTGCTCGTTGGCGCGGGTGATGTGGCCGAGGCGGCGCGCCACCGAGGCAACGTCGATCGAAGTGTCGCCGCCGCCGACCACGACGATGCGCATGGCGGTGGAGAACACCCAGCCGCGGTTGAACGCGTCGAGGAATTCGATGCCGGTGATGCAGTTCTCCGCATCGGCGCCGGGCACCGGCAGCGGCCGGCCGCGCTGCGCGCCGATCGCCCAGAAGATGGCGTCGAACTCGCGCTCCAGATCGGCGATCGCCACATCCTGGCCGACGCGCGTGTTGAGCCGCGTCTCGATGCCGCCGAGCGCGAGGATGCGGCCGATCTCGGCGTCGAGCTTGTCGCGCGGCGTGCGATAGCCGGGAATGCCGAAGCGCATCATGCCGCCGAGTTGGTCGTGCGCCTCGAAGATGACGACAGCGTGCCCGGCGCGGCGCAGGAAATAGGCCGCCGACAGGCCGGCCGGCCCGCCGCCGATCACCGCGACTGTCTTGCCGCCGAGCGGCGCCGCCGCCGGCAGGGACAGGCCGTGCTCGATCGCCCAGTCGCCGACATAATGCTCCACCGCGTTGATGCCGACGAAATCGTCGACCTCGTTGCGGTTGCAGCCGTCCTCGCACGGCGCCGGGCACACCCGGCCCATCACCGCCGGAAACGGATTGGCCTCCACCATGCGCTGGAAGGCGTATTCCTGCCACGGCATGCCGGCCACCGGCGGCTTGTCCATGCCGCGGGCGATCGCCAGCCAGCCGCGAATGTCGTGGCCCGACGGGCAGCTCGCCTGACACGGCGGCGTGCGGTGAACATAAGTGGGGCACCGGTAGGAGCGCCCGGCCTGGAAGATCTTCTCGGTGAGATCGTCCCACGCCCACATGGTCTTGCCGGTCTCGAACCGGCGGAAGGTGAGCTTCTCGCCGCTGGTCACGTCACTCATCGCCGCTCCCCTCCTTTTGTGCCGCGGGCCCGCCATCGTGTTCGCCGTCCGGCGCGTCGTCTTCGTCGGACGCGTCACCCGTCCGCGATCCGCTCAGCACGATGGCGTTCGACACCATCTGATGCACGCTGACGATCGCCTCCATGTCGAAGCCGTATTTGGGCAGGATCTTCGAGAACTGCGCCTTGCAGATCGCGCAGATCGCCGCCATGTGCGTCACGCCGTGCTCGTCGGCGACGGCGCGCAGCGCCCGCATGCGCGGCTGGGCGCCCTTGATGCGGACGTCCATCAATTCATCGGTGAGAAGCCCGCCGCCACCGCCGCAGCACAGCGTGCTCTCGCGGATGGTCTCCGGCGCCATGTCGTAGAAATGGTTGCAGACCGTGCGCAGGATGGCGCGCGGAATCTCGAACTGGCCGCCGGGCTCGTCGCCCATGCGCGAGGCGCGTGCGACGTTGCACGAATCGTGGAAGGTCAGGCGGATGTGGTCGTTCTTCGACTTGTCGAAGGTGAGCCGCCCGGCCTTGATCAGATCCCAGGTGAATTCGCAGATGTGCTGCGGCCGCGGGTATTTCGGATCGAGGAAATCGAACGGGCCGGCCAGCGTGTCGAGGAAGTTGTAGGCGACGCGCCAGGCATGGCCGCATTCGCCGAACACCAGCCGCTTGACGCCGAGATCCTGCGCCGCCTTGCGGATGCGCAGCGCCACATTGCGCATGTTGTCGGTGGAGCCGATGAACATGCCGAAATTGGCGGCTTCCGAGGCATGGGAGCTGAAGGTCCAGCTGATGCCGGATTCGTGCAGCACCTTGGCGTAGCCGATCAGCCCCTCCATGTGCGGCGAGGCGAAGAAGTCGGCACTCGGCGTCACCAGCAGGATCTCGGCGCCCGGCTCATCGAGCGGCAGGCGGACGGCGACGCCCGTCTCCTCCTCGATCTCCTCCTCCAGCCCCTGGAGCGTCGCTTTCAGCGCCTTGGGCGGCAGGCCGAGATTGTTGCCGATCCTGAACACCTTGCCGATGATCTCGTTGGAATACTTCTGCCCCTTGCCGATGGTGTCCATGATGTCGCGCGCCGCCATCGAGATCTCGGCGGTGTCGATGCCATAGGGGCAGAACAGCGAGCAGCGCCGGCACTGCGAGCATTGGTGGAAGTAGCTGAACCACTCCTCCAGCACCGCCTCGGTGAGATCCTCCGCCCCGACCAGCGACGGCGCGATCCGGCCGGCCAGCGTGAAGTGGCGGCGATAGACCTTGCGCAGCAGATCCTGGCGCGCCACCGGCATGTTGTTGGGATCGCCGCTGCCCAGGAAGAACTGGCACTTGTCGGTGCAGGCGCCGCATTTGACGCAGGAGTCGAGATAGACGCGCAGCGCCCGCGAGCTTTCCAGCAGCTCGCCGAGCCGGGCGATCGCCTTCTCCTGCCAGCCCTCGACGAGTTGGCCGGGGAAGCCCAGCGCCTCCTGGTGCGCGGGCGCCGCCACATAGGGCTTGGAGCCTGCCATCGCGCCGGGCGCGAGCGCCGGACACTCCAGCGGGTCGCCGTTGGCGCGGTCCATGATGTTGTCGTCGCCGGCCATGACGTCAGCCCTCCCGCGCCGCCGGCGCCAGAGCGGCCGGCGAGGTGTGGCGCCGCTCGCGCGCATCGTCGGCCTGGTTGCGCGACGGGCTGAACCACACGCCGACGCCGTGCAGCAGCTTCGAGAACGGGAACACCAGCGCCAGCACCGCAACGAGGCCGAGATGGAGGAGCAGCACCGGATCGGTGGGCAGCGGCTGCCAATCGACATGCACGAGCCCGAGCCAGAACGCCTTCACCGCGACGATGTCGGTGCGCGCGACATAGGTCATCGCAAGGCCGCTCGCGCCGATGGCAACAAGCAGCGCAAGCACCAGATGATCGGACGGCCCGGAGATGAAACGCACGCGCGGAACCAGCAGGCGCCGCGCCCACAGCGCCAGCAGCGCGCCGACCATGGTGAAGCCGGCCAGCACGCCGAGCGGCTGGATGAGCTGCACCAGAAGCGGCACCGGCTCCAGGACATAGCGCAGATGGCGTGCCACCACGAGCGCGAGCGAGACGTGGAACACCCAGCCGAACAGCCAGGTCCATTTGTTGGAGCGGAACAGGCTCTCGAACAGCGCCACCTCGCGCAGCATCCGCGCCGCCGCCCCGGCGCGGGTGAGCGGCGCCGGCGTCGTCGGGATCTTCAAGGGAACCGGCGTCCGCGCATACAGCCAGACGCGATAGGCGAGCCCGCCGGCGAAGATCAGCGCCACGGCATAGGCCAGGACGACGAAAGCATCATTCGCCACCGTTTCCTCCCCGGAGGCCGCGGCTTCTTGACGAGCCGTCGGGCCAGTTCTGCGACGTCGAACAGGATGGGGAAACGCCGGCCTGCGACCATCGGCAACGGGGCCGCGGCCGGCGTTCGCCTCACACGCAGCCGGTCGGCTTGGGCAGGCCGGCGATCTTGCACGCCTGCTTGGCCGGGCCGTAGGGGAACAGCGAATAGAGATACTTCTGGTCGCCCTTCTCCTTGCCGTACTTCTTGGTCATCTCCTTGACCAGCACGCGCACGGCCGGCGCCACCTGGTACTCCTCGTAGTAGGAGCGCAGGAAGTTCACGACTTCCCAATGCTCCGGCGCCATTTCGATGTTCTCGGACTTGGCGATCAGCAGCGCGAGCTCCGGCGACCATTCGGCAATGTCGACGAGGTAGCCCTCCTCGTCATGGGCGACGGCGGAGCCGTTGAACTGATAGGCTGACATGGTGCTGTTCCCTCGGTTATCGGTTCGAAAGTGCTGCTCCGATCGGAGCCAATGCTTAAGCCAGGACTAGAGCCACGCGCAGACGCGCCGGTTGCGCGCGGCGAGATCGACGAAGCCCGCATAATCGACGACCGTGATGCCCTCGATCAGATCCTCCGGCTTCAGGCCGCGCGCGGCGAGATCCGGCCCCAGCACATAGATCGCACAGGTGCGCTGGTGCTCGCGCAGATCGTTGGCAATCGCGGTGCCCTTGCGGGCGCCGACCACCGCGTCCTCGATCATCAGCACGCTGTCGCCGTCGAGGGCGTGGTTGAGGCAGCTCGCCATCGCGCTGCGCTCGAACGGCGACTTGTTGATGGTGTGAAGCGTCGTCATGACGGCCCCTTCAGAAGCTCAAGACCACGTCGCTGTCGCGGATGATGCGCGCCATCTCGGCGCGGTCGACGAGATGGATCGACGGCTTCTCGGCATAGTCGTCATCCTCGTCCTCATAGGTGATCGGCATCAGGTCGCTCTCGCTCAGGCCGCGCTCGGCCAGCGATTCGCGCTCGACATAGAGCTTGCGCACCTCGTAGTCGCCGAGCGCGCGATAGGTCTTGGCGAAGTTCTTCGAGCCGATGCCCGCGGTGTCCTGGCCGGCGGCGATCTGGAACACGCCGTCGTCGAGAAAGGCGAGGCTGACATCCTGCTCGAACGCCGCGCCGATCAGCACCACCTCCAGCGATTCGAGCGCATAGATCGAGCCGTGCGGCGCCTTGCGGTTGATGTAGAGAAATTTCTTCGTGTTGCCCTCGGACATCGCTTTGCCCTCAATCCCCGAACACGACGAGCCGGTCGGCCTCGATGCCGGCCTCGATCAGCTGGCCGAGACCGGAGATCCGGAAGCCCGGCGCGATATTGTCGCCGCTCTTGCCGTGGCGCTTGGCCTCGCTCTCATCGAGGATGCCGCGCCGCTGCGCGGCCGCGATGCAGACCACGAGATCGATGCCGTGCTGCTCAGCGAGCTCGCTCCACAGCTTCTGCAGATTGCGGTCGTCCTGCGGCGGCACGGTGTAGCGCGTGCCGTTGTTGACGCCGTCATGGTAGAAAAACACGCGGAACACCTCGTGGCCGCCGGCAAGGACGGCCTTGGTGAAGTGATAGGCCGTATCCGACGCTTGGTGCGTGTAGGGGCCTTCATTGACGACAATGCCGAAGCGCACGGGCTGGTCTCCCTGATGGGGCAGCGCGGTCGAAGTGCCGCCGCGCCGTTCCGCCGACTGCCGAGATCGAGGTGATGCAGGCCGCTCAGAACCGGACGTGCGCCGACATGTTCATGGTCTTGCGCGCGCCGGTCCAGGTGTCGAGGTGGTGCCGAGTGAAGGCGAAACCGGTCAGCTCGAAGAAGCGCGGCCAGCCGATGCGCTCGATCCACTCGCCGATGCGCTCATAGTCCTTGGCGTTGGCCTTGTAGGTCGAGAGGATGGTGCGCACCACCTCGGCGACCTCCGGCCAGCGCGGCGGATTGTTCGGCAGATTGGCGACGACCAGCTTGTGGAACGCCGGCTTGGAGCGCGCGTTCGAGTGCTTGCCGCCGACCCACACCGCGATCTTGGTCGAATCGGCGCCGTTGATCTGCATCGGCGGACAGGGCGGGTAGCAGGCGCCGCAGCACACGCACTTCTGCTCGTCCACCTCCAGCGACGGCTTGCCGTCGACCATCGCCGGGCGGATGGCGGCGACCGGGCAGCGCGCCACCACGGCGGGACGCTCGCACACCTTGGCGACGAGATCGTGATTGATCTTCGGCGGCTTGGTGTACTGCACATTGATCGAGATGTCGCCCTGGCCGCCGCAATTGATCTGGCAACAGGAGGTGGTGATGTGCACGCGGTTCGGCATCTCCTCGCGCACGAACTCCTCGTGCAGCATGTCCATCATGCTCTTCACCACGCCCGAGGCGTCGGTGCCGGGGATGTCGCAGTGCAGCCAGCCCTGGGTGTGGGAGATCATGGTCACCGAATTGCCGGTGCCGCCGACCGGAAATCCCGCGTCTGTGAGCGCGTCAACCAGCGGCGCCACCTTGTCGGCGGCGCTGACCATGAACTCGATGCTGCTGCGGGTGGTGAAGCGCACATAGCCTTCGGCGAAGCGGTCGGCGATGTCGCACAGCGTGCGGATGGTGAACACGTCCATCTGGCGCTGGGTGCCGGCGCGCACCGTCCACACCTCCTCGCCGCTCTTGGCGACATGGCGCAGCACGCCGGGCCGCGGGCGGTCGTGCCACGCCCACGCGCCGTAGTTCCGCTTCAGCACCGGATGCATGAACGGGAACGGATCCGGGACGCCGGATTCGATCGGATGGCGCAGTTGCTCCGCCGTGCTCATGAGCGTGGTCCCCCAGATGTCTGATCGTGCCGGCTGTGGCCGCCGGCTTGAAGCGAAGGATGCGGACGGGCGGCGTCAGTCGGCCGCGACGTCGAGGCCGGCCTCGCGGGCCTTGCGCTCGAAGTACTTCGCCGCCTCATCCGTGAAGTCGTCGGTGCGCACGTAGCAGGAGGTGCGCGGATGGTTGACCATGTTGGGGTCCGGCTCGATGCCGATGCCTTCGAGGAAAGCCGGCAGGCCGATGCGGTCCATGGTCTCGCCGATCCGCTCGTGCTCCAGCGCATTCTCGGCGAAGAAGTCGATGACGGTGCGGGCGAACTCGACCAGCCGGTCAAAATCCTCGTCCGTCTCGAGCCTGAAGAACGGCACGATCATCGTGCCCATCAGGTCGCCGATCTTGAGGGCGCGCTTGCCGCCCATCAGGATCGAGGCGCCGCGCTCGTCGCCCGGCGACAGCGCCTTGGGCATCACGTTCAGGCAGTGCATGCAGCGCACGCACGAGCGGTTGTCGACATCGAGCGTGTCGTCGTCATTGAGCGACAGCGCGCGCGTCGGACACATGGCGATGACGTGGTCGATGGCGTATTTGCGGCCGACCCTGGCGACATAGGCCTTCACCTCGGCCTGGTCGACCTTCATGTCGTCGCGCCAAGTGCCGATCACCGCGAAGTCGGAGCGGTGGATGGCGTTGACGCAGTCATTGGCGCAGCCGGAGAACTTGAACTTGAACTTGTAGGGCAGCGCCGGACGGTGCATCTCGTCCAGGAACTCGTTGATCACCCGCCGGTGCGCCTTGACCTCGTCATAGCACGACATCTCGCAGCGGGCATGGCCGACGCAGCTCATCGAGGTGCGCAGCGCAGGCCCCGCGCCGCCGAGATCGAAGCCCATGGCGTTGAACTCGTCGAACGCCTTCTGCACATTCTCGGTGGAGCAGCCCTGGAACATGATGTCGCCGCTCTGGCCGTGCAGCGCGACGAGGCCCGAGCCGTGGCGCTCCCAGACGTCGCAGAGCTGGCGCAGCAGATCGGTGGTGTAGTGATAGCCGGCCGGCGGCTGGATGCGCAGGGTGTGGAATTCCTTCGAGGCCGGGAACCTGTCGGCGACCTCGGAGAAGCGGGGAATGACGCCGCCGCCATAGCCGAACACCGAGACGGTGCCGCCCTTCCAGAAGCCGAGGCGCTCCGTATAGGAGTGTTCGAGCTGGCCGAGCAGGTCGTTCATCATCGGCGCGTAGGGCTTGTCCGATGCATCGCGCAGGCGCTTCAGCCCGGTGACGAAACTCGGCCACGGCCCGCTTTCGAGCTGATCGAGAAGCGGCGTGCGATGCTGGTCCGCCGCCGTGCCGTTGCCCTGCGCGCGATCCGAACCCGTCTTGTCGAGCGACATGCGACTCCATCCCCCTCGGTGGTGTCCGCCGGGAGGCCGCGCCCCGCCGGAGTTTCCTTCCCTTTCGCTAGGCCTCGGGGCGCCGTCTTCGCGGTGCTCCACGCATGGGGCGTTGCGCCCTGGCCTGCGTCACAATGCTCTTTCCAAGCATGCTTGTTGTGCGCATAATAACAAAAAATTCGAATGTGCGAATAAAAAAATGAATGGCCGCGGGCGCGGCGGTTTCGCCCCGCGGGACCGGCGATCCGCTTGTCGTAGCGGCCGGCCGAAAGCGACGGAAACGCAACGGGATGGCGGCTCGTTTGGGCCGCCGCGGGAGGACGGGATGCGGATTGGACAGCGGATGCCGGAGCGAGGGCGCGGGCCTTCACAGGCTTGGGCCGCGCCCGCCGGCGGCGGGCGGAGCGGCGGCACGCGGAACGCCACCGATCCCGGCATTCAAGGCGCGGGAGCGGCCGCATGATCCAGATCAGCGACCTGATGATCGCCCATCCCGAGCTTGTGAGCTTCCGCCAGCTTGAGACGCTGGTGGAGGCGGCGGCCGCCTCGGGCGAGATCCACCTCTATTTCGACATCAAGCCGGAATTCGCCGATACGCCGCGCGACTGGGACATGCGGCTCGAACTGATCTTCCTGTCGGCGCAGGCGCGCCCCGATGCAGGCACGGCGCAATGACCGACAAGACCCGGCTCGATGTGATCGTCGCCCCTTATGGGCGGGAGGTGCGGCTCGACGAGGTGCCGTTCGAGAGCGGCATGCGCCTGCTGCGCATCACGATCCGGGAGGGCCGGCGCTTCACCGTCCTCGATCTCGATGCGCGAAGCGCGGCCGAGTGGGGGCGGGTCATGACCGAATGGTCGAACAGCCAGGCCGGTTGTGACTCGAGCCGCTGCGCCTCATAATCGCAGCATCGTACGAATACGGAAGCTTCGCGCCGGGACCACAACACACGACGCCAACGTCAAGCCCGGCGCCGAACGGAAAGAGTGGGGAGAAACGCGGTGGCACATATCGTGATCCTGGGCGCCGGCCTCGGCGGCGTCATCATGGCCTACGAGATGAAGGATCAGATGGGGAAGGGAGACACCCTCACCGTCATCACCAAGGATCCGATCTATCATTTCGTTCCGTCGAATCCGTGGGTGGCTGTCAATTGGCGGACGCGCGAGGCGGTCGAGGTCGATCTCGCCCCGGTGTTCGCCCGGCGCGGCATCGATTTCCGGCCGATGCCGGCGACCCGGGTGCATCCGGACCAGAACCGTGTCGATCTCGCCGACGGCTCGTCGATCTCCTACGACTTCCTGATCATCGCCACCGGTCCGGAGCTGGCGTTCGACGAGATCGAGGGGCTCGGGCCGGAGGGCTACACCACCTCGATCTGCCACGTCGACCACGCCACCGAGGCGGCCGCCAAGTTCGAGGAGTTCTGCAAGAACCCCGGCCCGATCGTCACCGGCGCGGTGCAGGGCGCCTCCTGTTTTGGCCCGGCCTACGAGTACACCTTCATCCTCGACACCGAGCTGCGCCGGCGCCGCATCCGCGACAAGGTGCCGATGACCTTCGTGACCGCCGAACCCTATATCGGCCACCTCGGGCTCGACGGCGTCGGCGACACCAAGGGCCTGCTCGAAGGCGAGATGCGCCAGCACCACATCAAGTTCATCACCAGCGCCCGGGTGAAGGCGGTCGAGCCCGGCAAGATGACCATCGAGGAGATCGCCGACGACGGCTCGATCAAGAAGACCACCGAGTTGCCGTTCGCCTTCTCGATGATGCTGCCGTCGTTCCGCGGCATCGGAGCGCTGCGCGGCATCGAGGGTCTGGTCAATCCGCGCGGCTTCGTGCTGATCGACCAGCACCAGCAGAACCCGACCTACAGGAACGTGTTCGCGGTCGGCGTCTGCGTCGCCATTCCGCCGATCGGGCCGACGCCGGTTCCCTGCGGCATCCCCAAGACCGGCTTCATGATCGAGTCGATGGTGACGGCGACCGCCAACAACATCGCCCAGATCCTGCGCGGCGAACAGCCCACCCACCAGGGCACCTGGAACGCCGTCTGCCTCGCCGACTTCGGCGATTCCGGCGTCGCCTTCGTCGCCCAGCCGCAGATTCCGCCGCGCAATGTCAACTGGTCGTCGTCCGGCGTCTGGGTGCACAATGCCAAGATCGCCTTCGAGAAATACTTCATCCGCAAGATGCGCCGCGGCGAGAGCGAGCCGTTCTACGAGAAGGCGATGCTCGACATCCTCGGCATCGGCAAGCTGAAGAAGGTCACCACCGACTGATCCGGTTCCCGGTCGGGGCGCCCGGCCGCATCGGCCGACGCCCACCGGGTTCGACAACACAGTCCTGACGCCGGCCACCGCTCCCGCTTCGGGGCGCGATGGCGCGCGTCCAGAAATTGCCGGTCGGCGCCGCCGCGCGGGCCGGGCGCTCGCGTTCCCTGCCCCGCCGCCCTGCCACCCCGCTAGGAAGGATTCCCGTATGTCGCTCGACAAGCCTGCCGGAGGCGAGGGGGCGGCGACCGGCCCTCTCGGGTCGGCGATCGCCCTCGCGCCGGGTCTCGTTCTCTGCGCCATTCTCGCCTTCGTCTCGGTCCAGATCGAGCCGTGGGGCACCAAGGCGATGCTGGCGCTGGTCGGCACGCCCGTCACCATCACCGCACCGGTGATCGCGCTCCTCATCGGCATGGCGTTCCACCCGCTGGTCGCGCGGCCGGCCTTCACGCCGGGCATGACGTTTGCCATCAAGAAGCTGCTGCGCTGGGCGATCGCGCTGTTCGGCCTGAAGATCGCGCTGTCTGACATCATCGGCCTGGGCCTGGGAACGGCGGTCATGGTCATCGTGTCGATGGCGGCCACTTTGGCGTCCGGCGTGGCGCTGGCCCGCCTGCTCGGCCGCAGCGATTCCTACGGCGCGATCGCCGGCGGCGCCACGGCGGTGTGCGGCGCCTCGGCGGCGCTGGCCACGGCCTCGGTGCTGCCGCACTACAAGGGCCGCGAGTCCGACATGGCGTTCGTCGCGGTCACGGTGAACATCCTGGCGACGCTGGCCATGGTGTTCTACCCGCCGATCTGCGCCGGGCTGGGGTTCGACGAGCGCACCATCGGCATCTTCCTCGGCGCCACCATCCACGACGTCGCCCAGGTGGTCGGTGCCGGCTATGCGGTGTCGGACACCGCCGGCAATGTCGCCACCGTGGTCAAGCTGTTCCGCGTCTTCATGCTGCTGCCGGTGGTGCTTCTGGTCGGCTGGTGGTTCGCGGCCGAGGGCGGCGACGTGCACAAGGCGAAGGTGCCGGTGCCGGTGTTCGCCATCATGTTCCTGGTGTTCGTCGCCATCAACAGCGTCGGCATCCTGCCGGTGGAGATCAAGTCGGCGCTGGTCGAGGCGTCGCGCTGGGGCCTGCTGATCGCCATCGCCGCGCTCGGCTTCAACACCTCGCTCGCCACCATTTTGCGCATCGGCCCGCAGCATCTGCTCGTGGTGCTGGGCGCGACCCTGGTGATCTTCGTCCTGCCCTTGGTGTGGCTGCTGATCCTCGGATAGAGCGGCCGCGAATTTCTCCGCGCGAGAGGTTGGGCTTGTTGACAAACCTGGCTTTGCGCATTCGTATATTGAAATGTATGAAACTTAAACAATGCGGTGCGTCATGCCGCGAGAGGGGGGAGACATGGCTGAGGCGGCGAACGGCGACGGCAATGCGAAGACGATGACGATCATCGTCACCAAGGGCACGCTCGATTGGGCATATCCGCCCTTCATCCTGGCCACCACGGCGGCGGCGATGGGCGTCGAGGTGACCATGTTCTTCACCTTCTACGGCCTGTCGCTGCTGCAGAAGAAGCTCGATCTCCAGGTGTCGCCGCTCGGCAATCCGGCGATGAAGATGCCGATGATGGGCATGCACATGGGCATGCCCAACATCGTCGCCATGCTGCCGGGCGTCGAGGCCGGGGCCACGGCGATGATGAAGAACATGATCAAGAACAAGGGTGTGGCCTCGGTGGAGGAGCTGCGCGAGGCGGCGATCGAGGCCGACGTCAAGATCATCGCCTGCCAGATGACGATGGATCTGTTCGAGCTCAAGACCGAGGACATGATCCCCGGCGTCGCGCTCGGGGGGGCCGCCACCTACATGGAGAAGGCGCTGGCCTCCGACATCAATCTCTACATCTGACCGGCCGCGGCCGGCACTGGCACCGGCCATATGACCGGCCCTGCATAACAAGCCGACCGCATAAGAAGCCGACCGACATTGGAGGAAAACTCATGGCCGACAAGGTGCTCGACGCCAAGGGGCTCAACTGCCCGCTGCCGATTCTGCGTGCCAAGAAGACGCTGAAGGAGGTGCCGTCGGGCGGTACGCTCGAGGTGCTGGCGACCGATCCGGGCTCGGTTGCCGACTTCGCCGCCTTCTGCCGCTCGACCGGCAACGAGCTGCTCGAATCGTCGTCCGCCGACGGCGTCTACCGCTTCCTCATCAAGCACACCGGGTGAGCGCCAAGCCGGCTGCCGCGTCCGGGCAGGCGCGGCGGCCGGCATCCGGGCAGACGGCCGAACGCTTGAGCGCTCCAAATAAATAGCCGGCAAACCGAAACGTGGCGTGCCGCCGCGATCCTGCGTGGAGCAGGAGCCGCACGAACTGTCCCGCCAAGCCCGCGCCTGCCGGAAAGCCTGTATTATGTCACAGGAATCTGCCGCACGCGGGCGCCGCCCTTCACAAACATTCGCAGACACAAAGACGCGGATGGCCGGGACAAGCCCGGCGATGACGGCAGCGGGGGAAACCCGCCTGACCCGCCCCGCACCCTGGACCCGCACCCGCGCAGCGTTGGACACGACCCCACCGAGCGCGGGGCCGGCTGCGTTGCGCTTGACGCGGTGCAATATATTTAATAATTTTGATATTCATTCCTATGAAGCCCTCGAAGCGAGGGCCCGGCGTGCCCGAACTTGGCGCGCCGCCGCCAAACGATGATGACCGCCAGCATTTCCCGCCACCTTCTTTGACAGCGAAATGAGGGTGATCTAGCTTTGCTGGCGGACTGAGGACACAAATGCCGTCTGTCAAGTTGAAACAAATCAAGGCGCCGCTTGATTCCGAGATGATGCTCGCCAACGCCCAGGAGGCGAGCGACTTCCTCAAGGCGTTGGCCCACCAGTCCCGGCTGGTCATCCTGTGCATGCTGGCCGAGGGCGAGAAATCCGTCGGCGAGCTTGAGGAGCTGCTGTCGCAGCGCCAAGCCACCGTGTCCCAGCAGCTCGCCCGGCTGCGGCTGGACGGGCTGGTCACCACCCGGCGCGACGGCCAGACCATCTATTACAGCCTCGCCTCGGACGATGTCCGCGTCATCCTCGGCGCGCTCTACGAGGTGTTCTGCCAGCCCAAGCGCCGCCGCCGCTGACCACGTGCCGCCGCCGCTCAGTGCGTGGGCCGGGGTCCGGGCCTCGAGGCGCGGGCCTTGAAGGCCGGCGGCGCGGTGTCGACGGAGCATCTGACGCGCCCTCACCCCTAAGGAGGGCTTGCGATCGCGACCGGCGCGGCTAGGGTCCACCACCCCATAGGACCGACCGGAACCTTTCGCCATGGCCACGTCTCTCCGTCCGCGCCGCAGCGTGCTCTATATGCCGGGCTCCAACGCCCGCGCCCTGGAAAAGGCCCGCACCTTGCCGGCCGACTGCCTGATCCTCGATTTGGAAGATGCGGTGGCGCCCGACGCCAAGGAGGTCGCCCGCACCCAGGTTGCGGCCGCGGTCAAGGCCGGCGGCTTCGGCTTGCGCGAGGTGTTCATCCGCATCAACGGCCTCGACACGCCGTGGGGCGCGGCCGACCTCGAGGCCGCTGCTGCGGCCGCCCCCGACGTCATCCTGATCCCCAAGGTGTCCGACCCCGAGGACCTCGTCCGCATCGGCCGGGTGCTGGCCGAGGCCGGCACGCCGGAGGCGACGCGGGTGTGGGCGATGATGGAGACGCCGCGGGCCATGCTGGCGGCGCTGGAGATCGCCGACGCGGCGCGCGATCCCCTCACCCGGCTTGCCGGCTTCGTGATGGGCACCAACGATCTGGCCAAGGACACCCGCGCCCGCTGGGTGCCGGGCCGCGCCCCGATGCTGCCCTGGCTGATGACCTGCGTCGCCGCCGCCCGCGCCAACGGCCTCGACATCGCCGACGGCGTCTACAATGCGCTCGCCGACGAGGAAGGGTTCAAGCGCGAATGCGCTGAGGCCCGCGACCTCGGCTTCGACGGCAAGACGCTGATCCACCCCAATCAGGTCGCCCCCTGCAACGCCGCCTTCTCGCCGACGCCGGAGGAGGTCGCGTGGTCGCGCACGGTGATCGCCGCGTTCGATGCGCCCGAAGCTTCAGGAAAGGGTGCGCTGCAGGTCGAGGGCAGGATGGTCGAGCGCCTGCACGCCGAGATGGCGCGCCGGGTGGTGGCCATCGCCTCGTCCATCGCCGCCCGCGAGGGAGCCTGAGCCATGCACCCCAAGACCTCCGCCGGCAATTTCTTCGAGGACTTCCGCCTCGGCCAGATGATCCGCCACGCCGTGCCGCGCACGGTGACGGTGGGCGACGTCAGCCTCTATACCGCGCTCTACGGCATGCGCTTTGCGGTGCAGTCGTCGGACGCCTTCGCCGCCACGGTCGGCTATCCCAGGAGCCCGGTCGACGACCTGCTGGTGTTCCACATCGTGTTCGGCAAGACGGTGCCGGACGTGTCGCTGAACGCCATCGCCAATCTCGGCTATGCCGGCGGGCGGTTCCTGAAGCCGGTCTATCCCGGCGACACGCTGCATGCGGTGTCCGAGGTGATCGGGCTGAAGGAGAACTCCAACCGCAAGACCGGCGTGGTCTATGTCCGCTCCACCGGCTTCAACCAGCACGGCGAGGAAGTGCTCGACTATGTGCGCTGGGTGATGGTGCGCAAGCGCGACGAGAGCGCCCCAGTTGTCGAGCAGCACGTGCCGACGCTGCCCAAGGCGCTGGCGCCCGCCGCGCTCGGCACCGCCTGCCCGCGCATCGACACCGCCGAGTGGAACGAGGCGCTGGCCGGCAGCCCCTACCGCTATGACGACTATGAGGTCGGTGAGCGGATCGACCATGTCGACGGCATGACGGTGGAGGAGGCCGAGCATCAGATCGCCACCCGCCTCTATCAGAACACCGCCAAGGTGCACTTCAACCAGCATTCCGAGGGCAAGGGCCGGTTCGGCCGGCGGCTGATCTATGGCGGCCACGTCATCTCGCTCGCCCGCGCGCTGTCGTTCAACGGCCTCGCGAATGCCTTCCACGTCGCCGCCATCAATGGCGGGCGGCACGTGGCGCCGCTGTTCGCCGGCGAGACGGTTTTCGCGTGGAGCGAGGTGCTGGACAAGCAGCCGCTGCCGGCGCGCAGCGATGTCGGCGCGCTGCGCATCCGCACCATCGCCACCAAGGACAAGCCGACAACGCTGTTCCCCGACAAGACCGGCGAGGACTACGACCCGGCGGTGATCCTTGACTTCGACTACTGGGTGCTGCTGCCGCGGTAGAGGGGCGCCTCTCTTCCTTACCTCTCCCCTTGCGGGCTACGGCATTCACGGATCTGATTCTGTGCTGAGCCATCAATGGCTTAATGAACAGGCTGCGGTTGTCTCATCGAGAACGCGGTGGATCGGCAGTTACCGGGGGCCGCAGGATTGAACTCGTCATGCCCGCGCTTGTCGCGGGCATCCACGTCTTGAAAACCTATTTGAAAACAAAGACGTGGATGGCCGGGACAAGCCCGGCCATGACGACGGCGGGCTTGTGCCAGACGCCGCAGGCGCAAGTCACGCCGAAAGAGATCGCGTTTCGGCTCGATCTCTCTCGGCCCAGGCGATTCAGATCCATGAATACCGTAGCCCCTTGCGGGAGAGGTCGGATCGCGTCAGCGATCCGGGTGAGGGGTTCTTCCAACTCACGCGTCCCCCTCGCCCGCCTCGCGATCCTCAGGATCGCTCGGCCCCCTCTCCTGCAAGGGGCGAGGGACGAGACGGCGCGTCCAGCCCCGGCTGGTCTCGCAGATGCTCGACCAGCCGGCGGCTGTAGGGCGCAAGCTCGACCATTCTCCGCACGCAGATGGTGAGCTCGCGCTGGGCCCAGGGGTCGTCGAGATCGACGGTGCGGATGGCCATGGCGCGCATGGCGCGGTTCGCCGTGCTCTGCGGCACGATGCCGAGCCCGACCCCGCATTCCACCATGCGGCAGACCGCGTCGAATGAGCGCAGCTGCACCCGCAGGCGCAGCTGCCGGCCGATGCGCGCCGCCTTGTCGGCGAGGAAGCGCTGCAGCGCCGAGGCGCGGTCGAGCCCGACGAAATCATGGTCCAGCACGTCGGAGAAGGTGACGCGGCCTTCCGCCGCCAGCGGCGCATCGGCCGCCACCACCAGCACGAAACGGTCGGAGCGGAATGGGAAGGTTTCGAGCGAGCCGGTATCGACCGTGCCGGCGACGATGCCGATGTCGGCCACGCCCTCGGCGATCAGCACCACGATCTCGTCGGACAGCCGCTCCTCGATATCGACGCTGATCTTGGGATTGGCGGCGAGAAAGGCGCTCAGCGCCTCGGGCAGAAACTCGGTGAGCGCATTGGTGTTGGACAGCACCCGCACCTGACCGGCGAGCCCGCCGGAATAGGCGGCAAGCTCGGCATTCATCTGCTCGGCATGGGCCAGCATCAGCCGGGCGTGCTGCAGCAGCGTGCGTCCGGCATTGGTGGGGGTCACGCCCTGGCGGCCGCGCACCAAAAGCGCCGCGCCGAGCGAGGCCTCCATCTTGCGCAGGCGGGTGGAGGCCGCCGCCAGCGCCAGATTGGCCCGCGCCGCGCCGGCGGTGATGCTGCCGGCCTCGGCGACGTGGCGGAACAGGTCGAGGTCGATCAGGTCGAAGCGCATAGGGACCCTTCGTCAACGGCGAAGGCATCTTAGACAAAAAACAGATTGCGTGACCACATGGCATCCGTCACCTTCGTCTTCGGCGAAGTGATGCACGGCACGTGCCGGGATCCCGCCGGCGGCGGCGCGCGTTTCGAGCGTGACGGCCGCGGCCGGCCGCCGGTCCGTCCCTTATGGTCAATGTCAACGGCCTGACACGCGATTGTCGTCAGGACGCCTTGGCTGAGCGGGCAGGTGCTGGTCCGGTCGTCAGGTTTGTCCGCCGCCGGCAGCCGAGCAGAGGCAGGAGTCGAAGGAATGGCAGAGGTGCGAAGCCCCGTCGAACGGCCGTTGTCGCCGCATCTGATGATCTACCGGCCGATGCTGACGATGATGAGCTCGATCCTGCACCGCATCACCGGTGCCGCGCTCTATCTCGGCACGCTGCTGCTGGTGGCCTGGCTGGTCGCCGCCGCCACCTCGCCGGCCTGGTTCGATCTCGTCAACTGGGCGTTCGGCACCTGGGCCGGCCAGGTCGTGCTGATCGGCTACACCTGGGCGCTGTTCCAGCACATGGCCGGCGGCATCCGCCACTTCATCTGGGATTTCGGCCGGGGCTTCGGCCCGGTGGCGCGCGAAGTGCTCACCCAGGCCTCGTTCGTCTTCTCCGGTGCCCTGACCGCCGCCGTCTGGGCGGCCGCCTATTTCCTGCGCTGAGGCCACCATGTCCGGATCCAACTCCTCGATTCGCACGCCGATGGCGCGGGCCCGCGGCCTCGGCTCGGCCAAGCGCGGCACCGAGCATTTCTGGGCCGAGCGCGTCACCGGCGTGGCGCTGATCCCGCTCACCTTCGTCCTGGCCTTCGCGCTGGCGTTCCTGGCCGGCAAGGACCACGCGACCGTGGTGCAGTGGATCGCCAACCCGCTTCTCGCCATTCCGCTGGTGCTGGTGATCGCCACCGGCGTCCATCACATGAAGATCGGCATGCAGGTGATCCTCGAGGACTACGTCCACTCCGAGCCGATCAAGTTCGCCGCGCTGATGCTGAACACCTTCTTCAGCTATGCGGTCGGCGCCACCGGCGCGTTCGCCGTTCTCAAGATCGCTTTCGGGGGCTGAGCGCCATGTCGACCAACGGTTCTTCCAACGGCGCCGCGGCGCCGGCGTTCACCGGCGCGGCCTATCCGGTGATCGAGCACGCCTATGACGTGGTGGTGGTCGGCGCCGGCGGCGCGGGCCTGCGCGCGGTGGTCGGCTGCTCGGAGGCCGGCCTGCGCACCGCCTGCGTCACCAAGGTGTTCCCGACCCGCTCGCACACCGTTGCGGCGCAGGGCGGCGTCGCCGCCTCGCTCGGCAATATGGGCGAGGACGACTGGCGCTGGCACATGTACGACACCGTCAAGGGCTCCGACTGGCTCGGCGACCAGGACGCGATCGAGTACATGGTGCGGAACGCCCCGGCCGCCGTCTACGAGCTGGAGCACTGGGGCGTGCCGTTCTCGCGCACCGAGGACGGCAAGATCTACCAGCGCCCGTTCGGCGGCATGACCACGCATTTCGGCAAGGGCATCGCGCAACGCACCTGCGCCGCCGCCGACCGCACCGGCCACGCCATGCTGCACACCATGTACGGCGCGGCGCTGAAGCACCGGGCCGAGTTCTTCGTCGAGTATTTCGCGCTCGACCTGATCATGGACGGCGGCGCCTGCCGCGGCGTGATCGCGCTCAAGCTCGACGACGGCACGCTGCACGCCTTCCGCGCCCACAAGACGGTGCTGGCGACCGGCGGCTACGGCCGCGCCTATTTCTCGGCCACCAGCGCCCACACCTGCACCGGCGACGGCAACGCCATGGTGCTGCGCGCCGGCCTGCCGCTGCAGGACATGGAGTTCGTGCAGTTCCACCCGACCGGCATCTACGGCTCGGGCTGCCTGATCACCGAGGGCTCGCGCGGCGAGGGCGGCTACCTCGTCAATTCCGAGGGCGAGCGCTTCATGGAGCGCTACGCGCCCTCCGCCAAGGATCTGGCCTCGCGCGACGTGGTGTCGCGCTCGATGACCATCGAGATCCGCGAGGGCCGCGGCGTCGGCAAGAACAAGGACCACATCTTCCTGCACCTCGACCATCTCGATCCGGCGGTGCTGGCCGAGCGCCTGCCCGGCATCTCGGAGAGCGCCAAGATCTTCGCCGGCGTCGACGTCACGCGCGAGCCGATCCCGGTGATCCCGACCGTCCACTACAATATGGGCGGCATCCCGACCAATTATCACGGCGAGGTGCTGACCAAGACCGACGGCAACCCCGACCATGTGGTGCCGGGCCTGTTCGCCATCGGCGAGGCCGCCTGCGTGTCGGTGCACGGCGCCAACCGGCTGGGCTCCAACTCGCTGATCGACCTCGTGGTGTTCGGCCGCGCCGCCGGGGCGCGCTGCGCCGAGACCACCGATCGCGGCGCCCGCCACGCGCCGCTGCCCAAGGACGCCTATGAGCCGGCGCTGGCCCGGCTCGACCGCCTGCGCCACGCCACCGGCGCGACGCCGACCGCCACGCTGCGTCTCGAGATGCAGAAGGTGATGCAGTCGAACTGCGCGGTGTTCCGCACCGGCGAGGTGCTGGAAGAGGGCAAGACGCTGATCCATCAGGTCTGGCAGGCCGCCGACGACATCCGGGTCTCCGACCGCTCGCTGATCTGGAACTCCGACCTCGTCGAGACGCTGGAGTTCGACAACCTCATCGCCCAGGCGACGGTGACGATGGAGGCTGCGGCAAACCGCACCGAATCGCGCGGCGCCCACGCCCGCGAGGATCATCCCGACCGCGACGACGCCAACTGGATGAAGCACACGCTGCTGTGGGCCGACCCGGTCAAGAAGTCGGTGACCATCGACTACCGGCCGGTGCACACCTACACGCTGTCCACCGACATCGAATACATCGAACCGAAAAAGCGCGTCTACTGACGCGCGGCCGCCGTCCGCAACGACTTCAAGACGAGGGACCGATGGTCCAGTTCACGCTGCCGAAGAACTCCAAGGTCACGAATGGCAAGGTGTGGCCGCACCCGCACGGTGCGGTCAACGTCACCGAGCTGCACGTCTATCGCTGGAATCCCGAGGACGGCCAGAACCCGCGCATCGACACCTATTTCGTCGATCGCGACGACTGCGGGCCGATGGTTCTCGACGCGCTGATCTGGATCAAGAACAAGATCGATCCGACGCTGACCTTCCGCCGCTCGTGCCGCGAAGGCATCTGCGGCTCCTGCGCGATGAACATCGACGGCACCAACACGCTCGCCTGCACCAAGGGCATGGACGAGGTGAAGGGGGTCATCAAGATCTATCCGCTGCCGCACATGCCGGTGGTGAAGGATCTGGTGCCCGACCTCACCGGCATCTACGCCCAGCACGCGGCGATCGAGCCGTGGCTGAAGACGGTGACGCCGGCGCCCGAGAAGGAATGGATCCAGACGCACGAGGACCGCGCCAAGCTCGACGGGCTCTATGAGTGCATCCTGTGCTTCTGCTGCTCCACCTCGTGCCCGAGCTACTGGTGGAACGCCGACCGCTATCTCGGCCCGGCGGTGCTGCTGCAGGCCTATCGCTGGCTGATCGACAGCCGCGACGAGTTCACCGGCGAGCGGCTCGACCATGTCGAGGATCCGTTCCGGCTCTACCGCTGCCACACCATCCTGAACTGCTCGAAGGCGTGCCCCAAGGGCCTCAACCCGGCCAAGGCGATCGCCGAGATCAAGCGGATGCTGGTCGAGCGCCAGACCTGATCGGGTTTGCGTGGACGGGAACCTGCGGGTCCGGACAGCATGGCCGGAACAGTCCCGGTCATCGCCGGGCTTGTCCCGGCGATCCCGACACCCTGGTCATCCCGCCGGCCGCCCTCTTGGACGACACCGCCGCGATCCCATCGAGATCGCCGGGACAAGCCCGGCGATGACCACGGTGAGCGCGCGCAAGCATCTCCGACGGTTTCCAGTCGACCCCTTCGGAATACCGGAAAATTCTTTGTAAACAAAGACGTTGATGGCCGGGACGGAGCCCGGCCATGACGGCGGCGGGTCAAGCCACCGGCCAGAAGGTCAATTGAACAGCTGGTACTGCCGGCCGAACGAGCCGCCGACGCGCTGGAAGCCCTCGCGCGCCGCGGTGTAGTTCTGGTTCAGGTTCAGCGCCTTGGCGTAGGAGCCGGCCGCCTTCTCCTTGTCGCCGATCTTCTCATAGGCTTGGCCGCGGGCGACCCAGGCGTCGATATTGCCCGCGTCTGCCGTCACCGCCTCGTCGAAGTCGTCGGCCGCCATCTTGGGGTCGTTCAGCGCCATGTAGGACATGCCGCGCGCCACGAACGGCTCGGACACGTTCGGCGCCAGCCCGATGGCGGTGGAGAAGTCGTCGATGGCGAACTTGTGCTGGCCCTGCGACTGATAGACCAGACCGCGATTGTGGTAGGCCTGGGCGTTGTCCGGCTTCAGCTCGATCGCCTTGTTGAAATCGGCCAGCGCCTGATTGGCCTGTCCCTGCAGGCGATAGACCGTGCCGCGCCCGACGAAGGCCGCCGAATAGGAGGGGTCGATGCGGATGGCGGCGTTGTAGTCGGCCAGCGCCTGATCCGACCGGCGCATCTTCTGGTGCACCAGCGCGCGGTTGGCGTAGGCCTGGGCGTAGTTGGGGTCGATCTGGATGGCGCGGTTGAAGTCGGCCAGCGCCTCCTGGTACTGGCCGGCGCGGCCATAGACCGATCCGCGCATGTTGTAGGCCTGCGGATCGTTGGGATTGCGCTGCACCACCTCGGTCAGCGACTGGAGGTTGGTCGAGGCGGCATAGCGAAGATCGTCGTCATCGCTGCCGGCGCCAACGCCGACACCCACCGTCTGGCAGCCGGCCATCAGAAACCCGGCCGCCGCCACCGCGGCAAGACGCCGGATCGCGTTGCGCCGGATCGCGTTGCGCAGGCCCATATCCATCGCTGTGTTCATCACGGGGTGTTCGGTCGACAATGCGGCGTTCTCGGGGCGACGGCCCATCCGCCACGCAAAATTCCCCGGCCGGCGGACTGTCCGCGCCGCATGAGGGCGCGTTTCAAGCAACGACGCGCGCCGGACCCGCCGGCCCGTTCGCGCGTCCGTGTCATCGCGTCTGCAGTTGGGGCATCATCCGATACGGCTGCCGGTCGATCCCTGCGGGATACCGGAAACGGTCGGACCGGACGCTCCAAAACCCTGTTAAGACCCTGAATCCCGCATTTCCGATCGCAGGCCCGTCCCGAGGCCCTGCGGAAAATGCTGCCGGCGGACCGCCCGGTCAGGCGCGCGGCGCGCGGCTCATGCCGCCGGGGCCGCCCATGCCCGGGCGCAGCACCTTCGGCTTGCTCGGGAGCAGGCCTTCGCGCTGGGCACGCTTGCGCGCCAGCTTGCGGGCGCGGCGCACGGCCTCCGCCTTCTCCCGGGCCTTCTTCTCGGACGGCTTCTCATAGTGGCCGCGAAGCTTCATCTCGCGGAAAATGCCCTCGCGCTGCATCTTCTTCTTCAGCGCCTTGAGAGCCTGATCGACATTATTGTCGCGAACGATGACCTGCACGCGTGTGCCTTTCGGGTCCTGGTCAAAACGGGATCAAACGGGAACGGCGGCCCCGCTGCGCGAGAGGCTTCGCGCAGGGATCGACGCCGCGGCCGCGCCCTTAGCAAAACCGGCACCATTTGTCCATGGCGTCCGCGGCCTCCCGCGCCGGAATCGTGCCGATACGCGGTTTCCCGCGTCGGCGGGCGCGGCCTGCCGTTTCGACAGGCGCGCCTTACGGTGTCCGGCATCCCGACGGGATCGGCCGGAAACCGGTCAGATGTGCAGCGCGCGCTTGTCGACCGCCAGCGCCGCCTCCTTCACCGCCTCCGGCAGCGTCGGGTGGGCGTGGCAGGTGCGGGCGATGTCCTCGGCGCTCGCGCCGAACTCCATGGCGATGGCGGCTTCCGCGATCATGTTGCCGGCGTCCGAGCCGATGATGTGGACGCCGAGCACCCGGTCGGTCGCCGCATCGGCCAGGATCTTCACGAAGCCCTCGGTCTGCTGGTTGGCCTTGGCGCGGCCATTGGCGGTGAACGGGAACTTGCCGACCTTGTAGGCGATGCCGTCCTTCTTCAGCCCGTCCTCGGTGCGGCCGACGGTCGCCACCTCCGGCGCGGTGTAGAGCACGCCGGGGATCACCGCATAATTGACGTGGCCGGCGCGGCCGGCGAGCAGCTCGGCCACCGCCACGCCCTCCTCCTCGGCCTTGTGCGCCAGCATCGGCCCGGCGATGACGTCGCCGATGGCGTAGATGCCGGGCACGGTGGTGGCGTAATGCTCGTCGACCACGACGCGGCCTTTCTGGTCGAGCGCCACGCCTACCGCCTCAAGCCCCAGCCCGGCGGTGAACGGCACCCGGCCGATCGCCACCAGCACCACATCGGCCTCGATCTTCGACGCCTCGCCGCCGGCCGCCGGCTCGACGGTGAGGCTGAGCTGTTTGCCCGAAGTGTCGATGGCGCTGACCTTGGAGCCGAGGCGGAAGGTGAAGCCCTGGCGCTCGAGGATGCGCTGGAACTGACGACACACCTCCGAATCCATGCCGGGCAGGATGCGGTCGAGGAACTCGACCACCGTCACCTCGGCGCCGAGCCGCCGCCACACCGAGCCGAGCTCGAGCCCGATCACCCCGGCGCCGACCACCACCAGCTTGCCCGGCACGTGATCGAGCGCCAGCGCGCCGGTGGAGGAGACGATGCGGGTCTCGTCGATGGCGATGCCGGGAAGCTGGGCGACGTCCGAGCCGGTGGCAATGACGATCGCGGCGGCCTCGAGCACCTGGGTCGCGCCGTCCTCGGCTGTGACCTGGACGCGGCCGGGGGCGAGGATGGTGCCGAGCCCGTGAAAGCTGTCGATCTTGTTCTTCTTGAGCAGGAACTCGATGCCCTTGACGTTGCCGTCGATCGCCTCCTGCTTGAAGGCCATCATGGTCTTGAGGTCGAGCGCCGGCTTGCCGACCTTGATGCCCATCTTGGCGAAGGCGTGGCCGGCCTCATCGAACAGCTCGGAGGCGTGCAGCAGCGCCTTCGACGGGATGCAGCCGACATTGAGGCAGGTGCCGCCGAACGCCTTGCGCTTCTCGACCACCGCGACCTTGAGGCCGAGCTGGGCGGCGCGGATGGCGCAGACATAGCCGCCGGGGCCGGTGCCGATGACGATCAGATCGTAGGTCATGAAATCATTCCATTGTTCGGCGGAACACGCAAATTCCTTCACGAGCAAGGGCGGGAGCGACTACGCTAGTCGCGATATCAGCATCTCCGATATCAAGGTCCACCCTCACAGAGATCAGCATGCTCAGTTCCGTTTCCCAATTTTTGGCAAGCGCGAACCAATTACCTAACCTCTGCCCCTCGTCCCCGTCGGCCATAACAACCGCAACATCAAGATCGCTGTCAGGTCTATGGTTGCCGCGCGCACGGCTTCCAAACACCCAAACCTCTTTGATTTGCGGTACAGATCGCGCCCATTCCGCGATACGTGGGAACCAAATAAGAAGTTCCGGATCCATCACACGTCCAGCACCAGCCGGGTCGGATCCTCCAGCGCTTCCTTCACCCGCACCAGGAAGGTGACGGCGTCCTTGCCGTCGATGATGCGGTGGTCGTAGGACAGCGCCAGATACATCATCGGCCGCGCCACGATCTGGCCGCCGCGCACCACCGGCCGCTCCTCGATGCGGTGCATGCCGAGGATCGCCGACTGCGGTGCGTTGAGGATCGGCGTCGACATCAGCGAGCCGTAGACGCCGCCATTGGTGATGGTGAAGGTGCCGCCCTGCATGTCCTCGATGGTGAGCTGGCCGTCGCGGGCGCGCTTGCCGTAGGCGGTGATCACCTTCTCGATCTCGGCGATGGTGAGGCGGTCGGCGTCGCGCACCACCGGCACGACGAGGCCCTTGTCGGTGCCGACGGCGACGCCGACGTGGTAATAGTTCTTGTAGACGATGTCCTCGCCGTCGATCTCGGCGTTCACCGCCGGCATCTCGCGCAGCGCCTGCACGCAGGCCTTGACGAAGAAACCCATGAAGCCGAGCCGCGCGCCGTGCTTCTTCTCGAACGGCGTCTTGTATTCGTTGCGCAGGTTCATCACCGCGCTCATGTCGACGTCGTTGAACGTCGTCAGCATGGCGGCGGTGTTCTGCGCCTCCTTCAGCCGCCGGGCGATGGTCTGGCGCAGCTTGGACATGCGCACGCGCTCCTCGCGCGCGCTGTCGTCGGGCGCGGAGGGGGCGCGCACCTTGATCGGCGCGGCCGGCGCGGGCGCCCGCACCGGCGCGGGCGCCGGGGCATAGGCGGGGGCCGGCGCAGGCGCGGCGGCGGCGGCCAGCATGTCGCCCTTGGTGACGCGGCCGTCCTTGCCGGTGCCGGCGACGGTTGACGGATCGATGCCGCTTTCGGCGGCAAGCCGGCGCACCGCCGGGCCGTGCTCGACGGCGGGCTTCGCGGCCGGGGCCGCGGCGACAGGCGCGGGCGCAGGCGCGCTCTTCGCCGCCGGCTTGGCGCCGCCGGCGGCCCCTTCCTGCAGCAGGCCCAGCACCGCGCCGACGCCGACGGCGTCGCCCGGATTGGCCAGCACCTCGGCCAGCACGCCGGCGGCCGGCGCCGGCACCTCGACGGTGACCTTGTCGGTCTCGAGCTCGACCAGCGGCTCGTCGGCGGCAACCGCCTCGCCGGGCTTCTTGAACCAGCGGCCGATGGTGGCCTCGGTGACCGACTCGCCGAGCGTGGGAACGCGGATTTCCATCGTCATCGTCTCTTCTTCGCCCGCCGGGGGCGCCTCCCAATATGTGCCGCGGGTTTGCCGCCGGTCTCAGGCCGCCAGCGCCTCGTCGAGGAACGCCTGGAGCTGCGCGAGGTGCTTGGACATCAGGCCGGTGGCGGTGGCCGCCGCCGCCGGACGGCCGACATAGCGCGGCCGCCGCGTCTTCGCCCCGATCTGGCCGAGGATCCATTCGATGTAGGGCTCGACGAAGAACCACGCGCCCATGTTGCGCGGCTCCTCCTGGCACCACACCATCTCGGCGTGCTTGAAGCGCTGCAGCTCGTGCAGCAGCGCCTTGGCCGGGAACGGATAGAGCTGCTCCAGCCGCAGGAAATAGACGTCGTCGACGCCGCGCCGCTCGCGCTCCTCGAACAGGTCGTAATAGACCTTGCCCGAGCACATCACGACGCGGCGGATCTTGTCGTCGGAGACCAGCTTGACGCGATCGGTCGGCATGCTCTGGGCGCTGTCGAGCAGCACGCGGTGGAACGACGTGCCCGACACCATGTCGTCGAGATGCGACACCACGCGCTTGTGGCGCAGCAGCGACTTCGGCGTCATCAGGATCAGCGGCTTCCTGAAGTCGCGCTTCAACTGCCGGCGCAGGATGTGGAAGTAGTTGGCCGGCGTCGAGCAGTTGGCGACCTGCATGTTGTCCTCGGCGCAGAGCTGCAGATAGCGCTCCAGCCGCGCCGAGGAATGCTCGGGCCCCTGCCCCTCATAGCCGTGCGGCAGCAGGCAGACGAGGCCGGACATGCGCAACCACTTGCGCTCGCCCGCCGACAGGAACTGGTCGAACACCACCTGCGCGCCATTGGCGAAGTCGCCGAACTGCGCTTCCCAGGCGACCAGCGTGTTGGGCTCGGCCAGCGAATAGCCGTATTCGAAGCCGAGCACCGCCTCCTCCGAGAGCATCGAGTTGATGACCTCGTAGCGGGCCTGGCCGTCGCGGATGTGGTTGAGCGGCGTGTAGCGCTCCTCGGTCTCCTGGTCGGTCAGCACCGAATGGCGCTGCGAGAAGGTGCCGCGCTCCGAATCCTGGCCCGACAGGCGCACATTGTAGCCCTCGACGCACAGCGAGCCGAACGCCAGCGCCTCGGCCATGCCCCAGTCGATGCCCTCGCCGCTCTCGATCATCTTGCGGCGGCCTTCGAGCACGCGATGGATGGTGCGGTGGACGTGGAAGCCCGCCGGCACCTCGGTGATCCGCAGGCCGACCTCCTTCAGCGTCTCGACCGGCACGCCGGTATCGCCGCGGCGCGGATCCTCGGCGTCCTTGGCCGCCTTGATGCCGGCCCAGCGGCCGTCGAGCCAATCGGCCTTGTTGGGGCGGAACGCCTGACCGGCCTCGTACTCGGCATCGAGCCGGGCGCGCCAGTCGGCCTTCATCTTCTCGATCTCGCCGTCGGTGACGACGCCTTCCTCGACCAGCTTCCTGCCGTAGAGCTGCAGCACCGTCGGATGCGAGCGGATGCGCTTGTACATCAAGGGCTGGGTGAAGGCCGGCTCGTCGCCCTCATTGTGGCCGAAGCGCCGGTAGCAGAACATGTCGATGACGACAGGCTTCTGGAAGCGCTGGCGGAACTCGGTGGCGATCTTCGCGGCATAGACCACCGCCTCGGGGTCGTCGCCATTGCAGTGGAGCACCGGCGCCTCGACCATCTTCGCCACGTCCGACGGATAGGGCGAGGAGCGCGAGAAGCGCGGATCGGTGGTGAAGCCGATCTGGTTGTTGACGATGAAGTGGATCGAGCCACCGGTGCGGTGGCCGCGCAGCCCCGACAGGCCGAGACACTCCGCCACCACGCCCTGGCCGGCGAACGCCGCGTCGCCATGGATCAAGAGCGGCAGCACCGCGCGCCGGTCGTCCGGCTGGCAGTGAAGCTGGTCCTGCTTGGCGCGCACCTTGCCCAGCACCACCGGATCGACGATCTCGAGATGCGAGGGGTTCGGCGTCAGCGACAAATGCACCTTGTTGCCGTCGAACTCGCGATCCGACGAGGCGCCGAGGTGATACTTGACGTCGCCCGAGCCCTCGACATCGTCGGGGTGGAACGAGCCGCCCTTGAACTCATGGAACAGCGCGCGGTGCGGCTTGCCCATCACCTGCGCCAGCATGTTGAGCCGGCCGCGGTGGGCCATGCCGAGCACGATCTCGCGCACGCCGAGATGGCCGCCGCGCTTGATGATCTGCTCCATCGCCGGGATCACCGCCTCGCCGCCGTCGAGGCCGAAGCGCTTGGTGCCGGTGTATTTGACATCGAGGAACTTCTCGAAGCCCTCGGCCTCCACCAGCTTGTTGAGGATGGCGCGCTTGCCCTCGCGGGTGAAGTGGATCTCCTTGTCCGGACCCTCGATGCGCTCCTGGATCCACGCCTTCTCCATCGGATCGGAGATGTGCATGAACTCGACGCCGAGCGTCTGGCAGTAGGTGCGGCGGAGAATGACCAGCATCTCGCGCACGGTCGCGAATTCGAGGCCGAGCACGTGGTCGATGAAGATCTTGCGGTCGTAGTCGGCCTCGGTGAAGCCGTACGAGACGGGATCGAGCTCGCCATGGTCGTGGCGGGTAGCGATGCCCAGCGGATCGAGGTCGGCGTGCAGATGGCCGCGCATGCGGAAGGCGCGGATCATCATGATCGCGCGCACCGAGTCGCGCGAGGCGCGCTGGATCTGCTCCTCGGAGATGACGGCGCCGCGGCTGGCTTCGGCGGATTTGGCGCGGATGCGCTCGCCGACCGTCTTCTCCAGCGCCGACCAGTTGCCGTCGAGCGCGGAGACCAGCTCGCCATTGGCCGGCACCGGCCAGTCGGCGCGCTTCCACGAGGCGCCGCGGGCGCTGCGCGCGGCCTCGCCGCGGTTCTCGTCGAGATCGGCGAAGAAGTCGCGCCACTGCGCCTCCACCCCCGCCGGATCGGTCTGGAAGCGGGCGTAGAGATCCTCGATATAGGCGGCGCTGCCGCCGGAGAGGAACGCGGTCTGGGCGAGCAGCTTGTTCTTGTCCTGGCGTGCCATGCGACACCTCCGGAGCGCCACGGCGCTCCCGCTTTGCAGTCATACGGTTTCCGGTCGATCCCTTCGGACGCCCGGAAACGGCCCCGTGGGTGGACCGCAATTGAGACAGCGGCCTCGTTGCTGGTGCGGCCCGCTCTGGGCCGAGCCGTCTGCGGAAAGGCGCCGGCGGATGCCGCCGGCGCCTTGCCAAGTTCGTGTCAGCCCTTCAGCACTTCGACCAGGGTCTTGCCGAGGCGGGCCGGCGAGGGCGACACCTTGATGCCGGCGGCTTCCATCGCCGCGATCTTGCTGCCGGCATCGCCCTTGCCGCCGGAGATGATGGCGCCGGCATGGCCCATGCGGCGGCCGGGCGGGGCGGTGACGCCGGCGATGAAGCCGACCATCGGCTTCCTGCGGCCGCGCTTGGCCTCGTCGATCAGGAACTGCGCCGCCTCTTCCTCGGCCGAGCCGCCGATCTCGCCGATCATGATGATCGACTCGGTCTTGGGGTCGGCGAGGAACAGCTCCAGCATGTCGATGAACTCGGTGCCCTTGACCGGATCGCCGCCGATGCCGACCGCGGTCGACTGGCCGAGACCGACCTGCGAGGTCTGGAACACCGCCTCATAGGTCAGCGTGCCGGAGCGCGACAGCACGCCGACCGAGCCCGGCTTGAAGATGTTGCCCGGCATGATGCCGATCTTGCACTCGCCAGCGGTCAGCACGCCCGGGCAGTTCGGGCCGATCAGGCGCGACTTCGAGCCTTCGAGCGCACGGCGCACCCGCACCATGTCGAGCACCGGAATGCCCTCGGTGATGCAGACGATCAGCGGGATCTCGGCATCGATCGCCTCGCAGATGGCGTCGGCCGCGCCAGGCGGCGGCACGTAGATCACCGAGGCATCGGCGCCGGTGGCCTCGCGCGCCTCGGCGACGGTGTCGAACACCGGCAGGCCGAGATGGGTCGAGCCGCCCTTTCCGGGCGAGGTGCCGCCGACCATCTTGGTGCCGTAGGCGATGGCCTGCTCGGAGTGGAAGGTGCCATTCTTGCCGGTGAAGCCCTGGCAGATGACCTTGGTGTTGCTGTCGATCAGGATGGACATTCAGCGTCTCTCGCCTGGAGCGGAGGGTTGATCGGGGTCACCTCCCCCTGCAGGGGGAGGTCGGCGCGCCAGCGCCGGGTGGAAGAAAGTCCAGCGGCCCGCAACGCAGCCACCTGCGCCGCGATCGTCTCGATCACGCCGGAGAGGTTCTGCGTCACGTCATTGTTCCAGAAGCGCAGGACCGTGACGCCACGTTCCTGCAGCCAGACCGTGCGCCGGTGATCGCGCGCCGCCTGCCGGGCCTCCCCGTGCTGGCCGCCGTCGATCTCGACCGCCAGCCGCAAGGCCGGACAGAAGAAGTCCAGCACGTACGGGCCGGCCGGATGCTGCCGGCGGAAGGTGGCGCCATCGACTCCGCGACCGCGAAGCCGCATCCACAGCCGCCGTTCCGCATCGGTCGCCTCGAGCCGCAGGGCCCGTGCCCGCGCGGTCTTCGCCGCCGTGCGGTTGAAGCGCGGAGCGTCGGCGACCCCCACCCGGCGAGCGTCGCTCGCCGACCTCCCCCTTGCAGGGGGAGGTGAGGCCTGATCCGCCATGACGGCTTCGATCATCCGCCGCTCCTCTTCACCAGCCATGGTGCCGTTCAACCTCCCCCTGGAAGGGGGAGGTCGGCGCGTCAGCGCCGGGTGGGGGTTCCCGCACCGCAGCGCCCGCGCCCGGCACCGGTCACTTTCCGCGCACCGCGCTGACGATCTTCTGGGCGGCGTCGTCGAGGTCGTCGGCCGAGATCACGTTGAGGCCGGACGCGTTGATGATCGCCTTGCCCTTCTCCACATTGGTGCCTTCGAGGCGCACCACCAACGGCACGTTGAGGCCGACCTCCTTGACCGCGGCGATGACGCCCTCGGCCAGCACGTCGCACTTCATGATGCCGCCGAAGATGTTGATCAGGATGCCCTTCACGTTCGGATCGGCGGTGATGATCTTGAACGCCGCGGTGACCTTTTCCTTGGAGGCGCCGCCGCCGACGTCGAGGAAGTTGGCCGGCTCCTCGCCATAGAGCTTGATGATGTCCATGGTCGCCATGGCGAGACCGGCGCCGTTGACCATGCAGCCGATGGTGCCGTCGAGCGCGACGTAGGAGAGGTCGTACTTCGACGCCTCGATCTCCTTCTCGTCCTCCTCGGTGAGGTCGCGCAGCGCCACCACGTCGGGGTGGCGGTAGAGCGAGTTGCCCTCGAAGGCGATCTTGGCGTCGAGGCAGCGCAGCTTGCCGTCCTTGGTGACGATGAGCGGATTGATCTCCAGCATCGTCATGTCCTTGGCGACGAACGCCGTATAGAGCTGCGTCGCCAGCTCGCCGGCCTGCTTGGCGAGGTCGCCCTTGAGGCCGAGCGCACGCGCCAGCGTGCGGCCGTGGTGCGGCATGATGCCGGTGGCCGGGTCGATCGAGAAGCTGACGATCTTTTCCGGCGTGTCGTGGGCCACGGCCTCGATGTCCATGCCGCCCTCGGTCGAGACCACGAAGGCGATGCGCGAGGTCGAGCGGTCGACCAGCATCGACAGATAGAGCTCCTTCTCGATGTCGGAGCCTTCCTCGATATAGAGGCGGTGGACCACCTTGCCAGCCGGGCCGGTCTGCACGGTCACCAGCGTGTTGCCGAGCATCTGCGCGGCGTAGGTCTCGACCTCCTCGACCGACTTGGCGAGGCGCACGCCGCCCTTGTCGCCGGCCGCCGGCTCCTTGAACTTGCCCTTGCCGCGGCCGCCGGCGTGGATCTGCGACTTCACCACCCACAGCGGACCGCCGAGCTCCTTGGCCGCGGCGGCGGCTTCCTCGGGCTTGAAGATGGCGACGCCGCGCGACACCGGCACGCCGAATGTCTTCAGCACCGCCTTGGCTTGGTATTCGTGAATATTCATGTGGTCCCTGCCCCTCCTCCCGCGGCCGTCACGGCCACGGCAAGGTGTTCATCCCTGATTGCTGTTCGATCCGCGGGTTCAGGGCCGGCGCCGGTGCAGGCTGCACCGGCGCGCCTTGCCCGCGGCGTTTCTCACTGACCGAGATCGGGCGCGATCTTGATGCAGGCCTCGATCAGGCCCTGCACGGAGGCGACCGACTTGTCGAACATCACGCGCTCGTCGCGGTCGAGATGGATCTCGACCACGCGCTCGACACCCTTGGCGCCGATCACCACCGGCACGCCGACATAGATGTCCTTCAGCCCATACTGGCCGTTGAGATAGGCGGCGCAGGGCATGACCCGCTTCTTGTCCTTGAGGTAGGCGTCGGCCATGACGATGGCGGACGCCGCCGGCGCATAGAAGGCCGAGCCGGTCTTGAGCAGGTTGACGATCTCGGCGCCGCCGTCGCGGGTGCGCTGGATGATCTTGTCGAGCCGCTCCTGGCTGGTCCAGCCCATCTTGACGAGGTCGGGCAGCGGGATGCCGGCGACGGTGGAGTAGCGCGGCAGCGGCACCATGGTGTCGCCGTGACCGCCCAGCACGAAGGCGGTGATGTCCTCGACCGAGACGCCGAACTCCTCGGCCAGGAAGTAGCGGAAGCGCGCGCTGTCGAGCACGCCCGCCATGCCGACCACCATGTTCTTGGGCAGGCCGGAGGCCTTCTGCAGCGCCCACACCATGGCGTCGAGCGGGTTGGTGATGCAGATCACGAAGGCGTTCGGCGCGTATTTGCGGATGCCGGCGCCGACCTGCTCCATGACCTTGAGATTGATGCCGAGCAGATCGTCGCGGCTCATGCCGGGCTTGCGCGGCACGCCGGCGGTGACGATCACCACGTCGGCGCCCTCGATCGCCTCATAGCTCTGGGTGCCGGTGAGCTTGGCATCGAAGCCGTCGACCGGGGAGGACTCGGCGAGGTCGAGCGCCTTGCCCTGGGGAATCCCCTCCATGATGTCGAACAGGACGATGTCGCCGAGTTCCTTGAGGCCGGCGAGATGGGCGAGGGTGCCGCCGATCTGGCCAGCGCCGATCAGGGCAATCTTGTTGCGCGCCATGAGCTGCTGGTTCCTGGTGGTCGAATGTTCCTGGTGGACGAAGGTCCTGGTGGACGCAGGGTCCGGATGGACGAAGGCCCGATGGACGAAGGTCCGCGGCCCGAACGGGGCGGCCGGGGCCGCCGGCCGGTTCGGATCTGTCGAAGTCGGATTTCGTCGATCGGACCAAGGGCCGGTCCACGGAATCCGACACGGGGGTCGGTGCCTGTGGGCGCTGCCGGCCTGCCGCTCTGCGGCAGATGCCGGACGTCCCGCTTGGCAATCTTCCCATATCGCCCCGCTTGGCTTGCATCAAGCCACGGCGGATCAAGGGAAAATGCCGCTCGGGCGGCAGATGGACGCAGGCCGGGCGCCATGGTGCGGCGCGGGAAACGGGCCGGATATCAGATATTTGCGGATTGCGGGCTGAGCGCCCGGGCCTTCGGGGACCATGCCGGCGCGACCGATTTACAAATTTCATTATTTGTAATTTGTAACTGCCGCTGCATGCAACCTTCGGCTAGGTCACGACAAAACCGCCTGGGCGGCGCCAGCCGCCGCCGCCCGCGCCGACGCCGGCTGCACAAAACCGCGCGCGTGAGCCGAGGTCCGGAACCTGCGGGCACGCCCGCTCACAACAGCCCGCCATAGAGCGCCCGCAGCACCAGCCGGGCGGCGGCGGCGACCCGCAGGTCGATCTCGTCGCGCGGCACCTCACAGTCGGCCGCCACCGCCACCGGGTCGATGAACCGGTGCAGCACGTCGAGGATCACCGCCGTCGCCTTGTCGCGGCTGCGCACCCGGAACAGCTGGGCGCCGACGCCGTCCTCGATGATGCGCTCCATCAGCGTGCGCACGCGCTGGCGGTGGCGGCGCGAGACGAGGCGGCCGCCGGAGAAGGCGGCCAGATGCAGCGCATTCAGGTTGGGTTCGGCCTCGGCGCGCTCGCGCAGGCCCCGGGCATAGGCCAGGATCAGCCGCTCCAGCTTGTCGTCGGCCGGGTCGGGGGCGTCGGCCACCGTCTGCAGCAGCGCCTCCAGCTCCTTCAGCCAGTCGGCGGTGATGGCGTCGACCAGCGCCTCCTTGGAGGGGAAGTAGCGGTAGACATTGGCGTGGGTCATGCCGGCTTCGCGGGCGATCGCCACCACCGTGGTGCGCTCCAGCCCGAAGCGGCGGACATGATCGGTGGCGATGCCGAGCAGCGCCTCGCCACGCCGCCCTGCCTGACGCGCCGCCGAAGGCCTTGGCGCGGCCGGGCGCGGGGCGGCGGCGGGCGCGTCCGCCATGGCTCAGGTCTCGACCAGACCGGTGGCGTCGCCGCTGGCCTCCGAGTCCGGCCGCCCGTGCGGCAGCGCGAGATAGTCGGCCGAGCGCATCTCGGTCAGGCGCGAGGCGGTGCGGGCGAAGGCGAAGCTCTCATAGCCCGCGCTGCCGACCCACAGCGCCTCGGGCGCGGCCGCGGCCGAGGCCAGGAGCTTGACCCGGCTGTCATAGAGCGTGTCGACCAAAGTGATGAAGCGGCGCGCCTCGTTGCGGCTGGTCTCGTCCATCTGCGGCACGCCATCGACGACGAGAGTGTGGAAGTTCTCGGCGATGGCGAGATAGTCGGCCGGGCCCAGCGGCTGCTCGCACAGGTCGGCAAAGCCGAACCAGGCGGCGCCGCGCGCGGCACGCGGCACGGCGAGGCTGCGGCCGAGCAGGCCGATGCGCGCCGGCCCGCCGCCATCGCAGCCGGCGATCCGCCGCCACGCCTTGTCCAGCGCGAAGCGGGCGCCCTCATCGGCCGGCACGTGCCAGACGGGAATGCCGTCGAGCTTCTCCATCCGGAAATCGGTGCGCGAGTCGAGGCGCGCAACCTCGACCTGCTCGGCCAGCAGGCCGAGAAAGGGCACGAACAGCGCCCGGTTCAGGCCGTTCTCGTAGAGCCGCTCGGGGGGGACGTTGGAGGTCGCCACCACCACGACGCCGAGCGCGAACAGCCGGCCGAACAGCCGGCCGAGGATCATGGCGTCGGCGATGTCGGTGACGTGGAACTCGTCGAAGCACAGAAGCGTCGCCTCACCGGCCAGCGCCTCGGCCACCGGCGCCACCGGGTCGTCGCCCTTGACCTCGCCGTGCTTCTTCCTCTGCCGCCAGTCGTGGATGCGCCCGTGCACGTCCTGCATGAAGGCGTGGAAGTGCACCCGGCGCTTCCGGGCGAGCGGCGCGGCCTGGAAGAACAGGTCCATCAGCATGGTCTTGCCGCGGCCGACCTCGCCCCAGATGTAGAGCCCGCGCGGCACGGCCACCGACTTGCGGCCGAACAGCCAGCCCAGCGCCGAGGACTTCTGGGCCAGATGATAGACCGCCAGCTCGCGCGCCAGGGCGTCGAGCCGCGCGGCGACCTTCTCCTGCGCGGCGTCGTGTTCGATCTCGCCGTGGTCGGCGAGGGCCTGGTAGCGTTCAAGACAGGAGGCGTGCATCGGTGTGTCGGCTGGGTGTCCAGGCCCAGCAGTTAGGGGGTGCCGGTGCGCCGCACAAGGGCAGGGCGCATCGGGCGGCGGCGCCGGCAGGGCGCGACCGGCAATGGCGCCACCGGCAGCGCCCGCCGCCGCGCCATCGTCAAGTTGCCTGCCAAGTTGCCTGCCAAGTTTCCGGCGAAGTTGCCGCTTGGTGCTAGAGGCGGGTTCCGCTGGGTCAGAGGCGTGCTCTGCTCAGGGTCAAGACTTCGGATTGCTGGGCACAACCTCGGTTGCTTGTTGTTTTCGCTCCAAATGGGCAACCTAGTTTGGTGATATTTCCCGCCTTGAATCCCACGGCCTCCCGATTATCGACAAAAGTATGACGCGACCTCGGTCGTATAGTCCTCGATTTAGGATATGAGGCCTATTCTTAGCTATTATCGGCTTATTTTCTGCATTGACGGTCGCATTACTGCAATGCAACGATTTGACTTGTCCCGGATTGTGCAATGCAGCATAAGCGTATGTCGAATCTGCACGGATATATCGAACGAACGGTTCCCCCCGGCAGCTCGATCGATCCCAGCGTGTGGAGCGCTATGGCTATGATGCACGAGCCTCTGAGTGTCGGAGGCGTCATCCGGAAACTTTGGACCGGCGAGGCGCCGCTCTATCGCGACCACCTTCTGCGACTGGCCCCCGATGACCGCCGCCTGCGGTTCGGCCTGGACGCCACCGACCAGTCGATTGCCGAGCACGCCGCCAAGGCGTTCGGCGGCGGCGCGGTGATCCACGGCTTCTTCATCGACGGCGTGCTGCGCGGTGCCGCCGAGCTGCACATCCTCAAGTCGCCGCCGCCGGTCGAGGCCGAGATCGCCTTCAGCGTCGAGGCCGAGTACCGCAAGTCCGGCGTCGGCTCCGCCCTGTTCGGCCGCACCCTGCTGGTGGCCCGCAATCGCGGCGTCGCCACGGTGACCATGAACTGCCTGCCCTCGAACCGGCCGATGCAGTCGCTGGCCAAGAAGTTCGAGGCCAAGATCCATTACAATCTCGCCGACGTCATCGGCGAGCTGAAGACCCCGGGACCGACGCCGCTGTCGATCTGGCGGGAGATGGTGACCGACGGCACCGACATCGCCGCGAGCCTGATGGACGCCCAAGTCCGCGCCCTGCGCGCGGGCTGATATCAAGATCCGCGCCCTGCGCGCGGGGTGATATCGCACACCTCGTGCCTTTCGGCGTTCACTCCCGGCCCATGCTCCGCCGGAGCGGGACAGCGCCCTGACGCGGGCCGGGCGGCGGCACGCCATCGCCGATCGCACCAAGCCGATCCGATCCGTCCTGCCGGCCGTATCTGCTGCAGTGCAATCGGCGCCGTCGGGTTGCGAGGTGTCACGCCTGGGGCACGTGCGGGGGAAAACAAATGGAATTGGCGTTCTGGTGCGTCCTGGTCATGGGCGTGATGCCGGTCGTGACCGTCGGCATCGCCAAAGCCCGGGGGGTGGACAATCACGCGCCGCGCGACTGGGCGCAGACCATCGACGGCTATCGCAAGCGCGCCTACGCCGCCCACCTCAACCATTACGAAGCGTTCCCGCTGTTCGCGGCCGCCGTGCTGGTGGCGGCGACGCAGGGCGCGCCGATGGCGACGGTCAATGCGCTCGCGCTCGCAGTGGTAGCGGCCCGCCTCGTCTATACTGCCTGCTATGTCGCCGATCTCGCGACGCTGCGCTCGCTGGTGTGGCTTGCGGGCTGGGGCCTGACCATCGCCATCTTCGTGCTCCCGGCGTTGTGATCGAACGCCTCCCGTCTCGCCCACCGTCCGGGCGTCGCAGGTCGACCTCGCGGCGAATTGCTGCTGCGAACGGCCCCAAACGCTGACGCGTGGGGCCGTTGACGGCCGGTCAGCCGGCGCGGCGTTGCGCCCCGGCCTCGCCGGAAAGCGCCGTGGTCAGGCCAAGCTCGTTGAGCTTGGCCATGATCGACTCGACCGGCCGCTTGAGCCGCATGCTGATCATGTGGACCGGAACACGCTCGTTCGCGAGTTCCCGCAAGGCGTGGACCGCCTCGGCACTCCAGCCGATCCGATCGGTTTCGTCCATGTGAGCCTCCCGTGGGTGAGGTTTCCGTGCGTGCGGCGTCTTCCACCCGGCCGGAACTGGCCGGATGTCCCCGGACAACCGCGGGCGCGCGCAGAGGTTCCCCCCGACACGGAATCGCCCCATTTCGCCGGCGACGGCGGGCGCGAATGAAGGCGCCTCGCGCTAGGCGCGGAGTCGCGCACCCCCCACCCCCGACCCCTCCCCACCGCTCGCCAAGCTCGCGGGGGGAGGGGAGCAAAGGGGCGCCTCTTCTCCCCACGAGCACAACGAGGAACGGCCGGGACAGGCCCGCGGCCTGCTCCCCTCCCCCCATGAACGCAGTGAATGGTGGGGAGGGGTCGGGGGTGGGGGGCTTCGCTGTTCAACCGGGAAGATGGTCGACGCGGGACGAAACCCAAGACCCGAAATTGGCCGGAAGCCGTCTCGGTTTGCCACCGGAAACCCGGCACGCCGACGACGAAAGCGCCTCGCGCCGGGCGCCGTTGGCGTGGGGTTGGCCCGGACAGTTTCTGTTCAGACGCCGATGACCCGGTGCGCCTCGGCCAGCACGGCCAGCACGTCGGCGCCCATGAAGATGAAGCCGCCGACGCCGGCCTCCTTCACCGGGCCTTCCTGCTCCGGCGCCGGCTTGCCGGCGAGCCACAGATGCGCCGCGCCGGCCGCCTTCAGCGCCGCAGCAGCCGCCACCGCCTCCTCGGCATAGAGCGCGTCCGACGAGCAGATGCAGGCCACGGCGGCGCCGCTCGCCTTGAAGGCCGCGGCCAGCGCCGCGAGATCGGTTCCGCCATCGGCCACAAAGCCGTCGTTCGAGACGGTCTCGATGCCGCCGGCCTCGAAGAAGTTCTTGGCGAAGGTGGCGCGCGCGGTGAACGCCGCGATCGGGCCGAGATTGGCCAGGAACAGCTTCGGGCGGACGCCGGTTTTTTCCAGGTGGCGGTCGGCGGCATCGCGCAGCGCCTCGAACGGCTCGGCCAGCCGGCCGGGCAGGAGCGGGGCGAAGGCGACCGCGAGCGGCGCCGCCTGGAGCGTCACCGGCGCCACGTCCAGCACCGTCACCTCGGCCTCGGCGATCAGCGGGAATTCGGAAACGCCGGTGACCGGCTCCTTGCGGCGGGCGATCGCCTTGGCGTGCTCGGCGCGGGTGGCGGCGACCTTCGCCTGCACCGAACCGGCCTGCAGCGCCGCGGCGAGCCCGCCTTCCGCCTCGATCTCCTGGAACAGCGCCCAGGCGCGGGTCGCGAGCTCGTCGGTCAGCGTCTCGATTCCGCCGGTGCCGGCGGCCGGGTCGGCGACCTTGGCGAGGTGGGATTCCTCGATCAGCACGATCTGGGTGTTGCGGGCCATGCGGCGGGCGAAGGCATCGGGCAGGCCGAGCGCCGCGGTGAACGGCAGCACGGTGAGGCCATCGGCGCCGCCGGCCCCGGCGGCGAACGAGGCCACCGTGCTGCGCAGCAAATTCACCCACGGGTCGCGCCGGGTCGACATCCGCCACGCGGTCTCGCCGACGATGCGCAGCGGCGCGGGGTCGAGCCCGCAGGCCGCCTCCAGCCGCGCCCACAGCCGGCGCAGCGCCCGGAACTTGGCCATGGTGAGGAACTGGTCGGCGTCGGCGGCAAGCCGCGCATAGACGAAGCGGCGGGCCTCCTCGAGCGGAATGCCGCCGGCCTCCAGCGCCCGCAGATAGGCCACCCCGGCAGCCATCACGAAGGCCAGCTCCTGCACCTCGGAGCCGCCGGCATCGTGCACCGGGCGGCCGTCGGCGACGGCGAACGGCCCGCGGAAGCCGGCCTTGGCCAGCGCCGCGATCTCGGCGGCGAAATCCGCCGCCAGCGCCGGCCAGGCGTCGGCGAGGCCGCCGCGCACCGCGGCGGCGCCCAGCGGATCGATGCCGAACGACACGTCGAGGGCAGCGGCATCGACGCCGAGCCCGGCCACCAGCGCAGCGAAGATCCCCGGCGCCGCCTTGGCCTCGGGGCCGAGGTCGAAATCGATGGCGACGGCGTCGAGCACGACGTCGGCGAGCGCGGCCGAGATCGCCTCGGCCGAAGCCGGCAGGCCGAAGCCGCGGGCGCCGATGGCGCCGTTGAACACCAGCGTCAGGCCGGTGGCGCCGCCTTCGAGATCCTCCAGCGCCTGGGCGTTGGCCCCGGCGGGATCGGGGATGTCGACGCGGGCCATCACCCGCCACGGTGCCCCGGCGGCGCGGCCGGCGATCGGCGCGCGGTCGGCGCGGCGCGGATAGATCGGCTCGATGCGAATGCCGTCGGCGGTGGCGGACACCAGCTTCCTGTCGAACGGCGCCCCCTTCAGCACGTTCTCGACCACCTTCAGCCAGTCGTCGCGGGTGGCGGCGGGAAAGTCGGACGCGAGCGCGAGGTCGGTCATCGGGCGAGGCTCCCCAGAGCGGTCATCTGCAAAAAGGCCGGCGCGGTTGGACGGCGATGCTGGATAGCGGTTTTGCGGAAGAAATCGGGTTCGATCAAGGACCGTTCGATCAAAGACCGGTCGAACAGGACGTGATGCAAATTTCGGCCGCGCGGACCGCCATTCCCCCTCGGTCGAACCGCGCGCGCCCCCGGCGTTCATCACGCCGCCAACTGCGGTTGCGGGCAAAACGAAATTCGCGCCGGCCGGCACCATGGCCGAAATCTACGCAGGATTTGCCGCGTGCGCCATCGCGACGCGAGCGCGCACGCCCTTGAGCCCGGCGCCACCGATTTCGTGCGCTTTCCTTGAACCTCCCCGCCGGGCGCCGCGACCAACGGAGGACGAGGCCGCAAGGCACCGCAACCGCCAGCCCGAGGAGACCGCCATGACCCGCTCTGCCAGCACCCGCTCTGCCAGCACCCGCTTGACCAAGACCGCCATCGCCACCGCCCTCGCCGCCGTCATGTTCGGCGCCGCCGCGCTCGGCACCGCCGGCCCGGCCCAGGCGTGGCATCCGCACCCCCATCATCATCACCACCATGGCGGCCACTGGCATCGCGGCCATGGCGGCGCGATCGCCGGCGGCGTCGCGGCCGGACTGCTGCTCGGCGGCATCGCCGCGGCGGCGGCGGCCAATTCCGACCGCGAGTGCTACCTGCAGGACCGTTTCGACCGCTGGGGCAACTATATCCGCACCGTGCGGGTGTGCCGTTGATGCGGGCCTTCGCTTCGGGATGCCGAAAGCCCGGAGCAACCGAAACCCGGCCAGCCTGCTCCGGAGCCTTGGCTTGACGCCAGCTTCGGCGTGACGGTCCGGGCGCCGACCCCGAGTTCGCCTTCGGCGCGCCCGAAGCGAGCGGCCGCCCCGCACCCGCCCCAATCCCCTGGCGGTGCGGGGCGGTTCGGCGTTTGATGCGAAGATGCGGATTTTCTTTACGGAATCGGGAATTTCATGAAGATTCGCAGGCGGACCCAACGGCCGGCTCCCGCCGCCGCTGGCATGAGGTGATCCGTCCATGGCCAAGGGCACGCCGGCGACGCTGGCGCTGGAGCGCGCGAACGAGCCGTTCACGCTGCACGAATACGTCTACGACCCCGACGCCGACCGTATCGGCCTGCAGGCGGCCGACGCGCTCGGCATCGAGCCGGCGCGCCTGCTCAAGACGCTGATGGTCGAGGCCGGCGGCAAGCCGGCGGTGGCGATCATCGCCTCCGACCGCACGGTGAGCCTCAAGAAGCTCGCCGCCGCGGCCAAGGTGAAGGAGGCGGCGATGATGGCGCCGGCCGCGGCCGAGCGCATCACCGGCTATCATGTCGGCGGCATCTCGCCGCTCGGCCAGAAGAAGCGGGTGCCGGCCTTCCTCGACGCGGCGGCGATGGCGCACGCCACCGTGCTGGTGAATGGCGGCCGGCGCGGCCTGCAGATCGAGCTTGCGCCCGCCCGCCTCGCGGCGCTGACCGGGGCGCAGGTGGTCGATCTGGAGCATGCGCCGGGTTGATCAAACGGCGTCCGACCCGATCTGCCGGAAAGCGCATCGTGCGGTTTCCCAGCCCAATCGGCCGGAAACCGCATCACCCCAGCGCGGCCTTGACCCAGCCGGACGCCTTGCCGAAATCCATGCGGCCGCCGAAGCGCTCCTTCAGCACCGCCATCACCTTGCCCATGTCCTTCATGCCGGCGGCGCCGATCTCAGCCACCACCGCGGCGATCGCCGCCTTCGCCTCGTCCTCGCCGAGCTGCTGGGGCAGGAAGGAGGCGATGATGTCGATCTCCTCGCGCTCCTGGGCGGCGAGCTCGGGGCGGCCATTGTCGGCGTAGATCGTCGCCGACTCCTGGCGCTGCTTGATCATCTTGGCCAGCAGCCCGAAGATCTCGTCGTCCGACAGCGGCCCCTTGCCGTTGCCGCGGGCGTCGATGTCGCGGTCCTTGAGCGCGGCGGTGATCAGCCGCAGCGTCGACATCCTGCGCTTGTCCTGGGCCTTGACTGCGGCGGTCAGCGCCTCGGTGAGGGTGGTGCGGATCACGGGACAAACCTTTCGTAAGCTGACAAAGCGCCCGCCGGAACGACGGCGGCATCGCTTTATCTGATTGATAAAACGTGGAAATTTCCATTCGTGCGGCGGTTGACGCGCGGACCGTTGTCACTTAGGTTCGCAGGTCAAGATCCGACAACGTCCCGTGTCCGGGCGTCGCGTTTGCGGCGTGCGCCCGCGCGCGGCCACATATGTAGGCGAGCGATGGGCAGCGAACAAGACAATCAGAACACCGGCTGGCAGGACCCGAAGCCCACCGCGCTCCTGGTGCTGGCCGACGGGCTGGTGCTCGAAGGGTTCGGGCTCGGCGCCACCGGACAGGCGGCCGGCGAGGTGTGCTTCAACACCGCGATGACCGGCTATCAGGAGATCCTGACCGACCCGTCCTATGCCGGGCAGATCATCACCTTCACCTTCCCGCACATCGGCAATGTCGGCACCAATGACGACGACATCGAGACCGTCAACATGGCGGCGGTGCTCGGCGCCTGCGGCGTGGTGCTGCGCGCGCCGATCACCGGCGCCTCGAACTGGCGCGCCGCCAAGCATTTCGACGCGTGGCTGAAGGCACGCGGCATCATCGGCATCTCCGGTCTCGACACCCGGGCACTCACGGCCCGCATCCGCGAGGCCGGCATGCCGAACGCGGTGATCGCCCACGCGCCGGACGGCGGGTTCGACGTCGAGGCGCTGAAGCGCGCCGCCGCGGCGCTGCCCGCGATGGACGGGCTCGACCTCGTGCCGAAGGTCGCCGCCACCCAGCGCTACGGCTGGGACGAGACGGTGTGGGCGTGGCCCGGCGGCTATGGCCGGCAGCAGGCGACGAGCCGCCACGTCGTCGCCATCGACTACGGCATCAAGCGCAACATCCTGCGCCTGATCGCCACCACCGGCGCCAAGGTCACGGTGGTGCCGCCGACCGCCTCGGCGGCCGACATCCTGGCCTTGAACCCGGACGGCGTGTTCCTCTCCAACGGCCCCGGCGATCCGGCGGCGACCGGCCAGTATGCCGTGCCGGTGATCCAGACGCTGCTGGCGGAGAAGGTGCCGACCTTCGGGATCTGCCTCGGCCACCAGATGCTCGGCCTCGCGGTCGGCGCCCGGACGCGCAAGATGCGCCAGGGCCATCACGGCGCCAATCACCCGGTCAAGGACCTCACCACCGGCAAGGTCGAGATCACCTCGATGAACCACGGCTTCGCGGTGGACCGCGACTCGCTGCCGGGCAACGCGGTGGAGACCCACGTGTCGCTGTTCGACGGCTCGAACTGCGGCATCGCGCTCACCGACCGGCCGGCCTTCTCGGTGCAGTACCACCCCGAGGCCTCGCCCGGCCCGCAGGACAGCCATTACCTGTTCGCCCGCTTCGCCGAGATGATGGCGAGCCGCAAGGCGGTGGTCTGAGGCGGTTTTCCGGTTTCGGGCTTCGCGCCCCCTCGAAAAGCCCCCCACCCCCGACCCCTCCCCACCATTCACTGCGTTCATGGGGGGAGGGGAGAAGGCCGCGGGCCTGTCCCGGCCGTTCCCCGTTGTACTCGTGGGGAGAAGAGGCGCCCCTTCTCCCCTCCCCCCGCGAGCGGTGGGGAGGGGTCGGGGGTGGGGGGACGCGCCGCCGTCCGGGTGGGGGAACGCGCCGCCCGGCGCGCGTGATCTTCATTCGGGCGCTTGTCACCTTCACCCCGCCGCGCCCTGCCTGACCGGATTTCCGCCGATCCTTCAAAATTTAAGCAGTCGGGAGAGCGGCGGTTAACGCTATTTCCACCGCTGGTGTGCATGCTGCCGGTCCTGTGCGAGGCGCAGGAGGGCGGCATGTCGAGGGTGCAGATCACGGCGTTTGCGGCGGTGCTTGCGGCCATCGCTTTCACATGGCTCGCCAATGTCGCGGCCTCGGTCGGCGACTCGCTGACGAGCCAGCTCGCCCGCAAGCAGGCCAACCCGCCGCCGGTCCGCACCCGCGTCATCACCTCGATCCTCGATCCCGACCCGACCATCGTCGGCGCGATCCCCAAACGGGCGGACGGCCTGCGGCCCTGAATCTCTTCCCGACCCGACGCGACCCGCCCCGGCCCGCCGGACGATTTGTCGCAAAGTCGCCGGATCGCGGAGAGGTTTCGTTAACCTTTCGGTCACCACCGCGCGCCTAGGCTTGGCGCGGCCTTCCGGACAACCATCTGCAACCCGGAAGGCGGCCTTGCCGGATCGCCGACCTCCGCGGCGGCGTCCGGCGAGCGGGCTACGCGTCTCCGGCTTCGTGAGCCGGACTCCATCTGCTGACCAAGGGAGGCGCGCGTGAGTGTTGCTTTGAGACGGAATCTCCGCCGGATCACCCTGATGCGCCGTGTGGCGACGGGCATCGAATACGGCCTGCTGGCGATCGGGGCGGCGATCGTCGGCTTCGCCACGCTGATCCTGGTCGAGGACACCGGCCGCGACCGGGTGGCCGTGCGCACCCAGCCCGCCATCCTCGACGCCGGCCCCGTCCACCCGGTTGCGGCACCCGAGACGGTCGGCAGCATTCCCGCCGCCGAGCTGCGGCGCTGAGGCGCGACGCCGCTTCCTTCGCAGTCCGCGCTACGGCGACACCTTGGCGCGCGCCTGCTCGGCCATCTCCTTGAGACTCTTGCGCAGGTCGGCCGGCGTGGTCAGCCGCTGCGGGAACGTCACCCGCGCCGTCTCGTCGCCGCAGGCGAGATCGAGCCCCTCGGGATCGCAGCCGGTGACGCTCCAGCGCCCATCCGGCGCCCTGGCGAGCCGCGTCGCATAGAGCCGGACGGCATCCGCATGGTCCTCGTTCATGTGGGCGAGGATGCCGGGCTCGGCCTCGATCAGCGCCCCGGCATCGTCGATCGCGGTCAGCACGTCGGCCGGGGCGACCGCGGCCGCCCGGCCGAAGCCGCCATTGAGGTGGACGGCCGCCAGCTCCATGCGCCAGAAGCCGAAATCCGGCAGCTGCACATAGAGCTGCGACTTCGGATGCTTGGCCAGGAAGCGGCGGCGGGCGCGCGCATCCTCCACCCGCGTGCAGCGGCCGACCAGCGACAGGCGGGGATGGGCCAGCGGATCGCCCTTGCCGGTCTCGGCCAACAGCAGCGAGGCGCGGCCGTCGGCGGCGAGGTTGCGGGTGTGCAGCGACAGGCCCGACAGCAGCAGAATGGGGGCGCCGTCGACGTCGGTGGCGACATTGACCAGCGTGGTCAGCGGGAAGCCCGACTGCGGATCATTGGTGGCGAGCGCGCCGGAGCGGGCGGTGCGAAGCAGGGTCCTGGCCAGCCCGGCGGCATCGAATCCGGCGGCCGGATTGAGCGGCAATTCGATGCCGGTGCCGGTGATCGGCGGCGCGGCGTCCGGCGGCTGAGCACCCATCGCCTTCTCCCTGTTCGGTTTTTCGGCGTTCCGCCGCGATCCTTCCGCCGATCCGGACGCAGCGCTCCGGACGGGTATCGCGCAACGGACATCCGACTATATATTGGTGTCGGCGCGCGCCGGTCACAGATCGGCCCCGATCACGGTTTTTTTCGCAGCCTCGCGGGCTGCGCCGGAGATGCTGCGCGCCCCTGTTCCCCGGTGACGCTGCGTCGCCGCGATGCAAAGGTCCCTTTCATGCCGACCATCGCCCTTGTCGACGACGACCGCAACATTCTCACCTCGGTCACGATCGCGCTCGAGTCCGAAGGCTATCGCATCATGACCTACACCGATGGCGCGTCGGCGCTCGAAGGCTTCAAGACCAGCCCGCCCGATCTCGCCATCCTCGACATCAAGATGCCGCGCATGGACGGCATGGAGCTGCTGCGCCGGCTGCGCCAGAAGACCGACATGCCGGTGATCTTCCTCACGTCCAAGGACGAGGAGATCGACGAGCTGTTCGGCCTCAAGATGGGCGCCGACGACTTCATCCGGAAGCCGTTCTCGCAGCGCCTGCTGGTCGAGCGCGTCAAGGCGGTGCTGCGCCGCGTCACGCCCAAGGACGGCACCACGCCGCCGCGCGAGACCGACACCGCCAGGGTGCTGGAGCGCGGCCTGCTGCGCATGGATCCCGAGCGCCACACCTGCACCTGGAAGAACGAGCCGGTGACGCTGACGGTCACCGAGTTCCTGATCCTGCAGGCCTTGGCGCAGCGGCCGGGCGTGGTGAAGAGCCGCAACGCGCTGATGGATGCGGCCTATGACGACCAGGTCTATGTCGACGACCGCACCATCGACAGCCACATCAAGCGCCTGCGCAAGAAGTTCAAGGTGGTCGACGACAATTTCGAGATGATCGAGACGCTCTACGGCGTAGGCTACCGGTTCAAGGAATGACGCCGCCGATGGCGCCCGTCCGGCCACAGCTCCAGATTCAGCTTCAGGCAGATTGCCGATGACGGCCGACATCGAGGAGCGGCCGATCGGCAAGCGCCGCGGCCAGCGCAAGGTGCGCGCCGCCGGCTGGACGGTGCGGCTGCGCCAGAGCGCAACGACGCTGGTGTTCTCGAGCCTCACCCGCCGCATCGTCGTCCTCAACCTGACCGGTCTCGTCGCCCTGGTCGCCGGCATCCTCTATCTGTCGGAGTTCCGGGCCGGGCTGATCGATGCGCGCATCCAGAGCCTCCTGATCCAGGGCGAGATCATGGCCGGCGCGGTGGCGGCCTCCGCCACGGTCGAGACCAACACCATCCAGATCAACCCCGACCGGCTGCTCGAACAGCAGCTCGGCGAATCCTATTTCGACGACTCGGTGTCGCCGCTCGAATTCCCGATCAATCCCGAGCGGGTGGCGCCGCTGCTGCGCCGGCTGGTGTCGCCGACCAAGACCCGCGCCCGCATCTATGACCGCGACGGCATGCTGGTGCTCGACAGCCGCGGCCTCTACGGGCGCGGCGACATCCTGCGGCTCGATCTGCCGCCGCCGATCGACAAGGCGAGCGGCCTGGAGAAGGTGTGGGGCGAGGTGCAGCGCTGGTTCACCCGCGGCGCGCTGCCCTTCTACAAGGACCTGCCGGCCAATGCCGGCAAGAGCTACCCCGAGGTGGCCCAGGCGCTGGCCGGCGCCAAATCGAGCATGGTGCGCATGAACGACCGCGGCGAGGTCATCGTCTCGGTCGCGGTGCCGATCCAGCGCTTCCGGGCGGTGCTCGGCGCGCTGCTGCTGTCGACCCAGGGCGGCGAGATCGACGCGCTGGTCGAGCAGGAACGCTACGTCATCGTGCGGGTGTTCGTGGTGGCGGCGCTGGTGATGATACTGCTGTCGGTGCTGTTGGCCGGCACCATCGCCGGGCCCGTGCACCGGCTCGCCGATGCCGCCGAGCGGGTGCGCCGGCGCATCAAGGGTCGGGTCGAGATTCCCGACTTCACCACCCGCGCCGACGAGATCGGCCACCTGTCGGGCGCGCTGCGCGACATGACCGACGCGCTCTACCGGCGCATGGAGGCGATCGAGAGCTTCGCCGCCGACGTCGCGCACGAATTGAAGAACCCGCTGACCTCGCTGCGCTCGGCGGTGGAGACGCTGCCGCTGGCCAAGAGCGAGCAGAGCCGCGGGCGGCTGCTGGAGATCATCCAGCACGACGTCAAGCGGCTCGACCGGCTGATCTCCGACATCTCGGATGCGAGCCGGCTCGACGCCGAGCTGCAGCGTCAGGTGGCCGAGCCGGTCGATCTCAAGCAGCTGCTGTCGGCGGTGGTGACCGTCGCCAATGAGGTGCGGCGCGACGACGGGGTGACGATCCTCGCCAGCTTCGTCGAGCTGCCCGGCGTGGCGCCGGCCCGCCAGTTCGTGGTGCCGGGCCATGATTCGCGGCTGGGGCAGGTGGTGCACAATCTGATCGACAATGCCCGCTCGTTCTCGCCGCAGGGCGGCACGGTGCAGGTGACCTGCCGCCGCCTGCCCGACGAGGTCGAGATCACGGTGGAGGATGACGGGCCGGGCATCGGCCCCGACGCGCTGGAGAAGATCTTCACCCGCTTCTACACCGACCGGCCGGACCAGGGCTTCGGCCAGAATTCCGGCCTCGGCCTGTCGATCTCGCGCCAGATCGTCGAGGCCCATGGCGGCGAGATCTGGGCCGAGAACCGGCCCGGGCCGGCCGAGGATGGCGACGAGGCCGTTCTCGGCGCCCGCTTCGTCGTCCGCCTGCCGGCGGCGTGAGCGCGCAACGGAGGGCCGCCATGCTCGCCACCGGCCGCACCATCCATGCCAGCGCGGTGCTGGTGGGCGAGAGCGCGGTGGTGATTCGCGGCCCCTCCGGCTCCGGCAAGTCGCGCCTCGCCCTCGGCCTGATCCGCCTCGCCGAGGCCGGCACGCTGCCCTTCGCCCGGCTGGTCGGCGACGACCGGGTGGCGCTGGCCGCGGCCTCCGGCCGGCTGCTGGTGTCGCCCGCCCCCAACATTGCCGGTCTGATCGAGGTGCGGGGCCTCGGCGTGCTGCCGCTTCCCCACGAGCCGCTGGCGGTGGCCGGGCTGATCGTCGATCTCGCGGCCGAGGACGGCGCCCGGATGCCGGCGGCCGACAGCGCCCGCACGAGCCTTTTCGGCATCGAGGTGGCGCGCCTGCCGGTCGCCGCCGGCGCCGATCCCTTGGCGCTGGTGGCGGCGCTGATCGCCGGCGGCCGGCCCGCGCCCGCCGCCTCCCCCTGGGGCCGCCTCTTGCGCTGAGGGAACCGGTGCGGCAATGATGCCGGCGGTCCGAGAGGCGGGCGTTGGTCCGTTTCCGGCGGAGCGGGGCATGATCGGTCTGGTATTGGTTACCCACGGGCGGCTGGCCGTCGAATTTCGTGCTGCCCTGGAACACGTCATGGGGGCCCAGCGGCAGATCGAGACCGTGACCATCGGTCCCGACGACGATATCGAACAGCGTCGCCACGAGATCATCGCTGCGGTCGAGGCGGTCGACAGCGGCGAGGGCGTGGTTCTGCTCACCGACATGTTCGGCGGCACCCCGTCCAATCTCGCCATCTCGGTGATGAACCGGCCGGGCATCGAGGTGGTGGCCGGCATCAACCTGCCGATGCTGGTCAAGCTCGCCACGGTGCGGGACGAAATGCCGCTTGCCGACGCCGTTTGCCAAGCGCAGGAAGCTGGCCGTAAATACATCTACATCGCGAGCCGGCTGCTGAACGGGAAGTGAACCAGGCGTTGCAACGCGACGCCCGGACCGGAAACCCGCGGAGTCGCAACGGGGGTGGCGCCATCATGAACGAGTTCCAGGCGAACGGCGGCTCCAACGGCAGCCACAATGGCGGCGCCGGCAACGGCGCCGATGGCGGCGACGGCGCGCTGCGCCGCGAATTGCAGATCGTCAACAAGCGCGGCCTGCACGCGCGCGCCTCGGCCAAGTTCGTGATGCTGGCGGAGACCTTCGAGGCCGACATCACCGTCTCGCGCTGCGGCGAGACGGTGGGCGGCACCTCGATCATGGGGCTGATGATGCTGGCCGCCGCGCCGGGCACCTCGATCGAGATCGCCGCCAGCGGCCCGCAGGCGCAGGAGGCGATGGAGGCGCTGAGCGCGCTGGTCGCCGACCGCTTCGGCGAGGGCGAGTAAGTCCGCCGCCCCCTGAGGTTGACCCGCCCCCGTCGTCGCCGGGCTTGGCCCGGCGACCTCGACACCTTGATCATCCCGCCGGCCGCCCTCTTGTCCGACACTGCGGCTTTCCGATCGAGATCGCCGGGCCAAGCCCGGCGATGACCACGGCGAGGGCGAGCAGCATCTCATACGGTTCTCCGGCTTGATCCGCCGGAAACCGTGTCAAATCCTCAAATGTCCGACACGACCTTCCGTCCCGCGGCATAAAGAAATCTTTATATGTTTATTGACTCGGGTGGCTGGTCTGCTAGACCAGCGCCGAACGCGGCCGGGTGCGCCCCGCCGCGCCTTATCCATATGCCGAGGTGGTCATGAGCAAGGATTACGTGGTCAAGGACATCGCTCTCGCCGAGTGGGGCCGCAAGGAGATCGACATCGCCGAGACCGAGATGCCCGGCCTGATGGCGACCCGCGCCGAATACGGCCCGGCGCAGCCGCTGAAGGGCGCGCGCATCGCCGGCTCGCTGCACATGACCATCCAGACCGCGGTGCTGATCGAGACGCTGGCCGCGCTCGGCGCCGACATCCGCTGGGCGTCGTGCAACATCTATTCGACCCAGGACCACGCCGCCGCGGCGATCGCCGACCGCGGCATCCCGGTGTTCGCCGTCAAGGGCGAGAGCCTGGAGGACTATTGGGAATACACCCACCGCATCTTCGAGTGGGCCGACGGCGGCGCCCCCAACATGATCCTCGACGATGGCGGCGACGCCACGCTCCTGGTCCATCTCGGCCTGCGCGCCGAGCAGGGCGATGTGGCCTTCCTCGACAAGCCGACCTGCGAGGAAGAGGACGTGCTGTTCGCCTCGATCAAGCGCCGCCTCAAGCACAAGCCGGGCTGGTACTCCAAGCTCGCCGGCTCGATCCGCGGCGTCACCGAGGAGACCACGACCGGCGTCCACCGCCTCTACATCATGGAGCGCGAGGGCAAGCTGCTGTTCCCGGCCATCAACGTCAATGACAGCGTCACCAAGTCGAAGTTCGACAATCTCTATGGCTGCCGCGAGTCGCTGGTCGACGGCATCCGCCGCGGCACCGACGTGATGATGGCCGGCAAGGTGGCGATGGTCGCCGGCTTCGGCGACGTCGGCAAGGGCTCGGCCGCCTCGCTGCGCCAGGCCGGCTGCCGGGTGCTGGTGTCGGAGATCGACCCGATCTGCGCGCTGCAGGCGGCGATGGAAGGCTATGAGGTGACCACGATGGAGGACGCCGCGCCGCGCGCCGACATCTTCGTCACCGCCACCGGCAATGTCGACGTCATCACCATCGACCACATGCGGGCGATGAAGGACCGCGCCATCGTCTGCAACATCGGCCACTTCGATTCCGAGATTCAGGTGGCGGCGCTCAAGAACCTCAAGTGGCACAACGTCAAGCCGCAGGTGGACGAGATCGAGTTCACCGACGGCAAGCGCATCATCCTCTTGTCGGAAGGCCGGCTCGTGAACCTCGGCAACGCCATGGGCCATCCGAGCTTCGTGATGAGCGCGTCCTTCACCAACCAGACGCTGGCGCAGATCGAGCTGTTCACCAAGCCCGGCCAGTACGAGAACAAGGTCTATACGCTGCCGAAGAAGCTCGACGAGAAGGTGGCGCGGCTGCACCTCGACAAGATCGGCGTGAAGCTCACCCAGCTGTCCGACAAGCAGGCGAAGTACATCGACGTGCCGGCCGAAGGGCCGTTCAAGCCGGACCACTACCGGTATTGAGCACGGCGCGCCGGGCGCAATCGCTCGGTCTCCGTAATAGCGGAGACCGGCTTTGCGAACGAGACTGCGATAATTCGAAGCGTTGAAGCGCCCGGTCCGATGCCGTCGGATCGGGCGCTTTTGCGAGTGCGTCTTGCGCCGTTCGCCGGCGCGTCAGCGGCGGATCACGCCTTCGGCTGATCCGCCCTACGTCCGCATCCGTCGTCCGCCCGGCTTGCCCTTGACCCCCGGCTTCTTGCCCGGCCGGAAGTCGTCCGGCGTCAGCGGCAGGTCGCGATTGTGCGGCCCCATCTCGTCCAGCGTCGGCTTGCGGGGACCGCGGCCGGACGACGGCGCGGCGGCGAGCGCCGGGCGCTTGGCGGTCGGGTCGTCCACCACCGCCAGTTCGGCGGTCCGCAGCCGCTTGATCTCGTCGCGCAGCATCGCCGCGGTCTCGAAATCGAGATCGGCGGCGGCGGCGCGCATGCGGGTCTCCAAATCGGCGATCACCGTCTCGAAATTGTGGCCGATGGTGGCGGCGGCCGCCGCCGGGCCGGCATCGACGCGCACATGGTCGCGCTCATAAACGCTGTCGAGAATGTCGGCGATGCCCTTCTTCACGCTCTCCGGCGTGATGCCGTTGGCGGCGTTCCAGGCGAGCTGCTTGTCGCGGCGGCGGCTGGTCTCGGCCATCGCCCGCTGCATCGAGCCGGTGATGCGGTCGGCATACAGGATCACCTTGCCGTCGACATTGCGCGCGGCGCGGCCGATGGTCTGAACAAGGGATGTTTCGCTGCGCAGAAAGCCTTCCTTGTCGGCGTCGAGAATGGCCACCAGCGCGCATTCGGGAATGTCGAGGCCCTCGCGCAGCAGGTTGATGCCGACCAGCACGTCGAACGCGCCGAGCCGCAGATCGCGGATGATCTCGATGCGCTCGATGGTGTCGATGTCGGAATGCATGTAGCGCACGCGCACGCCCTGCTCGTGCAGATATTCGGTGAGATCCTCGGCCATGCGCTTGGTCAGCACGGTGACCAAAGTGCGATAGCCGGCGCGCGCCATCGCCCGCGCCTCGCCGAGCAGATCGTCGACCTGGGTGCGCACCGGGCGCACCTCGACCGGCGGATCGACCAGCCCGGTGGGGCGGATCACCTGCTCGACGAACACGCCGGCGGTGCGCTCCATCTCCCAGGTGCCCGGCGTCGCCGACACGGCGACCGTCTGCGGCCGCATGGCGTCCCATTCCTCGAAGCGCAGCGGCCGGTTGTCGAGGCACGACGGCAGGCGGAAGCCGTATTCGGCCAGCGTCGCCTTGCGCCGGAAGTCGCCGCGATACATGCCGCCGATCTGCGGAATGGTGACATGGCTTTCGTCGATGAACACCAGCGCATCGTCGGGGATGTATTCGAACAGCGTCGGCGGCGGCTCGCCGGGCCTTCGGCCGGTGAGATAGCGCGAATAGTTCTCGATGCCCGGGCAGACGCCGGTGGCCTGCAGCATTTCGAGATCGAAGATGGTGCGCTGCTCCAGCCGCTGCGCCTCGATCAGCCGGCCGGCGGCGTTGAGCTCGTCGAGCCGGATCTTCAGCTCCGCCTTGATCGAGGCGATCGCCTGCTGCAGCGTCGGCTTCGGCGTCACATAGTGCGAATTGGCGTAGACCTTGACGAAGCCGAGCGCGCTCTTGGTCTCGCCGGTCAGGGGATCGAACTCGTCGATGCGCTCGACCTCGTCGCCGAACAGCGAGATGCGCCACGCGCGATCCTCATAGTGGGCCGGGAACAGCTCGATGGTGTCGCCGCGCACGCGGAACATGCCGCGGGCGAAGTCGAGCTGCCCGCGCTTGTACTGAAGCGCCACCAGATCGGCGATGATCTGGCGCTGGTCGAGCCGGTCGCCGACGCTGATTGAAAACGTCATCGCGGTGTAGGTCTCGACCGAGCCGATGCCGTAGATGCACGACACCGAGGCGACGATGATCACGTCGTCGCGCTCCAAGAGCGCCCGCGTCGCGGCGTGGCGCATGCGGTCGATCTGCTCGTTGATCGAGGAATCCTTCTCGATATAGGTGTCGGTGCGCGGCACGTAGGCTTCGGGCTGGTAGTAGTCGTAATAGGAAACGAAGTACTCGACCGCGTTGTCGGGGAAGAAGCTCCGGAACTCGCCGTAAAGCTGGGCGGCCAGCGTCTTGTTGGGCGCGAGAATCAGCGCCGGGCGCTGGGTGGCCTCGATCACCTTGGCCATGGTGAAGGTCTTGCCGGAGCCGGTGACGCCCAGCAGCACCTGATCGCGCTCGCCGCTCTCGACCCCGGCCACCAGCTCGCGGATGGCGTTGGGCTGGTCGCCCTGCGGCTCGAACGGGCTCTTGATCACGAACCGGCGCCCGCCCTCGCTCTTCTCCGGCCGCGGCGGGCGGTGCGGCGTCCACACCTGGTTGGCGTGGATCGGGTTGCCGCTGCGGATCAGCCGCTCCAGCGCCTCGGCGCTGGCGCCGACGCCATAGGCCTCGCCCGCGAACGCCGCCTGCGGCGCCTCGGCGAAGCCTTCGGGCTGGCCGTCGTCGTGGGTGCCGGCGGGCTCGCCATAGCCCGTCATGGCGCCGTGGCCGGCGGTGCCGTCCTTGATGCCGGGATTGAGCAAAGCGGCGAGCGACGGGTCCATCGACGGCGCCGGCGGGCGCGCCGCCCGGCTGCGGGCGCGCGGCTTTTTGGGGGGCTGCGGCGTGTCGGGGGGCTGCGGCATGCCGCGACTATATGGGCCCGCCGGGCCGGCAAGAAAAGCCGGGCGGCTCCTCCGCGGGCCGGGGGCGCTGGCGGGAGTGGCCGAAGGATGGCTCCGGGCTCCCGAAGGGATCAACCGGAGCCCGGACTCACGGCCGCTGGGTCTGGAAGGTGTCGCAGGCGGCAAGGTCGCCGCTGCGCAGGCCGCGGGTGAACCAGGCGGTGCGCTGCTTCGACGAGCCGTGGGTGAAGGAATCCGGCACCACCCGCCCCTGCGCCTGCTGCTGCAGCCGGTCGTCGCCGATGGCGCTGGCCGCCCGCAGCGCCTGCTCGATGTCGCCGTCCTCCAGGATCTTGAAGCGGGAATCGGCGTGGTGGGCCCACACGCCGGCATAGCAGTCGGCCTGCAGCTCGACCCGCACGGAGAGCGCGTTGGCGTCGCTCTGAGACACCCCCTGCTTGGCCTGCTGCACCCGCGGCAGCACGCCCAGCACGTTCTGGACGTGGTGGCCTACCTCGTGGGCGATGACATAGGCGGCCGCGAACTCGCCGGGCGCGCCGAAGCGGCGGTCGAGGTCGTTGAAGAAGCTGAGGTCGAGATAAACCTTACGGTCGCTCGGGCAATAGAACGGCCCCATCGCCGACTGGCCGAGCCCGCAGGCCGATTGGGTGGCGCGGGTGTAGAGCACCAGCCGCGGCGGCGGATAGGCGCGGGACTTCTCGCGGAAGATCTCCTTCCACACGTCCTCGGTCTGGGCCAGCACGACGGAGACGAACTGGCCCTGCCGGTCGGTCGGCTGGCTGGTGGAGGCGGGCGGCGGTCGGTGCTGCTGCTGCTGATATTGCGGGGCGCCGCCGCCCTGCAGCATCTCCAGCCCGCCGATCAGGAGCGCCGGGTTGATGCCGGTGGCCCAGGCGATGAGGCCGACGACGATCAGCCCGCCGATGCCGAGCCCGCCGCGGCCGCCGGGAAAGCCGCCGAACCCGCCGGGACCGCCCTGGCCGTAATCGCCGCCGTCGCCGCGCCGGTCCTCGACATTGTCGCTGCGCCGGTAATCTTCCCACCGCATGGCGTTCTCCCTGGGGGCTCGCCGCAACTATATGGCCAACGCCGGGGTCCGAGGCAATGCGCACCGGACGGGCGGGCGGAAGGCGCTCCAATACCAACGGCCGCGAACGCGGACAGTTAGAGCATTTTCCGCACAAGTGGATACCGGTTGTGCGAAAGAAAATGCGACAAACCAGAAACTTAGAGCGTCCGATCTGATGCAGTCAGATCGGATCACGCTCTAGTTCCGGTTTAAATCTGGAGGCCGGCGGATGCGCGCAGATCCTTCAAGAGCAGGAAGAGCGTGAGCGGCTGCGCGGGAAACCGGGCAAACCCGAACCGCTCGTAGAAGGCGCGCGCCTTGTCGTCCTTGGCGTGAACAATCACGGCGCGGATTCCGGCTATGTCGGCGGCAGCCAATGTCCGGCGCAAGGCATCCTTGAGAAGTGCGCCACCGAGCTTGCGCCCCTGATAAGCCCGGTCGACCGCCAGCCGCGCCACGATCATCACCGGAACGGGGTGGCGGGGCATCCCGCGCGCCATCCGCTCCGGAGCTTCTTCCAGGCTGACGTCCCCAACGGTCAGGCAGTGATAGCCCGCCACCGCATCGTCGATCACGGCGACGTAGGTCTGCGAGCTGCCGGATTTCTGGTTCTGCAGCGCAAAAGCCTGGAGAAACCGGTTGAGGGCGGGATGGCCGCAATCGAACCGGGCCGTGTCATGGCCCGGTCCAAGCTTCTCGATATGGACGGACCCCGGGCTCAATCCGCCGGGCCGTCGTCTTGAAGCAGGCGGGCAAGGCGCGGATGCACCACCGGCGGAGCGTCCAGGCGCTGCTGGAATTCGGCCCAGTCCTCCGGGCTCAAGCGAATGGAACGGTGCTCGGCCAGCACCTCCTCGGCGCGCTGCACGGCGCTGTCGAGGACGAACTCGGTCAACGTCTTGTGGCTGGCTTCGGCGGCGCGCCGCAGCGTCTGCTTGGCGGCCGGCGACAGCCGGAGATCCAGCTTCTCGGACCGGGTGGTGCGGGTGCTCATGCGCTGTCCTCTCCAATTATTCATACCACAAAGCGCCCGACATTGTCATGACAGATTGCCAAGTATCTGCTCCCTTTGACGCAGCCTGAGCCCCCGGACCTCGTCATGGTTGTCTGTTCAAGCCTGCCTACCGCCGGGGGGCAACGTCCCATCGTTTGCCGAACCCTGTTCCCGAACGACGCTATGTCTCGCTGGATATTTCGCGGGCGCAGCCATAGTGTCCCGCGAGACATGGGGGCGGGCAGTGCGGGGACGGTGGGTCGGTGCGTTCGGCGGCGGAGCGGTGATCGGCACCCTCGGCGGCCTCATCGGATTGGGTGGCGCCGAATTCCGGCTGCCACTGCTGATCGGGGCGTTCCGCTTCGCGGCGCTCGAAGCGGTGATCCTCAACAAGGCCATGAGCCTGATCGTCGTGGCGACAGCCCTGCTGTTCCGCACGCGGACGGTGCCGCTCGACGCGATCGCCGCCCACTGGCCGGTCATCGTCAACCTGTTGGCGGGCAGCCTGATCGGGGCGTGGTTCGGCGCCGGGTGGGCGATGCGGCTCAAATCCGCCTCGCTCTACCGGGTGATCGCGGTGCTGCTGGTGGCGATCGCCGGGGTTCTCCTGCTCGGACACGACGTGTCGTCGAGCGGACCGTTGTTGCTGACCGGCACGGCGCAGGTGGTGGCCGGGGTGGTCGCGGGGTTCGTCATCGGCGTGGTCGCCTCGCTCCTCGGCGTGGCCGGCGGTGAGCTGCTGATTCCGACCCTCGTCCTGCTGTTCGGCGCGGACATCAAGCTCGCCGGAAGCCTGTCGCTGGCGGTCAGCCTGCCGACGATGATCGTGGGCTTCACCCGCTACAGCCGCGATCAGAGCTTCGGCGTTCTCGGCCGCAACCGGGCCTTCGTCCTGATCATGGCGGCCGGGTCGGTGGCAGGCAGCTTCCTTGGCGCCCAGTTGCTCGGGATCGTGCCGGGCTCCGTCCTGATCCCGCTATTGGCTGGGTTGCTCCTGCTCTCTGCCGTCAAGGTCTGGCGGCACTGAAATTTCAGGACGTCTGCGTTCCCGCCCCCGCCGACGCAAAACCGGTTCCCACTTCTGCGGCGAATCCTCTAATACGGTTTCGGCCGATCAGGCCGGAAACCCTATTCCGCTCGCTGAAAAATCCCTTCCGGATCAAGGATTTTTCGGCGAGATCGTTTCCGGTGTCCCGAAGGGATCATCCGGACACCTTGAAACAGGACAGCATGGTGCGGGTTCGTGTTCCCATGCTCCGGCCGACCTTCGAGCGCGAGGACGCCCTGATGGCGGCGGGCCACGCGCCGGTGGCCGGCTGCGACGAGGCCGGGCGCGGGCCGCTCGCCGGCCCGGTGGTGGCCGCCGCGGTGATCCTCGACCCCGCCTGCATCCCCGACGGCATCGACGATTCCAAGAAGCTCGACGCCGGCCGGCGCGAGGCGCTGTTTGCGGCCATCCTCGCCTGCGCCGAGGTCGGCGTGGCGCTGGCGCCGCCGGCCCGCATCGACCGGGACGACATCCGCCAGGCCTCGCTGTGGGCGCTGGCCCAGGCCGTCGCCGCGCTGCCGCGCCGGCCGGCGCACGTGCTCACCGACGGCCGCGACCTCGCGCCCTGCGGCTGCCCCGGCACCGCCGTCATCAAGGGCGACGCGCTCTGCCTGTCGATCGCCGCCGCCTCGATCGTCGCCAAGGTGGTGCGCGACCGGCTGATGTGCGGCCTCGACGCGCTCGCCCCCGGCTATGGCTTCGCCGGGCACAAGGGCTACCCCACCGCCGCCCATCGCCGCGCGCTCGAAGCGCTCGGTCCCTGCGATCATCACCGCCGCTCGTTCGCGCCGATCCGCGGCGCGGTAGCCGCGTCCGTTGCGGGACAGGAGCCCGGCCGATGAAGCTCGACGACACGCCGCTGCGCTCCTCGCGCCTGCTGGAGGCGCTGCGCGGCCGGCCCCGCGCGCTGGTCTACAGCGTCATCCTCGGCCACAGCCTGGCGATGGCGCTGGCCATGCTGCTGGTGCAGGCCAGTCCGCCGCGCGAGGTGGTCGAGGCGCTGGTGATCGGCCGCGAAAGCCTGCTCGGCACGCCCGCCCATCCGCCGCTGACCGGCTGGGTGCTCGGCTTCGCCTATTGGCTGGGCGGCGGCCGGCTGTGGGCGCTGTCGCTGGCCGGGGTGCTGGCCGATGCGGTGGCGCTGTGGGCGGTGTTCCGTCTCGCCCGCGGCATCGTCGGCGAGCGCCAGGGCGCGTTCGCCACCGTGCTCTTGGCCGGCGTCGCCTGGGTCACTTGGCTGCCGCCGGCGCTGAGCCCCGACCGGCTGCTGCTGCCGCTGTTCGCGCTCACCGCTCTGCATCTGTGGCGGGCTGCCGGTCAGGGCCGCCGGCTCTATTGGGGGCTGGTGGCGCTCGATCTGGCGCTGCTGGTCATCACCAAATATTCCGCCGCGGTGCTGGCCGGCGTGGTGGTGCTGGCGCTGGCGGCGGCGCCGAAGGGCCGCGCCGTGTTCCGCCGGCCCGAGCCGTGGGGGGCGGTGGCGGTCGCCGCCGCGCTGATCTGGCCGCACATCCTGTGGGTGGCGACCGACGACGGCCTGCCGTTCGACCACGCGGTGGGCAGCCTCGGCGCACCCGACCTTGTCGGCGCGGCCGAGGCCTGGGGCGGCCTGCTGCTGCTGGGCGTGCTGGGCCACGCCGCACTTGCCGTGCTGGTGGCGCTGGCGGTGGTGCCGCGCCGGAGCGAGGGCGATACCGTGCCGGTGTTTCCGCGGCCGGAGCCCGACATCACCGCCCGCCGCTTCGCGCTGACTTTGGCGCTGGCGCCGGCCCCGGCGGTGGCGATGGCCGGTTTCGTCCTCGGCCTGCCGGCGAAGACCGAGACGCTGGTGCCGCTGTTCGCCTTCTCCGGCCTCGGCGCGGTGCTGCTGCTCGGCCCGGCGATCCCGCTCTACCGCCACGCGCTGGTCGGCCGGGCGCTGGTGCTGGCAACGCTGGCGCCACCGGCCGTGGCGGCGATGATGGCGGTCGCCGCGCCCTATGGGCGGGGCCCCGGCGCCGACACCAACTGGCCGAGCGGCGAGATCGCCGGCTGGTTCACCGAGGTCTATCGCATCCGCACCGGCCAGCCGCTGGCCATCGTCGCCGGCGACGTGTGGACCGGCGGCACGCTGGCGCTGGCCAGCCGCGACCGGCCGCAGCTCCTCCTCGACGGCAATCCGGCCCGCACGCCCTGGATCACCGAGGAGACGGTGGCGCAGGCCGGCGTGCTGGTGGTGTGGCGCATCGAGGGCGCCAATCCCCACCCGCCGGTGAGCCTGCGCACCCGCTTTCCCGGCATGACCATCGAGGCGCCGCGCAGCTTCGACTGGGCGATCAAGGGCCGCCTGCCGCCGGTCCGCATCGGCTGGGCGGTGATCCCGCCGCAGGGCGGGTGATCATACGGTTTCCGGCCAATCAGGCCGGAGAACCGTATGCCGTTCGCCGAAAAATCCCTTCCGGATCAAGGATTTTTCGGCGAGACCGTTTCCGGTATCCCGAAGGGATCAACCGGAAACCGTATGATCACTCGACCATGCGCCCTTCGGCCAGCGCCCGCTTGACCGCCAGGAAGTCGCGCCACGCCAGCCGCTTCTGCAAGGGCTGGCGCAGCAGATAGGCCGGGTGCAGCGTCGCCATGGCGCGGATGTCGCGCGTGCCGGCGCGATAGGTCAGCCAGCGGCCGCGGGTCTTGAGGATGCCGTCCTTGGTGCCGGTCAGGCTCGACGCCGCGAAGCCGCCGAGGAACACCAGCACGTCGGGATCGACCAGCTCGATCTGGCGGGTGATGAAGGGCAGGCAGATCGCGCTTTCCTGCGGCGTCGGCGTGCGGTTGCCGGGCGGCCGCCACGGCACGATGTTGGCGATATAGACCTTGGTGCGGTCGAGCCCGATCGCCGCCAGCATGCGGTCGAGCAATTGGCCGGCGCGGCCGACGAACGGCTTGCCCTGGCGGTCTTCCTCCGCTCCCGGCGCCTCGCCCACCAGCATCAGTCTCGCATCCGGCGCCCCGTCGGCGAACACCAGCCGCGAGGCGGTGGTCTTGAGCGCGCAGCCGTCGAACCGCTCCAGGATCGCCCGCAGTTCGTCGAGCGACGCGGCCGAGCGGGCGGCTTCGCGCGCGGCCATCACCGCCGCATCCGGCGGCGGCGGGGCGGGGGCGGCGTCGGGCTCCGGCGCGTGGGCCGCCCGGCGCGGCGGCGGCGCGGTGGGGAAGCGGTGCGGCGCCTCCGCCCCCGGCCGCGCGGAGGCCGGCGGATCGGGCGGCAGATCGGGCGGCAGATCGGGCGGAAAGGCTTGCGCCCGCCGCTCGGCCTCGCGGGCGGCCTCGGCGAACCGGTCGTGCGGCGTCTCGGCGAGCGCCACGTCGATGCCCGCCCCGGCATAGAAGGCCAGCAGGTCGGCAAGCGCAGTCTGGAGGTCGGGGGCGGTCATCGCCGTCACTTTATCAGCGCCGGCCGCCGATCGCACCGTTGGTGGAATTGTCAGAGCCGGCAAGTCGTGGAATGACCATATTGAAAAAATCCAAGACTGGGAGGGAAAGACCGATGAGCGAGGCCGAGCTGCCCCCGCGCGAGCGCATGGATTTCGACGTGGTGGTGGTCGGCGCAGGCCCGGCCGGGCTTGCCGCCGCCATCCGCCTCAAGCAGATCGCCCCCGACCTCGCGGTGGTGGTGGTCGAGAAGGGCTCGGAGGTCGGCGCCCACATTCTGTCCGGCGCGGTGGTCGATCCCTCGCCGCTCGATGCGCTGCTGCCCGGCTGGCGCGGCGAGGATACCCCGTTCAAGACCGCCGTCACCGACGACCGCTTCTACTACTTCAGCCAGCGCGGCGGCGTGCGCCTGCCCAACTGGCTGATGCCGCCCTTGATGTCCAACCATGGCTGCTACATCGTCTCGCTCGGCAATGTCTGCCGCTGGCTGGCGGCCAAGGCCGAGGCGCTGGGCGTCGAAATCTATCCCGGCTTCGCCGCCGCCGAGGTGCTCTATGACGACGCCGGCGCCGTCATCGGCATCGCCACCGGCGACATGGGCATCGCCCGCGACGGCCACCACAAGGACAGCTTCACCCGCGGCATGGAGCTGGCCGGCAAGTACGTGCTGTTCGCCGAGGGCGCGCGCGGCCAGCTCACCCGCCAGCTCGTCGCCCGCTTCAAGCTCGACGGCGGCGTCTCGCCGCAGAAATACGGCATCGGGCTCAAGGAGCTGTGGCAGGTGGCGCCGGAGAAGTCGAAGCCCGGCCTTGCCCAGCATTCTTTCGGCTGGCCGCTCGACGACGCCACCAGCGGCGGCTCGTTCCTCTACCATCTGGAGGACAACCAAGTGGCGGTCGGCTTCGTGGTGCATCTCGACTACGAGAACCCGACGCTGTCGCCGTTCGACGAGTTCCAGCGCTTCAAGCACCACCCGCTGATCGCCGACACCTTCGCCGGCGGCAAGCGCCTCGCCTATGGCGCGCGCGCCATCAGCGAGGGCGGCTGGCAGTCGGTGCCGAAGCTGGTGTTCCCCGGCGGCGCGCTGATCGGCGATGCCGCGGGCTTCCTCAACGTGCCGCGCATCAAGGGCACCCACAACGCCATCGCCTCCGGCATGCAGGCGGCCGAGCAGGCCGCGGCCGCCATCGCCGCCGGCCGGGCGGGCGACGAGCTTGCGGCCTATGATGCGGGCTGGCGCGCCAGCGGCATCGGCGCCGACCTCAAGCCGGTGCGCAACGTCAAGCCGCTGTGGGCGCGCCACGGCCTCAAGCTCGGCGTGACGCTGGCCGGGCTCGACATGTGGACCAACACGCTGGGCTTCTCGCTGTTCGGCACGCTCAAGCACGACAAGCCCGACAACGCCACGCTGAAGCGGCTCGACGAGGTGACGCCGATCGCCTATCCGCGGCCGGACGGGAAGCTGTCGTTCGACAAATTGTCCTCGGTGTTCCTGTCCAACACCAATCACGAGGAGGACCAGCCGGTCCATCTGACGCTGAAGGACCCGGCGGTGCCGATCGCCCACAATCTGCCGCTCTATGGCGAGCCGGCGCGGCTCTACTGCCCGGCCGGGGTCTATGAGGTGGTCTATGGCGACGAGGCCACGCAGAGCGACCCGCGCTTCGTGATCAACGCCCAGAACTGCGTCCACTGCAAAACCTGCGACATCAAGGACCCGACGCAGAACATCGTGTGGGTGGCGCCCGAAGGCGGCGGCGGGCCGAACTATCCGAACATGTGAGGGTTTTCGGGCGGGGTTTTGGGATTGGGGCTTCCGGTTTCGGGTTTCGCGCGCGCGAAGAAGCCCCCGACCCCTCCCCGCCATTCACTGCGTTCATTGGGCAGGGGAGAAATGGGGGGAGGGGAGCAGGCCGCGGGCCTGTCCCGGCCGTTCCCCGTTGTGCTCGTGGGGAGAAGAGGCGCCCCTTTCTCCCCTCCCCCCGCGAGCTTTGCGAGCGGTGGGGAGGGGTCGGGGGTGGGGGGCTCTTCGCGGGGCGAAGACCGTCGCTAGCCGCATGGCCGGGCTGCCGGCGATGCCGGAGGGTCGCTCTTGTTGGCGGGACCGCAGATCATTACGAACATATGTTCAAAATACCGCGTGCCGGGTACCGCGCGCTGCGGCCGGTCGCCCCGGCCGGTCATCCTTGGCCGGTCACCCTTGGCCGGGGAGGCTCGATTGACGATGTCGCCGGATCCCGTTCCCGCACCGCAACCCTTGACGGCCGGAACCGTCCCATCCCACGCCGGCTGCCTTCTCTGCGGCGACCGCAATCCGTTGTCGCTGAAGCTGCGGTTCACGCCCGATGGCGCCGATGGCGTGCAGGGGTCGTTCGCCTGCCGCGAGATCCTGCAGGGATATGACGGCATGGTGCATGGCGGCGTCATCGCCGCGCTGCTCGATTGCGCGATGACGCATTGCCTGTTCCATCACGGCATCGAGGCGGTGACGGCCGATCTCCAAGTCCGTTATCGCCTTCCGCTGTCCTGCCGGGCGCGGGTCGATCTCCGGGCGCGCTTCGTCCAGTTTCATCCGCCGCTCTACCGGCTCACGGCCGAGATCCGGGTCGGCGATCAACTCGTCGCCCGCGCCGCGGGCGCGTTCATCGACGCGGCGCGCCGGCCGGCGCCCGTCGGCAACGGAACTTGACGCTGCGTCCGGCTGACCGGACTGGATTTCGCATGGCGTCCGCGCGCAAGGCGAGGCGGCGGCAACCGCTGCTGGCCGGTGACGCACGGAAACAGTATTGTTCTGCATGCCGATCCTCACCGTCCTGTTCGCCCTCGCCGCGGTACTGGCCGCCGCGCTCGGCATCGCGGCCCTGCTCACGCGGCGGGCGACCCGCCGGCTGGAGGCGCGCTTTCCGTCCACCGGCACCCGGGTCGATGCCGGCGGCGGCACGATCCACGTGCTCAGGTTCGGGTCCGCCCCGGCGCCGGACCGGCCGGCTGTGCTGCTGCTGCACGGCGCGCCCGGCTCGGCCGCCGACCTCAAGGCACTGGGCGAGCGCCTGACCCACGGCGCCGCGGCGCTGCCGGTGCTGGTTCCCGACCGGCCGGGCTCGGGCTGGAGCGGCCGGCCGGGCGGCGACGCCGATGCCGCGCTCGGCCGCCAAGCCGCACTGATTCGCGGCGCGATGCAGGCGCTGGGCGCCCGCCGGGTGCTGATCGTCGGTCATTCGTTCGGCGGCGCGGTGGCGCTGCGCTACGCGCTCGACCATCCGGACGAGGTGGCCGGGCTGGTGCTGGTCAATCCCGCCACCCATCCGCGCCCCGGCGGCCTGAAGCGGGTCCAGGCGGCGGCCGAGGCGCTGCTCACCGGGCCGCTGTTCACCCACACGCTGGCGACGCCGCTGAGCCTCGCCGCGCTCGAGAAGGCGACCGCGCGCATGTTCGCGCCCGAGCCGCTGCCCGCGGGCTATCTCGACGCCAGCGCCCTGGCGCTGGCGATGACGCCGGAGCGCTTCCACCACACCATGCAGGATTTCATGCGGCTGCGCGGCGAGCTGATCGCCCAGGCGCCGCGCTACCCGGCGCTCACGGCGCCGCTCACACTGATTCTCGGCACCGCCGATGCCGTCGTGCCGCCGGCCGATCACGGCGAGGTGCTGGCGCGGCAGCTGGCGGGGCGGGCCGCCCCGGCGGTGCGGGTGGTGCGGATCGAGGGAGCCGGCCACATGCTGCATCGCGGCCATGCCGGGCGGGTGGCCGAGGAGACCGGCCGGCTTGCCGGCGCGCTGCTGGCCGAGGACGTGCTGGCCCATGTGATGTCGGCGCCGATGTCGACGGCGATGTCGGAGCCGGCATCGGCGGCGCGGCCGGAATCGCCCGCGTGAGCGCCGGCCGGGACCGGATTTTGCGCGCCGAACGGCGAAGTTCGCGCCATCCGCGGTGCTGCGCACGGCGGATTTGCGCTCCAGGGTCGTATTCTGCGGATCGATGCGCGAAATCCGCCGCGCAGCCCGCCGCCCCGCCCGCCCCGGCGCGCCAGCAAACGCACCTGCCCGCGTCAGCAAACGGACTTGCCCGCGGCGAATGTCGCCTCTAAATGCTACTCTTCGATCGTGGCCGCGCAGGGATGCGGTCGGTTTCGGCTGGGAGTTTCCTTTGGCCGTCGTGTTACCGTTCGAATCCGCGCCCGAAGCCTCGATCGAGAGCCTCGTGCGGCTTGTGCAGCCCGACATGGAGCGGGTGAACGCGACGATTCTGTCGCGTACCGGCTCCGACGTCACCAAGATCCCCGAGGTGGCCAACCACCTGATCTCCTCGGGCGGCAAGCGGCTGCGTCCGATGCTGGTGCTCGCCACCGCCCAGATGTGCGGCTATCAGGGCGACGCCCAGACCAAGATCGCCGCCGCGGTGGAATTCCTGCACACCGCCACGCTGCTCCACGACGACGTGGTCGACGAGAGCGAGCTGCGCCGCGGCAAGGCCACCGCCCGCATGCTCTGGGGCAATGAGATGAGCGTGCTGGTCGGCGACTTCCTGCTCGGCCAGTCGATGCGGATGATGGTCGAGGTCGGCTCGCTGCGCTGCATGGAGATCCTCTCCACCGCCGCCGCGGTGATCGCCGAGGGCGAGGTGATGCAGCTCGCCGCCGCCAAGAACACCGAGACCACCGAGGACGCCTATCTCGCGGTGATCCGCTCCAAGACCGCCGAGCTGTTCGCGGCCGCCGCCGAGTTCGGCCCGGTGCTGGCCGGCCGCCCGAAGGCGGAGGAGGCGGCCTGCCGCTCCTACGGCACCAATCTCGGCATCGCCTTCCAGCTCGTCGACGACGCGCTCGATTATGGCGGCCGCGCCGCCGAGCTCGGCAAGAATGTCGGCGACGACTTCCGCGAGGGCAAGATCACCCTGCCGGTGGTGCTGGCGTTCCGCCGCGGCAATGACGCCGAGCGGGCGTTCTGGCGCAAGGCGCTGGAGCAGGGCGAGGCCGACGACGCCGCGCTCGAGACCGCGGTCGGGCTGATGCACAAGCACCGCGCCATCGAGGACACCTGCGAGCGCGCCAAGCACTACGGCGCCATCGCCACCGACGCGCTGGGCTTGTTCCCGGCCTCGCCGGTCAAGCGGGCGCTCGCCGACGCGGTGGCCTTCGCCATCTCCCGAGCGCATTGATTCGAACGGCCCCGGACGCTGACGCGTGGGGCCGTTGGTCTGGCTCCGAACTTCTTGCACCGACGAAAACGCCGGCCCTCGGGCCGGCGTTTTCGTTTGCCGTGGCGCGGTGGCCTGACCACCCGCCGGAGAACCGGATCACCCGTGCGGCCGGCCGCTCCGCCCGGCGGTGGCCGGCAGCGGCGCCAGATGGTCGAACGGAAGCTGCGGCAGCGCCGCGGCGTCGACCGTGAACAGCAAATGCTGCACCATCACCAGAGGCGGGAAGGTGCCGGGATCGCCCGGCGCGCCGCGTGTCACCGGGTCGGCCTTGTCCAGCCCGGCGAGCGGCGGCGTGCTGGCGAGGCCGACCGGCCGCGGATCGGTGGCGGGAAGCTCGGCGGCGGCGACCTCCAGCCGGGCGACCGGCAGGCTCACCGGCTCGGGCCGGGACGGCGCGGCCGCGGGTGCGGCGCCCGTGGCGTGGGCCGCCGCCCGCACCGCCAGCCCGGCACCGGGCCGCAGCAGGCTGCCGGTGACCTCCGGCGCCTCGGCCGGCGTCCAGCCCGACGCGGACCCGGGCGACGCGGAATTGGACGAGGCCGGATTGGGCGGGGCGAACAGGTCGGCCGCGGTCGGCGGCAGGCGGACGATGTCGGGCCGCACCGCCGCCAGCGCCCCGCCGAACAGCAGCGGCACGGGGGCGCTCGCCGCTTGCGTGGGGCCGGCGCCGCTGGAGGCGCCGGTCTGCGCCGACCAGCCCGGCGCCAGCAGCATGATCGCCACGCCGAGCGCCACCGGCAGGCCGGCCGCCGCCACCAGCGCCGCCGCCCGCCGCCGGTGCGACGGCTGCGACGCGGCCTGACGCGGCGCGCGCCCGGTCGGCGCGGCGCGCGAGGGCTCGAACCGCGGGGGCTTGCCCCTTGAAGGATTGGAGCGGGACGCCGTGGACTGCAACGTCATGGACCGGAACGTCATGGAAGATGACTCCATGGCAGACGAATCCGTGGGCAGGCGAATCCGGGGCAGAGGAATCCGGGGCAGGCGAATCCGGGAACGTGAATTCATGAGACGCAACGCAAAATTCTCGATCCGGCCGCGACGTGCCGCGGCCCGCACCCGAGTGTCGGCGATCATCATTGCCGTGGCGTTAATGGCGGTGGCCGGGTGCGGCATCCCGCCGATGCCGACATGACGCCGGCACGGCCTGACCGGCACGCTCGCGAACGGCAGATGACCAGAACACGTGATCCGAACACGGGATCAGTATTCGTCCCCCGGCCACACCGGCCGGAGACCGTTTGGGAGGCTCGCACGCCAACCGGGCGATTTGGCGGCAAGGACGGCGGACCCGGCGCACCCCGGCGATGCGCCCGGCGCATGCGGCGCCGCTCTCCGCGCGTCCGTCAGCGGCCCGGCGCGCCCGCCGCGGTCTGCGGCGCGGCATGCACCAGCCGCGGCACCGTGCGCTCGTCGATCGACACGCTCTTGACCAGCGCCTGCACCTCGTCGCCGACATCGAGGCCGAGGGCGGCGAGCGCCAGCCGCGTGGCATAGGCATGGACCCGCTCGCCGCCGGCGAGCGCCACCGTCACCAGCGCGAACGGGCCGCCATCGGTCTCCACCCGCTCCACCGTGCCGAACAGCACGGTGCGCACGCTGACGCCGCCGGGCCGGCCGACCGCCAGCGTCACATTGGTCGAGCGCACGGCGATGCGCACCGGCCCTTCGGCCGGCTCGATGCGGCCTGGCACCACGATCTCGCCGGCCGGGTGCTCGACCAGCGTCACCGCGAACTCGGGATCGAAGCGCTTGACGCGGCCGGTGATCACCGACACCGCCTCGAAACGGTCGGCGGCGGTGGCATAGAGGGTCGGCGCCAGCACCTCGGCCGGCGGGCCGATCGCCGTCGCCTTGCCCCCTTCGAGCTTCACCACCCGCGCGGCGAGGCGCGCCACCTCCTCCACCGCGTGCGACACATAGACGATGGGAATGGCGAACTCGTCGCGCAGCCGCTCGATGAACGGCAGCACCTCCAGCTTGCGCTCGGCATCGAGCGAGGCCAGCGGCTCGTCCATCAGCAGCAAACGCGGGCTCGCCAACAGCGCCCGGCCGATGGCGACGCGCTGGCGCTCGCCGCCCGACAGCGTCATCGGCCGGCGGTCGAGCAGATGCGAAATGCCGAGCACCTCGACCACCGGATCGAACGCCACCACCCGGCCGGCGGCCGGGGTGAAGAAGCGGCCGTAGGTGAGATTGGCGCGCACCGACAGATGCGGGAACAGTTGGGCATCCTGGAACACCAGGCCGAGCCGGCGGCGGTGCGGCTTGAGATCGATGCCGCGGCCGGTGTCGAGCAGCACCGTGTCCTCGACCTCGATGCGGCCGCGCTGCGGCCGGGCAAGGCCGGCGAGCAGGCGGATGACGGTGGATTTGCCCGAGCCGGAATGGCCGAACAGCGCGGTGATGCCGCCCTCGGCCGCGAAGGCGACGTCGAGCGCGAACGCGCCCTGCACGTGGTGGCAATCGAAGCGGATCATCGTACGCCCCGCGCGCCGGGCCGCCGGCCCATTTCCAGACGACGGGTCATCGCGTCACTCGACCCGCACGCCGCGACGGTCGCTGCGGCGGGCCATGATCTCGGAGGCGACCAGCGCGGCGAGCGAGATGACCACGGCGACCAGCGACAGGCGAAGCGCCGCCATCTCGGCGCCGGGCACCTGGGTGTAGCCATAGATGGCGGCCGGAATGGTGCGCGTCTCGCCGGGAATGCTCGACACGAAGGTGATGGTGGCGCCGAACTCGCCCAGCGCCTTGGCGAAGCACAGCACCGCCCCGGCGATGACGCCGGGCAGCGCCAGGGGCAGCGTCACGGTGACGAACACCCACAGCGGCGGCGCGCCGAGCGTGGACGCGGCCTGCTCCAGCCTTGTATCGACCGCCTCGATGGTCAGGCGGATCGCCCGCACCATCAGCGGAAAGCCCATCACCGCGCAGGCCAGCGCAGCACCCGTCCAGCGGAACGAGAACACGATGCCGAACGTGCTCTCCAGGAAGCTGCCGACCGGGGCGCGCCGGCCGAAGGTGAGCAGCAGCATGTAGCCGGTGACCACCGGCGGCAGCACGAGGGGCAGGTGCACCAGCCCGTCGAGCACGGTCTTGCCGGGGAAGCGGCCGCGCGCCAGCAGCAGCGCCACCAGGATGCCGAACGGCAGGCTGGCGAGCGTCGCCACGCCCGCCACCTTGAGGCTGAGCTGGATCGCCACCCATTCGTCTGCGGTCAGTGTCCCCATCGGCCGGGGGCGTCCTTCGTTATTCGGGTTCCGGCTTGATCAACCGGAACCCGAATTATGTCCAGCGGCCGCCCTCAGGCCGGGGCAGCCACGGCAGGTGTCATACGGTTTCCGGCCGATCAGGCCTTCGAGCCGTATTCCGATCGCCGAAAATCTCGTTATCGAACAAAAGGTTTTCGGCGAGGCTGTTTCCGGTATCCCGAAGGGATCAACCGGAAACCGTGTCACGTCTTCGGCACGATGGTGAAGCCCTCGCCGGTGAGGATCTTTTCGGCGGTGGGCGAGCGCAGGAAGGCGAGGAAGGCCGCGGCGTCCGGATTGGCCGAATTGGCGGTCAACGCGATCGGATAGAGCACCGGGTCGTGGCTGCCTTCCGGGAAGGTGCCAACCACCTTCACCTTCGGCTCGGCCTTGGCGTCGGTGGCATAGACGATGCCGAACCTGGCCTCGCCGCGGGCGACCAGCGCCAGCGCCGCACGCACGCTCTCGGCCCCGGCGATCTTCGGCTCGATCGCCTCCCACACGCCGAGCGCGCTCAGCGCCTGCTTGGCGTAGTTGCCCACCGGCACGGCGGGGATGGCGCCGGTGGCGAGGCGCGAATCGCCGATCGCGTCGGCGAGCGGGAAGTCCTTGGCGATCTTGAGGTCGGTCGCGGCGTCGAGCGGGGCGATCAGCACCAGCGCATTGCCGAGCAGGGTCTCGCGGCTGCCCTCCTTGATCAGCTTCTTCTCAGCGGCCCAATCCATCCAGCGCAGGTCGGCCGAGGCGAAGACGTCGGCCGGCGCGCCCGATTCCATCTGGCGGGCCAGCGCCGAGGAGGCGGCGTAGGAGAACGACACCTTCTTGCCGGTCGCCTTCTCCCATTCGGCGCCGATGGCGTTGAAGGCGGTGGTCAGGCTCGCCGCGGCGAACACCAGCACCGGCTTCTGCTCCGTCGGCGCGGCCGGCTCGGCTGCTTTGGCCGGCTCCTTGCTCTTGGCGTCCTTGGCGAGCGACGGCAGCGAAGGCTGGAGCGCCAGCGCGAGAAGGCCGGCGAGGGCGACGGAGGCGATGCGGCGGGAGGGTGTCCAAGCCATGGGATATCCTTTCGTGATGCGCTATTTTCTAGCGAATATAGCGGGCGGCGCAACACGGCGGAAGCTCGGCTGAAAGGGGCGCGCCAGCCGCGCCCGCTCGGCCGTTTCCCTTCTGCCTTTTCTTCGTGCAAACCACCGGCCCAGCCTTGCCGCCGCCGCGGGCCGCGGGTACCTCTCGCCTCACCACCGCTTGGAGGTGCATCCGATGGCGTCCGACTCCCGCAGTGCCGATCACCCCCGCAGTGCGCCCGACGCGCGCGTCACCCGGCGGCTGGCCTTCCTCATCACCGGCTACGAGCCGCTGCCGCCCGAGAAGCAGCACGCCCGCTTCGTGCGCGAGATCGGCCGGTTCGAAACCACCTGGGGCGTCAAGGCCAAGGTGTCGGAGGCCGAGGGGCTCGACCAGCCGGTGCCGCGCTGGACGGTCGAGACGGTGGCGCCGGGCTGGACGGTCGACACCGAGCTCCGGCTGTTCGACTGGCACGAGGTGGTGGCGGCCGATTTCAGCCGCACCGAGCCGCGCCGCATCCTCGACGGGGTGATGGCGCTGGCCGATTTCGTGCTCACCGGCACGCTGTTCCGCTACGCCCGCTGCAATTTCCGCTACGCTCTGTTCTTCCTCTATCCGCTGGTGCTGCTGGGGCTGATCGCCGCCGCCGGCATCTATTCGGGCATCTGGTATGCGGGGAAGGCCCATACCGCGCCGCTGCTTGGCTTCCCGGCCGGCTTCACCGTGTCGTGGATCCTCTACCGGCTGGTGCGCAACCGGCTGTTCCTCGCCTATATCCTCGACGACTGGTCGTTCGCCCGCGACCTGGTGCGCGCTCGCCGGCCCGATCTCGACGCCAGGCTCGACCAGTTCGCGGCCTCGATCATCGAGGCCCTCGCCACCACCAAGGCCGACGAGGTCGTGCTGATCGGCCACAGCCTGGGCGCGGCGCTGATGGTGGAGGTGCTGGCCCGCGTGCTGGAGCAGCGGACGGGTGCAACGCCGCAGCCGGCCGAAACGGCGCCGCAGAGCGAATCAACGCCGCCGCAGAGCGCGCCCGCGGCGGCGCAGCGGCCGTTGGCGTTGATGACCTGCGGCTCCTCCATCCTCAAGATCGGCCTGCACCCGGCGGCCCGCCGGTTGCGCGAGGATGCCGCGGTGGTCGCCAACAATCCCAAGGTGTTCTGGGTCGAATATCAGGCGCTGGTCGACATCATCAATTTCTACAAGTGCAATCCGGTGCGGGAGATGGGCGTGAAGGCCGATCGACTGCCGGAAGTGCGCACGGTGCGTATCCGCAACATGCTGAAGGAGGAGACCTACCGCCGGTTCCGCGGCGACTTCTTCCGCATGCACCGCCAGTTCGTGATGGGCAACGAGCGGCGCTACCATTACGACTACTTCATGATCCTGTGCGGCCCGGTGCCGCTGGAGACGCGGGTTTTGTCGCCGGATGCGGCGATGGCCGCAGTTTGTGCGGAAGGGGCGGCTGCCGCCCCGGTGGCCGGGGCCGCGTCATGACGCCGGATCTCGCCAAGATCCTGTGGCTGGTCGGCGGCGTCGGCTGGTATGTGATCCGCTTTCCCTATGAGCGGCGCAACAAGCGCAAGAACAGGATCGTCAAATCCCAGTTCGACATCCGCGAAACGCTTCTACTCGCCTGCTCGTTGTCGGGGCTCGGCATCGTTCCGCTGATCTATGTCTTCACGGGATTTCCCGCCTTCGCCGATTATCCCTTCCGGTGGCCGCTGGCGGCGGCCGGCGCGCTGGTGATGGTGGCGGCGCTGGCGATGTTCCGGCTGAGCCATCGCGACCTCGGCCGCAACTGGTCGGTGAGCCTGGAGTTGCACGACTCCCACAGCCTCGTGACCGAGGGAAGTTATCGCTACGTTCGCCACCCGATGTACACGGCGTTCTGGCTGTTGGCGCTGGCGCAGGTGCTGTTGCTGCCGAATTGGATCGCAGGTCCGGCCGGTCTTGTCGGTTTCGGCATCCTGTTCTTCGGCCGGATCGAGCGCGAAGAGGCGATGATGCTGTCGATCTTCGGCGACCAATATCGCGAATACATGAAGCGTACGGCGCGCATCTTTCCGGGGCTGTACTGACGCGGCGGCAGCCGCGCGTGGCGCGGTGGCAACAGGTTGCCAGCGAACGCCCCCCGGCCCGCATCGGCGCTGGCGTTTCCTGCCGCCGGTGGAGTATGAGGGATTCGCCCAGTGCAACCTCCCGGCGGTTACGGATTCGTCAGAACATGCTCGGATTCCAGCGGTTTTTCTTCGCGGTCGGCGCCTTCGCCTGCTTCGCTCTCGCCACCGCCCAGGCCGCCCCGCCGGCGCAGACCACCGAGACCCGGGTCTATCTGCTGCGCGGGCTCGCCAACATCTTCTCGCTCGGGCTCGATGATCTCGCCGACAAGCTGTCGCGCCGCGGCATCCACACCGCGGTCGCCAACCACGCCGACGCCGACGCGCTCGCCGATGAGATCATCGCCCGCCGCGCCGCCGGCTGGCGCGGGCCGGTGGTGCTGGTCGGTCATTCGCTGGGCGCCGATGCGGTCTATCCGATGGCGGCGCGGCTGGCCGCGGCCAAGGTGCCGGTGTCGCTGGTCGTCAGCTTCGACCCGGTCGGCTACCAGACGGTTCCGCGCAACGTCGCCAAGGCGGTCAATTACTACCTGTCGGGCTGCTGCAATGCGGTTCGCGCCGGTGACGGCTTCAAGGGCTCGCTGACCAATTTCGACCTCGAGGGCAAGAGCGATCTCGGCCATCTCAACATCGAGAAGTCGCCCCAGCTCCATGAGGAGGTGATCGCCCGGATCGTCGCGCTCAAGGCGCCGCCGCGCAAGCGGACGACGCCGAGCCAGCCGGCGCCCGACACCGCCAAGGACGCGACCAAGCCGGCGACCGAGGTGACCGGCGCCGCCCCGGCATCGACCACCGCCGGCGTGCCGGCCGCAACTCCCGCGACGACGCACTGACCGTCCCGAAGGGCTGCGCACCCCAGACAGAACGGCCGGGCTCGGCGCCCTGCCAGGGCCGAATCAATCGGAAAGCCCGATTCGGCGTCTCGGCTATTGCCGGGAGCCTCCAGATGGCGGGTTCACAATGAAGCAACCGAGCCGATTCGGATCGGACGGGCGCTTAGGTATACTGATCGCGTCCCGTTTACTTCGGCCAAGAAACTAAACGAAGGCCAATAGCAGGCCATCGCAGCATCACAAGCCCGCAACACTTACACCGAGCGTCGTCTTTTTCGTGAATTCGGCGCTCAGCGTACGAAGCGACGTACCCGACCCCGCAACCCGGGCAGGAAAATTTGTCGCCTTCTTTGGTCGGGAATTCGTTGAGGTCCATGCTTCTTATGTAGCAAGGTACCTATATAAATTCTACGGCTGTTCCCAAGCTAGGTTTGAACTGGCCTGCTATTATTTGTTTTTGGGCTTTCTTGGAGCAGAACGGCCTCAGCTCGGGGTCTTGCGCCGCAGCCGCACCACCACGTCGACCCGTGCCACCTCATAGCCGGCCGGCGGCTCAGGCGTCCGCTCCAGCGCCACCTGGCTGGGCGCAATGTCCACCAGCTCGTTTTCCTGCTCCAGGAAAAAGTGGTGGTGGTCGTGGACGTTGGTGTCGAAGAAGGCGCGCGAGCCGTCGATCGCCAGTTCCCGCAGCAGGCCGGCTTCGGTAAACTGATGCAACGTGTTGTAGACGGTGGCCAGCGAAACCGGGAAGCGCGCATGCTGCGCCTCCTCGTGCAGAATCTCGGCCGAGATGTGCCGGTCACCCTTGGAGAACAGCAGCCAGCCCAGCGCCAGCCGCTGGCGGGTCGGCCGCAGGCCGGCATCCTTGAGCATCTGCCGCACGTCGTGGAACGGACAGCCGGTCCGCGCCTGATGGAGCATCGGATCCCGCAGGCGCGCCACCGGCAGGATTTCGCTGTCGCGCGATTGAGTCCGGTCGCGCGGCGCAACCTCGGTCTGGCGATTGAAGCGAGGGAGCTCGTTCATCGTCGGTTGGCTGTCCATTGGTCTGCGGTCGCCCGGCATCAACTCATCACACTGTAATTGCACGGCCCTCGGGCCTCACGACGGGTGACGATGCGTTGGGAGTCCGCTCGTTGCTGGAAAACATCATACGCAGCACGGCCGCGTCTTGCAACACGGTTGCAACAAGCGCTTTTTGCATGCCGCCGCTTCACGGCTGCATAACCTCGGCTGCGGCCGTCACCGGCTTTGATGACACCTTTTTCGTATGTTAGGAGAGCGCATCTGGGAGTGAAGGATGGCAGCGAATTCTGCAGTTAAGGCCGGGGGGAGCGATTTGCAGGCGTCTTCGATGGAGCGACGGTCGAGTTACGGCTACGAAGATCTGATCGCCTGCGGGCGAGGCGAGATGTTCGGTCCCGGCAATGCGCAATTGCCGCTGCCGCCGATGCTGATGTTCGACCGTATCGTCGAGATTTCGGAGGAGGGCGGCGAGCATGGCAAGGGTCTGGTCCGCGCCGAGCTCGACGTGAAGCCGGATCTGTGGTTTTTCGCCTGTCACTTCAAGGGCGACCCGGTGATGCCGGGCTGCCTCGGGCTTGACGCCCTGTGGCAGATGGTCGGCTTCTTTCTCGGCTGGCTGGGCTCGCCGGGCCAGGGCCGGGCGCTCGGCCTGGGCGAGCTGAAATTCAGCGGTCAGGTGCTGCCGAGCGTCAAGAAGGTGGTCTACGGCGTCGACTTCAAGCGAGTCATGCGCTCGAAGCTGGTGCTCGGCATCGCCGACGGCTGGCTGGCCGCCGACGGCAACATCATCTATCGCGCTTCGGATCTGAAGGTCGGACTGTTCCGTGCCGGCGAACCGGCCCCCCAGGGAGCCTGAGGTCCGACTGCCCTGTGCGGCGCCCGCGCCGCCAATGAGCGCTCAAGAGGCTCACCATGAGACGAGTCGTCGTCACCGGAATGGGGATCGTGTCCTCGATCGGCAACAATGTGCAGGAGGTCACCGCCTCCCTGCGCGAGGCGCGGTCGGGAATCGTGTTCGCGGAGGAATATGCCAAGCTCGGCTTCCGCTCGCAGGTGCATGGCGCGCCGACGCTGAATGCCGAGGAGGTGGTCGACCGCCGGGCGATGCGGTTTCACGGCGGCGGCACCGCCTGGAACCACGTGGCGATGGAGCAGGCGATTCGCGACGCCGGGCTGGAGGAGAACGAGATCTCCCACGAGCGCACCGGCATCGTGATGGGCTCGGGCGGCACCTCGACCAAGACCATCGTCGAGGCCGCCGACATCACCCGCACCAAGGGGCCCAAGCGCATCGGACCGTTCGCAGTGCCCAAGGCGATGTCGTCAACCGCCTCGGCGACGCTCGCCACCTGGTTCAAGATCAAGGGGATCAGCTATTCGATCTCCGCCGCCTGCGCCACCACCAACATCTGCATCGGCAATGCCTATGAGCAGATCAAGTGGGGCAACCAGGACATCGTGTTTGCCGGCGGCTGCGAGGATCTCGACTGGACGCTGTCGGTGCTGTTCGACGCCATGGGCGCCATGTCGTCGAAGTACAATGACCGGCCGCAGGTCGCCTCGCGTGCCTACGACGCCAACCGCGACGGCTTCGTCATCTCCGGCGGCGCCGGCGTGCTGGTGCTGGAGGAGCTGGAGCACGCCAAGGCCCGCGGCGCCCGCATCTATGGCGAGGTCGCGGGCTACTCTGCAACCTCGGACGGTGCCGACATGGTGGCGCCCTCCGGCGAAGGCGCCGAGCGGGCGATGCGGCTGGCCATCTCCCAGGTCAAGTGCCCGATCGACTACATCAATCCGCACGCCACCTCGACGCCGATCGGCGACCTCAAGGAAATCGAGGCGCTGCGCGCGGTGTTCGGCGCCGATAAGTGCCCGCCGATCTCGGCCACCAAGTCGCTGTCGGGGCACTCGCAGGGCGCAACCGGCGTCCACGAGGCGATCTACTCGCTCCTGATGATGAACAACGGCTTCATCTGCGAGAGCGCCAACATCGAGGAGATCGATCCCGCCTTCGCCGACATGCCGATCGTTCGGCAGCGCATCGACAATGCCAAGATCGGTTGCGTGCTCTCCAACGGGTTCGGCTTCGGGGGAACCAACTCGTCCATCATTCTGAAGCGGCTCGATGCCTGACCGGTCGGCACCACGCGCGCCGGGGCCGCGTTGGCGCCGGCGGGGCGGGCCGGCCGGCGGACATCGATAGCCGCCGAAAAATCTTTGGACACGGTCAGGACAGACGCTTTCCGTCACGCAGGTGTCGCACGCGCGCGGCACCACAGACCGATACGCTCAGCGGGATGGAAGGCAGCACATGGGAATCGTGGGCATGAACGGGCTCCTGCACGGCAAACGCGGTCTGGTGATGGGGGTGGCCAATGATCACTCCATCGCCTGGGGCATCGCCAAGACGCTTGCCGCGCACGGCGCTTCCCTCGCCTTCACCTATCAGGGCGAGGCGCTCGGCAAGCGGGTGAAGCCGCTTGCCGCCAGCGTCGGCTCCGACGTGGTGCTGCCGTGCGACGTCGAGGACCTCTCGACCGTCGATTCGGTGTTCTCGCAGCTCGGCGCGCTGTGGGGCAGCCTCGACTTCGTCGTCCACGCCATCGCCTTTTCCGACAAGAGCGAGCTGAAGGGCCGCTACGCCGACACCACGCGCGAGAATTTCGTGCGCACCATGGTGATCTCGTGCTTCTCCTTCACCGAGATCGCCAAGCGCGCCGCCGCGCTGATGCCGGCCGGCGGCTCGATCATCACCCTCACCTATGGCGGCTCGACCCGGGTGATGCCCAACTACAACGTCATGGGCGTGGCCAAGGCGGCGCTGGAGGCCTCGGTACGCTACCTCGCGGTCGACTACGGGCCGCGCGGCATCCGCGTCAACGCCATATCGGCCGGCCCGGTCCGCACGCTGGCCGGCGCCGGCATCTCCGATGCCCGGCTGATGTTCAACTACCAGAAGCGCCACGCGCCGCTGCGCCGCACGGTGACGACCGAGGAGGTCGGCGGCGCCGCGCTCTACCTGCTGTCGGACCTGTCCACCGGCACGACCGGCGAGGTCCATTTCGTCGATTCCGGCTACAACATCATCTCGATGCCGCACCCCGAGGCGCTCAAGACCGTGGATGCGGCCGAGGAGGCTGCCGAAGCGCGCGAGGCCGCCGAGGCGAAGGCCGCCGCCGGCCACGCCGCGGAGTGATGCGGAACCGGGCGATCACGCCGTGATCCCCAAGACGTGATCCCCAAGGATCCAATCCCCAAGGATCGGTTCCCCAAGAAGAGACGATCCCCCAGGAATCGGAAGAGGGCCGCCCCGGTCGGAGCGGCCCGCTGGTGTCATACGGTTTCCGGCTGATCAAGCCGGAGAACCGTATGCTGTTCGCCGAAAAATCCCTTCCGGATCAAGGATTTTTCGGCGAGATCGTTTCCGGTATCCCGAAGGGATCAACCGGAAACCGTATCAAACCGCCGCGATCACCGCGATCTCGACGAGATAGTCTGGCGTCACCAGCTTCGCTTCCACGGTGGCGCGCGAGGGCGTGTTGCCCTGTGCCACCCACGGCTCCCAGGCCGCGTTCATCTCGGCAAACGTCTTGATGTCGGCGAGATAGATGGTCGCCATCAGGATCCGGGTCTTGTCGGTGCCGGCGGCGGCCAGCAGCCGGTCGATCTGGCCGAGGATCTGCGCCGTCTGCTCGGTCACGCTCTTGCCCTTGGGGTCGTCGGCCACTTGGCCGGCGAGATAGACCGTGCCGCCGTGGACCACGGCCTGGCTCATGCGCGGCCCCATGTCGATGCGGGTGATGCTCATCAGTGTCTCCAATTGAGGGTCAGGGAGTGGGCGGGTAAGCGTGCCGGCAACCGGCAGCGTCGTCGATCTCGCCGTGGCGGCCGTCCTCGGCGAGCCAGGCGACGTAATCGGGGCTCACCGGCACCTTGCCGAAGCCGCCGGGCAGGTCGAGCACGTAGGTGGGCTGGGCGAGGCCGGAGGCGGTCCTGCGCAGCGCGCGCACCAGTTCCCGGCCGGTGGCGAGGCTGGTGCGGTGATGCGCCGTGCCGGGCGCCAGATCGGCATGGTGCAGGTAATAGGGCTTGATGCGGGTCTCGACCAAGGCCCGCATCAGCGCCGCCAGCACGTCGGGATCGTCATTGATGCCGGCGAGCAGCACGCTCTGCGACAGCATCGGAATGCCGGCATCGACCAGCCGAGCGCAGGCGGCGCGCGCCGCCGGGGACAGCTCGCGCGCATGGTTGGCGTGCAGCACGACCCAGGTGGCCTGGTTCGGGCTTTTCAGCGCCGCCACGAAATCGGCGGTGACGCGCTCGGGCGCCACCACCGGCACGCGGGTATGCCAGCGCAGCACCTTGACGTGGGCGATTGCCGCCAGCCGCTCAACCACCTCGGCGGCGCGGCGGGCCGAGACCATGAACGGATCGCCGCCGGTGAACACCACCTCCCATATGTCGGGGTGCCCGGCGATATAGGCGAGTGCGGCGTCCAGCGCCTCCGGCGTCAGGGCGCCCGCCCCAGGCCCGACCATCTCGCGCCGGAAGCAGAACCGGCAATAGACCGGGCAGGCATTGACCAGCTTCAGCAGCACCCGGTCGGGGTGGCGGTGGACGAGGCCGGGGAGCGGGCTGAAGGCGTCATCGCCGATCGGATCGGCGCGCTCGGCCGGGCCGCGGTCGAACTCGCGCGGATCGGGCACGAACTGCCGGGCGATCGGGTCGGCGGGGTCGGCCGCATCGATCAGCGCAGCCACCGCCGGGGTGATCGACACCGCATAGCGCGCCGCGACGCGGGCGATCGCCTCGCGCCGGCCGGGCGGCACGAGGCCCGCGGCAACGAGGTCCTCGGCCGAGGTCAGGGCTTTGGCGGGTTCGCTCATCCGGCTCGTTTACCCGCTTTCCCCGGCGAACACATCGGCCACCGGCGCCCACATCACCTGCTCGATGTGCGGCGCCCCGGTCGCCAGCATCACCAGCCGGTCGAGCCCGAGCGCGATGCCGGCCGCCTCCGGCATGAGCGCCAGCGCGGCGAGGAAATCCTCGTCGATCGGCACGCGCGTGCCGTAGATCCGTTCCTTCTCGGCCATCGCCTCGCGGAAACGCCGGCGCTGCTCGGCCGGGTCGGTCAGCTCGCCGAAGGCGTTGGCGAGCTCCACCCCGCAGACATAGAGCTCGAAGCGCTCGGCAAGGCGCGGGTCGGCCGGCTTGGGCCGGGCCAGCGCCGCCTCGGGCAGCGGATAGTCGACGAGCAGGGTGGCGCGGCCGAAGCCGAGATGCGGCTCGATGCGCTCGGCCATGACGCGGGTGAAGACGTCCGACCATGTGTCGTCGGCGGCGACCCGCACCCCGGCGAGTTCGGCCGCAGCGGCGAGCGCCTCGCGGTTGCCCTCGCTGCCGTCGAGCGTGGCGAGGAGGTCGATGCCGGCGAAATGCGCGAATGCATCAGCAACCGCGAGCCGCTCGGGCGCGGCGAACGGGTCGGCGCTGGCGCCGCGCCAGATGAGACGTTCGGCACCGGCCGCCTGCGCCGCCACCGCCAGCAGCGCCGCGCAGTCCGCCATCAGCGTCTCGTAGCCCTCTCCGGCGCGATACCATTCGAGCATGGTGAACTCGGGATGGTGCAGCGCCGTGCGCTCACGGTTGCGGAACACCCGGGCGAGCGTGAAGAGCCGCGTCTCGCCAGCCGCCAGCAGCTTCTTGCAGGCGAATTCCGGCGAGGTGTGGAGGTGGAGCGGCGCCCGCCGCCCGTCGGTGGCGGCGATCTCGGTGGCGAAGGCGTGCAGGTGCAGCTCGTTGCCGGGCGAGACCTGCAGCGCCGGGGTCTCGACCTCGACGAAATCCTGCCCGGCGAACCACGCCCGGAGCGCAGCGATGATGCGGTTGCGGCCAAGCAGGACCGGCCGGCGATCGGCATGGCGGCGGGGATCCCACCAGCGGGAAGGAGTGGACATTGCGCGCGACCTCGGGCAGATGAAGCCCGGCCCCTATCATATCCAGCCGCGCTGCGCCGCTTTCGAAGCCGCGCCGGTGCGCAGCCCGAGGAATTCCCGTGAGAGTCATCGCCAGTTCCGTCCGCAAGGGCAACATTCTCGAAATCGACGGCAAGCTTTATGCCGTGATCTCCGCCGAGAGCTTCTTTCCCGGCAAGGGCACGCCGACGACCCAGATCGACATGCGCCGGATCAGCGACGGGGTGAAGACCACCCAGCGCTACAAGACCACCGAGCAGGTCGAGCGCGCCCATGTCGAGGATCGTCCCTATACCTTCCTCTACGAGGACGGCGACGGCTTCCACTTTATGAACAAGGAGACCTACGACCAGATCGCGGTCTCCAAGGACGTGATCGGCGACCAGTCGGTCTATCTCCAGCCGGAGATGGAGTGCATGCTGTCGGTGTTCGAGGGCAATGCGGTGGCGATCGACCTGCCCCAGCGCGTGACGTTGGAGGTCGTCGAGACCCAGGCGGTGGTGAAGGGTCAGACCGCGTCCTCGTCCTACAAGCCGGCGATCCTCTCCAACGGCGTCAAGACCCTGGTGCCGCCGCACATCGAAGCCGGCACCCGCATCGTGGTGATGACCGCCGACGGCGCCTACTGCGAGCGCGCCAAGGACTGATACGGTTTCCGGCGGGTGCCGCCGCGCGACGTTTTCCGGCTATCCCGCCCGCACCGGGCGGGATTTGCGGCGCGGCGCCGGGGTCGCCTTGGAAAGGGCCTTCGCGCCGGATTTGGACGGGGACTTGGGCAGCTTCTCGGCGATGCCCATCGCCTGCTCGCGCCGGGTCATCTCCGACCATACGTCCTTCGGGGTGATGCCGGCGTCGGCCCACATCACCACGAGGTTGTACATCAGGTCGGCGCTCTCGCGGATCACCGCCTCGCGGTTCTCCAGCACCGCCTCGAAGCTGACCTCGGCCGCCTCCTCCACCACCTTCTTGGCGATCTTGATGCGCCCGCTGTTGAGCAGCTTGGCCGTGCGCGAACGGCCGTTGCCGCCCGCCTGCGCGGCACGGACGGCCTGGAAGAGGCGATCGATTGAATCGGCCATGCGCGGGCGAATCTGAGCGGACAAGACGAAGCCTGAGAGAACGGTCCGGCCGGCGGGCTGTCAACACGCTTGCGGCCGGCGACAGTCCCTGTCGGGTGATCGCCGGGTGTTGCCACTCCGGGTCTTGCCCTGATGGACCTTGCCACCGCCGCCGGCAGGGTCACATTGATAGAAACCAGCCGGCAGCGACCCGCCGGCTGTCCCGCCTGCCCAACCGGCCTCCCCGATGAACCTGATCCGTCTCTACGGCCGCACCATTTCCGCGCTCGGCCCCGAGCTGCGGCTCGGCATCATTCTCACCGGCGCCAATCTGGCGCTGGCCTGCGCCCAGTTCGCCGAGCCGATCCTCTATGGCCGCATCATCGACACGCTGATCGGCGCCCAGAGCGCCGGCCGGCCGCCGGCCTTCGCCGACATCACGCCGTGGCTTCTGGCCTGGGCCGGCTTCGCGCTGTTCACGGTGGTGGCGGGCGTCCTGATCGCGCTGCATGCCGACCGCCTCGCCCACCGCCGCCGGCTCGGCATCGTCACCACCTATTTCGAGCACGTGCTGCAACTGCCGCTCGCCTATCACGGCGCCACCCATTCCGGCCGGCTGATGAAGGTCATGCTGGAGGGCGCTGACACGCTGTGGAGCCTGTGGCTGTCGTTCTTCCGCGAGACCTTCGCGGCCATGGCCGCGCTTATCGTGATGATGCCGGTGGCGCTGTGGATGAACTGGCGGCTGGCGTCGCTGCTGATCGGGCTGGCGGTGCTGTTCTCGGCCCTCACCTCCTATGTGATGCGCAAGACCGAGGGCATGCAGGCGGTGGTCGAGGATTTTCATTCCGACCTCGCCGAGCGCGCCTCCGACACGCTCGGCAATGTCGCGCTGGTGCAGTCCTTCACCCGCATCGAGGCCGAGGTGCGCGGCCTGCGCGACGTCGCCGCCAACGTGCTGCGCGCCCAGATGCCGGTGCTGTCGTGGTGGGCGGTGGTGTCGGTGGCCACCCGCGCCTCGACCACGCTCACAGTGCTCGCCATCTTCCTGTTCGGCACATGGCTGCATCTGCAGGGGCTGACCTCGATCGGCGAGATCGTCACCTTCGTCAATTTCGCCGGCATGCTGATCGGGCGGCTCGAACAATCGGTGAGCTTCGTCAACCACATGGTGATGGACGCACCGCAGCTTCGGCAGTTCTTCGAGGTGATGGACACCGCTCCCGCGGTGCGCGACCGCCCCGGCGCCCGCGCGCTCGAGAAGCCGAAAGGCGCGGTCGCCTTCCACGACGTGTCGTTCTCCTATGACGGCAAGCGCCCGGCGCTGGCCGACGTCAGCTTCTCGGCCGAGCCCGGCGAGACCGTCGCCCTGGTCGGCTCGACCGGCGCCGGCAAGTCGACGGCGCTCGCTCTGCTCCACCGCGCCTACGACCCGCAGTCGGGCGCCATCACCATCGACGGCATCGACATCCGCGACATCACGCTGGCGTCGCTGCGCCATTCCATCGGCGTGGTGTTCCAGGAGGCGCTGCTGTTCAACCGGACGATCCGCGAGAACCTGCTGGCCGGCAAGGCGGACGCCACCGAGGAGGAAATCCGCATCGCCTGCGAGCGCGCCCAGGCCGCCGAGTTCATCGGCCGCCAGAGCGAGGGCCTCGATTCGATCGCTGGCGAGCGTGGCCGCGCGCTGTCCGGCGGCGAGCGCCAGCGCCTCGCCATCGCCCGCGCGCTGCTGAAGGATCCGCCGATCCTGATCCTCGACGAGGCGACCTCGGCGCTCGATGCCGCCACCGAGCACAAGGTGCAGCTGGCGCTCGATGAGGTGATGCGCGGCCGCACCACCTTCGTCATCGCCCACCGGCTTGCCACGGTGCGCAATGCCGACCGCATCCTGGTGTTCGAGGGCGGGCGCATCGTCGAGGCCGGCAGCTTCGACGAGCTGGTGCGGCTCGGCGGCCGGTTCGCGGCGCTGGCCAAGGCGCAGTTCATGGTGCCGGGTGAGCCGATCGACCTCCGCCCGCCGGTGGAGACTTGATACTGTTTCCGGTTGATCCCTTCGGGATCGAAGGAAACGGATTCCGGCAGACCTCTCGCATCGATCCAGGCAATATCCGTTCACCATGCCGGAGGGTTGCCGCAGCCGGCGCTGCACCCCGGCAAGGCCTTGCGGGTTTGGTCACCATTGCACCGGCACTGTGCCGTTGCGGGACCCCGAACGCGGAAGGATCGGATGACGGCAACCTACACGGCGACCGGCGGGCACGACGGACGGGTCGATTGGGTCGACTACGCCAAGGGTTTTTGCATCGTCTTCGTGGTGATGATGCACGCCACCTATGGCGTCGAGGCCGCGCTCGGCCAGCAGGGCTTCATGCACCCGCTCGTCGAGTTCATGACGCCGTTCCGCATCCCGGACTTCTTCCTGCTGTCGGGCCTGTTCGTCGGGCGGGTGATCGACCGCGACCTGCGGACCTATCTCGACCGCAAGGTGGTGCACTTCGTCTATTTCCTGCTGCTGTGGAGCGCGATCATCTTCCTGGTGAAGGGGCTGCTGTTCGGCGACGCCTCACTGAGGGAGCTGCCGATGGCGCTGGCGATGGCGTTCATCGAGCCGTTCGGCACCTTGTGGTTCATCCACATGCTGCCGATCTTCTTCATCGTCGCCCGCCTCACCCGCCGGCTGCCCATGCCGCTGGTGCTGGGGGTGGCGGCGGTATTGGAGATCGCCCACATCGACACCGGCTATTTTGTGGTCGACCAGTTCTGCGCCCGCATCGTCTATTTCCTCGCCGGCTACTATGCCTGCCGCCAGGTGTTCCAGCTTGCCGCCTGGGCGCAGGGCCATGTCCGCCTCGCTCTGGCCGGGCTCGCGGCCTGGGCGGTGATGGAGGCATTGGCCGTCCATTTCGGCATCTCGGCGCTGCCGGTGGTGTCGCTCGTGCTCGGCATGGCCGGGGCGATGGCGGTGGTCGCGGCCTCGGCGTTGATGGCCGGGCGCGACGTGTTCGCACCCTTGCGCTATTGCGGCCGCAACACGCTGGTCATCTATCTCGCCTTCTTCCTGTTCATGGCCACCAGTCGCGTGGCGCTGATCAAGCTCGGCCTCGTCACCGATGCCGGCTGGCTGTCGGTCATCGTCACGCTGATCGCCGTCACCGGACCGCTGCTGCTGCACCTGGCGGTGAAGAACACCCCGGCGCGCTATCTGTTCGTGCGGCCGGAGGCGTTCAAGCTGGTGCCGGGCCGGCCGAAGCTGCAGCCGGCGGAATAGGGCAGCGCTCCGGGACTGGCCAGGAGCGTCTCGGGGTCTATGATCCGGCACCAAGAGTGAGATCCGGATCGTCTGATGAGCGACGCCCCTGCCCTGAAGCCCGGCGACCATGTCTTTCTGGTCGACGGGTCTTCCTTCGTCTTTCGCGCCTATTTCCAGTCGATGAACCAGGACCGCAAATACAATGCGCGGTCCGACGGTCTGCCGACCGGCGCGGTGCGGCTGTTCTGCACCAAGATTTTCCAGTTCGTGAAGGACGGCGCCCTGGGGGTGAAGCCGACCCACCTCGCCATCATCTTCGACAGGTCGGAGAAGACCTTCCGGACCGAGATCTATCCCGACTACAAGGCCCACCGGCCCGATCCGCCGACCGAGCTGGTGCCGCAGTTCCCGCTGATGCGCAAGGCGGTGACGGCGTTCGGGCTGGAGCCGATCGAGCTGGAGGGCTTCGAGGCCGACGACCTCATCGCCGCCTATGCCCGCGAGGCCACGGCGGCCGGCGCCAAGGTGCTGATCGTGTCCTCCGACAAGGATCTGATGCAGCTGGTCGACGGCTCGGTCGCCTTCTACGATCCCGAATCGGGCATCAAAGGCAAGCCGGGCTACCGGCCCGAGCGCCTCTTGCACGCCGCCGAGGTCGCCGAGCGCTGGGAGGGCACGCCGCCCGGAAAGATCCCCGACGTGCAGGCGCTGGCCGGCGATTCCACCGACAATGTGCCGGGCGCGCCGGGCATCGGCATCAAGACCGCGGCCCAGCTCATCGCCGAATATGGCGATCTCGACACGCTGCTGGCGCGCGCCCACGAGATCAAGCAGCCCAAGCGCCGGGCCACCCTGACCGACCCCGAGATCATCGAGAAGATTCGTATCTCCAAGCGGCTGGTGACGCTGGACGTCAACGCGCCGCTGCCGGTGCCGATCGAGCGCCTGCGGCTGGTCGCGCCCGAACCCAAACCGCTGATCGGCTTCTTCAAGGCGCTCGACCTGACCACGCTGACCAAGCGGGCCGGCGAGATCTATGAGGTCGACCCCAGCGAGATCGAACCGGACCCCGACCTCGCGCCGGGCGGGCCGACCTCCGACCGGCTGCTGGCGCTGCTCGGCGCCGGACCGGCGACCGGGGAGGATACCGGCGAGACGGCGGGAAGCGTCCCGGCCGCGAGATCCGCGGCACGGGCCGCGCCGGCACGCCCGCCCGAGATCGCCGCGGCGCTCACCCCGGCGGCGCTGGCCAAGGCGCGCGCCGCCGCCATCCGCGCGGTGCCGTTTGAGCCGTCCCGCCATGAGACGGTGGCCGACCTTGCCGCGCTCGATGCCTGGATCGCCCGAATTCGCGATGCCGGGGCGGTGGCGCTGGCCGCGGCGCTGTCCGCCGCCGACCCGATGCGGGCCGAGTTGGTCGGGCTGGCGCTGGCGGTCGAGCCCGGGCGGGCGGCCTATGTGCCGCTCGGCCACGTCTCCGGCGAGGGTCTGTTCGGCGATGGCCGCACCGCCGGCCAGATCGAGCCCAAAGCTCTGCTCGACCGGCTCGGGCCGGTGCTGGCGGACGCGTCGGTGCGCAAGATCGGCCACGACATCAAGGGGCTGTGCGTGGTGCTGGAGCGCGCCGGCATCGAGTGCGCCGCGGTCGAGGACGTGATGACGGTGTCCTACGTGCTCGACGCCGGCCGCGCCGCGCACGACCTCGCATCGCTCGCCGGCCACTGGCTCGGCTTCGAGCCGAAGAGCCGCCAGGAGGTCACCGGCACCGGCAAGGCGGCGGTGGCGCTGGAGCGCGCGGCCATCGACGACGCGAAAGCCTACGCCGCGGGCAGCGCCGATGCGGCGCTCCGGCTGTGGCGGGTGCTGGAGCCGCGCCTCGTCGCCGAGGGCATGAGCCGGGTTTATGCCCGGCTGGAGCGGCCGCTGCTGCCGGTGCTGGCGCGCATGGAGACGCGCGGCATCGCCATCGACCGGCAGGTGCTGTCGCGGCTGTCCGGCGAGTTCGCCCAGAAGGCGGCGGCGCTGGAGGCCGAGATCCACCGGCTGGCCGGCGAGAGCTTCAATGTCGGCTCGCCCAAGCAGATCGGCGACATCCTGTTCGGCAAGATGGGCCTGCCCGGCGCCACCAGGACGCCGACCGGGGCGTGGTCGACCAAGGCCACCATTCTCGACGACCTCGCCGAGCAGGGATACGAGCTGCCGGCGCGCATCCTCGACTGGCGCCAGCTCACCAAGCTGAAATCAACCTACACCGACGCGCTGCCGGCCTACGTCAATCCGGCGACCAGGCGCGTGCACACCTCGTTTGCGCTCGCCGCCACCACCACCGGCCGGCTGTCGTCGTCCGAGCCCAATCTGCAGAACATTCCGGTGCGCACCGAGGACGGCCGCAAGATCCGCAAGGCCTTCGTCGCCGCCGAGGGCTGCCGACTGGTGTCGGCCGACTATTCGCAGATCGAGCTGCGCCTGCTCGCCCACGTCGCCGACATCCCCCAGCTGATCCAGGCCTTCGCCGACGGCATCGATATTCACGCCTTGACCGCGTCGGAGATGTTCGGCGTGCCGGTAGCCGGCATGCCGCCGGAGGTGCGCAGGCGCGCCAAGGCGATCAATTTCGGCATCATCTACGGCATCTCGGCGTTCGGCCTCGCCAACCAGCTCGGCATCGGCCGCGAGGAGGCCGGCGCCTATATCCGCAGGTATTTCGAGCGCTTCCCCGGCATCCGCGACTATATGGAGGCGACCAAGGCGTTCTGCCGCGCCCACGGCTACGTCGCCACGCTGTTCGGCCGGCGCGCGCACTATCCCGACATCAAGGCGTCGAACGCCTCTGTGCGGGCGTTCAACGAGCGCGCCGCCATCAACGCGCCGCTGCAGGGCTCGGCCGCCGACATCATCCGCCGGGCGATGATCCGCATCGAGCCGGCGCTGGCCGAGGCGAAACTGTCGTCGAAAATGCTGCTGCAGGTGCACGACGAACTGGTGTTCGAGGTGCCGGTGGCCGAGGTTGAGCGGATGATCCCGGTCGTCTGCCGAGTGATGACGGACGCGGCGCTGCCGGCGGTGGCGCTGAAGGTGCCGCTCAAGGTCGATGCCCGCGCCGCCGCCAATTGGGACGAGGCGCATTGACGCGGTTTCCGGCGGATCGCCCGGAAGCCCTATGAATCGCACGTCCGCGCCCGCCGGCCCGAGTTGACAGCGGATGCGCGGATGGCGGAGCTTGCGGTTCGATCGTGTCCGGGCGGGCGAGCCCGCTTCGTGCGACGTGACAGACCAAGGACAGTTGCCCCCATGCATGGCGGTTCCGGCACGTTCGTGCCGCACGTGATCTTCGGCCTCGATCCGCTCTGGGTCTCGACCGCCGTTCTCGCCACCACCTACGCACTGATCATCAGCGAGAAGGTCAACCGCTCCATCGTCGCGCTGCTCGGCGCCGGCCTGATGATCGTGGTCGGCATCCTCGATCAGGCCGAGGCGGTGCGCGGCATCGACTTCAACACCATCGGCCTGCTGACCGGCATGATGATCCTGGTGTCGATCTCGCGCCGCTCCGGCATGTTCCAGTATGTCGCGGTGTGGGCGGCAAAGAAGGCCCACGCCAGCCCGTGGGGCATCCTGCTGCTGTTGCAGGTGGTCACGGCCGTGCTGTCGGCGCTGCTCGACAACGTCACCACCGTGCTGCTGATCGTGCCGGTGACGCTCGCCGTCACCCGCGAATTGAAGGTGCCGGCCTATCCGTTCCTGTTCGCCGAGATCTTCGCCTCGAACATCGGTGGCACCGCGACGCTGATCGGCGACCCGCCCAACATCCTGATCGGCTCGCTGGTCGGGCTCGACTTCAACGCCTTCATCTATCACCTCGCGCCGGTGGCGGCCGTGGTGCTCATGGTGCAGGTGGTGATGATCCATCTCCTGTGGGGGCGTTCGCTCGCCGCCGCGCCGGCCGATCGCGCCCACGTCATGGCGATGCGCGAGATCGAGACCATCGAGGACTGGACGCTGCTGAAGCAGTCGCTCGGGGTTCTCGCCCTCACCATCCTCGGCTTCGTCTCCGCCCGCTTCATCGACATGGAGCCAGCCTCGATCGCGCTGGGCGGCGCCGCCATATTGATGCTGCTCGACAATTGGCACCACCACGGCGAGAAGGCGGCGACCAACATCCACAAGACGTTCTCCGACGTCGAGTGGATCACCATCTTCTTCTTTCTCGGCCTGTTCGTGGTGGTGCACGGCGTCGAGGTCGGCGGCCTGCTCGGCCTGCTCGGTCATGAGCTGGTGGCGCTCACCGGCGGGGATCTGGCGCTGACCGGCTATGCCATCCTGTGGACCTCGGCGGTGCTGTCGGCGATCATCGACAACATCCCGTTCGTCGCCACCATGATTCCGCTGGTCAAGACCATGGCCCCGGCCTTCGGCGGGCCCGAGCACATCGAGCCCCTGTGGTGGTGCCTGTCGCTCGGGGCGTGCCTGGGCGGCAATGGCACGCTGATCGGCGCCTCGGCCAATCTCACCGTCGCCGGCATCGGCGAGCGCAACGGCGTGCCGTTCCGGTTTGTCACCTTCACGCTCTACGCCTTCCCGATGATGCTGGTATCGATCGCCATCGCCCACCTCTATGTGTGGCTGCGGTATTTTTGACACGCTTGACGCGCGGCCGCGGGGGCCGGCGCGTCTTGGGCTTGCCTCCGCCACCCGAAGCGGCAAGTCTTGAGAAGACGGAGGTTCCCCCCGATGGACGCGCTCTTTATCGGCCACACCTATATTGACGTCACCCTGCTGTCGAAGGTGATCCCGACCGGCGACCAGAAGGAGGTGGCGGACGACTACGCCGTCTCGTTCGGGGGCAATGCGGTCACCGCCGCCTTCTGCTGCTCGCGGCTCGGCATTCCCGCCGACCTGCTGTGCACGCTGTCGGACGACTGGCTCGGCCACATGTTCCTGGACATGGCCCACAAGTACGGCGTCACCGTCCATGGCCGCCGGGTCCAGCACGGCTCGCTGTCCTTCGTCATCCCGAAGGAAGGCAAGCGCGCCATCCTGCGCGCCCGCGACGACGTCTATCTCGAGCGCTTCCCGGCCCTGAAGCTCGACGGCTGCCGGGTGCTCCATCTCGACGGGCACCAGTCCGACGCGGCGCTGCACTACGCCAAGGTGTGCCGCAAGCTCGGCATCCCCACCTCGCTCGACGGCGGCAATCTGCGCCCGAACCTGGAGGAACTGATCGGCTATATCGACATCGCGGTGGTCGCCGAGGCGCTGTGCGCCCAGATGAACATGAACCCCGAGGAGATGCTGGCCTACCTCAAGCGCCGCGGCGTCAAGATCGCCGGCGTCACCATGGGCGAGCGCGGCATGCTCTGGTTCGACGAGGCGGGGAAGGTCCAGACCCTGCCGGCGCTGCAGGTACCGATGGACAAGGTGATCGACACCTCCGGCGCCGGCGACATCTTTCACGGCACCTATGTCTATTCGTTCCTCGCCTATCCCGGCGCGCGCTGGGAGGAGCACTTCATCCGCGCCCGCGCCGCCTCGGCCAATGCGGTGCAGCGGCTCGGCAATGAATCGAAGCTGCCGACCGAGGCCGACATCATGCACATGCGCGCGCTCTACGAGGACGACGCGGCCCCGCTCGCCCCCGCCGCCCAGTGAGGCGGCGTCAGGGCGGTCCGGCTGCCAGCGGTCCCTCTGTCGCCAGGGCTACGGCATTCACGGATCTGATTCTGTGCCGAGCCATCAATGGCTTAATGGACAGGCTGCGGATGTCTCATCGAGAACGCGGTGGATCGGCAGTTACCGGGGGCCGCAGGATTGAACTCGTCATGCCCGCGCTTGCAGCCAAGCTTGCGCAGGCTGCATGAATTTGCCTGCGCGGGCATCCACGTCTTGAAAACCTATTTGAAAACAAAGACGTGGATGGCCGGGACAAGCCCGGCCATGACGACGGCGGGCTTGTGCCAGACGCCGCAGGCGCAAGTCACGCCGAAAGAGATCGCGTTTCGGCTCGATCTCTCTCGGCCCAGGCGATTCAGATCCGTGAATCCCGTAGGTCACCAGGGCGGGGCCTAATCGATGCTCTCGTTGGGGTAGACGCCCCACAGCCGGTCCTGCTGCACCCAGCCGTCGAACCCCTGGCCGCTGATGCGGCACCAGCCGGCGCGACAGGCGCGCACATTGCCCAGCACCCCCGGCTCCAGGCGGGCGGCGATTCGCGCCTCCGCCGAGCGGTCGGCCCGCAGGGTCACCGTCTCCTTGGACACCCACGGCGCCACCATCGCCGTGCGGCGGCCCGACAGCAGCGAGTGGTAGACCCAGCCCTCCTGGCCGTCGACGTCGCGGATCCGGCGCCACGTCTCGAACTCGGCGACGATCTCCACCGGCAGATGCGACCGGGTGAACACCCAGGTCACGTCATGGTCGCGCGACGGCCCGCCGCGGACATTCACGCGGTCGGTCTTGAGGCTGACGAAGCGCGGGACGGGCAGACCGGAATAGGTGCCAAGGTTGGTTTCCGCAGCCGGCCGGGCCGGCGCCGACGCCTTGGTCGCGACCATGCCGGCCGCAGCGGCAGCCAGCGCTCCGATCAGCACCACAACCAGCCAGCGCATCGATGGACACCCCCCTTTGCGTGCGGCGGGCGCCCCCGCTCCGTCCTGCCACCGAAAACGCCCTTCGGACAGGCACTTCGGCGAGGTCGTTGCCGGGATCGGACCCCGAGGGTTTCGTCCGGAAACCGTGGCGGGCCCCGGACCCGGATGGCACCGGTTCGGCAAGCTGCCTTGAGTTTCCGAACCCGTCTGCTAGGAAGGGTCTGCCGCCGCCGACGGCGACAGTCGGCTCGGCCGGTTAATTTTGCCTTAATGGGCTCCGGAAGATCCCCGATGCCGGCCAAGAAAAAACCTCTGGTTATCGTAACGCGAACCCTGCCGGCGGTCATCGAGACCCGCCTGCGCGAGCTGTTCGACGCCCGCCTGAACGAGGACGACCACCCGATGACGCCGGCCGAGTTGGCCGAGGCGGTGCGGGAGGCCGACGTCCTGGTGCCGACGGTCACCGACCGGATTGATTCGGCGGTGCTGTCCCATGCCGGGCCGAACCTGAAGCTGATCGCCAGCTTCGGCACCGGCGTCGACCATATCGACGTGCAGGTGGCGATGTCGCGCGGCATCACCGTCACCAACACCCCCGGCGTCCTCACCGACGACACCGCCGACATGACGATGGCGCTGATCCTCGCCGTGCCGCGGCGCCTCGCCGAAGGGTTCGAGGTGCTGAAGCAGGGCGAATGGGCCGGCTGGTCGCCGACCTGGATGCTCGGCCGCCGCATCACCGGCAAACGGCTCGGCATCCTCGGCATGGGCCGCATCGGCCAGGCGGTGGCGCGCCGCGCCCGCGCCTTCGGCATGCAGATCCACTACCACGACCGCCGCCGGCTGCCGGCGACGATCGAGGAGGCGCTGGAGGCCACCTACTGGGAGAGCCTCGACCAGATGCTGGCGCGGGTCGACATCGTGTCGGTCAACTGTCCGCACACGCCCGCCACCTATCACCTGCTGTCGGCGCGGCGGCTGAAGCTGCTGAAGAAGGACGCCTACATCGTCAACACCGCGCGCGGCGAGGTGATCGACGAGGCGGCGCTGATCCGCATGATCGAGGCCGGCGATCTGGCCGGCGCCGCGCTCGACGTGTTCGAGAACGAGCCCGAGGTGAACCCCCGGCTGATCAAGCTGGCGCGCGCCGGCCGAATCGTCATCCTACCGCACATGGGATCGGCGACGCTGGAAGGCCGCCTCGACATGGGCGAGAAGGTGATCGTCAACATCAAGAGCTTCATCGACGGCCACCGCCCGCCCGACCGCGTGCTGCTGAGCATGCTGTGAGGCGGTCTCCGGCCTGACCGGGCTGGTTTTCCGCATGTCGGTCGCCGGAAATTCCCGTTCCGACCCCAGATTTTCGGGGGGAATGTCCGGCACCGCGCCAGATCGAGCGGGAGGCCCGATGAAGAAGACGCTTGCCGACATCCCGCCGCGCACCGGCACCATCTACCCGCCGCCGTTCGACCGGGTGACGGCGGGGCGGGCGAAGTTCGCGCTGGGCGACGCCTTCGGCCTCTCCCAGTTCGGCGTCAATCTCACCGAGCTTGCGCCCGGCGCCGCCTCGGCGCTGCGCCATTGGCACTCGGACGAGGACGAGTTCGTCTATGTGCTCGACGGCGAGCTGGTCCTGATCGACGAGACAGGGGAAGAGGTGCTGCGGCCGGGCGACTTCGTCGGCTTCAAGGCCGGGGTCGCCAACGGGCACCACTTCGTCAACCGGTCGGACCGGCCCGCGCGCTATCTCGAGGTCGGCACCCGGGCAACCGAGCGCGACCACGTCAGCTATCCCGACGACGACTTCGCGATTCATCCGGTGGACGGCAAGCGCGTCCTGTTCCGCAAGGACGGCTCGCGCTGCTGAGACGTTTCCGGCTGATCCCTTCGGGATACCGGAAACAGTCTTGCCGAAAACCCCTTGTTCGATAATGGGATTTTCGGCGAACAGCATACGGTTCTTCGGCTTGATCAGCCGGAAACCGCATCAGAAGCGGTAGTTGAGGCCGACACGCAGCAGATCCACGCCGCTCTTGTAGGTGGAGGGCTCGGAGCCGGCGCCGACATCGCGGAAGCTGCCGAAATCCAGCCGCAGATATTCGACGCGCGCCGACAGATTGCCGGCCAGCGCCGTCTCGGCGCCGCCGCCCGCCACCCAGCCGGTGCGCGCCACCGCCATCACGTCGCCGGCCGCGGCCGTGCTCTGGTCGAGTGCGAGGCCGCCGGTGCCGTAGAACAGGATGCCGCCGAGGTCCTGGCCGGCGCGGCCGCGCAGCGAACTCCAGCCGCCGCCGAACTCGCTGCGATAGGTCTGGCCGTCCCAGATGCTGCGGACGGCCTCGGGAGTCGCGTTCGTGGTGTCGAGGCTGGTGTCGCCCTCGACGCCGACCATCAGCCCGCCGAACTGGAGATCGTAGCCGGCGCGGCTGCTGCCCTGGAACGCCCAGCCGGTGGCACGGCCGGTGATCGCCGGCTCGTCCTGGTTTTCCGGCACCGCCTGACCCGTCTGGGTTGCTTGGCTGGTTCGGCTTGATTGGGTGGCTTGCGCTGTCTGGACTCGCTCGTCCGCCGGGCGTTGCTGCAGCCCGGCCGCCTGCCCGACATCCGCGGCTGCGGCCAGCAGAACGGCCGCAGAAAGACTTGTTTTCAGAAGGCGTGTCTTCAGAAGACGTGTCTTAAAAAAACTCGGCCTCGAAAGGCTTGATTTCACAAGGCTTGGTCTGACCATGTCGGCTTCCCCCTGCCTCGCCTGACGCATACCCAAGCGCACTCCGCCCGCCCGGCATACCCGTGGGCGGAGCCGTTACCCTTGGCATGAAAAGCCGGCATTTTTTCGACCGCAATCGGGATCGCCATACTCACGCCCACGCTTCACCCCGAAATGTTCCGTTATTGTTCTTGCGCGGGCCGACAACCGCACGCTACTCTGAAGCGAAGGCGGGGGAGCGGGCATGGTCCAGCGCGTGGCGACGGTGGCGTTCCAGGGCGTCGAGGCGGTGCCGGTCGACGTCCAGGTCCAGGTCGCGCCGGGCCTGCCGGCCTTCACCCTGGTCGGCCTCGCCGACAAGGCGGTGTCGGAGGCGCGCGAGCGGGTGCGCGCGGCGCTGATCGCCTCGGGCCTCGCGCTGCCGGCGCGGCGCATCACCGTCAACCTCGCGCCGGCCGATCTGCCCAAGGAAGGCTCGCACTACGACCTGCCGATCGCGCTGGCGCTGATGGCGGCGATCGGCGCAATTCCGTCGGACGCGCTCGACGGCTTCTCGGTGGTGGGGGAGCTGGCGCTCGACGGCCGGATCGCCCCGGTGGCCGGCGTGCTGCCGGCGGCGATCGCCGCCAATGCGAGCGGCCGCGGCCTGATCTGCCCCGGCGCCTGCGGGCCGGAGGCGGCGTGGGCCAGCCCCGACATGGAGATCCTGGCGCCCGCCTCGCTGATCCAGCTCGCCAACCACTTCAAGGGCACGCAGGTGCTGGCGCGGCCCCGCCCGCAGGTGGTCTCGCCCACCACGCCGCTGTCGGATCTCGCCGACATCAAGGGCCAGGAGAGCGCCAAGCGGGCGCTGGAGATCGCCGCGGCCGGCGGCCACAATCTCCTCATGCTGTAGGCGTCAAGACCCATCAAAAGCACCTACACCGGCGAGAGGCGATATTCGCGCGGGGTTTTCTCGTATTGGCTGCCCACCGGACAACAGCATTCCAGCGGTTGCGGGCGGGGACGTGCCTGCTTAAATCGGATGCGGGTTCCTGACGAGGCGTCATTATGTTTGGGTTCAAGAGCAAAAAACAGCGGATGGCTGAGTTATTTCAAAATTTCGCTCTCGCTGAGATGCAGGGCGAGCGCCTGAAGCGGTTTGAAGAGACAATGGTTGCTCAAGGTTATCAGCCTCCATGTGGAGAGCGAAGAGACCAGAAACTCTGTGGCGCGGTCGCTGCTTTGTTCGCGCGGCAGGTAAACTTGGGCCAAGCAGTCCCCCCGTTGACGCCCCTATCTGATCACGACTTTGCGGTTGTATGGGTGGCGCTTGTGGCAACGGACATGGCCTCCCAACTCACTGGTGCCGACATGGAATTATCGATGGTGGCAATGCCGGTTTGGCTCTGTACCCCACATGTGTTGTCGACATCGGAGGATGTTGTCCGGCTGATTAAAAGGCCGATGAATGCACACAATCGCATGATGCAGGCGCCCGGATCGCAGAAGATTTCAGAAGACGTAGCTAGTCGATTTTACGACTGGTCTATCAAGGGCTACAAGGAACCTATTGATGTGACCAGGAGCCGTCTTGCTGACTATGTTGAAATCCTTCGAGATTTCCGAGAATAACAGGACGGCATCTAAAAAGACAGATGCTGAGACACGGTCACAAGGAAAATCGCCCGCAGCCTAGGGTGTGAGTGGTGCGTAGTGGTGGGACAGCCCTATGGGGTCATCACCCGATGAGTACCCTTCTCGTCCTCGGCGAGCGGCGATGCCGGTACGGGGGACTTGGCGCAGCGACGAAATTCGAGTGGACGTCTCACATGCCGGCGCCGAAACATTGCCGGGGGCCATTTCCTACAGGGTCCCATCCACGGTTCCCCCCGGCGCTCTCTTACGCTCACGAACGAGCGTGAAATGATGCCGAGGTCCGCGACACTGTGCCGGCTGAACGGGTGTGAAATCTCTGTCGATCAGACCATGCCTATGTGACTGATAAGGTGGCATTTTTAGCGTTCTTCACCGTTCACGGCCCATAATGAAAATGAACAGTGAAATGTCGCTCCGGGCGTAAGCACGAGGTGCTTCCTCGGGCGTCCTGAAGCCCCTGAAGGGTACCTGCCGAGGGCGGGGGTCGGACCCGCTCGTTCCCGGCTGGCGGTGGCCCTAGAACTCGCTGTCGGCCTCGTCAGTGTCATCGATGGGGTCGAAGGCGTCGATGCCGGCTTCGCTGGCACGGGCGGCTTCCACGCATCGCTGCCAATCCGACGCCGTGATGAGCTTCTTGGCGATGGCCATGTTCTTCAGCTTCGACATCTTGCCGGTGGACACCTCCATCGCCTTGGCGATGTCGGCGTCTCTCGCGTACTGGCACGACCTTACGAGCGTCACGACCCGCGCCAACTCGGCGTCCTCGCTCTCCTTCCAGCGCCACCGCAACACGCCCTTGGTGTTCTCCTCCAGCCACGCCGTCGTCTCGACGATGGTGTCGTTTCGGACACCCCGGAACTTCGTGAACGCCAGATCGAACGCGGCGGTGTGCCGGGAGGCAACGCCGTGGTTCTGCTTCAAGCCGACGATCACCTCGAAGGTCGTGGCGATCTTGGACGACCCCCGGTAGCTCTCGCCGCCCTTGTTGGAGTGGTGGACCAGGATGGTGGCGATACCGGCCTGCTTCATGCGCAGCAGGAAAGTCAGCACCGGCTGCATCGCTGCCGCGTCGTTCTCATCGTCCACCCCGGCGAGCACTGAGAAGTTATCGAGAATGACGAGGTCGGCCTTCATGCATCGGGCACGGGAGAAGACCACGTCCTGGCCTTCCTCGTCGGCGATGTCGGGGAATGGTGCGTTCGGGTCCTGATGGCTGCGCACCAACAGCCGCAGGTTCTTCGCCGCAGCGTCGGCGTCCAGGCCCTCCACGGCGTCCTTCAACGCCACGAGGCGATCCTTCAAATCCTGAAGGGCCATCTCGCCGTCAATGTAGAGGACGCGGAAGGGACGCGGCGCTTTCCAGCCGAGGAACTTGCCGCCGCCGGCTGCCGCGAGTGCGATGGACAGGCCCACCATGGTCTTGCCGACGCCGGGTGCGGCCCAGAGCATCATGCTCTCGCCCTGCTTCATCAGCGGGTCGAGGATGTAGTCGCGGACGGGGAGGTCCGCGCTCAGTAATTCACCGAGGGACAGGGAGCGAAGGCGAGCGCCATCGTTTGCCCGACGGTCATTCCGTTCGGTCATGTTCACCTATTGAAGGATGGGAGATGTTCGCCAAGCGGCCAGCCAAGCCCTGTCGAGGGCAAGGCGGTGCGCGTTGGCCTGTTACGTCACCTATCGCGGCACCAAGTTGAGCGCGTCAGGAGCGTCGGGAGACGCGACAGCAGGGGTGAGGGACACGGTGCGCGATAGTCAATTGTCGCCCCTATTTCCGTTACCGGCCTGACTTTAATGGTCATGCCGGCTGCGGGAGCATCGTCAAAGACGTCCATCAGGCGACGAGCCCGGTCCTTTGTACTTGGAAGCTGCCCAGATCACGAGAACCTGAACTAGGATTAAGCCGATGACGATGGGGTCCACGATTGTGTTGCCTCTTGAGAAGCGGAAAGCCTGCCGTATGAGACGATAACACGGCGGAGAATGGCCCGGCCCTCGGTGAACCGGTGGAGCTGCATCGCGTAGTCGGCGTCGTCCTGGGTGAAGGGAACCGGCTTTGCCTTGCCTTCGGCGGTGGCCTTGGTGGCCTCGCGATAGGCTTGGCGGATGTGGGTGGGGTGGTTGTTGTCAACGGCGTTGCCACCGCCCCAATCTCAAATCCCGCTGTACGGCCCGCAACGAGTCCGTGGCTGGCGCCTGTCGTTTCCTGCTCCCAACCTAGGGCTTGACCATAAGGCCTCTCCTGGAGCCGCTACGGGCCGTCCAGAGCCCTCAGGGGTTTTCAGGGAACACGATGTGCCAGACGGCGGTGGGTGCGGCCACGATGTCGTTGAACCCGGACGCATTCAGGTCGTCGGATGCCGGCAACAGGATCGCCGGCAAGCCCACATCATCGGCGACACGACGCGCCTTGAGGTCGTCGGCCACGAGGCCGCGAACGGGATCGGTCATCAGGCCCAAAACCCAAGGTTCGGTTCGCGCCAGGAAGCTCCAGGCCGTCTCATAGCCGGCCGGGAGGGACGGCGAGAGGAGAGCAGCGGGGAGCGTCAGTGACGGAAGAACGGGCGGGGTCGTCTCGTAAGCGATCATAGCATGTCCTCTGTTGTCCTGGCGGTTAACACCAGACGGAAGGACATTGATACGATCAACCGAGCCAGAAAAAGTTAGGTGTGGCCTGGATTTTGGGGAGATGGCGGGTTAGACATCCTGTCGTTCTGGCGAAGAAGCCTGCCAAATCGGGAGAGGCCGTCAGATGTCAGGCAATTTAACATTCAACCCATGAACCTGGACTAAGCCGCTTGGGTTCTGACACGCTCCACAAGCTGCGACGCTCCCGCATCGTTCGGCACGGTCCTACTATCCGGAAGGGCTGCGGCGCGGTCTGATGGGCTTGACCCAGAGGAATTCTCTGGGTCAGTAGGTCTGCGCATCATACAGTCGTGCCGGGGGGAGGGCAGTAATGGCGGGGATGATTGGCCTAGTATCTGTCGTGGGGATGGTCTTGCTCATACCAGAATGGCCATGGTGGAAAGCAGCCGCGCTTGGAGTCGTGGTCGGGCTCGTGGGGAGCTTTCTCGTTGGATACGCTCAGGGGCGTATGATGCGATAGGCCAAAGTCAATCGCGGCGCCATTTCCCTTGTCCATGAGGACACCGATTGAACGCAGATCAATCTTCATCGACCCACATGAACATGATGGAGGTAAACCCTCCATGCTTCCAATTCATGTCCATCACCCCTCGTCGATAATCGACAATCACGCTCGAAAAGCACTCTCGGAGGCGTAGGTTGGCCTTGGCTTGATCGAAGGGTTCCGCAGTTAACGCCGACTCCAGTTCGTCAACTCGCCGAATTAAGAGGGCGGGGGTTGATGCTGATGCCAGTTCGATAAGTTTGGCCTTCTCCGCTTCGCATTGTTCAATATCCCGTTCCAATTCGCGAATGGTCCGAACGATCTCCGCAGAGGTTCCCTTACGCAAAGCCATAACCAGTCGCCGAACCTCTTCCCGCTTGCGGTCAATTTCGTCTTCCAGCCCCGATATTGAAGCATCGAGATACGCTCCATCGCCCCCCGAAGTTGGGCAAGTCCCGCAAAGGAAGCTTGCATGTTGGCGTAGGGCCTCTTCAACAAAGTCCAGCTTCACTGAACGATACTGACAGCCGTTGCCAGACTTCGCCGCGTCGCAGACGAGGTAGGGGCGGCCAGCTTTCTTGCTCGCTCCCTTGGTTACGCGTGTCATCGTGGCACCGCATACGGGGCATTTAGCCAATCCCCCAAGTACATTTCGGACGACGCCAGACTGTGCATGCCTCCCCCTCAGTGGCGCCGAGGTGCCAGACTGGAGCGCTTTCACGCGCTGGTACAGTTCCTCTTCGATCACGGCGGGATAATAGTTCGGCACGGGGTCGAGCGGCTTGCGCCTCTTCCTATAGTCTCCCGCGTCCTCAACGATGTGTGGCACGAGTGTGCCGATCACGGCGGGGTTGCTGATGATCTTGGCAACATAGGAGCGATGCCAGCGGGTCGCCGGTTGACGCTTGCCGTCGCCCCAGGTGGGCACTCCATCGCGATTGAGTGCCTCTGTGATGGCGTGTTGTCCCTGCCCGGCTGCCAAGGCTGCAAAAATGCGCCGGACAACCTCTGCCCGATCCGGGATGATGTCGAAGCCGCTCCTATCCGCCCTGGGCTCAAGCCATGCTGGACAACGGGTGGTGAGGATCTTTTCCCCTACGTCCCGGCGTTTGCGTGACCATGCCTCCTTGAGCCGCCGCGCCTTAGTCTGGCTCTCCTCATGGGCTCGCATCATGACGAGCAGGCTTTCCATGATCCGGAAGGGGTTCGCCTTCACGATCTCCAGTGTCCATTCGCGGCCATCCGCGAGGGTCACGATTGTGATGCCGGCGTTGATGATCTCCTGGAAGATCGGCAGTGCCTCCCAGGGGTCCATCCGGCTGATGCGATCGAAACTCTCGACCAGCAGATAGCTCCCTGGCTCAACAGTTCCGGTCTGAACGGCCAACCGAAAATCAGCGAGGCTGCCACGTTCAGCGTTGCGGCCACGAAAAGCGGACACGCCGAGGTCTCGAAAGGTAAGGTCTTGGTCGAGTGTCAGCCCGTGACGGTCGGCGTACAGCTTCGCGGCTTCCGTCTGCCGACGGAAACTGTCGCCTTTCATCTGCTCGGGGGTGGAGAACCGGAGATAGGAGTAGGCTTTCGGCATGGCGTCCTCGGAGCATGACCATAACGACGGGTCTCCAGAACTACAACATGCTGCTGATCGGCCCGCCCGGCGCCGGCAAGTCGATGCTGGCGGCCCGCCTGCCCTCGATCCTGCCGCCGCTCGCCCCGGCCGAGCTGCTCGACGTGTCGATGGTGATGAGCGTCGCCGGCGAGCTTTCGGGCGGCGCGCTCACCGACCGCCGGCCGTTCCGGGCGCCGCACCATTCGGCCTCGATGGCGGCGCTGGTCGGCGGCGGCCTCAGAGCCCGCCCCGGCGAGGTGTCGCTCGCCCACAAGGGCGTGCTGTTCCTCGACGAGCTGCCGGAGTTCCAGCCGCAGGTGCTGGATTCGCTGCGCCAGCCGATCGAGACCGGCGAGGTGGTGATCGCCCGCGCCAATCACCGCGTCACCTACCCCGCCCGCTTCATGCTGGTGGCGGCGATGAACCCCTGCCGCTGCGGCGAGGCCGACACGCCCGGCTACACCTGCCGGCGCGGCCCCAATGCCCGCTGCAAGGCCGAGTATCAGAGCCGGCTGTCCGGCCCGCTGCTCGACCGCATCGACCTCACCATCCAGGTGGCGGCGGTCACCGCCGCCGATCTGGTGCAGCCGGCCCCGGCCGAGGGCAGCAAAGAGGTGGCGGCGCGGGTGGCGGCGGCACGGGCGCGGCAGGCCGAGCGCTTCGCCGCGCTCGGGCAGCCGCACCTCCTCACCAATGCCGAGGCGGCCGGTCCGCTGCTCGATGAGATCACCCGCCCCGACGCCGCCGGGATGACGCTGCTGCGCGAGGCGGCCGAGAGCCTGCGGCTCACCGCCCGCGGCTATCACCGGGTGCTGAAGGTGGCCCGCACCATCGCCGATCTCGACGGCGCCGAGACGGTCGGCCGCCGGCATCTGGCCGAGGCGCTGTCCTATCGGGCTGCGGCCGACCGGGCGGCGCAGGCAGCGTGATCCGGGTTTCCGGCCGATCCCCTCGGAACGACCGCCGGCCGTTTACCGCGCCCTAACCATCAGGCCAGGTTCGCCCGCCGAAACCGGGCCGGCCTGCCGTTTCGACACCTCCGGGCAAGCTTCCCCCGTCACCGTTACGGGAACGCTGGCGCAGTCGCGGCAGAGCCGGGTACCGGTTCTGCGAACGAGAATGTGATAAGCCAAAAACTCGACAAACCAAGAACTTGACAAAGCAGGAACTTGGAGCGAACGCCGGATCCGAACGGCGGACGCTCCAGAAGGCCCGAGGTCTGCCATGCTCGATACCCCCGATGCCGCCTACGCCCTGGCCGGCGTGACCGCGCTTGTGGCCCTGGCGCTGCTGCTGGGGATCGGCCTGCTGGCGGCCTCGCGCGCCGCGCTGAGCCGCCGCGCCGCGGTCCAGGAGCAGACCATCGCCGGCCTGACCCAGCGTCTGGCGGTGGCCGAGCACGCCGCGAGGGCCGCGACGGCCGAGGGCGACGAGGCCCCGGCGGCGCCCGCTGCCGGCCCCGCCGCGCCCGAGCTGATCCTCGCCCAGCTCGCCGATGCCCGCGAGCGCGCCGAGGCGGCGAGCCGCGCCAAGAGCCGGTTCCTCGCCATCGTCAGCCACGAGGTGCGCACGCCGCTCAACGGCATTCTCGGCATGGCCGACCTCCTGCTCGACACCGCCCTCACCCCCGAGCAGCGCAGCTACACCGCGGCGGTGAAGACCTCCGGCGAGGCGCTGCTCAGCCTGATCGAGGAGATCCTCGACTTCTCCAAGATCGAGGCCGGCCGGCTCGACCTGCAGGAGACCGCCTTCGATCCGGGGCGGCTGGTGGTCGAGGTGGTCGAGCTTCTGGCGCCGCGCGCCCAGGCCAAGGAGATCGAGCTCGTGGCCGACCTCGACGACGCCCTGCCGCGCCGCGTGCTGGGCGATCCGATCCGCCTGCGTCAGGTGCTGCTCAATCTGATCGGCAATGCGGTGAAATTCACCGAGGCCGGCGGGGTGAGCGTGGCGGTGGCGCGCGCCGATGACGGCAAGCTGGCGTTCAAGGTCGCCGACACCGGCCCCGGCATCCCGGTGCAGGACCGTGCCCGCATCTTCGCCGAGTTCGAGCAGGCCGACGTCACCGCCACCCGCCGCCACGGCGGCGCCGGGCTCGGCCTCGCCATCGCCGAGCGCATCGTGCGCGGCATGGGCGGCTCGATCGCGCTGGAGAGCGAGGCCGGCCGCGGCTCCAGCTTCGCGTTTGCGCTGGCGCTGCCGGCGCTCGCCGAGGCCGACCCGGCGGCGTGGCCGGACCTCACCGGCCAGACCTGTCTGGTGATCAGCGATTCGCCGGTGCTGGGGCCGATCCTGCGCACCCGCCTCGCCGCGTGGGGCGCCACCGCCACCCTGGCCCCCGACGCCATGACCGCCGGCCTGGTGCTGCGGGAGCGCACCTGGGACGCGGTGATCGTCGATCGCGGCATCGGGCTGGAGGCGGCGATGGCGCTGGGCGCCGCCGCGCGCTCCCGGGCCAGCCGCCGCGTCGTGCTGCTGAGCCCGGCCGAGCGCGGCGACCTCGCCGGCCTGCAGCAGGCGGGCTACGACGTCTATCTGGTCAAGCCGGTGCGGCCGGGCTCGCTCGCCGAGCGGCTGCGGCCGGGCCTGCCGGACGTGACGGCCCCGGCCATCCAGCCGGCCGATGCCCTGCCCGGGCTGGCGCCGCCGGAGCCGGAAGTCCGGCTGTCGGTGCTGGTGGCCGAGGACAACGACATCAACGCCTTCCTGGCGCGGGTGATGCTGACCAAGCTCGGCCACCGCGTCGAGGTGGTGGGCGACGGCGAGGCGGCGGTGGCGGCGGTGGTCGAGGCGCACGCCGCCGGTGCGCCGTTCGATCTGGTGCTGATGGACGTGCAGCTGCCGCGGCTCGACGGGCTGGAGGCGGCTCGCCGCATCCGGGCGCTGGGCGAGGCCGGGCAGGTGCGCATCATCGCGCTCACCGCCAACGCCTTCGCCGAGGACCGGCGCGAGGCCGAAAGCGCCGGCATGGACGGCTTCCTCACCAAGCCGCTCGACGCCGACGCGCTGAAGGCGGCGCTGGCCGCGGCCGGCGGCGCCCGGCCTGCCGAAGTGGCGTGAGACGGCATCCCCGCCCCGCCGCCGCGGACTGCGCGCGCAGGTCGGGCCGCCCCGGCCGGCCGTACCCCGCGCGGTTGTCACGGAACTGTCCGACACTTATGTTCTAACCGTCGCATTGAGATGCTTCAGTGACGGTTCGCCGTGATTCGCCCGATTGCGTGTCGGGGCGGCCGGTCAACAATGGCCGATCAAGAACTGTCGGCACGTCCACGGCAGCCGTGGCGAAACGCCGGGTGGGGAGACGTCATGCCGAAGCGCGCGCAGGGGGTTGGGGCGCAAGGATCTCTTGGGACGCAAGGATCTCTTGGGGCGCAAGGAACTGGAGCGAAAAGATTTGGCGCGAGCCGGCTCGCCCCCCTTGGCCCCAAGGCGATCATGGCGAAATTCCTGCCGCTTCATCAGGCCAGCGCCGGCTTTATCCCGCTGCTGCGCGCCTATAGCGGCATCCGCCACCGCGACACCCGCCAGCATCCCTCGGGCACCGCCACCCTCGGCCGCATCGGCCCGCTGGAGGTGCGGCTGGCGCGCAATTCGGCCGATGTCCGCCAGGCCCAGAAGCTGCGCTACAAGGTGTTCTACGACGAGATGTCGGCCATCCCCGACGCCGCCACCCGGCTGGCGCGGCGCGATGTCGACGGCTTCGACGCGGTGTGCGACCACCTCTTGGTGTTGGACCACGACGCCACCACCAATGTGCTCGGCCGCCAGCAGCCGAAGGTTGTGGGCACCTACCGGCTGCTGCGCCAGTGCGTCGCCACCCGCCATGGCGGCTTCTATTCGGCGGCCGAGTTCGACATCGGCAGCCTGATGCGCCGCCACAGCACCCTCAATTTCCTCGAACTCGGCCGCTCCTGCGTGCTCAAGCCCTACCGCAACAAGCGCACGGTGGAGCTTCTGTGGCACGGCATCTGGGCCTATGTGCTGCGCCACGATATCGACGCGCTGATCGGCTGCGCCTCGCTGGAGGGCACCGATCCCGACGCGCTGGCGCTGCAATTGTCCTTCCTGCACCACCACGCCCGGGCGCCGGAGGAATGGCGGGCCAGCGCCCTGCCGCAGCGCTATGTCGAGATGAACCGCATGCCCAAGGAGGCGATCGACGCCAAGGCGGCGCTCCATGAGCTGCCGCCGCTGGTGAAGGGCTATCTGCGGCTCGGCGGCTATGTCGGCGACGGCGCGGTCATCGACCATCAGTTCGGCACCACCGACGTGCTGATCATCCTGCCGCGCACCGCCATCAGCCCGCGCTACATCGAGCATTTCGGCGCCAGCGCCAACCGCCACGCGGCCTGAGCGCGGGACCACGGTCTTCGCGGCCCTGAATCTGCCGAGGCGGAGAGATCGAGCCGGCAGGCGCTCTTTCAGCAAGAGCTGCGCCGGCCGTGTCTGCCGCAACTCCACCGTCGTCATGGCCGGGCTCGTCCCGGCCATCCATGTCTTTGTTTGAATATACGTTTTAAGTCGTGGATGGCCGGGACGAGCCCGGCCATGACGGCGGCGGGTCAGCGGCAAGGGCCGCCGTCTCAGCCGTTGCCGCGCACGATGTCCTCGCCGGCGGCCGACCAGTCCAGCATGCTGCCGTTATAGACCTTGAGGCCGGGCCGGCCGGCGGCCATGGCGCGCACGAAGGCCATGCGGGCGCGGGCGCCCGAGCGGCACATCAGCACCACGGTGCGCCCGTCGTTCGGCAGCAGGTCGATCGAGAACCTGGTCAGCGGCACATTGACCGCGCCGGGCACGTGGCCCGACTCGAACTCGCCGGCCTCGCGCACGTCGACCAGCGCCACCGTGCCGGCGTCGAGCTCGCCCTTCAGCGCCTCGCGCTCGATCGCCTCGGGCTTCGGGCCGAACCCGAAGATGGCGCCCACCTCTGACAGAAATCCCATGTGACCCCTCTCCTGTCTGATCGAAATCCGGCCGGACCCGCTTGGTTCCCGATTTCAGGCCGGAACCCGGGTCAGCCGCGTGCCGCGCGCCAGCTCGACCAGCCGGTGGGTGAGCGCGCTGTCGGGATCGGCGAGCGGCGCCAGGATGCTGAAATGGTTGGCGCCCGGCGCCACCACCACCTGGGCCGCGACCTCGCGCTCGCTCCAGGCGGCGACCAGCTCGCGGCTCTGGCGGTGATATTCGCTGCTCTCGTCCTCGCCGACCCAGGCGTCGAAGGTGCGCCCGGCAGCGACCTGCCAGTTGATCGGCGACAGCCGGTGCGCCTCGTTCTCGTCGAGCCGCAGCTTGGCATTGATGCTGGTGGAGACCAGCGGCCGCAGGTCGAACACCCCGGACAGCGCCACCCCGGCCGAGACCAGATCGGGCGGCAGCGTCGAATCGATGGAGTTCCAGTCGGTCGCCACCAGACAGGCGGCGAGGTGGCCGCCCGAGCCGTGGCCCACCACCACCACCGCGCGGCCGATGCGCCGGTGCAGCGCGATCGCCGCGGCCCGCACCTGGCCGATGATGTTGAGCACGGTGACCTCCGGGCAGAGGTCGTAGCCGGCGACCGCGAACGCCAGCCCGCGGGCATTGACGCCGCCGGCGAGGTGGCTGAAGTCCGCCGCCCCGTGCGACTGCCAGCCGCCGCCATGGATGAACAGCACCGCGGCGCCCACCGAATCGATCGCCGGCCGGAACAAATCGAGCGTCTGGCGCGGCGAGGGGCCGTATTTCAGCCCGAGCTGGGCGCGGCCGTGGCCGGCGCGGTAGGCGGCGGCATCGCGCTCCCACGCGGCCAGAATTTCGGCATGCTCCGGAACCCGGGCGCGATTGTCGTATTCTGCTTCGAAATCGAGCGTCACCATCTCACCGACCGGCCCTGGAAGGAGGCGCAGGAGGAACCTGGAGCCACGCGTGGGGCGCGCCTGCCGGTCCCGCATCCGCGGCCTCGTTGCACGACAAACCGCGCCGCCATGGCGTCGAGTCTCCCCTGGGTCGCCCCCGAGTCGTCCCCGAGCGTCATGCGCGTCGCGCACGGTGCCATCCTGCCGCGGATCGCAATTCGATCCCAGTCCGGCACCGCCGCGCCACCATAGCGGGCGGCGCGCGAGGAGGCTATGGTGCGCGCCATGCAGATCGACGGCAAACCCTGGCGCACCATCTGGCGCGACCAAGCGGGCGGGGTCGGGATCATCGACCAGACCTGCCTGCCCCACAGTTTCGAGACCCTCACGCTCGCCTCGCTCCAGGATGCGGCGGTGGCGATCCGCACCATGCAGGTGCGCGGCGCGCCGCTGATCGGGGCGGCCGCCGCCTACGGGCTGGCGCTGGGCCTCGACGAGGATCCCACCGACATCGGCCTGGAGCGCGCTCACCGCGCGCTGGCCGAGACGCGGCCGACCGCGATCAATCTGCGCTGGGCGCTGGGGCGGGTGGTCGATTCGGTCTGCGCGCTGCTGCCGGAGGCGCGCGCCGAGCGGGCGTTCGCCGAGGCCGACGCCATCGCCGAGGAGGATGTGGCCATCAATGCCGCGCTCGGCCGCTTCGGCGCCGAGCTGATCAAGGAAATCGCGGCGAAGAAGCCGGGCCGGACGGTCAACATCCTCACCCATTGCAATGCCGGCTGGCTCGCCACCGTCGACTGGGGCACCGCCACCGCGCCGATCTATCAGGCGTTCCAGGCCGGCATCCCGCTCCATGTGTGGGTGGACGAGACCCGCCCGCGCAACCAGGGCGCCTTCCTCACCGCCTGGGAGCTGAACCATGCCGGCGTGCCGCACACCGTGATCGCCGACAATGCCGGCGGCCACCTGATGCAGCACGGCCAGGTCGATCTGGTGATCGTCGGCACCGACCGTACCACCCGCACCGGCGACGTCTGCAACAAGATCGGCACCTATCTCAAGGCGCTGGCGGCGCACGATTGCGGCGTGCCGTTCTATGTGGCGCTGCCGTCCTCGACCATCGACTGGACGCTCACCGACGGCCGCAAGATCCCGATCGAGGAGCGCTCGGGCACTGAGGTCAGCCACATTTCCGGCCGCACGGCGGATGGCCGCATCGTCGAGGTGCAGCTGACGCCGGACGGCTCGGGCGTCGCCAATCCCGGCTTCGACGTCACGCCCGCCCGGCTCATCACCGGCCTGATCACCGAGCGCGGCATCGCCCCGGCCTCGGCCGAGGGGCTCGCCGCGCTGTTTCCCGAGCGGGCCAAGTCGCGGGCGGCGTGAGGCGGTTTCCGGCGGGGTCGTTTCCGGCGGATCGGCTCGGAACACCGGCGAGCCGGGACCCGTCTCGGTTTGCCACCGGAAACCGGACACGCCGGGGCGTTCTGGGTACCCCTCACCCCCGACCCCTCCCCACCGCTCGCGAAGCTCGCGGGGGGAGGGGAGAAGCGGGATGCCTCTTCTCCCCTCCCCCCATGAACGTAGTGAATGGTGGGGAGGGGTCGGGGGTGGGGGGCATCTTCCAAGCGCGCGCAGCGAAGCCGGAAACCAGAAATTGGCCGGAAACCGTATGAGGTGGCCACCGGAATTCCGACCCGCCGACGATGAAAGCGCCTCGCCGCCGGGAGCCGTTGGAGTGGGGTTGGCCCGGACGCTTTCGGTTTTGGACGACATCCGGTTGGGGCGGACGGCAGCCTTCGCCGCCGTCGCCCCCACCCCAGCTTCACTCACCCGCCGATATTGTAGGCGGCAAGCGCGGCCATGTTGACGATGTCGGTGTCCTTGGCCGACAGCGGCAGCACCTGCACCGACTTTTCGAGCCCCACCAGCAGCGGTCCGATCACCGTGGCGCCGCCCAGCTCCTGCAGCATGCGGGTCGAGATGCCGGCGGCGTGGATCGCCGGCATCACCAGCACATTGGCTGGGCCCGACAGGCGGCAGAACGGGTAGGTGCCCATCAAGGTGCGGTTCAGTGCCACCTCGGCGCTCATCTCGCCGTCATATTCGAAATCGACGCCCCAGGAATCGAGGATCCGCACCGCCTCGATCACCTGCGCCGAGCGCTCGCCGTGCGGGTGGCCGAAGGTCGAGAAGGCGAGCAGCGCCACGCGCGGCTCGGTGCCGAGCCGGCGGGCGGCGGCCGCCGCCTGCACCGCGATCTCGGCGAGATCGGCGGCGGAGGGCATCTCGGTCACCGCGGTGTCGGCGACCAGCAGGTTGCGGCCGCGCGCCAGCACCATGGACAGGCCTATCAGCCGCGCCCCCGGCTTGGTGTCGATCACCTGCCGCACATATTCCAGCACCACCGAGAAATTGCGGGTGACGCCCGACACCATGGCGTCGGCGTCGCCCAGCGCCACCATCGACGAGGCGAAGTGGTTGCGGTCGTTGTTGATCATGCGCTGGCAATCGCGCAGCAGATAGCCCTGGCGCTGCAGCCGCTCATAGAGGTGCTGGGCGTAGGCGCCGCTGCGCGCCGACAGCGCGGCATTGACGATCTCGATGCCCTCCGGCAGTTCGAGGCCAATCTCCTTCACCGCCGCCTTGATCTTGTCCTCGCGGCCGACCAGCACGGCGGTGCCGAGCCGCTGGTTGACGAAGCTCGCCGCGGCGCGGATCACCTGCTGTTCCTCGCCCTCGGCGAACACCACGCGGCGGGGGCGGCGGCGCAGCCGTTCGAACACCCGGTGCAGCACGCCGGCCACCGGATCGCGCCGCTGCTGCAGCTGCTGGCGGTAGCCCTCCATGTCGACGATCGGCCGGCGGGCGACGCCGGTCTTCATCGCCGCATTGGCCACCGCGGTCGGCACGGCGTGGATCAGGCGCGGGTCGAACGGCACCGGGATGATGTAGTCGGGGCCGAAGATCGGCCGCTGGCCGTAGGCGGCGGCGACCTCGTCGGGCACGTCCTCGCGCGCCAGCGCCGCCAGCGCCCGCACCGCTGCGAGCTTCATCTCCATGTTGATGGTCGAGGCCCGCACATCGAGCGCGCCGCGGAAGATGTAGGGGAAGCCCAGGACGTTGTTGACCTGGTTGGGATAGTCCGAGCGGCCGGTGGCGATGATGGCGTCACTGCGCACCGCCGCCACCTCCTCCGGCGTGATCTCCGGGTCCGGATTGGCCATGGCGAAGATGATCGGGTTCGGCGCCATCGACGCCACCATCTCGGGGGTGAGCGCGCCCTTCACGGAGAGGCCGAAGAACACGTCGGCCCCCACCAGCGCCTCGGCCAGCGTGCGCGCCTCGGTCTGGGCGGCGTGGGCCGATTTCCACTGGTTCATGCCCGAGGTGCGGCCCTGATAGATCACGCCCTTGGTGTCGCACAGGATGACGTTGTTGGAGGCGAAACCCAGCGCCTTCAGCACCTCGACGCAGGCGATGGCCGCGGCGCCGGCGCCATTGACCACCAGCTTGGTGCTCTTGATGTCGCGTTCCGTCAGGTGCAGCGCGTTGATCAGCCCGGCATTGGCGATGATCGCGGTGCCGTGCTGGTCGTCGTGGAACACCGGAATGTCCATCAGCTCCTTGAGCTTCTGCTCGATGATGAAGCACTCCGGCGCCTTGATGTCCTCCAAATTGATGCCGCCGAAGGAGGGGCCGAGATACTTCACCGCATTGATGAACTCGTCCGGATCTTCGGTGTCGACCTCGATGTCGATGGCATCGACGTCGGCGAAGCGCTTGAACAGCACCGCCTTGCCTTCCATCACCGGCTTCGACGCCAGCGCGCCGAGATTGCCCAGCCCGAGGATGGCGGTGCCGTTGGAGATCACCGCCACCATGTTGCCGCGGGCGGTGTAGTCGTAGGCGCGCGCCGGGTCCTCGGCGATCGCCAGCACCGGCACCGCCACGCCCGGCGAATAGGCGAGCGACAGGTCGAGCTGGGTGGCCATCGGCTTGGTCGGCGTGATCTCGAGCTTGCCGGGCCGCCCCATCTGGTGGAAGTGCAGTGCCTCCTGGTCGGTGAATGTCGGGCGCGGACGGCGCTTGCTGGTCTTGGGCGGCATCGAAAAATCCTAGCGAATCTCTTGGCGGGGAGGGCCGGCACCGTAGGAGGTTCGTTCCGCTCCCTCAAGCGAAGGCGCAACCGGCCTCGCGGTGCATCGTGGCTAGGTTTTGGGTCTTAAAGCCGCGGCGGCAATGGCACGGGCTCGACAATCGGCAGAACGGGCGATTGCGCTTTCGTATTATACGGTTTCCGGTTGATCCCTTCGGGATACCGGAAACGGTCTCGCCGAAAATCCTTGTTCGATAACGGGGTTTTCGGCGATCGGGATACGGTTTTCCGGCCCTGTAGGCCGGAAACCGTATTACCCACAGCCGGCCGGCGCCGGTCGCGTGAATCCGCCTCCCCGCTCTGATAGCGTCCCGGCATGACCAGACCGGCCAACACCAAACCGGACAATACCACAGCCGAAGACACCGGCGGCGCGGAGGCGGCGGACGAGCGCGTCACGCCGCTGATGGCGCAGTATATCGAGATCAAGACCGCCAATCCGGACTGTCTGCTGTTCTACCGGATGGGCGATTTCTACGAACTGTTCTTCGAGGACGCGGAAGTTGCCTCGCGCGCGCTCGGCATCGCGCTCACCAAGCGCGGCAAGCACAAGGGCGCCGACATCCCGATGGCCGGCGTGCCGGTCGAGCGCGCCGGCGACTATCTGCAGCGGCTGATCGCGCAAGGCTTCCGCGTCGCGGTATGCGAGCAGACCGAGGACCCGGCCGAGGCGCGAAAGCGCGGGTCGAAGTCGGTGGTCAGGCGCGACGTGGTGCGCCTCGTCACCCCCGGCACGCTGACCGAGGAGCAGCTTCTCGATTCCCGCCGCAACAACTGGCTCCTGGGGGTCGCCCGCGCCCGGCCGTCGTCGGGCGAGGCGAACTTCGGCCTCGCCTGGGCCGACATATCCACCGGCGCCTTCCACGTCGCCGAGGTCGGCGCGGGCCGGCTCGCCGCGGAAGTGGCAAGGCTCGATCCCGGCGAGATCGTCCTCCCTGATACTCTTTATTCCGACACCGAGCTTGCCGAGTTCTGGCGCGAGCAGCGGGCGGTGACCCCGCTCGGCCGCGACGCCTTCGACGCCATGACCGCCGAGCGGCGGCTGTCCGCCTTCTTCGGCGTCGCCACGCCCGAGGCGTTCGGCGCGTTCTCGCGCCTGGAGCTGACGGCGGCGGCCGCCATCGCAACCTATATCGAGCGCACCCAGTTCGGACAGCGCCCGCCGCTCGCTCCGCCCCAGCGCGAGGCGCTGGGGCAGACCATGGCGATCGACGCCGCGACCCGCGTCAATCTCGAACTGCTGCGCGCGCTGTCGGGCGCCCGCCAGGGCAGCCTGATCGCCGCCATCGACCGCACCGTCACCGCCGCCGGTGCCCGCCTTCTGGCCGACCGGGTGTCGAGCCCGCTGGCCGAGCCAGCCGCCATCAACGCCCGGCTCGACGCCGTGGCCTGGGCGGTCGAGGCGGCCGACCTGCGGCTCGGCCTGCGCACCCTGCTGGAGAGCGCGCCCGACATCGAGCGCGCTTTGGCCCGCCTCGCGCTCGGTCGCGGCGGCCCGCGCGATCTCGCGGCGCTTGCCCGCGGCCTCGGCGTCGCGTCCGAACTGGCCGGCCGGGTCGCCGCCGCCGCGCCGCCGGCCGAGATCGCTCTCGCTGTGCGCGACCTCACCGCGCCCGATCCTGCCCTTTCCGCCGCCATCACCGCGGCGCTCGCCGACGAGCTGCCGCTGCTCAAGCGCGACGGCGGCTTCGTGCGTGCGGGCTACGATCCCGACCTCGATGCCCTGCGGCGGCTGTCGGAGGATTCGCGCAAGGTGATCGCCGAGACCCAGGCGCGCTATGCCGAGGAGACCGGCGTCAAGTCGCTGAAAGTGCGCCACAACGCCCAGCTGGGTTACGTCGTCGAGGTCGCGGCCCAGCACGGCGACAGGCTGCTCGGGGCCCCGTTCAACGCCACCTTCGTCCACCGCCAGACGCTCGCCGGGGCGCTGCGCTTCTCCACCGTCGAGTTGAGCGAGCTTGAATCGCGGATCGCCACCGCCGCCGACCGGGCGCTGGCGATCGAGCTGGCGATCTTCGAGCGGCTGGTGGCGCAGGTGCAGGCCGAGGGCGACGCCATCAAGGCGGCGGCGCGGGCGCTGGCCGTGCTCGACGTGACGGCCGCACTCGCCACCCTGGCCGCCGCCGAGGACTGGACGCGGCCGGTGGTGGATTCGTCGCTGGCGTTTCGCGTCGAGGGCGGCCGCCACCCGGTGGTCGAGCAGGCGCTGCGCCGCGGCGGCGGGCCGTTCGTCGCCAATGACTGCGATCTGTCGCCGCCGACGCCCGCCGGGGAGGCCGGCCGCATCTGGCTGGTCACCGGCCCCAACATGGCCGGCAAATCCACGTTTCTCCGCCAGAACGCGCTGATCGCGGTGCTGGCGCAGACCGGCGCGTTCGTGCCGGCGAAGCGCGCCCATGTCGGCGTCATCGACCGGCTGTTCTCGCGGGTCGGCGCCGCCGACGACCTCGCCCGCGGCCGTTCGACCTTCATGGTCGAGATGGTCGAGACCGCGGCCATCCTCAACCAATCGGGGCCGCGGGCGCTGGTGATCCTCGACGAGATCGGCCGCGGCACGGCGACCTTCGACGGCCTCTCCATCGCCTGGGCGAGCCTGGAGCACCTGCACGAGACCAATCGCTGCCGGGCGCTGTTCGCCACCCACTTCCACGAACTGACCGCGCTGTCGGCGCGGCTGAAGCGGCTCACCAACGCCACGGTGCGGGTGAAGGAGTGGCACGGCGAGGTGATCTTCCTGCACGAGGTGGCCGAAGGCGTCGCCGACCGCTCCTACGGCATCCAGGTCGCCAAGCTCGCCGGCCTGCCCGCCTCGGTGGTGGCGCGTGCCAAGACCGTGCTGGCCGAGCTGGAGAAAGGCGACCGCGGCGCCCCCATCCACCGCCTCGCCGACGACCTGCCGCTGTTCGCCGCCGTGCGGCCCAAGGCCGCCGAAGCGCCCGCGCCGGCCCCCGACCCGGTGGCCGAGCTTTTGGCCGGGCTCGACCCCGACGACCTGACGCCGAAGGCGGCGCTGGAGGCGCTTTACCGTCTCAAGGCGGCGGCCCGCAGCCCGTCGTGACGCCCCCGGTATCTCCGGATGACAGCGCCGCTGCGGTCCGCTATCCCCGTGCCATGCCGCGAAGCCCAGCCCGCAGCCGTGTCCAGCGTCCGCGCCCGTTCGAGGCGATCTTCGACGAGGCGGCGTTCGCCGCCGATCTCGACGCCATCGCCACCCGCCTCCGGGACGACCCCGCCGGGCTCAAGATGGCGGTGGTGCAGCGCGCCAAGCAGCTCTTGGCCGACGGCCGCCGTCAGGCCGAGATCTGGCTGACCGAGGACGGCGAGGGCCGCGCCTGCGCCGCCCGCCTCAGCGACCTGGAAGACGGCCTGATTCGCGCTCTCTACGAGCATGTCGGCTCGGCCCTCTACGGCTCGGACGAGCACTCCACCTCCGAGCACATGGCGGTGGTGGCGACCGGCGGCTATGGCCGCGGCCTGCTGGCGCCGGGCTCGGACATCGACCTGCTGTTCCTCCTGCCCTACAAGCAGACCGCCTGGGGCGAGAGCGTCGCCGAGTCGATCCTCTACACGCTGTGGGACATCGGCCAGAAGGTCGGCCACGCCACCCGCTCGATCGACGAATGCATCCGCCAGGCCAAGGCCGACATCACCATCCGCACCGCCGTGCTGGAGGCCCGCTTCGTCTGCGGCGACCGCGCGCTCTACGACGATCTGGTCGCCCGCTTCGACCGCGAGGTGGTGTCCGGCACCGCGTCGGACTATGTCGCCGCCAAGCTCGCCGAGCGCGACGAGCGCCACCGCCGGGTCGGCGCCTCGCGCTATCTGGTCGAGCCCAACGTCAAGGACGGCAAGGGCGGCCTGCGCGACCTGCACACGCTGTTCTGGATCGCCAAATACGTCTACCGCGTGCGCGAGCCGGCGGGCCTGCTGCAGCAGGGCGTGTTCTCCAAGGCCGAATACGCCACCTTCCGCCGCGCCGAGGACTTCCTGTGGTCGGTACGCTGCCATTTGCACTTCCTCACCGGGCGGGCGGAGGAGCGGCTGTCCTTCGACGTCCAGCGCGAGATGGCGCTGCGGCTCGGCTACACCGAGCATCCCGGCCAGCGCGACGTCGAGCGCTTCATGAAGCACTACTTCCTGATCGCCAAGGACGTCGGCGATCTCACCCGCATCGTCTGCTCGCAGCTCGAGGAGAACGAGGCGAAGTCGCTGCCGGTGCTCAACCGCTTCGTCCAGCGGCTGATCCCCCGCCGCCGCCGCAGCCTCGGCGAGACCGGCGACTTCATCGTCGACCACAACCGCATCAGCATCGTCGATGACGAGGTGTTCGAGCGCGACCCGGTCAATCTGATCCGGCTGTTCTGGCTCGCCGACCGCCACGACCTCGCCTTTCATCCCGATCCGATGCGGCTGATCACCCGCCAGCTTCGGCTGGTCGACGACGCGCTGCGCGCGAACGAGGAGGCCAATCGCCTCTTCCGCGACATCCTGGTGTCGAAGAACGATCCCGAGACCGTGCTGCGGCGGATGGACGAGGTGGGGCTGCTCGGCAAATTCGTGCCGGAGTTCGGCCGCATCGTCGCGCTGATGCAGTTCTCGATGTACCACCACTACACGGTGGACGAGCATCTGATCCGCTGCATCGGCGTGCTGTCGACCATCGAGCGCGGCACCGATCCCTCGCTTGGCCTCGCTAACGAGCTGTTCGCCGGCATCCAGAACCGCGAGCTGCTCTATATCGCGCTGTTCCTGCACGACATCGCCAAGGGCCGCGCCGAGGACCACTCGATCCTGGGGGCGCGGGTGGCGCGGCGCTTCTGCCCGCGGCTCGGCCTCACCCCGGCCGAGACCGACACCGTGGCCTGGCTGGTCGAGCATCATTTGACGATGTCCACCATCGCCCAGTCGCGCGATCTGTCCGACCGCAAGACCGTCGAGACCTTCGCCGGGGTGGTGCAGAGCCTGGAGCGGCTGAAGATGCTCACCGTGCTCACCACCGCCGACATCCATGCGGTGGGGCCGGGGGTGTGGAATTCCTGGAAGGCGCAGCTTCTGCGCACGCTCTATTACGAGACCGAGCCGGTGCTGACCGGCGGCTTCTCCGAGGTCAACCGCAGCGAGCGCGTCGCCGCCGCCCAGGATCTGTTCCGCGCGGCGCTGCCGGAGTGGACCTCGACCGAGATCGAGGCCTACATCGCCCGCCACTATCCGCACTATTGGCTCAAGGTCGATCTCGCCCGCAAGCTGTCGCACGCCCTCTTCGTGCGAGAGTCGGAGGCTGCCGGCCGGCTGCCGGCCACCAAGTTCGACCTCGCCGGCCGGCCCGGCGTGGTCGAGGTGACCGTGCTGGCCGTGGACCATCCGCGGCTGTTGTCGGTGATCGCCGGCGCCTGCGCCGCGGCCGGCGCCAACATCGTCGATGCCCAGATCTACACCACCACCGACGGGCTGGCGCTCGACACCATCGCCATCTCGCGCGAATTCCCGGACGAAACCGACGAGACCCGCCGCGTCGGCCGGGTGTGCGACGCCATCGAGAAGGCGCTGACCGGCGACGTGCCGCTGACCGCGGCGATGGTGCGCCGCGCCGCGCCCAAGACGCGCCAGAAGGCGTTCGACGTGCCGCCCGAGGTGACGCTCAACAATCAGTGGTCCAACCGCTTCACGGTGATCGAGGTCACCGGGCTCGACCGGCCGGGCCTGCTGCACGATCTCACCGCCACTTTGTCGCGGCTCAACCTCAATATCGGCTCGGCCCACATCGTCACCTTCGGCGAGAAGGTGGTGGACGTGTTCTACGTCACCGACCTCACCGGCGCGCCGATCACCAGCGCCCAGCGTCAGGCGGCGATCAAGCGGGCGCTGATCTCGGTGCTGGCGCCGCCGGCCGGCGACGAAGGGTCCGCGCGCACCCGCACGATGTGACGCGATCTGCGCTCACCCGGCGCCTTCTTCCCTCTCCCACCCGGGGCGCGCTTGCGCGTGCTCGGGCGCAGGCACTTGCGGGAGAGGGCGCCGAGCGATCGATGGATCGCGAGGCGGGTGAGGGTAAATCTTCCTGCGTTCACCGGTACATACCCCTCACCCGGCTCGACCTCGCATTGCTCGGTCTCGCCACCCTCTCCCGCAAGGGGAGAGGGAAGGAACGCAGCGCCCGGCCGGCGGATGCTCTAAGTTCTTGTCTTATCGCATTTTCTTTCGCAAAGCCGGTATCCACTTTTGCGGAAAATGCTCTATCGCCGGCCCTCCAGCGCCGACAGCAATTCGGGCGTCGGATAGCCGTCGGCGGGCAGGCCGAGCTGCATCTGCGCGGCGCGCACCGCCGCGCGCGTGCCCTGGCCGAAGCGGCCGTCCGGCGCGTCGCGGGTGAAGCCGGCGCTGCGCAGCAGGCCCTGCAAATGGCGCATCTGCTCGGTGGTGAGCGGGGTCACGGTGGCGCGGCCGCGCGACATGGCCGGCGCGCCGTCGAGGCGCGCGGCGAAGTAGGCGGCGGTGGTGGAATAGACCATCGCCTTGTTCCAGCCGAGATAGGCCTTGAAGTTGGGATAGGCGAGGAAGGCCGGGCCGTTCCGGCCCATCGGCAGCAGCAGCGCGGCCGGCGGGCCGCCCGCCGCCAGCGCGCCGCCGGCGGGGGTGCGCACGCCCATGCGCGACCACGCCGCGCGCGGCAGCATGTTCTCGAGGTCGGCCTGCGACCAGTCCATGTCGGCCGGCACCGACACCTCCTCCAGCCACGGCTCGCCGCGCCGCCAGCCCAGCCCGCGCAGGAAGTTGGCGCCGGTGGCGAAGGCGTCGGGCACCGAGCGCATGACATTGATGCGGCCGTCGCCGTCGCCGTCGCCGTCGGCGGCGTAGCGGTAGAGGTCGGTCGGCGTGAACATCAGGTGGCCGAGCTCGCCCGCCCAGTCGCCGAGCATCTCGGACGGCTTGAGGTCGCCGCGCGCGACGATGCGCAAGAGGTCGATCAGCTCGGGGCGGAAATAGTCGGCGCGGCGGCAGTCATAGGCCAGCGTCGCCACCGCGGTGGGAGCGTGGTACTTGCCCATGTCCGAGCCGAAATCGGTCTCGAGCCCCCAGAACGCCACCAGCACCTCGCCCGGCACGCCATAGGTCGCCTCGATGCGCGACAGCACGCCCGAATACTGCGCCAGATATTTTTTGCCGCGCACCATGCGGTCGTTCGACACCATGCGGCCGGCGAAGGTGAGGAGCGTCTGCTGGAACACGCCCTGGCCCTGGTCGCGGCGGATGATGGCGGGGTCGTAGGCGACGCCGGCGAGCCCGGCCTCGATGGCCGAATTGGGCACGCCCTCGGCCCGCGCCTGGGCCTTCACCCCTTCCAGCCAGCTTTCGAAACTGCCGGAGGTGCGGCACGGCACGCCTGCGGCCGCGGCCGGCGCCGGGGCAAGGCTCCAGGTCAAGCCCGAAGCGAGGAAGGCTGCCACCGTGGCCGCCGCCGCGGCCCGCGCCGCCCGGCGCCCGATGCCGTCCGCGGGATGTCTTGCCGCCGAATGTCCTGCGGCCGAATTTCCTGCCGTCAAGTTCCTGCCCGCCAGTGCCCGCCCGGCCATGCCGTCCTCCGTCGCCCGTGAATCACTTCGGCGCATCATACGGGATCCGGCTGCAGGAGCATTTTCCGCGCGTGCGGGAACCCGTCTCGGGACCAATCCTCGGGGTCAATAATACAATCACGACAAGGTTATTTATATAAAACCTGAAACTGGACGTATATTATGCCGATCAGGGAGGACATCATGGTTCAGGCCGCACACCAGCACGCCACGCACGCGCAGTTCGAGCCCGCCCGCACCCCGGGCCGGGGCCGCGTCTACGACTCGATCACCGACACCATCGGCGACACGCCGCTGGTGCGGCTCAACCGCCTGCCGCAGATCAAGGGCGTGAAGGCCACCGTCCTGGCCAAGCTCGAATTCTTCAACCCGATCTCCTCGGTCAAGGACCGCATCGGCGTGGCGATGATCGACGCGCTGGAGGCGCAGGGCATCCTCACGCCCGACACCGTGCTGGTGGAGCCGACGTCGGGCAACACCGGCATCGCGCTGGCGTTCGTCGCCGCCGCCCGCGGCTATCGCCTGATCCTGGTGATGCCGGAATCGATGTCGATCGAGCGCCGCAAGATGCTGGCGCTGCTCGGCGCCGAGCTGGTGCTCACCGAGGCCGCCAAGGGCATGAAGGGCGCCGTCGCCCGCGCCGAGGAGCTGGTGAAGGAGCTGCCGCGCGCCATCATTCCGCAGCAGTTCAAGAACCCGGCGAACCCGGACATCCACCGCCGCACCACCGCCGAGGAGATCTGGAACGATACGCAGGGCAAGGTCGATGTGGTGATCGCCGGCGTCGGCACCGGCGGCACCATCACCGGCGTCGGCCAGGTGCTGAAGGCGCGAAAGCCCGGCGTCCGCGTCATCGCCGTCGAGCCGGAGGATTCGCCGGTGCTGTCCGGCGGCCAGCCGGGCCCGCACAAGATCCAGGGCATCGGCGCCGGCTTCGTGCCCGACGTGCTCGACCGCGGCGTCATCGACGAGGTGGTCACCGTCGGCAACCAGACGGCGTTCGACACCGCCCGGGCGCTGGCGCGCTACGAGGGCATTCCGGTCGGCATCTCGTCGGGCGCGGCGGTGGCCGCGGCGCTCGAGGTCGGCGCGCGGCCCGAGTTCGCCGGCAAGACCATCGTCGTGATCATCCCCTCCTTCGCCGAGCGCTATCTGTCGACGGCGCTGTTCGATGGGCTCTGAAGCATTTTCCGCAAAAGTGGGCACCGGTTTTGCGAAAGAAAATGCGACAGGCGAAGAGACCGGAACGCCCGGCTGTTCCGGGCGGGCGGTGACGGTCTGATCCCATTCGCGCCGCCGGTCGCTGAACGCCGGCCGGCGGCCGAAATTCCCCTTCTGCGGGGAGTCCCCTCGGGGTTACAGTGACGGCGATTCGAGGCGTGGCCTCGACAGGCGGGATTCTCGCGCTCGGCGGCGGGAGCGGGCGTCTTGCCGGCAGTCGGTCTTGCGGACATGCGCGGAACGGATGGCGATCCGGGCCGCGCGGTTCTGCGGGATCGCTGGCGTCGCATGAATTCCCCGAGGTGATGCGGATGGCGGAACGAGGTCGGACCGCGCATGGGTGCCGTCGCCTGCTGTCGGGAGCGGCGGCCGTCGCGGCCGTTTCTCTGTCGGCCGGGGCGCCGGGGATCGCGCGTGCCGACACGTTGCGCGAGCAGGCCTCCACTTTGGTGGCCCAGCTCGGCCCGCATCAGATGCTGGCCGCTGCCCTCACCTGCGGCGCGTCGCTGTTCGCCATCCTGTTGGCGCTGCAGTATGTGCGCCTGCGCCGGCGCACCCGCAAGGAGCGCGCCGCCACCCGCGCCCAGCTCGCCACGCTGCGCGCCGAGACCGACCGCGTCCGCACGCTGCTGCAGCTCGACCGTCAGGTCATCGCCGTGTGGGGCGGCGGCGAGGATCCCGAGATTTCCGGCGACATCGAGATCGTCGGCGCCGCCCAGCCGCTGCGCGTGCTGGCGTTCGGCGCGTGGCTCGCGGCCGAGCAGGCGGGCGCGCTGGAGACCGCGGTCGAGCGGCTGCGCGAGCGCGGCGAGGCCTTCTCCATGATCCTCGCCACCCATGCCGGCCGCCACATCGAGGCCGACGGCCGCGCCATCGGCGGCTGCGCCGTGCTGCGCCTGCGCGAGGCCACCGGCGCGCGCGGCGAGGCGGCGGATCTGGCCGAGCGGCTGCGCCGTGCCGAGCGCGACGCCACCATTCTGCGCAGTCTGGTCGAGAGCCTGCAGGTGCCGATGTGGGTGCGCGACGCCGCCGGCCGCCTGACCTGGGCCAACGCCGCCTATGCCGCCGCCGTCGATGCCGGCACGGCGGAGGCGGCGGTCGGGCGCGGCATCGAGCTGCTCGACCGCGCCGACCGGCAGGCCGCGGCCCAGGCCTGCGCCAAGCAGGGCCGGTTCGAGAAGCGCCTCGCCGCCATCGTCGCCGGCGAGCGGCGCCAGCTCGACGTGGTCGAGATCGTCAACCGCAGCGGCGTGTGCGCCGGCATCGCCCTCGATGCCACCGAGGCCGAGCAGGTGCGCACCGGCCTGCAGCAGACCATCACCGCCCACCGCCGCATTCTCGACAGCCTCGCCACCGGCGTCGCCATCTTCGATTCGTCGAAGCGGCTGGTGTTCTACAATCCCGCCTATCAGCGCCTGTTCGGCCTCGACCGCGCCTTCCTCGACGAGCACCCGGCCGATGCCGACGTGCTCGACCGCCTGCGCTCCGAGCGCAAGCTGCCCGAGCAGGCCGACTTCCGCAAATGGCGCGACAACTTCCTCACCGCCTACCAGTCGCTGGAGCCGCAGGAGCAGGGCTGGCATCTGCCGGGCGGGCGCATGCTGCGCGTCGTCATCAATCCCAATCCCGATGGCGGCCTGACCTATCTGTTCGACGACATCACCGAGCGCATCGATCTGCAGAGCCGCATCAACCAGCTCTCCGGCCTGCATCGCGAGACGCTCGACAATCTCGCCGAGGCGGTGGCGGTGTTCGGCTCGGACGGCCGGCTCAAGCTGCACAACCCGTCCTTCACCCGGCTGTGGCGGCTGTCGCCGGATTCGCTGGCGGCGCATCCGCACATCGAGGTCATCGCCGCGTGGTGTCAGGCGATGTGCAACGAGGATGTCTGGCCGGTGCTGCGCGCCACGGTCACCGCCATCGGCGGCCGCCACGAGCCGGTGGCGCGCCGCATCGAGCGCGCCGACGGCAGCGTGCTCGACGCCACCGCCGCCAAGCTGCCGGACGGCTCGACCCTGGTGACGTTCCGCGACGTGACCGACTCTGTGTCGGTCGAACGCGTGCTGACCGAGAAGAACGAGGCGCTGGAGCAGGCCGACGCGCTGAAGACGCGCTTCATCCACCACGTCTCCTACGAGCTGCGCACGCCGCTCACCAACATCATCGGCTTCGCCCAGTTGCTCGGCGATCCGGCGATCGGGCCGCTCAACGCCAAGCAGCACGATTATGTCGGCCACATCACCGGCTCGAGCGCGGCGCTGCTCGCCATCATCGATGACATTCTCGATCTCGCCACCATCGATGCCGGGGCGATGAATTTCGAGCCGTCCGAGATCGACATCCGCGAGACCATGCGGGCGGCGAGCGATGGCGTGCAGGACCGCATCGCCGAGAAGGGCCTCAAGCTGGTGCTCGACGTGCCCCCCGGTGCCGGCACCATGCAGGCGGACGGCAAGCGCCTGCGGCAGGTGCTCTACAATCTCCTGTCCAACGCCGTGGGCTTCTCGCCGCCCGGCGGCACCGTCACGCTGTCGGTGCGCGTCGAGGCCGATGCCGTCGAGTTCCGCGTCGCCGACAAGGGGCCGGGCATTCCCGACGAGCTGAAGGACAAGGTGTTCGAGCGGTTCGAGTCGTTCGCCAATGGCGACAGCCAGCATCGCGGCGCCGGGCTCGGCCTGTCGATCGTGCGCTCGCTGGTGGCGCTGCACGGCGGCGAGGTCCGCATCGAAAGCGCGCCGGGGCGCGGCACCGCGGTGGCGGTGCGCTTCCCGGTCAAGCCCGTGACCGCCCCGGAATAGGTGGCAAATGACCGACGTGCCCGCCGGGTCCGCCTGGGATGTGGAATTGCCCGACGAGCGCGCGACGCTCCGGCTGGCGCGCGATCTGGCGGCGGCGCTGCGGCCCGGCGATCTCGTCACGCTGGCCGGCGATCTCGGCGCCGGCAAGTCGACGCTGGCGCGCGCGGTGATCCGCACGCTCGCCGGCGACGAGACGCTGGAGGTGCCGAGCCCGACCTACACGCTGATGCAGATCTACGATCACCTGCCGGTGCCGGTGGTGCATGCCGATCTCTACCGCGTGCGCAGCGCCGACGAGCTGGAGGAGATCGGCTTCGAGGAGGCGGCGGAAGGCGCCGCCGTGCTGGTCGAATGGCCGGAGCGCGCGGCCTCCGTGCTCGCCGCCGACCGGCTGGAGATCGTGATGGCGCTGGCGCCGAGCCGCGGCCCCGATGCGCGCCATGCCCGCCTCGTCGGCCACGGGGCGTTCGCGGCCCGGCTGAAGCGCATGCGCGAGATCCGGGTCTTTCTTCATGGTGCGGGCTGGGGCGATGCGGTGCGCCGGCCGCTTGCCGGCGACGCATCGAGCCGGCGCTACGAGCGGCTGAGCGAGCCCGGCCGCCACGCCGTGCTGATGGATGCGCCCGCCCGGCCGGACGGGCCGCCGGTGCGGGGCGGCCTGCCCTACAGCCGCGTCGCCCATCTCGCCGAGACCGTGACGCCGTTCGTCGCCATGGCGCGCGCTCTGCGCGAGCGCGGCCTGTCGGCGCCCGACATCCTGGCCGCCGACCTAACGAAGGGCCTGCTCATCGTCGAGGATCTGGGCGACGGGCGGGTGGTGGAGGGCGCGCCGCCGCAGCCGATCGTCGCGCGCTATCGCGCCGCCATCGAGCTGCTCGCGGCGCTGCACGCCACGCCGCTGCCGCCGCGCGTGCCGGTGGCCGTGCGCCTCGACCACGTCCTGCCGCGCTACGATTTCGACGCCTTCCTGATCGAGGTCGAGCTGCTGATCGACTGGTACCTGCCGTTTCGCGCCGTCGCGCTGGAGCCGGGGGAGCGCGAAGCGTTCACGGCGCTGTGGCGCGATGCGCTCGGCGCGGTGATCGGCGCCGCGGACGACGAATCGACGAATGACGAGGCGGCGAAGAGCGACTCGGCGAAACCCGACACGACGAAGTCAGGCATGACGAAGCCGGGAATGACGAAGTCCGAGATGACTTGGGTGCTGCGCGATTTCCACTCGCCCAATCTGATCTGGCTGGAGGGCCGCGAGGGTCTGGCGCGGGTCGGCGTCATCGATTTCCAGGATGCGGTGATCGGCCCCGCCGCCTACGACGTCGCCTCGCTCGCCCAGGATGCCCGCGTCGATGTCGCCGAGGATGTCGAGCTTGCGCTGCTCGGCCATTACGTCGCGCTGCGCCGCCGCGGCGATTCCGCCTTCGACGCGAAGCGCTTCGCCCGCGACTATGCGGTGCTGGGCGCGCAGCGCGCCACCAAGATTCTCGGCATCTTCGCCCGCCTCGCCAAGCGCGACGGCAAGCCGCTCTATCTCGCCCATATGCCGCGGGTGGCGCGCTATCTCGGGCGCTGCCTCGCCCATCCGGATCTGGCGCCGCTCAAGGCGTGGTACGCCGCGCATGTTCCGCTCGACGATCTGCCGCTCGACGGTCTCCCCGGCGGTGCGGCGCGATGACCGTGGCCCTGCCGACATCGGCGATGGTGCTGGCGGCGGGCCTCGGCCTGCGCATGCGCCCGCTCACCCTCACCACGCCCAAGCCGCTGATCGAGGTTGCGGGCCGCACTTTGATCGACCACGTGCTCGACCGTCTGGCCGAGGCCGCAATCGAGCGTGCGGTGGTCAATGTCCATCATCTCGCCGACCGCATGGAAGCGCATCTGAAGGGCCGCCGCCGGCCGCGCATCATCCTGTCGGACGAGCGCGCCGAGCTGCTCGACTCGGGCGGCGGCGTCGTCAAGGCGCTGCCGCATCTCGGCCAGCGCTTCTTCGTCACCAACGCCGATTCGTTCTGGATCGACGAGGCCGGCGCCAATCTTCGGGCGCTGGCGGATGCGTTCGATCCCTCGACCACCGACATTCTGATGCTGGTGGTGCCGCGCGAGGCCGCGGTCGGCTTCGATGGCGCGGGCGACTTCTTCCTGCAGCCGGACGGCCGGCTGGCGCGGCGCGGCAGTGCGCCCACCGCCCCCTTCGTCTATGCCGGCTGCTGCCTGATGGAGGCGCGGCTGTTCGCCGGGGCGCCTGCCGGGCCGTTCTCGCTCAACCGCATCTTCGATGCGGCGCTGGCGCAGGGCCGCCTGCACGGCCGCGTGCTCGACGGGCTGTGGCTGCATGTCGGCACGCCGCCGGCCATCGCGCTGGCCGAGGCGGCGATCGCCGGCCGCCGCCGCGCCGCGTCGTGAGCGGGCGCGTCGGTCGGCGACATTGGCAGCGAAGCCGATCTATCCTAGCATTCCGACATGTCTGACGGCCTGGACCAAGCTCAAGCAGCCTTCCACGTTTCGGCCATCTGGGACGAGGAGGCCGGCGTGTTCTTCTCGCAGTCGGATATTCCCGGCCTGCACGGCGAGGCGGAGACGTTCGAGGCGTTCGTGACGCTCGTTCACGCGCTGGCGCCGGAGATGATCGCCGACAATACGGCGCTCGGCGGCAAGCCGGTGGCGATCCAGATCGTTGCACGCCGCGACGTGGTGCTGAGCGCCGCCTGAGCATGACCAAGGATTTCTATGCAGAACTGGCGCGCCTGCTGCGGGATGCCGGCTGGCAACCCGTGCCGGGTGGCAAGGGATCGCATGAGAAATGGCGCCATAGGGACACCGGCCGCACCTTGATCGTGCCGCGCACCAAGAGCCGGCACACGGCGAACGAAATCTTGAAGGACGCGGGACTCCCCAAGGCGTTTTGAGCACCGGCCGCCATACCCGCGGCGTCATCCCGGCAAGCGGCCTCGAGACCCGGAATCGTTCGCAGGGTGGACGGACTCTCGCCGCCCGCCTCCCACCTTGCCAAGTAGGCGGAATCGCCGGAATCTCGGCCGGCCGTGAAGCGTCCGGCGCAATCATCCGGTTTCCGGCACGCCGTTTCCGCGATCCCGAAGGGATCAACCGGAAACCGCATCAAAGCGGAGTTCGACCCCTTCCGTGAGCCCGCGCGTCTTCACCATTCCCCCCGGTGCGCCGTTCCTCGCCACCTTCGCCGCGGCGCTGCTGGAGGGCCGGCTGGTGGCGGACTTTCCCGATGCCGGCGATCCGGCCGCGCTCGCCCGCGCCACGCTCTATCTGCCCACCCGGCGCGCCTGCCGGCTGGCCGAATCGGCGCTGCTGGAGGCGCGCGGCGGCCGCGCCACGCTGCTGCCGCGGCTGGTGCCGCTCGGCGAGGTCGGCGAGGACGAGATCGATTTCGGCGCGGCCGATGACGGCATCCCCGACCTGCCGGATGCGATCGCGCCGCTCGCCCGCCGCCTGCTGCTGGCGCGCCTCGTGACGAAGCTTGCCGTAAGCCCGGAGCTGCGGCTCGACGGCACGGCGGGGCTCGCGACCGCGCCGGCCGCGGCGCTGGCGCTCGCCGACGAGCTTGCCCGGCTGATCGACCGCATGGCCACCGGCCGCGTGCCGTGGTCGCGGCTCGACGGGCTGGTGCCCGAGGAGCTCGACCGCTACTGGCAGATTTCGGTGCGCTTCCTCAAGGCGGTGGCGCAGGATCTGTGGCCGGCGATCCTGGCCGAGCGCGGCCTGATCGACCCGGCGGCGCGGCGCGACCTCCTGGCGGCGCGCGAAGCCGCGCGGATCGCCGCCGGCGCCCCCGGCCCAGTGATCGTCGCCGGCTCGACCGGCTCGATCCCGGCGACCCGCGATCTCATCGCCGCCGTCGCCCGCCATCCTTTGGGCGCGGTGGTGCTGCCGGGCCTCGATACGACCCTCGACGAGGCCGCCTGGGGCCTGCTCGATCCCGGCGACGACGGCGAGCCGCTGCCGACCCATCCGCAGTTTGGCCTCGCCCAGACGCTTGCCGCCATCGGCATCGGCCGCGACGCGGTGGAACCCCTCGCCGAGCCCGCTTCGCCCGGCCGCGAGCGGCTGCTGTCGCGGGCGCTGCGCCCGGCCGCCACCACCGAGCAGTGGGCGGTGCCCGAACCCGGGCTCGACCCGAAAGCCGCCCTCGACAGCGTGATGCTGGCGGTCGCCGCCGAGCCGCAGGAGGAGGCGCTGGCCGCGGCCCTCGCGCTGCGCGAGGTGCTGGAAACGCCGGGCCGTCACGCCGCGCTGATCACCCCGGACCGGGCGCTGGCGCGCCGCGTCGCCGCCGACCTCACCCGCTGGGGCATCGCGGTGGACGACTCGGCCGGCGTGCCGCTCGCCGACACCGCCGCCGGCCTGCTCGCCCGCCTCGTCGCCGAGGCGGCGGCGTCCGATCTCGCGCCGGTGCGGCTGATGGCGCTGCTCAACCAGCCGGCGGTGGCGTTCGGCCTGCCGGCGCCGGCCTTCGCGAAGGAGCGCGAGGCGCTGGAGGTCGCGGTGCTGCGCGGCCCCCGCCCCGGCGCCGGGGTCAATGGTCTGCGGCTGGCGCTGGCCGAGATGCGCACCTCGCCCGAGGCCCGGCGGCGCAACCTCGCGCCCTGGCTGTTCGAGCAGGCCGAGGCGCTGGCGGGGCGGCTTGGCGCCGCGCTTGGCGCGTTCCTGGCGCTCGGCGGCGGCGCGGTGCGGCCGCTTCGGGTGCTGGTCGATGCCCACCGCGCGGCGATCGAAGCCGTCACCGCGGGGCCGGACGGCGCGGCGGGGCTTGTGGGCGACGACGCCGAGGCGCTGGACGAGCTGTTTACGGCGCTTCTGGAGGCGGCCGACGACGCCGCGCCGATGTCCTTAGCCGACTACGCAGAAGCGGTTCCGGCGCTGATGAGCGGCATTGCCGTGCGCGCGGCGTTCGACGAGGGCGCGCGGGTGCGCATTCTCGGCCCGCTCGAAGCCCGCATGGTGCCGCTCGACCGGGTGGTGATCGCCGGCCTCGACGAAGGCCGCTGGCCGCCCGACACCTCCAACGATCCCTGGCTCAGCCGGCCGATGCGGCGGGCGCTGGGGCTCGATCTGCCGGAACGGCGCATCGGTCTCGCCGCCCACGATTTCGTTCAGGCGTTCGGCGCGCCGGAGGTGGTGCTGACGCGGGCCCGCAAGGCCGGCGGCGCGCCCACCGTGCCGGCGCGCTTCCTGCAGCGGCTTGCCGCGGTGTCGGGCAAGGCGTGGACGGAGGTCGAGGCGCGCGGCGAAACGCTGCTGGCGCTGGCCCGGCTGGTCGATGCCGCGCCGCCCGCGAAGCCGGTCGCCCGGCCGATGCCGGCGCCGCCGCTGGCGCTGCGGCCGGCCCGGCTGTCGGTGACCGAGATCGAGGATTGGGTGCGCGACCCCTACACCATCTTCGCCCGCCACGTGCTGAAGCTGCGCCCGCTCGATCCGCTGGAGGCCGATGTCGCCGCCCCCGCCCGCGGCACCATCGTGCACGAGGCGCTGGCAGCCTTCCTGAAAGCCTATCCCGACAACCTGCCGCCCGACGCCCTGGCGCGGCTGCTCGCGTTCGGGCGCGATGCGTTCGCCCGCATCGACGGCTTCCCCGAGCTTCGGGCGGTGTGGTGGCCGCGTTTCGTGCGGGTGGCGCGCTGGCTGGTGGCCGAGGAGATGGCGCGCCGCGCCGAGACGCAGGTGACGAGCCTCGTCGAGATTTCCGGCAGCTATGTGGTGCCCGGCACGGCGTTCACGCTCACCGGCCGCGCCGACCGCATCGATCTTTCCGCCACCGGCGCGGTGGTGATCGACTACAAGACCGGCCAGCCGCCCTCGAACCCGCAGGTCGCCTCCGGCCTCGCGCCGCAATTGCCGCTGGAGGCGGCGATGGTGACCGGCGGCGGCTTCGCCGACATCGCCGCCGGCACGCCGGTCGAGGCGATGATCTATGTGCGGGTGTCGGGCGGCGAGCCGCCGGGTGCCTGGCTGCCGGTCAAGCCGCAGGACGTGGCATTGGCCGATCTCGCGCCGCAGGCGGTGGCCGGGCTCGCCCGGCTGGTGGCGCGCTTTTGCGATCCCGCCCAGGGCTACGTCGCGCACGTGCGCCCGAAATTCGCCGGCCGCCACGGCGACTACGACCACCTCGCCCGCGTCGCCGAATGGTCGGCGACCGGCGGTGGCGGCACCGAGGAGGGCGAGGCGTGAGCGGCTTCGTCATCCCCGAAAAGACCCGGCTCGACCAGACCGCGGCCTCCGATCCCGCCCGCTCGGCCTGGGTCGATGCCAATGCCGGCTCCGGCAAGACGCACGTGCTGGCGCGCCGGGTGGTGCGGCTCCTGCTGCGCGGGGTGCCGCCGGGCCGGCTTTTGTGCCTCACTTATACCAAGGCCGCCGCCGCCAATATGGCGAACCGCGTGCTGAAGGATTTGGCGAAGTTCGCCACGGCGCCGGACGACGAACTCGACCGGCTGATCGTCGAGACCGATGGCGGCGTGCCGGGCGAGGCCCGCCGCGCCCGGGCGCGGCGGCTGTTCGCCGAGGCGCTGGAGACGCCGGGCGGGCTCAAGGTGCAGACCATCCACGCCTTCTGCGACCGGGTGCTGCACCAGTTCCCGTTCGAGGCCGGGGTGCCGGCCGGCTTCTCGGTGCTCGACGAGCGCCAGGCCGGCGAGCTTCTGGCCGAGGCCCGCGCCCGGGTGATGGTCGAGGCCGCGGCCGACGTCGACGGCGATCTCGGCCGGGCGCTGGAGAGCGCGATTGCCGCCGCCTCCGACGACGGGCTGAAGAGCGCGCTCGACGAGGCGGTCAAGAACCGCCACGCCATCGCCGAATGGCTGGCGTCGGCCGGCGGCATCACCGGCGCGGTGGCGCAGATCGCCGCCGCCCTCGGCCTCAGCCCCGGCGACACCGTGGCGGCGATCGAGGCCGACATGCTGGCAAGCCCGCTGATCGCGCGCGGCGACTGGCCGGCGCTGGCCGCGCTGTTTGCGGCCGGCGGCGTCAAGGACCAGCAGTTAGCCGGCTATCTTGAGACCGCTGCCGCAGCCGAGAACGGCGACGTGGCGCTCGCTTCCTATCTGCGCGTGTTCCTGACCGACAAGGACGAGCCGCGCAGCGACAAGGTGTTTCCGTCGAAGCGCATCCGCGACGGCCACCCGGCGTTTGCCCAGGCGCTGACGGCCGAGCGCGACCGGCTGGTGGCGCTGCTCGACCGCCGCCGCGCCGCCGTGGCCAGCGAGCGCAGCGCCGCGCTGCTCGTGCTCGCCGCCGCGGTCATCGCCCGCTATGAAACAGCCAAGGCGCGCCGGGCCTTGCTCGATTTCGAGGACATGGTCGGCCGCACCCGCGACCTGCTGCACCATGTCGGCGCGAGCTGGGTGCTCTACAAGCTCGACCGCGGCATCGACCACGTGCTGGTCGACGAGGCGCAGGACACCTCCGCCGCGCAATGGGCGATCATCCAGGCGCTGGCGGCCGAGTTCTTTGCCGGCAAAGGAGCGAGCGAGCGGTCGCGCACGGTGTTCGCGGTCGGCGACGCCAAGCAGTCGATCTACGGCTTCCAGGGGGCGGCGCCGGCCATGTTCGGCGCCATGCAGCGCCACTTCACGCGGGCGGCCGGCGAAAGCGGCCTCACCGCCGTGCGGCTCGACGTGTCGTTCCGCTCGGCCCAGCCGGTGCTCGATGCGGTGGACACCGTGTTCGCCAACCCCGCGGCGCGCGCCGGGCTTTCGATCGCCGACGATGCGGCGCTGGTCCACCAGTCGGTGCGGGCCGGCGCGCCGGGCGTGGTCGAGCTGTGGCCGCTGCTTGAGCCGGACACCGCCGCCGAGGCCGGCGAGGCGTGGGACCTGCCGCTCGACGCCGCGACCGAGGCGAGCCCGCAGGTGCGGCTCGCCCGCAATATTGCCGCGAGCGTCGCTTCCTGGACCGGCGGAGCCCGCCGCAAGGCAAACGGTGCGCCGATCCTGCCCGGCGACATCCTGATCCTGGTGCGCCGGCGCGGCGTGCTGTTCGAGGCGGTGCTGAAGGCGCTGAAGGATCTCGGCCTGCCGGTGGCCGGCGCCGACCGGCTGGTGCTGGCCGAGCACATCGCGGTGATGGACCTGATGGCGCTCGGCGACGCGCTGCTTACCGCCCATGACGATCTTGCCCTCGCCTGCGTGCTGAAGAGCCCGCTGTTCGGCTTCACCGACGACGAGCTGGTGCCGCTCGCCAATCCGCGCACCGGCACGCTGGCCGACGCCCTGGCCGCCAGCACCGACCTTAAAGCGCGCGACGCGGCGGCCCGGCTCGCCCTTTGGCGCGACGAGGCCCGCGCCTTGCGGCCGTTCGACTTCTACGCCCGCGTGCTCGGCCGCGACGGCGGCCGGCGGGCGATGCTGGCAAGGCTCGGGCCCGAGGCCGCCGACCCGCTCGACGAGTTCCTGGGGCTGGCGCTCAATGACGAGGCGGTGGGGGTGCCGGCGCTGGCCGGCTTTCTGGCGCGGGTGCGCGCCGCCGGCGCCGAGATCAAGCGCGACATGGAGGTGGCGTCCGCCGCCGTGCGGGTGATGACGGTGCATGGCGCCAAGGGCCTGGAGGCGCCGGTGGTGATCCTCGCCGACACGGTGGCGCGGCCGGAGGGCTCAAAAGACCCGCGCCTCCTGCCGCTCGCCCGTCCCGGCGCGCCGGAGGGGGCGCCGCGCCCGCTGCTGTGGGTGCCGGTGAAGGCCGGCGAGCCGGTGGCGGCCGCGGCGGCGCGCGCCGTGGTGCGGGCCGAGGCTGCGGACGAATACCGCCGCCTGCTCTATGTGGCGCTGACCCGCGCCGCCGACGTGCTGGTGGTGGCCGGCGCCCGCGGCAAGGCCAAGCAGCCGGACGGCTGCTGGCACGATCTGGTGACGGCGGCGCTGGAGCATGCCGCAACCAAGGAGCCGGCCGACGGCTGGGACGGCACGGTGTGGCGCTGGAGCCGCTGGCCGCAGCCGGAGGCCCCGGCGGCGGTGGCGGCGGCGTCCGCGCCCCCGGCCCGGCCTGATTGGCTCGACCGGCCGGCGCCCATGCCGCCCGCCCGGCCGGGGCGGCTCAGCCCCTCGCGCCGCGGCCCGCCGCAGGATGAAGCCGCCGTCGCCCGCGGCCTCCTCGTCCATCGCCTGCTGCAGATTCTGCCCGATATCGAGCCGGCCGGCCGCGCGTCGGCCGCCGCCGTCATCGCATCCCGCGCCGGCCTCGACGAGAGGGCCGCGGCGGCGCCGATCGCCGACACGCTGGCGCTGATCGCCGATCCCCGGCTCGCCCGCCTGTTCGGCCCCGGCAGTCGCGCCGAGGTGCCGATCGCCGGCAGGGTGGCGCAGGCCGGCATGGCGGAGACGGTGAGCGGCCGCATCGACCGGCTGTGGATCGGCGACGACACGATTTTGTTTGCCGACTTCAAGACCGGCACAATGGTGCCGGAAAGCGCCGAGGCGGCGTCTCCCGCCCACCTCCGCCAGCTTGCGCTCTATCGCGCCTTGTTGGCGGATCTCTTTCCCGGCCGGCCGGTCGCCGGCTGGCTGGTGTTCACCGCCGGCCCCGCCGTCCTGCCGGTGCCGGACACGCTGCTGGAGGCGGCGCTGGCCCGCCTCGGCATCGCGCCGGGCCTGCCTTGACGCTCTCCCGGCCGGTCCCTAGTTTCACGTAATCACTGCCCCGCCTTCGATTGAAAGGACCGATCATGGCCGTCGCCAAGGTGACCGACGCGAGTTTCGACCAGGATGTGCTGCAGGCGACCGACGCCGTGCTCGTCGACTTCTGGGCGGAATGGTGCGGGCCGTGCCGGATGATCGCGCCGGTTCTCGACGAGATCGCCGCCGAGATGGGCGGCAAGCTGCGGATCGTGAAGCTGAACGTCGACGAGAACCCGGCCACCGCCGCCAAATACGGCGTGATGTCGATCCCGACCTTGATGCTGTTCAAGAACGGCGAGCTCGCCTCGCGCCAGGTCGGCGCCGCGCCGAAGGCCAAGCTGGTGCAGTGGGTGCAGTCGGCGGTGTGAGCGGCGGCTGAGGCCCCGTCCCCGTCGTCCCGGGCAAGGGCCGCAGGCCCGCGACCCGGGACCGTTCGCCGGAAATGCAAGAAGTGTGTGGGCGGAATAGCGCAGCGCATTCCGCCCTTTTTTGCGGCATCGGCGGATCACGCCTTCGGCTGATCCGCCCTACGCGCTGGCAGCGCCGCCCCTTGGCAAGGCGCGAGAATTGCCTTGCCGCTGCCGGTAGCCTTGCGGCAAAATCTGGTCGTAATGACTAGAAAGTCGGGCCATGACCCAGCCGGCAGGCTCCAAGCCTTCAACACGCTCCAAAACGTCCAGACGCTCCAAGACCGGGGCCGGCGGCCGGACGCCGCCGCCCGCCGGCAACCGCTGGCGCCTTCAGGACGCGAAGGCCCGGCTGAGCGAGGTGGTGCGCGAGGCCCAGGAGCATGGCCCGCAGCGGGTGACCCTGCACGGCCGCGACGCCGTGGTGGTGGTCAGCGCCGCCGAGTTCGACCGGATGCAGCGCCCCGTCACCGGCCATGACATCGTTCGGGCTCTGCAGGCCTCGCCCCTCGCCGAAATCGAGTTCGAGCGGCTGTCGTTCGACGCCCCCGTCCGAGACGTCGAGCTGTGAGGGGCTGGCTGCTCGACACCAACGTCATTTCCGAGTTGCGAAAGGCGCGGGCCGATCCGGGCGTGCTGGCGTTCGTCGAAGCCCAGCCGGGCGAGCTTCTCTATGTGACCGAAATCACCTTCGGCGAAATCCGCTACGGCATCGAGCGGCTCGACGCCCCATCGCAGCGGACCGACCTCAATCTCTGGCTTGATCGCACCGTCCGGCCGCTGTTCGCCGGCCGCATCCTGCCGGTGTCCGAAGATGTCATCGTCCGCTGGAAGACGATGGTGGTCGACGGCCAGAAGCGCGGCCACACCTTCGGCCAGCCCGATCTGTTCATCGCGGCGATCGCCGCCCTGGAGGATTTGGTCGTGGTGTCGCGCGACACCCTGCATTTTGTCGAAGCCGGGGTGCCGGTTTTCGATCCCTGGCGCGGCAAGCTCCATGCCGCCGGAAAGGTCCGTGCCCTGAAATCCCCGGTCAGGGCCGAGGATGTGGCCAAGATCCTCTCGGCAAGAGCGACTCGGCGATAGCAAGGGCGCAATAGCGAAGCGTATTGCGCCACCCTTGGGCACCGCCATCGGCGGATCACGCCTTCGGCTGATCCGCCCGACGCGTTACGGGTCGGCACCGCGCATCGTGTCCCTCAAGGCCCCTCACGCCCCGTTCGCCAGCTCCCCCGCCAGCGCCTTGTCGATCAGCGCCACGGTCTCGGGCAGGCCGTAGATCGCCACGAACGAGCCGAAGCGCGGCCCCTTCTCCTGGCCGAGCAAAAGGCGGTAGATGGCGGCGAACCATTCCTGCGACACGCCGGGGCGCTCCGGCGTCGCGCCCTTGGCCTTGAGGTCGTGGTAGCGCGGGATGGCGCGGCCGATGTCGTAGACCTGCACCTGGATGTCCTCGGCCGGGGTGCCCGGCGGCAGCGCCGCCAGCGCGGCCCGCAGCGCCTCCAGCGCCGCCCGCTCCACCTCGTCGGCGACGGCGAACTTCTTCGCCGGCTTCACGAAGTCGTGGTAGTAGCGCACCGCGTAGCCGACCAGCTCGTCGAGCTTGGGGTGGGTGGCCGGCCCCGAGCCCGGCGCGTAGCGCTGGATGAAGCCCCACAGCACCGCCTTGTCCTCGGCGTGCGACACGCTGGCCAGATTCAGCAGCATCGAGAACGAGATCGGCACGTCCATCTTCGGCGGAGTGCCGGAATGGATGTGCCACACCGGGTTGGCGAGCTTCGTCTTGTCGTCCTGGCCCGGATACTTGTCGAGGAAGGTCAGATAGTCGTCCACCGTCTTGGGGATGACGTCGAAATAGAGCCGTTTTGCCGCCTTCGGCTGCTGGAACATGTAGAGCGCCAGGCTCTCCGGGCTGGCATAGGTCAGCCACTCCTCAATGGTCAGGCCGTTGCCCTTGGACTTCGAGATCTTCTGGCCCTTCTCGTCGAGGAACAGCTCGTAATTGAACCCTTCCGGCGGCGTGCCGCCGAGCGCCCGGCAGATCTCGCCCGACAGCTTGACCGAGTCGATGAGGTCCTTGCCGGCCATCTCGTAGTCGATGCCGAACGCGGTCCAGCGCATCGCCCAGTCCGGCTTCCATTGCAGCTTGCAGTGGCCGCCGGTGACCGGCACCGTGACGCGTTCGCCCGTCTCGGGGTCGTCGTACGAGATGGTGCCGGCGGTCACGTCGCGCGCGACGATCGGCACCTGCAGCACCACATTGGTGCGCGGGCAGATCGGCAGGAACGGCGAATAGCTCTGCGCCCGCTCTTCGCGAAGCGAAGGCAGCATGATCGCCATCACCTGATCGAACCGCTCCAGCACGGTGAGCAGCGTCGCGTCGAAGCGGCCCGACGTGTAGCAGTCGGTGGCCGAGACGAACTCGTAGTCGAAGCCGAAGGCATCGAGGAACGCGCGCAGGCGCGCATTGTTGTGGGCGCCGAACGAGGGGTGGGTGCCGAACGGGTCGGGCACCTGGGTCAGCGGCTTGCCGAGCGCGGTCGCCACCAGCTCCTTGTTCGGGATGTTGTCCGGCACCTTGCGCAGGCCGTCCATGTCGTCGGAGAAGGCGATCAGCCGGGTCGGCACCCGGTCGTCGGTGAGCACGCGGAAGGCGTGGCGCACCATGGTGGTGCGCGCCACCTCGCCGAAGGTGCCGATGTGCGGCAGGCCCGAGGGGCCGTAGCCGGTCTCGAACAGCACGGCCTCGCCGTCTGTCTTCGGCCGCCGCTTCAGCCGCTCGACCACCTTGCGCGCCTCCTCGAACGGCCAGGCGGTGGCGGATTCGGCGAGCGCCTTCAGGGCGGCGGTGTCGATGGTCATGACAAATCTCGAATGATGGGGCGCGGCAGATAAACCGCGCTCTCCTTGAAGCGTCAATCAGGCCGGTGCCCGGGCGGGAACGCCGGAGCGGATGACCGCGCTCAGAAGAAGCCGATCGGGAAATAGCGGAGATAGAGGTCGGTATAGACCCCCCTCTCCCACAGCTTCTGCAGCGCCCAGTCGAAGGCGCGCCGCAGCGGCTCGTTGCCGGAGCGCACGGCAATGCCGACGCCCTCGCCGAAATAGCGGCTCTCCAGGAACGGCCCGCCGCGGAAGGCGCAGCAATTGGCCGAGTCGCTGCCATTGAGCCAGAACGCCAGCGCGATGCCGTCGCCGAACAGCAGATCGACCTGACGCGCCTTCAGCGCCTCCTTGGCGGCATCGAGCGTGGGGAAGGTCTTGAGGCTGGTCTCGGCGAAGAACGCCCGCAGATAGGCCTCGTGCGCCGTGCCGGCCACCACCGCCACCGCGCGGCCGGTGATGGTCTCCGGCCGGATGTCCTTGAGGTCGAAATCGCTGCGGGCGACGAAGCGCGCCGGCGAGCGGTAGTAGCGGTCGGTGAAATCGGCCCGCGCCCGGGTCTGCGGGGTGATGGCGATCGAGGCGATCACCGCGTCGCCGCGGTTCTCGTTCAGCGCATCGAGCAGCGTGTCGAAGCGGCGCATCTGCACCGTGCAGGCGACCTTCAGCTCCTCGCAGATGGCGCGGGCGAGATCGACATTGAAGCCGGTGGGATTTCCGTCCCCACCCTTGAAGTTGAACGGCGGATAGTCCTCCTCGGTGAGGAAGCGGATCAGCGCCAGACGCCCCAGCTCCGGCTTCTCCGGCCGGTGCTTGGGGTCCCAGAAGCTCGGCACGCGGACAGCGGGGTCCGCCGCAGCGGGCGGCGCCGCCGGCGCGGCCTGCACCGATGCCGCGAGCAGCGCCGCCGCAACCAGCCAGCCCGCGCGCATTCCTCGCATCGACATCGCGCCACGCGCTCCGCGTTTGTCCGCAGTTTTCATGGGCCGCACGCTTACAGACGATTGTGGCGGGCGCAAGCGGGCGGGGACGCGGTGTCGGCGGAAAATTCCAGGGCGTGGCCTCGGCAGGCGCGGCTGGCCGGCCTGCCGGTGGAGCTCGTGCCGATGATCGGCACGCTGCCACTCGCCACCCTGTTCGATGCCGCGGACCGCGCCGAGCGGATCGGCGTCGGCGGCGATGAGGTGCTGGTTGCCGCCGGCATCATCGGCCGCGAGGCCTATCTGCGCCGGCTCGCCGCCTGGCTCGGCCTGCAATTCGCGGCACTCGACGGCGAGGACGACCGCCCCGGCGACCTGATCCCGCCGCCGCAGGCGCTGGCGGCGGGGTTCGTGGCGCTCCGGCGCACGCCCTCGGGCCTTCTCATCGCCGCGGCGCCGCAGGGGCGGCGGATCCGCGACCTCGTGCAACTGGCGCGCACGCTGCCCGCCACCGGCAACACCCTCCACCTGACCTCGCCCGAGCGGCTTGAGGCGTATGTGCTGCGGCACGCCGGGCGGCGGCTGGCCGAGGCCGCGGCCTTCGACCTCAAGCGGCGGGCGCCGGACCTGTCGGCGGCGGTGCGCCGCGGGCGGCGCCATCTGCCGGCGGCGATCGGCGGCGGGATCATTCTTGCCGCGCTGCTGGCGGCGGGTGCGGCCGGCGCGGTGACGCAGATCGTGCTGTCGTTCGTCTTTCTCGGCTGGATCGCCCTGCGCGTCCTGGCGCTGATGCACGCCGACAACGCCCGCCCGCCGCGCCTCACCTGTCCCGACAGCGACCTGCCGCGCTACACCATCGTCGTGCCGCTCTACCGCGAGGCGCCGATGGTGGCGCCGCTGCTCGCCGCCCTCGGCGCCCTCGACTATCCGCGCGAGAAGCTCGACATCCTGCTGGTGATCGAGGCCGACGACGCCGAGACCCGGGCCGCGATCGAGAAGGCGGGGGCGGCGCCGCACGTCCGGGTGGTGGTGTCGCCGGCACCGGGCCCGCGCACCAAGCCCAAGGCGCTCAATGCCGCGCTGGCGTTCGCGCGCGGCGAGCATCTCGTGGTCTACGACGCCGAGGACCGGCCGGAGCCCGGCCAGTTGCGCCACGCCGTCGCGGCCTTCCGCGAAGGCGGGCCGGCGCTGGCCTGCGTGCAGGCGCGGCTCGCCATCGAGAATGCCCGCGACGGCTGGCTCACCCGTCTGTTTGCCGGCGAATATGCCGGCCAGTTCGACGTGCTGCTGCCGATGGTGACCGCCCATCACCTGCCACTGCCGCTCGGCGGCACCTCGAACCATTTCCGGGCCGACGTGCTGCGCCGGGTCGGCGGCTGGGATGCCTTCAACGTCACCGAGGACGCCGATCTCGGCATCCGTCTGGCGCGGTTCGGCTGGCAGACCGGGCTGATCGCCTCGACCACCTGGGAGGAGGCGCCGCGCCGCCTGCCGGCCTGGCTCCGGCAGCGCACCCGCTGGTTCAAGGGCTGGATGCAGACCTGGCTGGTGCACATGCGCCGGCCGCGCCGGCTGCTCGGCGAGCTGGGCCTCACCGGCTTTCTCGCCTTTCAGCTGATGATCGGCGGCAGCGTGCTGTCGGCGCTGGTGCATCCGCTGTTCGTGCTGGTGCTGGCGCTGCACGCGGCCGAAGGGTTCGCCACCGCCAGCGGGGGCGTCGGCGTCCTGCTCGCCGGGCTCACCGTCGCCACGCTGACGTTCGGCTATCTCACCTCGGCGGCGCTGGCGCTGGCCGGTCTGGGGCGGCGGCGGCTTCTGTCCATCGGCTGGGTGGCCGCCACCATGCCGGTCTATTGGCTGCTGCTGTCGGCCGCGGCGTGGCGGGCGGCGTGGCAGCTCGCCGTCGATCCGTTCCACTGGGAGAAGACCGAGCACGGCCTCGCGCTGACCTCGGTGCGGCAGGCCGGCGCGCCCGAAGATGAGCGCAAACGCGACGGGCGCCGGATCGGCGGCGACGTGTTGGCCGGAAAAGCCGGTTGAAGATCACGCCTGCGCGGCGGCCCGGCCGTTGCGGCCGGCCACGGACTCGACATTGCCGATGAACAGCTTCGCGCTCGCCTCCCAGCTGTGGGCCAAAGCGTAGTCGCGGCAGCGCTGGCGCGGGATGTCGAGTGCGGCGAGGCAGGCGCGCCGCAAATCCTCGTCGAGCACGCCGACCGGCGCGTCGCCGATGGCGTCGAGCGGGCCCGGCACCGGAAAGGCGGCGACCGGCGTCCCGGCCGCCAGCGCCTCCAGCATCACATTGCCGAACACGTCGGTGCGGCTCGGGAACACCAGCACGTCGGCGCAGGCATAGTGCGCCGCCAGCTCCTCGCCGTCCTTGGCGCCGACGAACCGCACCTCGGGATAGCGCCGCTCCAGCGCCGCGCGCGAGGGGCCGTCGCCCACCACCAGCTTCGAGCCCGGCAGATCGAGTTCGAGGAAGGCCTCGACGTTCTTCTCGACCGCGACGCGGCCGACATAGAGGAACACCGGCCGCTTCAGCCCGAGATCGACGCCGGGGCGCGGCCGGAACAGGTCGGCATCGACGCCGCGGGTCCAGCGCATGACATTGCGGAAGCCGCGCGCCCGCAGATCCTTCTCGAAGCTCGCCGTCACCACCATCACGCCCGCGCCGGCATTGTGGAACCAGCGCAGCGCGGCATAGGTGAGGCCCTGCGGCACCGGCGCGCGGGCAGCGATGTATTCGGGAAACTTGGTGAGATAGCTGGTGGTGAACGGCCGCCCCGCCTCCAGGCAGGCGCCGCGGGCGAGGAAGCCGAGCGGACCTTCGGTGGTGACGTGCACATGGTCGGCACCCGAGTCGCGGATGCGCCGCGCCACCGCCGACGGCCGCGCCAGCGACAGCGGAATTTCCGGATAGAAGGGCAGCGGAACCGTGGAGAATTCCTGCGGGGTCAGGAACTCGAAGGTGACGCCCAACCGGGCTGCGGCGGCGCTGGTCTGCTGGAGGGCCCGAACGACGCCGTTGCGCTGCGGTTGCCACGCATCCGTCGCAACCAGGATCTTCATCGGGCCGTCCCTCGCATCCGACTCGTCGGCTCCGGTGTGGCTGACGCCGATGCCGTGGTCAACCCGATGCGCGTGCGTCATTCAAGTCCGCAGGAACCGCAAGCCGGTGCACGGAACCCGTCAGACGTGCCCACGCGGATCGCCACCGTGCACGGGCCTCTTTCGCTGGTGCAGCAGCCTGTCCGCTTCGTTCGCCGGCAAACCAGCGAACGTCGCGGGCAGGACACTGGCCTTTGTTTTCCGTGGCCTGCTTGTCCGCTTCGCTCGCTGGCAATCCAGCGAACGAAGCGGGCAGGGCACTAGGCGGCCGCCCGCGCCGGCACCGCGGCCGCCTCGGTCTCGGCTTCCTCGTCCGGCTCGGCCGCCGCCGCCCGCGTCGTCCAGGTGATGATCTCGAAGCGGCCGTCGGCGTGCTCGGCCACCGCGGTGCAGCTTTCCACCCAGTCGCCGCAATTGATGTAGTGGGTGCCATGCTGGTCCGTGATGGCCGCATGGTGGATATGTCCGCAGATCACGCCGTCGACCTGATGGCGCTGGGCCTCGCCGGCCAGCGTCGCCTCGAAGTCGCCGATGTAGTTGACGGCGTTCTTGACCTTCAGCTTGGCCCACTGCGACAGCGACCAGTAATTGAGGCCGAACATGCGGCGCACGCGGTTGAGATAGGTGTTGACGCCGAGCGCGAAGACATAGGCCCAGTCGCCCAGGAAGGCGAGCCAGCGGGCGTGGCGCACCACCATGTCGAACACGTCGCCATGGATCACCAGATAGCGCCGGCCGTCGGCGGCCTCGTGGATCGCGGTCTCCTGCACCTCGATGCCGCCGAAATGCGTGCCGTAATAGTCGCGCAGGAACTCGTCGTGATTGCCCGGCAGATAGATGATGCGCGCGCCCTTGCGGCCCTTGCGCAGCAGCTTCTGCACCACGTCATTGTGCGCCTGCGGCCAGTACCAGCCGCTGCGCAGCCGCCAGCCGTCGATGATGTCGCCGACCAGATAGATGGTGTCGGCGTCGTGGTGGCGAATGAAATCGAGAAGCAGGTCCGCCTGGCATCCCTTCGTCCCGAGATGGACGTCGGAGATGAACAGCGACCGGAAGTGCCGCGCGTCTGCCATGGCGTCTCACGCACTCTGCGCCCCGTCGCCCGGGGCCTGATTTGCGGACACATAGCGTGACTCGCATCACGGATTTATGACGTTGCTGCGATGCAACGGTCAGTCGCTGTCATCACGATATGGAATTGCCGGCCCGAAACGTTGCATAGGCGCAACAGCTGCGGCCGAATTATCACGCATTCGCCGGCTCGAACTTGCACGCCCGGAATGGGCGACGCAAGATCGCCGGGCTCGCGGCACGGCCGCTCCCCAACGACTTGGTTCCCATCATGAAACTCTGCCGCCACGGTCCTCGCGGCCGCGAGAAGCCCGGTCTTGTCGCGCCCGACGGCACCATCCGCGATCTCTCCGGCGTCATGGAGGAATTGACGGGCGTGGCGGATCTCGCCGGCGCGGCGCTGGCGCCGCGCAACCTCGCCAAGCTGAAGAAGCTCAAGCCGGAGCAGCTGCCCAAGGTGTCGAGCCGCGCGCGCATCGGCGCCTGCGTCGGCGGCACCCGCAACTTCATCGGCGTCGGGCTGAACTATGCCGACCACGCCGCCGAGACGCATGCCGAGGTGCCGAAGGAGCCGATCCTGTTCAACAAGGCGCCCTCCTGCATCAACGGCCCCGACGACGACGTGATGATCCCGAAGGATTCCAAGAAGACCGACTGGGAGGTCGAGCTCGCCGTCGTCATCGGCACCAGGGCACGCTATGTCGACGAGAAGGACGCGCTGAAGTTCGTCGCCGGCTTCTGCATCTGCAACGACGTCTCCGAGCGCAGCTTCCAGACCGAGCGCTCGGGCCAGTGGATGAAGGGCAAGGGCTGCGAGACGTTCGGGCCGCTCGGGCCGTGGCTCGTCACCCCCGACGAGATCAAGGACGTGCAGAACCTCGACATGTGGCTCGACGTCAATGGCGAGCGCATGCAGACCGGCTCCACCCGCACCATGGTGTTCGGCGTGTCGACGCTGGTCTCCTATGTCAGCCAGTTCCTGGTGCTGGAGCCCGGCGACGTCATCACCACCGGCACGCCGCCCGGCGTCGGCATGGCCAAGAAGCCGCCGAAATATCTGCGCCCCGGCGACGTCATCACGCTCGGCGTCCAGGGGCTCGGCATGCAGTGCCAGAAGGTGGTGGCGTGCGCGTGAGGTGAGGGGCGCCGCCGGCCTGTCGCCTTCGGCGCTCGCCGGGGACGACCGCGTGCCAACGTCGCGGCGAAACTCACGCCGCCGCCTCGGCCTTCGTCTCCGCCGCCCCCGGATCGCCCACCCGGAACCACAGCGCCGCGAACGCCGGCAGGAACACCAGCGTCAGCACCGTCGCCATGGTCAGGCCGCCGATCATCGCGTAGGCCATCGGCCCCCAGAACACGTTGGTGGTGAGCGGGATGAAGGCCAGCACCGCCGCCAGCGCGGTGAGCACCACCGGCCGGGCGCGCCGCACCGTCGCCTCCAGGATCGCCTCGCTTATGCTGGAACCGTTCGCCAGATCCTGGTCGATCTGATCGACCAGGATCAACGTGTTGCGCATGATCATGCCGCCCAGCGCGATGACGCCGAGAATGGCGACGAAGCCGAACGGCTCGCGGGCGATCAGCAGCGCCGCCACCGCGCCGATCAGCCCGAGCGGGAAGGTGACGAACACCAGCACGGTGCGCGAGAAGCTCTGCACCTGGATCATGATCAGCACCAGCATGGTGACGACCATCAGCGGGAACACCGCGAACAACGCACCATTGGCGCGCACGCTCTCCTCATAGGCGCCGCCGGCCTCGATGCGCACGCCGGGCGGCAGCGGCTTCATCTCGGCCGGCAGCCGCTTGAGGAGATCGGCGGTGACGTCCGGCCCCTGCACACCGGGCGCGACGTCGGCGCGCACGGTGAGCACCATTTCGCGGTTGCGCTTCCAGATGATCGGGTCTTCCGCGCCATAGGCGACGCGCGCCACCTGGCTCACCGGAATCGCCCGGCCGTCGCGCGTCGCCACCACCAGATCGCCGATGCGGTCGAGCGCCATCCGGTCCTCGGGGGCGGCGCGCAGCATCACCGAAACCTGCCGCGTGCCGTCGCGCACCTGCGTCGCCTCATAGCCGGACAGCAGCATCTGCAGCGCCAGCGCCACGTCGCTGGTGTCGAGCCCGAGCAGCCGCGCGCGGTCCTGATCGACCTTGAGCTCGATGGTCTTGGCGCGCTCGCCCCACTCGAGATCGACGTCGCGGGTGCGGCGGTCGGCACGCATGACGTTGCGCAGATCCTCGGCGGTGCGGCGGATGTCAGCAAGCTCGGTGCCGGAGACGCGCAACTGCACCGGATAGCCGACCGGCGGGCCGAGCTCGAGCCGGCTGACGCGCAGCGTCGCCGCGCCCTCCGCCTGTCCGGCCTGCTGCAGCAGCTTGGCGTGCACGCGCTCGCGCGCCGCCTCGTCCCGGGTCTGGATCAGCACCAGCGCGTAGTTCGGATTGGGCAGCGTCGGATTGAAGGCGAGGAAGAAGCGCGGCGCGCCGGCACCGATGAAGGTGGTGTACCACGCGACATCCGGATCGTCGGCGATCAGCGCCTCGATCTTCTTCGCCTCGGCGTCGGCCAGCGCGAACGAGGCGCCCTCCGGCCCGCGCAGCTCGGCCAACAGCTCGGGGCGCGTCGAGGATGGGAAGAACTGCTGCGGCAACAGCTTCAAGCCGATGCCCGCGCCGACCAGCAGCAGCAGCGTCGCCGCCACCACCATGCGCTTGCGGCGCATCGCCAAGCGGATGATGCGGCGCAGCCGCTCGTAAGCCGGCGTGCGATAGATGGCGTGCTCGTCATGGCCGAACCGCTTCGCCTTCGCCTCCAGCGATTTCGGCAGCAGATGCAGGCCGAGGAACGGCGTGAAGATCACCGCCACGAACCAGGAGATGATCAGCGCGATCGCGATCACCTTGAAGATGCCGCCGGCATATTCGCCGGTCGAGGAGGCCGCCAAGCCCACCGGCAGGAAGCCGGCGGCCGTGACCAGCGTGCCGAACAGCATCGGGAACGCGGTCGACTCCCAGGCGAAGGTGGCGGCCTTCGCGCGCTCCCAGCCCTGCTCGATCTTCACCACCATCATCTCGATGGCGATGATGGCATCGTCGACCAAAAGGCCCAGCGACAGGATCAGCGCGCCGAGCGACACGCGCTGCAGGTCGATGCCGAGGGCGAGCATCGCGGTGAAGGTGCCGGCGAGCGTCAGCGGCACGGCAAGCGCGACGATGACGCCGGTCCGCAACCCCAGCGACAGAAACGACACGACGAGGACGATCGACACCGCGACGGCGAACTTGAACAGGAACTCGGAGATCGCCTCCTCGACCACCTCGGCCTGGTTGGTGACTTGGCTAAGCTCAAAGCCCACCGGCAGCTCGCGCCGCAGCGCTTCGGCCGCGACGGCGAGATGCTCGCCGAGCGCGATGACGTTGGCGCCCTTCTTCATCGCCACCGCGAGCCCCAGCGCCCGCTCGCCGGTCTTGCGCACGCGAAAGCTCGGCGGATCCTCAAGCCCCGCCGAGACCTCGGCGATGTCGCCCAGCCGGAAGGCGCGGCCGTTCGCCGCCACCGGCACGGCCTTCACGGCCTCGACGCCTTCCAGCGCGCCGGTGACGCGAAGCGTCACGCGCTCGCTTCTCGTGTCGTAGAAGCCGGCCGGCACCACCGCATTCTGGCGCGACAGCGCATCAACGATCGTCTGGGGGGTGAGGCCGAGCTGCGCCAGCTTGGCGTTGGAGATGTCGACGAAGATGCGCCGCGCCTGCTCGCCGATCAGCTCGACCTTCTCGACATCGGGCACGCGCAACAGGCCCATGCGCACGCGCTCGGCGGCCGCGACGAGATCGGCCTCCTTCGCCTCCGGCGCGGTGAGCGTGAACACCGCGATATAGACATCGGAATATTCGTCGTTGAAGGAGGGGCCGATCACGCCCGCCGGCAGGTCGCTTTTGATGTCGCCGACCTTCTTGCGCACCTGATACCACAGCTCGCCGACATCGGCGGGCGGCGTGTCGTCGCGCAGCACCACCTGCAGCGCCACGAATCCGGGGCGGGTGTAGGTCTTGACGTAATCGAGCCAAGGCAGCGTCTGCAGCCGCCGCTCGATCGGATCGGCGACCTGGCGGTTCATCTCGTCGGCGGTGGCGCCCGGCCACACCGCGGTGACCACCATCACCTTGACGGTGAAGCTCGGATCCTCGTTGCGGCCGAGCTTGGTGTAGGACCACGCGCCGGTCACCGCCAGCACGACGATGAAGAACAGCACCAGCGCCTGATGGCGCACCGCCCAGGCCGACAGGTTGAAGCGGGACATGCGGATCTCAGTTCAGCTCGGAGGTGCGGATCGGCATGGTGGCGTCGAGCCGGTGGACGCCGAGCACCACCACCTTGTCGCCCGGCTTGAGATCGCCGCGCACGGCGGCGCGCTCGGCCCCGAGCCGCGCGATCGACACCTCGCGCTCGACGAGACGGCCCTTGGCCTCGTCGGCCACCCACACCATCGCCTGATCGCCGCGCCACCACACGGCGGTCGACGCCACCTCAGCGATCGCCGGACCGCCCTGCGGCGTCGGCGCCGGGGTGACGGTCACCTGCGCGGTGATGCCGAGCGGCAGGCCGTCGCCGGCCGCGTCGAGCGCGAAGCGGGCGAGGAAGGTGCGGGTCACCGGGTCGGCCTCGGGCGACAGCTCGCGCAGCCGTGCGGTGACGGTGCGGCCCGGCATCGCCCAGAACGTCACCCTGGCCTCGCCCGTGCCCAGCGCCGGCAGGCGGCTTTCGGGCACCGCGACCACCGCCTCGCGGGCGGTGCCGGTGGCGAGCGTCAGGATGGCGTGGCCCTCGGCCACCACCTGCCCGGGCTCGGCCGAAACGCTCATCACCACGCCGTCGGCCTCGGCCTTCAGCTCGGTATAGGCCAGCCGGTTGGCGGCGATCTCGCGCTGGCTCGTCGCGGCGTCGAGCCGTTCGCGGGCGGCGCGGGCGGTGGTCACCGCCTGATCGAGCGCGGCCTGCGAGGCGTGGCCCTTGGCGGCAAGGTCGCGGGTGCGGGCTTCCTGGGCGGTGGCGCGCTCCATCTCGGCCTGGGCGGCGCGCACATCGGCCTCGGCGGCGCGCAGCGCCAGCCGGTAGTCCTCGGCTTCCAGGCGGGCCAGCACGGCGCCGGCCGCAACCCGCGCGCCGGAATCGACCAGCCGCTCGGCGATCTTGCCGGGCACGCGGAAGGCCATCGGCGTCTCGTGGCGGGCGCGCACCGTACCGGTGAGGGTGACGGCGGTTTCCAGCGGCACGAGCCGGACGGCCTCGACCCGAACGGTGCGCGGCGGCTCCGCCGTCTGCTTGGCCTTGCCGTCGGTGCAGCCGGCCGTCGCGAACGCAACACCAAGCGCGACGGCGGGCGCCAGCCAGAATTTCGGGTTCGCCGAGATCAGGGGCTTCGCAGGGATCAGGCGCGGCGGCATGACAGAGAGCCTCCCTCATCGAGCGGCCAGTTTATATGACAAGTGACGATTGTCAATAAACGTCACTTCTCATATATGGGACAGGTCGCGGCAGCCGCCGATACCGCGTTGACGCCCTTCCGGGCGCTCAGCAGAGTGTCGGCGAGACGGTTCCCGAAGGTCGGGTGCGCGAACGTGGCGTGCCGGGAGCCGGGTTTCTTCCCTCGCCCCTTGCGGGAGAGGGAAGAGGGGAGGGCGGTCAGCCGAAGACCGCAGGAGGAGGTTGGCGGTGGGCCGATCCGTTGCATCGCGTCACGACGACCAAAGCGCGCCGCTGCGCTCGGGCGGCGACACGCCCGAGGCGCGCGACACCCGCGCCCGCATCGTCGAGACCGCCGAGCGGCTGTTCCGGCTCTATGGCTACCAGAAGACCACGGTGGCCGACATCGCCCGCGAGCTCGGCATGTCGCCGGCCAATGTCTACCGCTTCTTCCCCTCCAAGGGCGCGATCAATGAGGAGGTGGCGGCAAGCCTCGTCAACCGCCTGCTCGTGACCGCCCGCGCCATCGCCGCCCGCCCGGAGCCGGCGACCGCCCGGCTCGCCAGCGTCGTGCGCACCGTCCACGTCCAGAGCTGCGCGCTGTTCCTCGACGACCGCAAGATGCACGACATGGTGGCGGTGGCGATGGATGAGAACTGGAGCGTGGTGCAGGACTATATCGATGCGTTCGTCGCCATCGTCGGCGCGATCCTGGCCGAGGGCGCGAGCCGCGGCGAGTTCGCCCCCGATGCCGCCGCCAGCGCCAAGCCGGCGTTCGGCGCCTTCGCGGCGTTCTTCCACCCGCAGCTCATCGAGCAGTGCCTGCGCGAGCGCGAGGAGGGCGACCTCGACCAGATGCTGCGGCTGGTGGTGCGGGGGCTCGGCGGCGATCCGGCGCGCATCCCGCCGGGGTGATACAGCTTCGTCGTCCCGGGCAAGCGGCGAAAGCCGCGCGACCCGGGACCGTAGACAAGAAGAAGCGCGAAATCCCCTCACGGTCCCGGCTCTCGCTGACGCTCGGCCGGGACGACGCGGAGGCCCCTTATACGGTTTCCGGTTGATCCCTTCGGGATACCGGAAACGGTCTCGCCGAAAATCCCTCGTTCGGTAACGGGATTTTCGGCGATCGGAATACGGCTCGAAGGCTTGATCAGCCGGAAACCGTATTATTCCATCACCGCCGCCTTGAGGATGCACACCATGGTGGCGTGGGCCGGCTCCGCCCCGGCATTGCGCACCACGTGGCGGCGGTCGCAGCGGTAGCGCAGCGTCTCGCCGGGGCCGGCGCGCTCGACGACGTCGCCGATCTCCACCTCCATCACGCCCGAGATCACCGACAGGCACTCGACCGAGCCGCGCTGGTGGCCGTCCGACTCCAGCACGCCGCCCGGCTCGGCGACGAGGTCGTACCACTGCAGCCATTCGACGGTCTTGATCCAGCCGATGATGGCGAGCCGCACCTTGCCGTCCTCGGACACCAGGAGCGGCGTGTCGCCCCGGCTCAGCGTCTCGATGAAGGGCTGCTCCTCGGAGGAGGCGAGGAAGCGCTCGATCGACACGTCGAGCGCCTGACTGAGGCGCCAGATGGTGGCGAGCGTCGGGTTGGTCTCGTTGCGCTCGATCTGGCTGATGATCGATTTCGCCACGCCGGACTGCTCGGCGAGGTCGGACAGCGACAGGTTATAGGCCTTGCGCAGGCGCTGGACGGTCTTGCCGAGCTGGCCGGTGAGCTGCTGCGCCCCCTCGTCAAGCCCCGTGCGGAAAGAACCCCGTCCCGGCATGTCTCATCCTCCGGCCCGGCCCAGACCACGCCACAGGACTAGCGGGCGGGGCGCGGCGGCGCAACCGAGGGCCTGATACGGTTTCCGGCTGATCAAGCCTTCGAGTCGTATTCCGATCGCCGAAAATCCCGTTATCGAACAAGGGGTTTTCGGCGAGATCGTTTCCGGTATCCCGAAGGGATCAACCGGAAACCGTATGACCGGCCGGAAACCGTATTACCACCACGCATGAAAATGGTGCGTCGGCCCGCGGCCGCGGCCGATGGTCAGCCGGTCGCCGGCGGCGATGGCCCTGGTCACATAGTCCTTGGCGGCCATGACCGCCGCGTCGAGCGCCAGCCCCTTGGCGAGGCCGGCGGCAATCGCCGACGACAGCGTGCAGCCGGTGCCGTGGGTGTTGGCGGTGGCGATGCGGGCCAGCGCCAGCCGCACGACGCTGTCCGGCCGGATCAGCAGGTCGACCGCATCGGGCCCGGCGAAATGGCCGCCCTTGATCAGCACCGCGCGCGGCCCCATCGCCAAAATCGCCTGACCCTGCGCCGCCATCGCCGCCTCGTCGGCCGCCACCGCCGTCTCAAGCAGGGCGGCTGCCTCGTGCAGATTGGGCGTCGCCACCAGCGCCCGCGGCAAGAGCTGGCTTTTCAACGCCTCGATCGCCTCGGGCGTGATCAGCTTATCGCCGGAGGTGGCGACCATCACCGGGTCGAGCACGACGTTTGCGGCCTGCCAGCGGTCGAGCCCGGCCGCCACCGCGGCGATGGTCTCCGGGCGCGACAGCATGCCGATTTTCACCGCGCCGACCGCAAGATCCGAGAATACGCTGTCGATCTGGGCGGTGACGAAGTCCGGCGGCACGTCGAAGATGCCCTGCACGCCCAGCGTATTCTGGGCGGTGAGCGCGGTGATGACGCTGGCGCCGAACACGCCGAGCGCCGATAACGTCTTCAGGTCCGCCTGGATGCCGGCGCCGCCGCCGGAATCCGAGCCCGCAATGGTGACGGCGATCGCGGTCATCGTGCCCCCCGCGCCTCTTCGACCGCCTTGTCGACCGCTTGGCGGATCGCCGCCACCGCGGCCGCCGGATCGGCGGCCTTCGCCACCGCCGAGATCACCGCCACGCCGTCGGCGCCGGCCCGGATGACATCGCCGGCATTGCCGGCGTCGATGCCGGCGATCGCCACGACCGGAAGACCGGCCTTGCGCGCCTTCAGGGCTGCGATGCGCAAGGCCAAGCCGGCAAGCCCCAGAGGCGGCTCGGGATTGTTCTTGCTGAGGGTGGCGAACACGCCGCCCACCGCCGCGTAATCGACCGCGCCCGGCGGCAGGGCCGCGACGTGTGCGGCGGTCTTGACGGTCTGGCCGATGATGGCGCGCGGGCCGAGCAGGCGGCGCGCCGTCGCCGGGTCCATGTCGTCCTGGCCGAGATGGACGCCGTCGGCGCCGGCCGCCATCGCCACGTCCACCCGGTCATTGACCAAGAGCGGCACTCCGAGCGGCGCCAGCGCCGCCGTCATCGCCCGGGCCAGCTCGATCGCCGGGCGAATGGCGCCGCGCTTGTCGCGAAGCTGGATCAGCGTCGCCCCGCTCTGCGCCGCGGCGCGCGCCAGCGCCACCGGCTCGTGGCCGAAGGTCTGGTCGGGGTCGATGAGAACGTAGACGGAAGGATCGAGCTTCATGCCGCAAGTCTCTTTGCCTCAAGTCTCATGCTGCGGCTTTCACTGCCGCAAATCTCAGGGCTTCACGTCGAGCGGGCCGGCGGTCCTGGCGCGGGTCGTCAGCGTATGGCGGTCGAGGAGATAGACGGCATCGATCAGTCGCGGCACGAAGGTGCCGGGGCCGCGCGCCCCGGCGGCCGCCACCTCGCCGGCAATGCCGAGCGCCAGCAGGCCGACGCCGGCCGCGACGAACGGATCGTCCTCCACCGCGAGGCAGGCGGCGATCAGCGCGGTGCCGGCGCAGCCGATCGCGGTCGCCCGCGCCATCAGCGGATGGCCATTGGCGATGGCGAGCCGCTTGGTGCCGTCGGTGACGATGTCGGTCGGCCCGGTCATCGCCAGCACGGTGAGATTGTCGAGGGCGAAGCGGTCGAACGCCGCCGATTCGACGTCCTCAATGTCCTGGCCGGTCAGGGCCGCCACCTCGGCGCGGTTGGCGCGCACCAGCTCCGGCTCGCGGGCCGCGAGATCGCGGGCGAACGCCGCCCGCGCCGCCGAGCGGTCGCAGAACACCGGGTCGAGCACCCAGGGGGTGCGGTTCTCGTCAGCCTCGTCGAGCGCGATCAGCGCCGCCTGCCGCCGTGCCGCGTCGAGCGTGCCGAGATTGACCAGCACGGCATCCGCGCCCGACACGAAGGCCGCGACCTCGTCGGCCGAGATGGTCAGCGACGGCACCGCGCCGATCGCCAGCAGCATGTTGGCGGTCAGCACCTGGGCGGCGGTGTTGGTGATGCAATGGACGCGCGGGGCGCGCTCGCGCACGCGGTCGAGAATGTCGGCGGCGGTGTCCGCCAGCGGCCGAGAACTCATGCGCGCCTTTCCGCCCGCATCGGACCGGCCGCGGGGCGGCGGTGCCCGGTCGTCATCCCGAAATCCCTCCGCCGGCAACGCCTCGTCGCGGGTGCGGCGGGCCGCGGCGGTTCGGCCGGCGGGGTTCCGCGCGGCCCCATAGTCCCTAGTGGTCCGATGGGGCGGGCGCAAGTCGACTCGGGCGCAAGTCGACCAAGGTGAAGGGCGGCCAGATCGGGCCTCGACCGAAGGGACTCCGAACAGGCGGGGTCGGGATTGCGCCGCTTGCGCTGGCGGGCCGGCTGTGGTGCTGTCGCGCAACTCGCTGGAGCCTTCCGATGATCCCGTTCTTCGTTCAGATCAAGTGCCACCTCGGCCGAGCCTATGACGTCGCCAACGCCCTCGCCGATGCCGAGATCGCCTCGGAGATCTATTCCACCGCCGGCGACTATGACCTGCTGGTGAAATTCTACGTCCCGGCCGGCACCGACATCGGCCACTTCGTCAATGAGAAGGTGCAGCTCATTCCGGGCATCCAGGACACCAAGACCATCATCACCTTCAAGGCGTTCACCGGCGCCCGCTGACTTCCGCCCGCCGGCTGCCGCAGACAAGCCTTGCGCCCCGCAAGGTCTCGGGCCGGGAGCGGCCGCCCGGCAAAGACCTGCGACGCAGGCTGCGGCATCGCTGTCGTAAAAATGACGTCCAACTGTCTTGCGGGTGACGTATTCGCTCTCCATATTGGCATCATCGGCGGCGCATTAAGTTGCGACGCTGGTGTACGGCCACGCTGAGGGCAGATGACGCCGGATGTACGCGCATCAGCCTTAGCGTTGGCCGTTTTCATTTGTGAGGGTTGAGGGGTTTCGCCTCGTTTGGCCGGGTCATCCCGGCCATTCGCGTCTTTGGGCGCCGAGAACTTGCCCTCGGACGCTTCGGCGCCCACTTCTCCATCGACACCGATGGAGACCGCGTTGACCAATCCTGACCTCTCCGATCCCGACCACTCCGAGTCCGCCCCGGCGCCGAACCCGCTCATCGCCGCGTGGTCCACGCCGTTCGGCGTGCCGCCGTTCGCCGAGATTCGCCCCGAGCATTTCCCGCCGGCCTTCGAGGCCGCGCTCGAAGCCCACCGCGCCGAGATCGAATCGCTCGCCGCCGATCCCGCGCCGCCCAGCTTCGAGACCACGCTGCTCGGCCTGGAGACCAGCGGCCGGCTGCTCACCCGCGTCGCCCAGGTGTTCTTCAATCTGTGCGGCGCCGACACCAATCCGGCGCTGCAGGCGATCGAGCGCGACATCGCGCCGAGGCTCGCCGCCCATCATGCCGCGATCTTCACCGACGCCCGGCTGTTTCAGCGCATCGACGCGCTGGAGGCCGGCAAGGACCGGCTGGATGCGGAAGCCCAGCGCCTGCTGCAGCGCACCCGCCTCGCCTTCATCCGCGCCGGCGCAAGGCTCGACCCCGCCGGCAAGGCCCGCATGGCCGAAATCGTCGAGCGGTTGGCGACGCTCGGCACCCAATTCGCCCAGAACCTGCTGGCCGACGAGGCGGCCTGGACGCTGGTGCTGGACACCGAGGACGACCGCGCCGGCCTGCCCGATTTCGTGATCGACGCAGCATTGCGGGCCGGGGCAGAGCGCGGCCATCCCGGCAAGGCGGTGATCACGCTGTCGCGCTCCTCGATCGAGCCGTTCCTCACCTTCTCCGCCCGCCGCGATTTGCGCCGGCAGGCTTATGAGGCCTGGACCCGCCGCGGCGAAATGGGCGGCGCGACCGACAACCGCGCGCTGATCGCCGAGATGGTGGCGCTGCGGCTGGAGCGGGCGCGCCTGCTCGGCTACCCGACCTTCGCCGCCTACAAGCTCGACGACACCATGGCCAAGACTCCCGAAGCCGTGCGCGGCCTGCTGGAGGAGGTGTGGGCGCCGGCCAAGGCGCGGGCGCTGCGCGAGCTCTGCGACCTGCAGCGCCTCGCCGAGCAGGAGGGCTTCAACGGCACCATCGCCGGCTGGGACTGGCGGCACTACGCCGAGAAGCTGCGCAAGGCCCGCTTCGACCTCGATGAGGCGGCAACCAAGCCCTACCTGCCGCTCGATCAGGTGATCGCGGCGGCCTTCGACACCGCCTCCCGCCTGTTCGGCCTCGTCTTCACCGAGCGGACCGACGTGCCGGTCTATCACCCCGACGTGCGCGCCTTCGAGGTCAGCCGGGATGGCCGGCATGTGGCGCTGTTCCTCGGCGACTATTTCGCACGGCCCTCGAAGCGCTCGGGCGCCTGGATGTCGAGCTTCCGCACGCAGGAAAAGCTGGCCGGCGACATTCGCCCGATCATCGTCAATGTGATGAACTTCGCCAAGGGCGAGCCGGCGCTGCTGTCCTTCGACGACGCCCGCACGCTGTTCCACGAGTTCGGCCACGCCCTGCACGGCATGCTGTCGGACGTGACCTATCCCAGCCTCGCCGGCACCGACGTCGCCACCGATTTCGTCGAGCTGCCCTCGCAGCTCTACGAGCACTGGCTGTCGCGGCCGGAGGTGCTGGGAAGGTTCGCCCGCCATCACGCGACCGGCCAGCCGATGCCCGAGGAGATGATCGCCCGCATCAAGGCGGCGCAGACCTTCAACCAGGGCTACGCCACCGTGGAATACGTCGCTTCCGCACTGGTCGACCTCGCCTTCCACGAGATGGCCGACACCTCAAACCTCGATCCGCTCGCCTTCGAGGCGAAGGAGCTCGCCCGCATCGGCATGCCGGCGGAGATCTCCATGCGCCACCGCACGCCGCACTTCGCCCATGTGTTCGCGGGCGACGGCTATTCGGCCGGCTACTATTCCTATCTGTGGAGCGAGGTGCTGGACGCCGACGCGTTCGCGGCGTTCGAGGAGACCGGCAACGTGTTCGACCCGGCCACCGCTGAGCGGCTCTCCCGCTTCATCTACGCCGCCGGCAACCGGCGCGACCCGGCCGAGGCCTATATCGCCTTCCGCGGCCGGCTGCCGACCACCGCGGCGCTGCTGAAGAAACGCGGGCTGGCCGACGCGGCGTGATGGAAGATCGTCGTCCCGGGCAAGCGCGCACAGCGCGCGGGACCCGGGACCGCGAGCCGAGCGAGGCGATCCACACTGACGACGGTCCCGGGTCCTCGCTCCGCTCGGCCCGGGACGACGAGGCGGCCTGAGGCCCCACTTCAACAGCGGAATTTCGTAAGCTACTGGCCTGACGTAATTTTTGGCGAAATTCGAGGCGGCGTGGCACTACGCCTCGGGCGGCCGCGGCGTTTCAGGGCCGGTTTCGGCGCCGGCTCGGGGTCCGGCGGTTTAGCCTGTCGCGCCCGGGGCGGCAGCGCGATGCGGACACGCCGGAAGAGATCGCTCACCGCCGGTGTCGCGTCGGTGCGCACCAGCCAATCGACCTCGCGGTGACGGAGCCGGACCTGTTGGAGCCGGTCGAGTTCGCGCAGCAGCGCCGCCCATTCCAAAACCCCGTCGTTGTAGAGTTCGTCGAGTTCCGCGCGCATCAACAGCGCCAGGAACGAGCAGAACACGTGGCCCCGGATTGCCGCGTCGGAGGAATGGAAGATCGGCCGGGTGCGCATCACCGCCTTGGCGCGCAGGAACTGTTCCTCGACCTGGAGCAGATCACGATAGCGCAGCACCGCCTGCAGCGGGGTGATCCTGGCGTTGGTGCGCAGCACGAAGATGCCGTCGAAGCGAGCCTCCTCGGCGAGCTTGCCGGGGTCGATCTCGAAGGCCGGCTGACCTTCGGCCTTTTTCGATTTGCGCAGGAAGCGCCGGTACGCCGAGTTGCCGATCAGCGTCTTGTCGCCCTTCTTCAGCTGCGCTTCGAGCCCGGCCACGATCGCTTGGCGATCGGCACGGTCCTTCTCGGCCTCCGCCTCGTTGCGGCATACGATGTACCGAATGCCGGCAACGGTGACCTCCTTGACGAACAACTGGGTCTCGCCGCGCTGGCGTTCGATCAGCAGCGGCACGAAGGGGCGCTCGTCGGCCAGCACCACCGTCTTCACGACGGTGTCGGTGCGCTCGCGGGCGCCGAGGATGTATTCGAGCTTGCGCTCCTCGAGCCCGGCGATGGTCGAAGCCGAGATCATGCCACGGTCGGCGACCACGCACACCCGGCCAATGCGGAAGCGGCCGCGCAGCCGGTCCACCACCGGCAGCAGCGTCGTGACGTCGGCGGTGTTGCCCGGCCACATCTCCGTACAGATTGGCCAGCCGGCACCATCGACCACCAGGGCCAGGATCATCTGGTTGAGGTCGGGCCGGTAATCCTTCGAATAGCCGCGCTCGCCGAGCGTCTCGCCGCCCTCGCCGTAGAACGACAGGCTGGTGGTGTCCATGAACACCACCGACAGGTCGGAGAACAGGTCACGGCGGCGCGCGAACAGCCGTTCCTCGATCTCATCCTTGACACACCTCGGCGCGAGCTCGCCCTCAGCAGCCTTCGCGACCTCCTCGCCGAGCCAGGCCATCGCCCGGTAGAAGTGATGGAGGTCGAGCCCGTCGGTGCCGGGGATGTCGTAGTCGGCCATCCAGGATGCGCAATCGCGGTCGGAGCCGGACACGAACAGCCGGTGCAGGGTAGCGGCGAACACCGCGCGCTCGACCGCGAACTCGAAGGCCCGCTCCTTCAGGAGATCCTCAAGGACGGCGTCGATGCCGAGGCGCTGCCAGACCCGCCCGAACACCAATGGGCCGCCGATGCGTTTGGCGCCGGCCGAGAGCTGGCCCTCAGTGTCCTCGTCGAGCGCTCGCAGCAGCAGGACTTGGTCGGTGAACTTCGCCCCCGACGCCAGGAGCGAGGCCAGGGCACCGGAGGTGGCGAGGTCGTCGACGCGGCCGAGGGTGGCGATGACGGACTGGCGGACGGCGCCGTCGACGCGCTTGCTCTCAACGATCTGGACGTAGGCGCGTCCGCCGGAGCCTTTGAGACGGAAGAACATGGCGGCCTCCGAGGCTGACACTACGGGATCAGACTCGGAGCCATCAATCAAGCTATTTCTAGCGTTCGGCGTGGCACTACGTTTTGCGAAATCGCCGACTCCGCCCCAGCAAAATCAACGGCTTATGACGAAATCGGCCGTTTCACTGTTCAACTCGGGTGAGGAGAAGCGGATCACTCCGTCTCCGGCCGGGCGCGCAGGCGCTTGACCGTGCCGGATTTCGCCTTGGCTTCCAGGCGCCGCTTGACCGAGCCGGCGGTGGGCCGCGTCGCCCGCCGCCGCTTGGGCTCCACCGCCGCCTGCCGGATCAGCTCGACCAGCCGGGCCAGCGCGTCGGCGCGGTTGGCCTCCTGGGTGCGGAAGCGCTGGGCGTTCAGCACCACCACGCCGTCCTTGGTGGCGCGCCGGCCGGCGAGCCGCAGCAGCCTTGTGATCACCGGCGCCGGCAGCGACGGCGAGCGCAGCGCATCGAAGCGCAGCTCGACCGCGGTCGCCACCTTGTTGACGTTCTGGCCACCCGGCCCGGCCGCCCGCACGAAGCTCTCCTCGATCTCGCGCGGATCGAGCGAAATGGTGGGGGTGACCGGGATCATCGGCGCAAAGATCGATCGCAATCGGGGTCAGTCGAGGAACGGGTTGGTCGCGCGCTCCTCGCCGATGCTGGTGGCCGGGCCGTGGCCGGGCAGGCAGACGAGATCGTCGCCGAGCGCGAACAGCTTGGTCTTGATGCCGGCGATCAGCTGGGCGTGGTCGCCATAGGGGAAGTCGGTGCGGCCGATCGAGCCGCGGAACAGCACGTCGCCGACCAGCGCGAAACCGTCCCTGGCATCGACCAGCACCACGCTGCCCGGGCTGTGGCCCGGCACGTGCAGGACGTCGAACACCAATTCGCCGACGCTGACGGTGTCGCCGTCCTCGAGATAGCGGTTCGGCGTCACCGGCCGGGCGCCGGTGAGCCCGTACATGTTGCCCTGGGTGGTGAGGGCGTCGAGCAGGAACTGGTCGGCCTGATGCGGCCCCTCCACCGGCACGCCGAGGGATTCGGCCAGCTCGGCGGCGCCGCCGGCATGGTCGATATGGCCGTGGGTGAGCAGGATCTTGTCCACCGTGACGCCAAGCTCGGCCAGCGCCTCGCGGATGGTGTCGAGATCGCCGCCGGGATCGACCACGGCGGCGCGGCCGGTCGCGGTACACATCACGATCGAGCAGTTCTGCTCGAACGGCGTCACCGGCACCACCGCAACCTTGAGGGCGGGCGTCGAGTCGGAGGAGGTCATCGGGCGCCTTTCTGCGACGGAGGAAGCCCTCTCGTGTCGCAGTCCGGCGGCCCGGCGGTCAAGGGCGATTCGGCGGCCGGGACTGCGCGCTCACTCCGGCTCGGGCGGCACGATCAGGCCGCGCGGGGTGACCACCACCGTACGGCCGTCGCGCTTCTCGATCGCCACGACCCGGCCGAGGCCGGGCAGCGGCGAGCCGACGCCGACCTCGAACGTGCCGCGCCGGCCTTCCACCCGTGCCGTGCCGTCGGCGGCGTCGCGCAGCACCCAGCCGGTGGCGACCGGCCGCTTCGGCGGCGCCGGCTCGACCGGGCGGATCGGCTGGGCCGGCGGCTCGACGCTCGGTCGCAGCGACAGCGAGGCGGTGACGATGCTGGGCGCGGGCAACGCGGCGGTAAGCGCGGCCTTGGTGGCGGCGGCGATGCGGCCGTCGAGGCCGGAATCGAGCGTGGCCAGTTGGCTCGCCACGCTCGCCTGCGCCTGCTCGGTGCGTTCGAGCCGCTCGACGATCTGGCCGAGCCGGGCGTCGGTCGCCTGCGCCTGGCTGTCGGCCGCGGCAACGCGGGCCTGCACCTCGGCCAGCGCCGTGGCCAGCGCGGCCATGTCGGCGCCCGCGCGCGGCTGGCTGAGGATGGTCCAGGTCAGGGCGCCGGTGGAGATTGCGAGCGCCAGCGTGGCGGCGATGAGGGCGATCCGCCCTTCGGTCGGCGCGCGGCGGCGCCGGGTGTCCGACGACGCGGCCGCCCGCCTCGCCCGGCCGGGCGGCGGCAGGCGGAGCTCGACCATCGGGGCGGTCAGCACCGGCGGCGCGGAGGGCTGGGGCGGCAGGCCCGGCGCGGTCTCGTCGGAAGCGGGCGAGGTGGCTGGCGCCTCGGCCGGCGCCACCGCGCGAAGCCCGACATAGCCCTCCTCGGACACCACCGGCGTCACCGTCCCGGCCTCGGCCGCAGGTAGAATCTGGATGTACTCCTTGTACATGCCCCGCCGCTTGGTCATGGCGCCCTTCCACCGGAAACGTTCACCTTCAAGTAACCTTTTTCCCCTTACCAATTGGTTACCGGACCGGTGACGAACGCCTGTTCGACCGCGGAAAAGACGGGCATCCATACGGGGTCCGGCCCACAGGGCCGGAGAGCCGTATGCCGCCGCCGAAAAATCCCTTCCAGATCAAGGATTTTTCGGCGATACCGTTTCCGGTGTCCCGAAGGGATCAACCGCAAACCGCTCCAGGGCATATGACCGCCCCCGTCCTGTCCGCCGAAGAGCTCGAGCGCTATGCGCGCCATATCGTGCTGCGCGAGGTCGGCGGCCCCGGCCAGCAGGCGCTGAAGCGGGCGCGGGTGCTGGTGATCGGCGCGGGCGGCCTCGGCTCGCCTCTGCTGCTCTATCTGGCCGCGGCCGGCGTCGGCACGCTCGGCATCGTCGATGACGACGCGGTGTCGCTGTCCAATCTGCAGCGGCAGGTGCTGCACGGCACCGACGATCTCGGCCGGGCCAAGACCGACAGCGCCGCGGCGGCGCTCGCCCGCATCAACCCGCACGTCGCGGTGATCCCGTTCGCCGAGCGGCTCGATGCGAACAATGCCCGCGATCTGGTGCGCGGCTGGGACGTGGTGGCCGACGGCTCGGACAATTTCGCCACCCGCTACGCGGTGTCGGACGCCTGCTGCCTGGAGCGGCGGCCGCTGGTGAGCGCCGCGCTCGGCACGTTCGATGCCACCCTCACCACGCTGCGGCCGTTCGAGGCGCGACCGGACGGCGAGCCGAACCCCACCTATCGCTGCCTGTTCCCGAGCCCGCCGCCGCCCGGCGCGGTGCCGAGCTGCCATGAGGCCGGCGTGCTCGGCGCTCTCGCCGGGGTTGCCGGCAGCCTGATGGCGCTGGAGGTGATCCGGGCGATCGTCGGCTTCGGCGAGCCGCTGGTCGGCCGGCTCCTGATGATCGACGCCCGCGCGATGCGCTTCGAGACGCTGGCCTATCGCTGGGATCCCGACAACCCGCTCACCGGGCGGGCGGCGGAACGCTGACTCATGCCGCTTCCGGCTCGATCAGCCGGAAACCTTGCGAGATCTTTTTTCCTCGATCGCGTCCCAGATGCGCGCGGCGAGGTCCGGCCCGCCGAGCGCCTTGATGGCGCGGATGCCCGTTGGAGACGTCACGTTGATCTCGGTGAGGAAGCCGTCGATCACGTCGATGCCGACGAACAGCAGCCCGCGGTCTTTAAGCGCCGGGCCGATGGTGGCGCAGATCTCGCGCTCGCGCTCCGTCAGCTCGGTCGCCGCCGCCGCCCCGCCGCGCACCATGTTGGAGCGGATGTCGTCGGGCTGCGGCACGCGGTTGACCGCGCCCGCCGCCTCGCCATCGACCAGGATGATGCGCTTGTCGCCCTCCGCCACCCTGGGCAGGAAGGCCTGCGTCACCCACGGCTCGCGGAAGGTGGCGGAGAACAGGTCGTAGAACGAGCCGAAATTGGGGTCGCGCGCCCCGAGGCGGAACACCGCGGCGCCGCCATGGCCGTAGAGCGGCTTCATAACCACCTCGCCGTGACGGTCGCGGAAGGCGGCGATCTCGTCGCGGTCGCGGCTGATCAGGGTCGGCGGCATCAACTCGGGAAACTCGGTGACGAACATCTTCTCGGGCGCGTTGCGCACCGAGGCCGGGTCGTTCACCACCAGCGTCGCCGGATGGATGCGCTCCAGAAGGTGGGTGGCGCTGATGTAAGCGAGATCGAAGGGCGGATCCTGGCGCATCAATATGACGTCGAGGGTCGAAAGCTCGATGCGCTCCGCCGCGCCCAGCGTGAAATGGTCGCCCGCGACGTCGCGCACCGCCAGAGGCTGCACCGTGGCGAACACCCGGCCGTCGACCAGCGCCAGCCGGTCCGGCGTGTAGTAGTGGAGGGCATGGCCGCGGGCCTGCGCCTCCAGCAGCAGCGCGAAGGTGGAATCGCCGCGGATGCTGATCCGCTCGATCGGGTCCATCTGCACGGCGACGCGAAGGCTCATCGTCTCATCCATCACAATCGAAGGCGGCGGGGATATGCCGCGGCATGGCGTTGGGCGCCACCAGCACCACGTCGAAGCGCACGTTGAGCTGGGCATGGTCGGGCCGGCGCGCCAGCCACAGCGAGGCGGCAGCCGCGATGCGGCGGCGCTGGCGGAGGTCGAGCGCATAGGCGGCATCGTCGAGGTGGCGGCGCGCCTTGACCTCGACGAAGATCAGCGTCCGGCGGTCGCGCGCGACGATGTCGACCTCGCCGCAGGACGAGCGCCAGCGCCGGGCGAGAATGCGGAAGCCCTTGCCGATCAGCAGCACGGCGGCGACGCTCTCGGCCGACAGGCCGAAGCGGTGGGCGATCAGCCGCTCCGGCGTGGGCTGGCGGGCGTCCGGCGCGACGGGCTCAGGGTCGGGTTCCACCGCCGCGGCCGGGGGGGCGGGCGGCATCTGCGCGCGTTTCGCCTGTTCGCGCTCGGCGGCGAGCTTGGCCTTGATGTCGCCGGGCTTGACCAGCGTGCGCGGCGGCTTGATCGGTCGGTGCTCAGCCATGCTTGTGCCCCTTGGTCAGATCGAGCGCCCGCTGATAGACCGCGCGCCGCGGCAGGCCGAGGGCGGCCGCCACCTCGGCCACCGCATCCTTGAGCGAGGCCGAGGCCAGCGCCGACACCAGCGCCGAATCGATGTCGGCCTCGGCCGGGGCCGCCGCCGGCAGTGGCGGGCCGACCACCACCACGATCTCGCCCCTGGGCTCCTCGCCGGCGGTGGCGGCGGCAAGCTCCGCCAGCGTGCCGCGGCGGACTTCCTCGTGCAGCTTGGTCAGCTCCCGGCACACCGCCGCCGGCCGGCCGCCGCCCAGCGCCGTCGCCATGTCGGCCAAGCTGTCGGCGAGGCGGGGGCCGGTCTCGAACATCACCAGGCTCGCCGGCACCGCGGCAAGCTCGCCGAGCCGCGCCAACCGGCCGACCTGCTTGGGCGGCAGGAAGCCCTCGAACAGGAAGCGGTCGGTCGGCAGGCCCGACACCACCATCGCCGCCAGCAGCGCCGAGGGCCCCGGCACCGCCTCGACGTGGACACCCGCAGCGATCGCCTCGCGCACCAGCCGGAAGCCGGGATCCGAGACCAAAGGCGTGCCGGCGTCCGAGATCAGCGCCACCGAACCGCCCTCGGCGAGGCGGGCGATCAGGCGCGGGCGCATCTCGGCGGCGTTGTGCTCGTGATAGGGCAATAGCGGTACGCGGATGCCATAGCGCGCCAGCAGCCGGCTGCTCACCCGCGTGTCCTCGCAGGCGATCACATCCGCCCCCGCCAGCGTCTCCAGCGCCCGCAGCGTGATATCGCCGAGATTGCCGATCGGCGTCGCCACCACGTGCAGGCCGGCCCGCGCCTTGGGCGCGGCGAGCCGCGCGCCGGCGATCAGGTATGAGCGGTCCTCGCCGCCCTGCTCGGCGCCGCCGGTCCGATGCCGCTTGTCCACAAGCCCCGTCACCTTTACGGATGTCTCCCAGGCGTCGTTTTGACAGAAATCTGTGGTGATCGCACCCTGAGAACGGGAATCGCCAATCGCGGAGCAGTGGGAATGCGCACGCCGAAGCGCGCTGAGCCAGAAACGCTACCGTGCACGATGCCGGGCACGGTATCGCCAACGCTATCGCGCCGCACCGCGCTGCGGCTGGCCGGCCTGGGCGCGGGCGCCGGGGTGTCGGCAACGCTCGGCGGCTGCCAGAGCGCCAACATGTTCGGCGATGCGCCGCCGGCCGGGCCAGCCGAGAGCAAGCCGTCGATGTCGATCGGCACCGGCTCGGTGCGGGTCGGGCTGATCCTGCCGCTGACGGCGAGCGGCAATGCCGGTTCCGCGGCGCAGTCGCTCAAGAACGCCGCCGAGCTGGCGATCGCCGAATTCAACGCGCCCGACATCTCGCTGATCGTCAAGGACGACGGCGGCTCGGCCCAGGGCGGCCAGCAGGCGGCCGAGCAGGCGATCTCGGAAGGCTGCGAGATCATCCTCGGCCCGCTGTTCGCGGTGGCGGTGCGCCCGGCCGGGCAGATCGCCCGCCAGCGCGGGGTGCCGGTGATCGCGTTTTCCACCGACGCCCAGGTGGCCTCGCGCGGCGTCCATCTCCTGAGCTTCCTGCCGGCCTCCGACGTCGACCGCATCGTCGGCTACGCCGCCGAGCAGCGCCGCAAGTCGTTCGCCGCCCTGCTGCCGGACACCGCCTACGGGCAGGTGGTGGAGGCCGAGTTCCAGCAGGCGGTGGCCAAGAACAACGGCCGGGTGCTCGGGCTCGCCCGCTACGCCGCCGGCAACCCGGCCGGCGCGGTGGCCCAGGTCAGCGCCGTGGCCCGGCAGGCCGACTGCGTGTTCGTGCCCGACGGCCACACCGCGGCGGCGGCGGTGGTCAACCAGCTGCGCGCCACCGGGCTCGACACCAACCGCACGGTGCTGATCGGCACCGGCCTGTGGGACGACCCGGCGGTGCACCGCGACCCGGCGTTCAACGGCGCGTGGTATGCCGCGCCCGACAATACCGGCTTCCGCGGCTTCGCCCAGCGCTACCGCGCCAAGTTCGGATCCGAGCCGGTGCGCACCGCCTCGCTGTCCTATGACGCGGTGTCGCTGGTGGCGGCGTTGGTGAAGACGCAAGGCGCGCAGCGCTTCTCGGAAGGCGTGCTGACCAACCCGTCCGGCTTCTCCGGCATCGACGGCATCTTCCGCTTCAAGTCGGACGGCACGTCCGAGCGCGGTCTCGCCGTGCACCAGATCGGCAACGGTTCCTCGCGCATCATCTCGCCCTCGCCGCGCTCGTTCACGACGGCGTAATCGCACCACGGCGTAGAGGCGAGAGTCTTTTCTTCCCCTCTCCCCTTGCGGGCTACGGTATTCATGGATCTGATTCTGTGCTGAGCCATCAATGGCTTAATGGACAGGCTGCGGATGTCTCATCGAGAACGCGGTGGATCGGCAGTTACCGGAGGCCGCAGGATTGAACTCGTCATGCCCGCGCTTGTCGCGGGCATCCACGTCTTGAAAACCTATTTGAAAACAAAGACGTGGATGGCCGGGACAAGCCCGGCCATGACGACGGCGGGCTTGTGCCAGACGCCGCAGGCGCAAGTCACGCCGAAAGAGATCGCGTTTCGGCTCGATCTCTCTCGGCCCAGGCGATTCAAATCCGTGAACGCCGTAGCTCCCGCAAGGGGAGAGGGAAGGCGCGCGGCTCCCGGCCAGCGGTTGGCCCGTGCCGATCAGCCGGGCTCCCCATCAACCGAACCGGGATCACGCCGCGAGGTCGGCCACCACCGCATCGAGGATCGGCAGGCCGGCGGCGGTGACGCGCAGGCGGTCGCCGGTCCGCTCGATGAAGCCGAACCCGGCGAGGTCGGCGATGCGCGCGGGGTCGAGACTGCGGCCGGACATCGCGGCGAAGCGATTCAGGTCGATGCCCTCGGCAAGCCGCAGCCCCATCAGCAGGAATTCGTCGCCGATCTCGTCGCGGCTCAGCGCCTCGTCGGTGACCGCGCCGCTCTGCCCGGCCTCGATCCGCGCGAGCCACGCCGCCGGATCGCGCTCGGCGGCGAGTGCGCGGCGGCGGCCCTCGACCATGAGCCGGCCGTGGGCGCCGGGGCCGAAGCCGGCATATTCGCCCGAGCGCCAGTAGATCAGATTGTGGCGGCTCTCGGCGCCGGGCCGGGCGTGGTTGGAGACCTCGTAGGCCGGCAGGCCCGCCTCAAAGGTCAGCGCCTGGGTGAGGTCGAACAGCGCGCGCGCAAGCTCGGGATCGGGCGTCGCGAGCCGGCCCGCCGCCTGCAGCGCGAAGAACGGCGTGCCCTCCTCGATGGTGAGCTGATAGGCCGACAGGTGCTCGGTGCCGAAGGCGAGCGCGCGGGTCAGCTCCGCCTGCCAGTCGGCCACCGTCTGGCCGGGGCGGGCATAGATCAGGTCGAACGACACGCGCGCGAAGGTGTTTTGCGCCACCTCGAGCGCCGCCAGCGCCTCGGCGGCGGTGTGCATGCGGCCCAGCGCCTTGAGGTCGGCGTCGTTCAGCGCCTGCACGCCGAGCGAGACGCGGTTGACGCCGGCATCGCGATAGCCACGGAAGCGCTCGGCCTCCACCGAGGTCGGGTTGGCCTCGATGGTGATCTCGATGTCGTCGGCGAGCGACCACTGCTCGGCCACCGCCTCCAGCACCGCCGCCACGGTGGCCGGCTGCATCAGCGAGGGCGTGCCGCCGCCGAGGAAGATCGAGCGCACGGTGCGCGGGCCGATGCGCTGGGCGGTGGCGGCGATCTCGTGGGTGACGGCGCGGGCGTAGCGGGCCTCGTCGGTGCCCGGCGGGCGCACGAAGCTGTTGAAGTCGCAATAGGGGCATTTGGCCAGGCAGAACGGCCAATGCACATAGACGGCGAAGCCGGGGTCCGCGTCATCGTCGCACAAGACACGTCTCCGCCAGTTTCAGAAAGGCGCGGGCGCGATGCGACAGGCCGCGCCCGGCGTCCCAGTCGATGCCGTGCTTCTCGGCGGCGTCCATCTCGCCGAATGTCCGCGTCTCGCCTTCGGGGCGAAAGATCGGATCATACCCGAAGCCGAGCGTGCCGCGCGGCGGCCAGACGATGTCACCGTCGATCGTGCCCTCGACCGCCTCGACATGGCCGTCCGGCCAGGCGAGGCAGAGCGCGGCGACGAAGCGGGCGATGCGCTGGCCGGGCGCCACCGCGCCGCGGGCGGCGAGTTCCGCCTCGACGCGCGCCATCGCCGGCAGAAAATCCTTTCCCGAGCCCGCCCAGCGCGCCGAGAACACGCCCGGCGCGCCGTGCAGCGCCCACACCGCCAGCCCCGAATCATCGGCCAGCGCCGGCAGGTTCGACGCGCGCGCCGCGGCCTCGGCCTTGATGCGGGCGTTCTCGGCGAACGTGGTGCCGGTCTCGTCGGGCTCGGGCAGACCCAGCTCGCCGGCCGAGACCGGCTCGACAGCGAACGGCGCGAGCAGCTCGCGGATCTCGCGCAGCTTGCCGGAATTGTGGGTGGCGACGACGAGCTTCCCGCCCTCCAGCCGGCGCGCCATCAGCCCACCGCCAGCTTCTGCAGCGCGACGAGCTCGCCCACGCCCTTGCGGGCCAGCCCCAGCATCGCCATCAAATCGGCCTCGCTGAACGGATCCTTCTCGGCCGTGCCCTGGATCTCGACGAGGCCGCCCTCGCCGGTCAGCACGAAATTGGCATCGGTGTGGGCGTTGGAGTCCTCGGCATAATCGAGGTCGAGCACCGGCACGCCGGCATGGATGCCGCAGGACACCGCCGCCACGTGATCCTTCAGCGGGATGCGCGGGATCATGTTGCGCGCCTTCATCCAGGCGAAACAGTCGTGGAGCGCCACCCAGGCGCCGGTGATGGCGGCGGTGCGGGTGCCGCCATCGGCCTGCAGCACGTCGCAATCGACGGTGATCTGGCGCTCGCCCATCGCCGGCAGGTCGACCACCGCCCGCAGCGCCCGGCCGACGAGGCGCTGGATCTCCTGGGTGCGGCCGGACGGGCGGCCGGTCGAGGATTCGCGGCGCGTGCGCTCATGGGTGGCGCGCGGCAGCATGCCGTATTCGGCGGTGATCCAGCCGCGGCCCTGGCCCTTCAGCCACGGCGGCAGCTTGTCTTCCAGGGTCGCAGCGACCAGGACATGCGTCTCGCCGAACTTCACGAGGCACGAGCCCTCGGCATAGCGGGCGACGCCGCGCTCCAGGGAGACCGCGCGCATCTGATCGGGGGCGCGGTGGGACGGACGCATGGGAACTCTCCTGAAGACGGGTCTGGACCGGGGCCGCGACGGGCTGTTGCCTGACGGGCTCTTGCCTCAAGCGGGCCGGGCCGTTCTATGCGGCGGTGTCTGCCCCGGCAAGCCGGCTTCGACGTTCGGCACCGACTTGCAGAGTCGACCTTGCAGAGTCGACCTGCAGCGTCGACTTGCAGAGTCAACTTGCGGCCGGCGCCCGCCGGCAACAGATTACGGGCGAAGGAGAACCGGCCGTGCCGCTTGACCGTCCCGTCGTCGTGCCTCCCGTCGCGCTGGCCCAGCTCGACCAGCGCTCGCGCGAGATCTTCAAGCAGATCGTCGAGAGCTACCTCGCCACCGGCGAGCCGGTCGGCTCGCGCAACATCGCCCGGCTGATCACCACGCCGCTGTCGCCGGCCTCGGTGCGCAACGTCATGGCCGATCTGGAGCAGGCCGGGCTGATCTTTGCCCCGCACGTCTCGGCCGGCCGGCTGCCGACCGAGAGCGGCCTGCGCTTCTTCGTCGATGCGCTGCTCGAGGTCGGCGACCTGCCGGCCTCCGAGCGCGCCTCGATCGAGGCCCAGGTGGCGGGCGAGGGCCGCACCATGTCCGGCATCCTGGCCGAGGCCTCGGCGCTGCTGTCGGGCCTGTCGCGCGGCGCCGGCGTGGTGCTGGTGGCCAAGACCGACCCGCGCATCAAGCACATCGAGTTCGTCGGGCTCGACCCTGGCAAGGCGCTTCTGGTGCTGGTGTCGGACGACGGGCAGGTGGAGAACCGCGTGGTGCCGCTGCCGCCGGGCCTGCCGGCCTCGGCGCTGGTCGAGGCGTCGAACTTCCTGGCCTCGCGCATCCGCGGCCGCACTTTGGCCGAGGCGCGCGCGGAGCTTTCGGCCGCGCTCACCGCCAGCCAGGCCGAGCTCGACCAGTTGACGCAGCGTCTGGTGCAGGCCGGCCTCGCCTCCTGGTCGGGCGGCGCGGTCGGCGAGCGGCGCCTGATCGTGCGCGGACAGGCCAATCTGCTGGAGGATCTGAGGGCGCTGGAGGATCTGGAGCGCATCCGCACCCTGTTCGACGATCTGGAGGCCCAGCGCGGCGTCATCGACCTTCTCAACCGCGCCGAGGCCGCCGACGGCGTGCGCATCTTCATCGGCTCGGAGAACAAGCTGTTCTCGCTGTCGGGCTCCTCTACCATCGCCGCGCCCTATCGCGACGCCGAGGGCCGAATCGTCGGCGTTCTGGGGGTGATCGGCCCGACCCGGCTGAACTATGCCCGCATCATCCCGATGGTCGACTACACCGCCAAGGTGGTGAGCCGGCTGCTCGGCGCGCCGCCGCGCGATCCCGCTTCGGCTTGATTTTTCGCACTTTCCCGCCGATATCCGGCTCGACCTTTCCGACATCCAAGGCAGGATCGCCGTCATGACGACGTCCGGACACCCCTTGAATCCCGACCAGACCCCCGAGGCCGCCGATCCCGCGGCGCAGAACACTGCGGCACAAGAGACCGCCGCCCAGCCGAACCCGGCGGACGCGGCCGCCGCCTCGCCCGTCGCCGACGCCTCGGCGCTGGCGGCCGAGGCCGCCGACCTGCGCGACAAGCTGCTGCGCACGCTGGCCGAGATGGAAAACCTGCGCCGGCGCACCGAGCGCGAGGTTGCCGACGCCAAGAGCTACGCCATCGCCGCCTTCGCCCGCGACGTGCTGAACGTCGCCGACAATATGGAGCGGGCGCTCGCCGCCGTGCCGGCGGAGGCCGTGGCGCACGATGCCGCGCTCAAGACGCTGGTCGAGGGCGTGCAGCTCACCGAGCGCGAGCTGGCCAAGACGCTCGACAAGCACGGCGTGCGCCGGGTCGAGGCGGCCGGCGGCAAGTTCGATCCCAACCTGCATCAGGCGATGTTCGAGGTGCCCAATCCGGACGTGCCGACCGGCACCGTGGTGCAGGTGGTGCAGACCGGCTACGTGCTGGGCGAGCGCATCCTGCGGCCGGCGCTGGTCGGCGTCGCCAAGGGCGGGCCGAAGCAGGCCCCCGCCGCCCCGGCCGCGGATGGCGGCGCGGCCTGAACGAGACGCGCCCCGCCGTCCCGTGTCCGGGACGGATCAGCGCGGGGCGCGCTTGGCGAGGATGCGCTGCAAAGTGCGGCGGTGCATGTTGAGCCGGCGCGCGGTCTCCGACACGTTGCGGCCGCACAGCTCGTAGACGCGCTGGATGTGCTCCCAGCGCACCCGGTCGGCCGACATCGGATTCTCCGGCGGCTCCGGCTTGCGGCTGGCATTGGCGAGCAGCGCCGCGGCGACGTCGTCGGCGTCGGCGGGCTTGGCCAGATAGTCGATGGCGCCGGCCTTCACCGCATTCACCGCGGTGGCGATGTTGCCGTAGCCGGTCAGCACGATGCCGTGGGCGTCGGGGCGCTTCTCCTTCAGCTTGGCGATGACGTCGAGGCCGTTGCCGTCGCCGAGCCGCATGTCGACCACCGCGAAGGCCGGCGCGCCATGATCGAGGAAGGCCAGCCCGTCGGCCACCGATTCGGCGGTCGAGACCGAGAAGCCGCGCGCCTCCATCGCCCGCGCCAGGCGCTGCAGGAACGCCTTGTCGTCATCGACGATGAGCAGCGACCTGTCGTCCGGCAGAGAATTCTCTGCCACCTCGCCCGCGCTTGCGTCGGTCATACTCTTCCGCTCCCCGGATCAAGGCCCTCGCGCGGCGTCCGAAATCACCCGCCGGAAACCGCGTCATTCGGTTTCCGGTTGATCCCTTCGGGATACCGGAAACAGGCTCGCCGAAAATCCCTTGTTCGGTAACAGGATTTTCGGCGAACGGCATACGGTTCTCCGGCCTTGCAGGCCGGAAACCGCATTCCTCAAGATATATCCTGCAGTTCGCTCGACAAGGCCGCCGCCTCGGCCGCCGCCTCGTCGAGGGCTGCGCGCAGCCAGCCGATGCGGACGATGGCGCCGTGCTCGGGCGGCACGCGGTTGGCGATGGTGAGCATGGCGCCCGAGCGCTCCAGCAGCGTCTTGGCGATGAAGAAGCCGAGGCCGAGGCCCGACTGGTCGCCGGCCGCGGCCTTGCGCCGGTCGGGCGAGCGGGCGGTGACGTAGGGCTCGCCGAGCTTGCCGAGCAGGTCCGGCGCGAAGCCCGGCCCATCGTCGACCACCGTCACCACCACGTCGCGCGGCGTCCAGCGGATGGAGATCACCACCTCGCGCTCGGCATAGTCGACGGCGTTCTCGATGATGTTGCCGAGGCCGTAGAGCAGGCCGGGATTGCGCAGCAGCACCGGCTCGCTCGACCGGTCGGCGAGGCGCTCGATGCGCACGCTGACGCCGATCAGCCGGTGGGGCGCGGCCACCTCCTCCAGCAGGAGCGAGATCGGCATGCGGTCGAACGGCGCCTCGTCGGTGCCGAGCGAGGTGAGCTTGCGCAGGATGTCGCGGCAGCGGTTGCTCTGCTCGCGCAGGAGGCGCACGTCGTCGCCGTGGGGGGTGCCGGCCGGCAGCTCGCGCTCCAGCTCCTTGGCCACGGTGGCGATGGTGGCGAGCGGCGTGCCGAGCTCGTGCGCCGCCGCCGCCGCCAGACCGTCGAGGGCGGAGAGATGCTGCTCGCGCGCCAGCACCAGTTCGGCGGCGGTGAGCGCGTCGGTGAGCTGGCGGGTCTCCTCGGCCACCTGCCAGCCATAGACGCCGACGAACGACATGCCGAGCAGGATCGCCAGCCACACGCCGGCCTGATAGAGCGGCGGCAGCCGCAGCGGGCTGTCCGGCGCCCAGGGCAGCGGCTGGTGGACCGCCGCCACCACCAGCGCGCAGACCAGCGCCAGGAAGCCGAGATAGACGGTGGTGGAGGGCGGCAGCGCGCTGGCCGAGATCAGCACGGGGCCGAGAAACAGCAGCGCGAACGGGTTCTCCAGCCCGCCGCTGAGATAGAGCAGCAGCGCCAGCTGAACGATGTCGAAGGCGAGGATGGCCGCCGCCTCGGTGTTGGTGAGGCGGTGGGCGTGGGGATATTTCAGGCGCAGCGCGATGTTGAGCCAGATCGAGATGCCGACCGCCGCCAGCGCCCAGCCCACCGGCATCGGATAGCCGAAGCCGTGATAGACCACGACGATGACCATGGCCTGGCCGGCCACCGCCAGCCAGCGCAAGGTGAGCAGCGTATCGAGGCGCAGGCTGCGCCGTTCCAGGCGTTGGGTGCTGGCGAGAAGCTTCGGCATGGCGCCACTATATCGGCGGGGCCGGGCGGCGCGAATCCAAATTGCGCCGGCTCCAAATTGCGCCGGCGCCGCCGCCTCGCCTGCCCGGCCGATCTCGTATAGGCTCGGCCGGCCCTGACCCGCCCGCCGATGATTGTCCCGCCCCCGCCCCGCCTTCAGCCCCGTCCCCGGCCATGACCACTGCGGCCATGACCACTGCGGCCATCGCCGCCCGCGGCCTCGTCAAGCGCTACCGCGCCACGCTGGCGGTCGGCGGCATCGATTTCGACATCGCGGCCGGCTCGGTGACCGGGCTGCTCGGCGGCAATGGCGCCGGCAAGACCACCACCATCGCCATGATCATGGGGCTGGTGCGCCCGACTGAGGGCCGCGTCGCCGTGCTCGGCGCCGACATGGCGCATGAGCGCCACCGGGTGCTGCACCGGATGAATTTCGAAAGCCCCTATGTGGACATGCCGCACCGGCTGACCGTGCAGCAGAACCTCTCGGTGTTCGCCCGGCTCTATGGGGTGGCGGACGTCGCCGCGCGGATCGGCCGGCTCGCCGCCGATCTCGACCTCGACGGGCTGCTCGACCGGCCGTGCGGCAAGCTGTCGGCCGGCCAGAAGACGCGGGTGGCGCTGGCCAAGGCGCTGATCAACGATCCCGAGGTGCTGCTGCTCGACGAGCCGACCGCCTCGCTCGACCCCGACACCGCCGACTGGATCCGCTCGCGCCTGCAGGACTACTGCCGGCGGCGCGGCGCCACCATCCTGCTCGCCTCGCACAATATGGGCGAGGTCGAGCGGCTGTGCGACCGGGTGATCATGATGAAGGGCGGGCTGATCGTCGATGACGACACGCCGCCGCGGCTGCTCGCCCGCTACGGCCGCAGCAATCTGGAGGAGGTGTTCCTCGACGTCGCCCGCGGCCGCGGCGCGGCCGGCGCGGAGGCCGGGGCATGATGAACACCTCGACGAGCGCGGGGGCCGTGCGGTTCTCGCCGCGGCGGGTCGGCGCCATGGTGCTACGCTACTGGTATCTGCTGCGCTCGTCCTGGCCGCGGCTCCTGGAGCTCGTCTACTGGCCGGCGGTGCAGCTTCTCACCTGGGGCTTCATCCAGCTCTATGTGGCGGACAATGCCACCTTCTTCGCCCGCGCCGGCGGCGCCTTCATCGGCGCGGTGCTGTTGTGGGACATCCTGATGCGCGGCCAGCTCGGCTTCTCGGTGTCGTTCCTGGAGGAGATGTGGGCGCGCAACATGGGCAACCTGCTCATGAGCCCGCTCACCACCGCCGAGTTCGTGGCGAGCCTGATGATCATGAGCATCGTGCGGCTGGCGGTGGGCATGGTGCCGGTCAGCGTGATGGCGATCTTCTTCTTCGACTTCAACCTCTACGCGATGGGCTTCGCGCTTGCGGCGTTCTTCGCCAATCTGATCCTCACCAGCTGGTCGGTGGGGCTGGTGGTGTCCGGCCTCGTGCTGCGCAACGGCCTGGGCGCCGAGGGGCTGGCCTGGACCATCATGTTCCTGTTCATGCCGCTCGCCTGCGTCTACTACCCGGTCGCGGTGCTGCCGGACTGGCTGCAGCAGGTGGCCTGGGTGCTGCCGCCGACCTATGTGTTCGAAGGCATGCGGACGCTGCTGATCGACCATGTGTTCCGCGCCGACCTGATGCTGCAGGCGCTTGCCCTCAACGCCGTGCTGTTCGCCGCCGCAGCATGGGCGTTTTCGCGGCTGGTCGAGTCCGCCCGCGACCAAGGGTCGCTGATCGCCGCCGGCGAATGACGCCATCCTGGCTGAAAGGCGGATTGTCTTATTTGCAACAATCCGACTAAGCTGAAGGCCATGGTTGTTCGCGGCCGCGGGAGAGCAATTTGCTACCTCCACGGCGAGGGGAACAGCCGGGCGTTTGGTTGCCGTGCAGCACGCTTTCCGTAACCACAGGTTGCCGACCGGGTGGACGGGACGGTTTCGCCGAAACCGGTCCGGCCAGGAGGCAATGCTGCAGGACGGGAAGCCGCAAGACCGAGAGCCGCAAGACCGAGAGCCACAAGACCGAGAGCCGCAGGACGGGAAGCCGCGAGGCGGGACGCCATAACAGGAAGGTGGATGCCGTGCCCTACTATCATCTGTTCGAGCTGACCCACGCGGCGCTGTCACCCTACCGGGCCGCCGCCGATGTGGCCCGCCTCTATTTCAAGAGCCCGATCAACCCGCTGTCGCAGACGCCGGTGGGAAAGACCATCGCCGCCTCATGCGAGATGTTCGAGCGGATGACCCGCCGCTACGGCAAGCCGGAGTGGGGACTCGAAACCACCGAGATCAACGGCCAGACCGTGCCGGTGCGCATCCAATCGGTGTGGGAGCGGCCGTTCTGCCGGCTGCTGCATTTCGAGCGCGGAGTCAGCCACTGCCAGCGCCGCGACCCGAAGGTGCTGCTGGTGGCGCCGATGTCCGGCCATTACGCCACGCTGCTGCGCGGCACGGTCGAGACGCTGCTGCCCAACCACGACATCTACATCACCGACTGGGAGGACGCCCGGGTGGTGCCGCTCGCCGCCGGTACCTTCGACCTCGACGACTATATCGACTACATCAAAGAGATGCTGCACGCGCTGGGCGGCGACACCCATGTGATGGCGGTGTGCCAGCCCTCGGTGCCGGTGTTCGCCGCGGTGTCGCGGATGGAGGCCGAGAACGACCCCTACATCCCGCTGTCGATGATCCTGATGGGCGGGCCGATCGACACCCGCTCCAACCCGACCGCGGTCAACAAGCTGGCCCACGACAAGGACATCGGCTGGTTCCGGCGCAACGTCATCACCCAGGTGCCGTTCCCGCACGCCGGCTTCATGCGCCAAGTCTATCCCGGCTTCCTGCAGGTCAGCGGCTTCATGACCATGAATCTCGACCGGCATGTCGACGCCCACCGCGAGCTCTACATGCACATGGTGCGCGGCGACGGCGACAGCGCCGCCAAGCACAAGGAATTCTACGACGAATACATGGCGGTGATGGACCTGACCGCCGAATTCTACCTGCAGACGGTGGAAACCGTGTTCATCAAGCACGCGCTGCCGCTCGGCACCATGGCCCACCGCGGCGTGCCGGTGGACCCGACCCAGATCCGCAACGTCGCGCTGATGACGGTCGAGGGCGAGAAGGACGACATCACCGGCGGCGGCCAGACCGAGGCGGCCCACCGGCTGGCCAGCTCGATCCCGAACACCAAGCGCCAGCATTACGTTCAGCCGGGCGTCGGCCATTACGGCGTGTTCAACGGCTCGCGCTTCCGCAAGGAGATTGCGCCGCGCATCGCCGCCTTCATGCGGGAGAACGAGCGCCGCAGCGAACCGGTTTCTTCGGCCAAGGCGGTCGCCGCCGAGGCGGCTGCCCCCAAGCCGGTCCCGAGCAAGCCTGCAGTCACCAAGCCCGTCCCCGGCAAGCTCGCGGCAAAGCCGGCCGCGACAAGGCCCGGCGTGCACAAGTCGGCGTCGCAGCAGCTCATCGAGACCTTCAGCGCCACCGGCATCGACATCCGGCCGCGGAGCGAGGTCGAGGGCAGCGCGGCCGAGGGTGCGGCGCCGGTCTTTCTCACCGCGCCGAGCGGCACGCCCGACGACCTGACCCGCATTTCCGGCGTCGGGCCGCGGCTGGCGCAGCTGCTGAACGAGGCCGGGGTGTGGCACTTCTGGCAGCTCGCGCGCTTCACCGACGCCGAGCTGAAGGAGCTCGATGTCCGGCTGCCCCACTACAAGGGCCGGGCGGCGCGCGACAAATGGGTGGCCCAGGCCTCCCGGCTGGCGGACAAGCAGGCCGCGCCCGCCGGCTGACCTTCGGCGCCGCGAACGACGAAGGATGCCCGCACTCGCTGCGGGCATTTTTCGTTTCTGCCGGACGCCCCGCATCCTGTCCCACCCTCGTCATGGCCGGGCTGGTTACGACAGAGACCGACACATGTCGGTCATCCGTCATGGCCGGGCTTGTCCCGGCCATCCACGTCTTTGTTTTTAAATGAGTTTTCAGATCGTCGATGCCCCGCAGGCAAGTTCATCCAGCTTGCTCAAGCTCGGCTCCAGGCGGTGGCATGACGGGACACAGCCTGCGACCATTGGTTTCGTCGAAACGGTATAAGCCGCCAGAAATTGCCGGCCCGACCGGCGAGGCAACCCCACGCCAAAGCACGTCATCGCCGCGGAAAATCGCGCATCCGGACCTCCGTCAGGATATAGTTTCGCGTAAATGATGCGGCTCCCGGCTGATCGCGCGGGAGAGTCCTGTTCTCGCCGCCAGAAATTCCGGCTTCGACTTGGGATTGACGAAGATCCTGTTTCCCTGAACGCGCGAAAGCCGAAGGAATTCCGGACTCCGGTCGCGATCAGAGATTTTCGGTGGGATCGTGTCGTGATTAACGAACTGATCTCCTGGAATTCGTATGATCGGGGGCGATGATGATTCGCCGCGGTTCCGCCTCATCCCCGACCATTCCGACGCTCATCCTGCGTCATGCCGGAGAGAGCGTCATCGTCGCGGTCCGGCGCTCCGCCCGCGCCCAGCGCTATACGCTGCGGCTGCGGGCCGCCGAGCGCGACGCGGTGCTGACCGTGCCCAAGCGCGGCTCGATGGCCGAGGCCGCGGTGTTCGCCGAGCGCCACGCCGCGTGGCTGATGGCGCGGCTGAGCCGGCTGCCGCCGCAGGTTTCCTTTCTCGACGGGGCGAGCGTGCCGCTGCGCGGCGTGGTCCATCGCATCGAGCACCGGCCGGGCATGCGCGGCACGGCCTGGACCGAGGACGGCGCCGACGGCACGCCGCGGCTGGTGGTGGCCGGCGAGGCGCCGCACGTGCCCCGCCGGGTGCACGATTTCCTGGTGCGGCAGGCGCGCGCCGACCTGACCGAGGCCAGCACCCGGCATGCCGCCGCCGTCGGCCGCGAGATCTCGCGCATCACCCTCCGCGATGTCCGCTCGCGCTGGGGCTCATGCTCCGCCTCGGGCCGGCTGTCCTTCTCCTGGCGGATCGTCATGGCCCCGCCTTGGGTCATCGACTATCTGGCGGCGCACGAGGTGGCGCACCTCGTCCATCTCGACCATTCGCACCGGTTCTGGTCGCTGGTCGCCGAGCTCTGCCCGGGCTACGCCGCCGCGCGCCAATGGCTGCGCCGGCACGGCGCCGAGCTTCACCGCTACGGCAAATAGCCGTGCGCCAGCAGCGCCCGCAGCCCCTCGCGATAGGTGGGATAGCGCAACTGGTAGCCGAGGTCCTGGCGCAGCCGCGCATTCCTCACCCGCTTCGATTCGCCCCAGAACGAGCGGGCCATCGGCGACAGCGTCGGCCACGCCGCCTCCCAGTCCTGCTCGGGCGGCGGCGGCACGCCGAGCAGGTCAGCGGCAAAGGCGGTGACATCCTGCGGCGGCGCCGGCTCGTCGTCGGTGACGTTGAGCGGGCCTGTCACATTGGGCCGGGCGAGGCTCGCCGCCACCGCCCCGGCGATGTCGTCGACATGGATGCGGTTGAACACCTGGCCGGGCTTGACGATGCGCTTGGCGGTGCCGCTGCGGACCTGTTCCAGCGCGTTCTGGCCGGGGCCGTAGATGCCCGAGAGCCGCATCATCACCACCGGCACGCCGCGCGCCGCCCCGAACTCCGCCCAGGCGCCCTCGACCCCGAGCCGCGCCGCCGAGCGCGGCGAGACCGGCCGGCACGGCGTCGTCTCGTCGACCCAGCCGCCGCCGGCATCGCCATAGACGCCGACGGTCGAAAGATAGCCGACCCAGGCGAGGCGGCTCGCCGCATCGAGGTCTTTGCTGTGGCAGGCCAGCAGCGGATCGGCACCATCGGCGCGGGGCGGCGCCGAGATCAGCAGCGCAACGGCGTCGCGCAGCGCCGCAGCGAGCCGATCCGACGCCGCAGTGCCGTCGAACGGCGTCGCAACGACCTGATCGCCGGTCAGCGCCGCAGCGCGGGCGGGATCGCGCACCGTCACCACGATGCGCTCGAACCGTCCGGCGACCTCCTGCACGATGCGGGTGGCGGAATAGCCGAGACCGATGACGACGAGCGTGGCCATGGGCGTCCTCAAGTCCTTGCGAAATATTGCCATTCGGCACGAACCCCGGCATCCGGCTCGACTGCGGCGCGCACCGCTGCTTCCGCCGCCGCGGCCTCGGGATCGAGCCGGCCGAGCGCCCAGACCGCAGCGCCCCGCACCAGCGGCTCGGCATCGTCGAGCAGCCGAAGCGCCTCGGCCGCAAGCGCCAGTTCGCCGGAATTACCTATGGCGATCAGCACGTTGCGCGCGAAGCGCGCCCGCCCGATGCGCTTAACCGGGCTCTTGGCGAACAGCGCCCGGAACGCCGCGTCGTCCAGCCGGACGAGCTCGGCGAGCGGCGGCGCCTTGAGCGCCTCGCGCGCGGCCAGCCGCAGCGTGCGGCCCTCCACCGCGAACTTGTTCCACGGGCAGGCGGCAAGGCAGGCGTCGCAGCCATAGATGCGGTTGCCGATCGCGACGCGAAATTCGTGCGGGATCAATCCCTTGTTCTCGATGGTCAAATACGAGATGCAGCGTCTGGCATCGAGCAGGTAGGGCCGCGGGAAAGCCTGTGTGGGGCAGGCGTCGAGGCAGGCCTTGCAGGAGCCGCAATGATCGCGCTCCGGGCTATCGGCCGGCAGCTTCAGCGTGGTGAAGATGGCCCCCAGAAACAGCCAGGAGCCGAAATCGCGAGCAACCACATTGGTATGCTTGCCCTGCCAGCCGAGCCCGGCGGCCTGGGCGAGCGGCTTCTCCATCACCGGGGCGGTATCGACGAACACCTTCACGTCGCCGCCGGCGCTGGCGACCAGCCACTGCGCCAGCCGCTTCTGCGCCCCCTTGATGACGTCGTGATAGTCGTCGCCCTGGGCATAGACCGAGATGGCGCCGCGCGCCGGCCGGGCGGTGGCGGCGCGCGGATCCTCGGCCGGGCCGTAATTGACGCCGAGCATGATCACCGAGGCAACGTCGGGCCACACGAGGCGCGGCGCCGGCCGGCGGTTGGCGGTGGCCGCCATCCAGTCCATCGTGCCGTGGAAGCCGGCGGCCAGCCAAGCGGCGAGGCGCGCCCCGGACTCCGTTGCGGCGTCCGGTCCGGTGACGCGCACCAAATCGAAGCCCTCGGCGCAGGCCCGGGCAATCAGCGCCGCCTTCAGCGCGTCGGCGGTCAGAAATCGAGGTCGGCGTAGGTGGGAGACGCCGGCATGCCGGCCATCGCGTCGGCCAGGATCGGACGGAACGAGGGCCGCGATTTCATCTTGGCGTACCACTGCTTTGCCGCCTCGTCCTCGTGCCAGGGCACGTCCCCGAGATAGTCGACGCTGGAGAGCTGCGCCGCCGCCGCGATGTCGGCATAGGTCAGCCGCTCGCCGGCAAGCCAATTCCGGCCACGCAGCAGCCAGCCGATATATTGCAGATGATACTTGATGTTGGCCTTCGCCGCGCGGATCGTCGTCATGTCCGGCGGGCCGCCGCCCTGAGCCAGCGTCATCATGCGCTTGTCGATGCGCTCGACAACCAGCGGCCCCGCCACTTCATCGTAGAATTTGTCGAAGAACCACGCCATCAGCCGGCGTACCTCGATGCGCTCGTCGATCTCCACCGGCAGCAGCCGCCGGTCGCCGAGCGTCTCGCCGATGGCCTCGTCGAGATACTCGGCCACCAACGAAGCACCGGGCACGGCGCGGCCGTCATCGTCCCGCAGCACCGGCAGCGTGCCGGCCGGGTTGAGGATCAGGAACGCCTCGCGCCGATCCCAGGGACGTTCCTCGATCAGGCGGACGTCCACGCCGTATTCGCCCAGGGCAAGCCGGACGAAACGCGACAGGGGACAAAACGGCAGATGGAAAAGTTCGGGCATGACCTCGGATTGCCGAGCAATGAGGCATCGGAAGGGCCGATGTCATAGCCCGCCGGACCGGCTGCCGGCAACCGGCTTGACCCAACAGGTGTTGCCGAAACGGCTTGGCGCGGCTGCAAATTCGCCGTCAGACCGGCAAATGACTCAGAGCTTCCGCAGCGCCACTTCCTCGATCAGGTGGTTGGCGCCCTTCTTGAGGATCAGATCGGCGCGCTGGCGGGTGGGCAGGATGTTCTCGCGCAGATTGGTGAGATTGATCCGCCGCCAGATCGACAGCGCGGTCGCCGTCGCCTCGTCGTCGGACAGGTCGGCGTAGCGGCGGAAATAGGATTGCGGATCGCGGAAGGCAGTCGAGCGCAGCGCCAGGAAGCGGTCGACATACCAGCGCTCCAGCACGTCCTCGTCGGCATCGATATAGACCGAGAAATCGAAATAGTCGGAGACGAACGGGATCGCCTTGCCGTCCTTGGGCAGCATCTCGCCGGTCTGCAGCACGTTGAGACCCTCGACAATCAGCACGTCCGGCCGGTCGATCTCGGTATAGGCGCCCGGCACGATGTCATAGACGAGGTGCGAATAGATCGGCGCCCGCACCGGATTGCGGCCGGCCTTGACGTCGGACAGGAAGCGCAGGAGCGCCGGCATGTCGTAGGATTCGGGGAAGCCCTTGCGTTCCATCAGCGCCTCGGCCTCCAGCACAGCATTGGGGTAGAGGAAGCCGTCGGTGGTGATGAGGTCGACCTTGGGCGCCGGAGCCATGCGCGCCAGCAGCGCCTGCAGCACGCGGGCGGTGGTCGACTTGCCGACCGCCACCGAGCCGCCGATGCCGATGACGTAGGGCATCTTGGCGTCCTCGACGCCGAGAAAGCGCTGCTGGGCGCGGAACAGCTTCTGGGTGGCAGAGACATAGAGGCCGAGCAGGCGGGAGATGGGGAGATAGATCATCTCCACCTCCTTGACCGACAGCCGGTCATTGACCGACTGCAGCTTCGCCACCTCGGCCTTGGTCAGCGTCATCGGCACATCGGCGCGCAGCTTGGCCCATTCGGAACGCGTGAAGACGCGGTAGGGCGACAGGCCGTCGTCAACCCGGGTGTCCATTCAGCGCGTCCCGTTCCTGGTCCTGGAGCAGTCCTTCGCAGGATTAAAACCGGCTCTGCGAAGGAGAATGCGACGATTCAAGACGTCATGCGGTTTCCGAAGGATCGGCGCGTGACCCTGGGCACCCGCTTCGCCGGAGATGCCCGCCCGAGGCGGAATTTCCAGCGACCGGACTGCGAAACCCGGCTTTCCGGCCGGATTCCCTCTCACTCCTTCACGCGGGACGCCTTCTCGGCGAGGCCCGATCGTCCGGTACGTTTGGCCAGCTCAACCTCGACCTCGGCGAGGGACACCTCGCGCGCCGCCAGCAGGACGGCAAGATGATACAAGAGATCGGCGGTCTCGGCGATCACCCGCTCGCGCGGACCGGAGACGGCGGCCAGCGCCAATTCGACGCCCTCCTCGCCGAGCTTCTTCGCCACCTCGCCCACGCCCTTCGCCAGCAGCTTGGCTGTGTAGGACTGGGAAGGATCGGCGCGACCACGCTCGGCCACGATATCAGTGAGGTCCTCGAGGCTGACGCGCGCCGTCATGTCCGCCATCTCTTCCCCGCTCATCGCCGCCTCACGGATCGAGCCGCACCGGCAGCCCGGCCTCGGCCATGCGGGTCTTGACCTCGCGGATGGTCAACTCGCCGAAATGGAACAGCGAAGCGGCGAGCACGGCCGAAGCATGGCCGTCGCGAACCGCATCGACGAAATGCTGCGGCGCGCCGGCACCGCCCGAGGCGATCACCGGCACATGGACGCGATCGGCCACCGCGCGGGTCAGCGCCACATCGAAGCCGGCCTTGGTGCCGTCGCAATCCATCGAGGTGAGCAGGATCTCTCCGGCACCGAGGCTCACCACCTCCTCGGCATAGGCCAGCGCGTCGAGCCCGGTCGGGTTGCGGCCGCCATGGGTGAAGATCTCCCATTTCGGCGGCGCGCCTGGCTTTGAGACCCGCTTGGCGTCGATGGCGACAACGATGCACTGGTCGCCGAACTTCTCGGCCGCCTCGCGCACGAAATCTCGGCGGTTCACGGCGGCGGTGTTGATCGACACCTTGTCGGCCCCGGCGAGCAGCAGCGTGCGGATGTCCTCCACCGTGCGCACACCGCCGCCCACGGTGAGCGGCATGAAGCAGGCCTCGGCGGTGCGCTGGACCACGTCGAGCAGGATGCCGCGCCTCTCGTGGCTGGCGGTGATGTCGAGAAAGGTCAGCTCGTCGGCGCCGGCCGCGTCATAGGCGATGGCGCAGGCCACCGGGTCGCCCGCGTCGCGCAGATCGACGAACTGGACGCCCTTGACGACGCGGCCGTCCTTGACGTCGAGGCAGGGAATGACGCGAACCTTGAACACGGGCTTGCTCAGCTGAGGGGCGGCGGGCCGCCCGCGAACGTCGCGAACAGGATTAGCACGGGCGCACCCCCCGAAGCCATTCGCCCAAAGCGGGGGTCCGGCCGATGGTTGCGCGCGAATGCATTGCTCAGGCCGCTGCCGGCGATCCGGCCGCCGATCCCCGTGCTTGGGCGACCAGCGCCAGCGCCTCGGCCGGATCGAGCCGGCCGTCATAGAGCGCGCGCCCGGCGATGGCACCGGCGATGCCGGCGCCTTCCTCGGACAGCAGGCGGCGCACATCGTCGAGCGAGGCAAGTCCGCCCGAGGCGATGACCGGGATCGAGATCGCCCGCGCCAGCGCCGCGGTGGCGCCGATGTTCAGCCCCTTCAACAGGCCGTCGCGGCCGATGTCGGTGTAGATGATGGCGGCGACCCCCGCATCCTCGAAGCGCTTGGCGGTGTCGAGCACCGTGGCGTCCGAATCCTCGGCCCAGCCCTCGACCGCGATGAAGCCGTCCTTGGCGTCGAGCCCGACCGCGATCTGGCCGGGGAAGGCGCGCGCCGCCTCGCGCACCAGCTCGGGATCCTTGATCGCGGCGGTGCCGATCACCACGCGGGCGATGCCGCGCTCGAGCCACGCCTCGATGGTGGCCATGTTGCGGATGCCGCCGCCGAGCTGCACCGGGATCTGGATGCTCTGCAGGATGGCGCCCACTGCAGCGGCATTGACCGGCCGGCCGGCGAAGGCGCCGTCGAGATCGACGACGTGCAGCCAGGAGAAGCCGGCTTCGGCGAAGCTGCGGGCCTGGGCGGCGGGATCGGCGTTGAACACGGTGGCGCGGGCCATGTCGCCCTGTTCGAGGCGGACGCACTGGCCGGCTTTGAGGTCGATGGCAGGATAGAGGATCACGGAGACCAGCCGAGGAAGTTGGCGAGCAGAGCGAGGCCGAGGCGCTGGCTCTTCTCGGGGTGGAACTGGGTGCCGGCCATGGAATCCCGGGCGACGATCGCGGTGACCGGGCCGCCATACTCGGCGGTGGCGACGAGATCGGCCGGGTCGGCCGGCGTCAAATGGTAGCTGTGCACGAAATAGGCGTGCAGGCCGGACGGGCCGGTGGGGATGCCGGCGAGCAGCGGATGGGCGCGCCGCACCTCCAGCGTGTTCCAGCCCATGTGCGGGATCTTGAGCGCGGGGTCGGACGGCTGGATGCGGTCGACCTCGCCCTCGATCCAGCCGAGGCCGGGGGTGACCTGATATTCGCGCCCGCGCTCGGCCATCAGCTGCATGCCGACGCAGATGCCGAGGAACGGCCGGCCGCGGCGGCGGACGGTGTCCTCCAGCGCCTCGATCATGCCGGGAATGGCGTCGAGCCCGGCGCGGCAGTCGGCGAACGCGCCGACGCCCGGCAGCACCACCCGGTCGGCGCGGCGCACCGCCTCGGGGTCGGCGGTGACCACCACATCCTGGTCGAGCCCCGCCTCCTGGGCGGCGCGCTCCACCGCCTTCCTGGCCGAGTGCAGATTGCCCGAGCCGTAATCGACGATCGCCACGCTCATCGCGCCACCATACCGGCCGGGGTGGCGATGACGCCGGCCGTGGCCGGGCGCGGAGCCTGTGGCGGTGAGGCTGCGCCGTTCCAGCCGGCGAAGAAGCGCCGCTCGGCGTCGTCCCGGGTCGGCGCCGAGATCACCGCCACCGGCTTGAAGCCGCGCCGCCCCAGCGTCCAGCGGCGCAGGCCCGCCGCCTCCAGCCCGACGATGACGCTCATCGCCGCGCTGGCAACCATCCCCCACGCCGGCAGGTCGGCGGCCTGGAAGGCAACCGTCACCAGCGTCAGGATGACGACATAGAGCACCAGCGCCAGCCACGCCCGGCGCGCCGCCAGCCAGATCAGCGGAAACAGCAGGGCCGCCCAGGACAGTCCGTCCCGGACGAACACGATGCGGTCCGCCTGATCGAGCGGGCCGCGGCCGCGCGGCGGGGGCTCGTGAACCGTCCAGATTGCCATGGTCTTTCTCTCAGCGTCGGAGACGCAACGATCGGAACTCAATCCCCGAGCCGCCCCTTGGTCGAGGGCACGGCGCCGCCCAGCGACGGATCCACCGCCACCGCCACCTTCAGCGCCCGGGCCAGCGCCTTGAAGCAGCTCTCGGCAATGTGATGGGCGTTGTCGCCATAGAGCGTCTCGACGTGCAGCGTCAGCGCAGCGTGGGTGGCGAAGGCCTGGAAGAACTCCCGCACCAGCTCGGTGTCGAAACTGCCGATCTTGGCGGTGGGAAATACGGTGCGCCACACCAGCATCGGCCGGCCGGAAATGTCGATGACCACCCGGGTCAGCGCCTCGTCCATCGGCAGGTGGACGTCGGCGTAGCGGCCGATGCCGGCCATGTCGCCCAGCGCCTTCTTCACCGCCTGACCCAGCGCGATGCCGACATCCTCGACGGTGTGGTGGTCGTCGATGTGCAGGTCGCCCTCGGCGGCGATGGCGAGGTCGATGCGGCCGTGGCGGGCCACCTGGTCCAGCATGTGATCGAGGAAGCCGACGCCGGTCGCGATCTGCGACGCGCCGGTGCCGTCGAGGTCAAGCTCGATCCTGATCCTGGTTTCGCGCGTCGTGCGCTCGATAGCGGCGGTGCGCATGCTCCCGGCCCAACGCTCCGGTTCAACTGTCAAATCGCGCTGTCTCTAGCAGGCCGGGCCGGCGCGCGCCACTGCGCGGGCACCGCCCCGGTTTGCAGCGCTCCGCCGGCATGCCTACATAGGCACCGACACGTTGGAGCCTCCCTCCCGAAAGCATAGAGACGATGAGCGAACACAACGCCGTGCCGGTGTGGCACGGCACCACCATCCTGACCGTCCGCAAGGGCGGGATGGTGGCCGTCGGCGGCGACGGCCAGGTCAGCCTGGGCCAGACCGTGATCAAGGCGAACGCCAGGAAGGTGCGCCGCATCGGCAAGGGCGATGTGATCGGCGGCTTCGCCGGGGCCACCGCCGACGCCTTCACTTTGTTCGAGCGGCTGGAGGCCAAGCTCGACCAGTATCCCGGCCAGCTGGTGCGGGCCTGCGTCGAGCTTGCCAAGGACTGGCGCACCGACCGCTATCTGCGCCGGCTGGAAGCGATGATGATCGTCGCCGACCGCGAGGCGACGCTGGTGCTGTCGGGCACCGGAGACGTGCTGGAGCCCGAAAACGGCGTCATGGGCATCGGCTCGGGCGGCAATTACGCCCTGGCCGCGGCCCGCGCTTTGGTCGACACCGAGCTTTCGGCCGAGGCGATCGTGAAGAAGTCGCTCGGCATCGCCGCCGACATCTGCGTCTATACGAACCGCGAGATCGTGGTGGAGACTCTCGATGGCGCCCGCTGATCCCCGTCCCGATCCGCTGATGAAAGCCACCTTCTCGCCCCGCGAGATCGTCTCCGAGCTCGACCGCTTCATCGTCGGCCAGAAGGACGCCAAGCGGGCGGTGGCGATCGCGCTGCGCAACCGCTGGCGGCGCCTGCAGCTCGACGACAAGCTGCGCGAGGAGGTGCTGCCCAAGAACATCCTGATGATCGGCCCGACCGGCGTCGGCAAGACCGAGATCGCCCGCCGCCTCGCGCGCCTCGCCGGTGCGCCGTTCCTCAAGGTCGAGGCGACCAAGTTCACCGAGGTCGGCTATGTCGGCCGCGACGTCGAGCAGATCGTGCGAGATCTTCTGGAGGTCGGCATCTCGCTGGTGCGCGAGGAGAAGCGCAAGGCGGTGCAGGCGCGCGCCCATATCGCCGCCGAGGACCGGGTTCTCGACGCCCTGGTCGGCCCCGGCGCCACCCCTTCCACCCGCGAATCCTTCCGCCGCCGGCTGCGCAGCGGCGAACTCGACGACAAGGAGATCGAGATCGAGGTGCAGGCGGGCGGCGCCGGCATGCCCATGTTCGACATCCCCGGCATGCCCGGCGCCCAGATGGGCGCGGTGTCGCTGAACGACTTCTTCTCGCGGATGACCGGACGCACCCGCACCCGCCGCACCACGGTGGTCGAAGCCTATGCGCCGCTCCTGGCCGAGGAATCCGACAAGATGCTCGACCAGGACAGCATCGTGCAGGACGCGATCCGGCAGGTGGAGAACAACGGCATCGTGTTCCTCGACGAGATCGACAAGATCTGCGCCCGCGAGGGGGTGCGGGTCGGCGACGTCTCGCGCGAAGGCGTGCAGCGCGACCTGCTGCCGCTGATCGAGGGCACCACCGTCTCCACCAAGCACGGCGCGGTGAAGACCGACCACATCCTGTTCGTCGCCTCGGGTGCCTTCCACGTCGCCAAGCCCTCGGACCTCCTGCCCGAGCTGCAGGGCCGCCTGCCGATCCGCGTCGAGCTGTCGGCGCTGACCCGCGAGGACATGAAGCGCATCCTCACCGAGCCCGAAGCCTCGCTGATCAAGCAGACCATCGCGCTGATGGCGACCGAGGGCGTGACGCTGGTGTTCACCCCCGACGCCATCGACGCGATCGCGGATGCCGCGGTCAGCGTCAATTCGGCGGTCGAGAACATCGGAGCGCGGCGGCTGCAGACGGTGGTCGAGCGGGTGCTGGACGAGATCAGCTTCTCGGCGCCGGACCGCTCGGGCGAGACGGTGACGATCGACGCGCCCTATGTGCAGGCCGCGGTGGGCGATCTCGCCAAGAACGCCGACCTGTCACGGTTCATTCTTTGATGCGGTTTCCGGATGGTCCCTTCGGGGTCCCGGAAACGGCCTCACCGAAAATCCTTTGTTTGCGAAGGGATTTTCGGCGATCGGGATACGGCTCGAAGGCTTGATCGGCCGGAAACCGTATGAGCCGACCGCCCGACGATTGACACGACAGGCGCCGGCGTGTTGAACCGCCGCCGGATGCCTGCCCCTTTTGGATACCTGCTCTCACGCAGCGCCGGGCATGCCGGTGCCGCGACAGCCGTTGCGCTGTGCGGCTGAAGAGATGGATTTGCCATGGCTGCCGAAACGAGATCGCCCGCGGCGACGCGCCGGACCTTCGCCATCATCTCGCACCCGGACGCCGGCAAGACCACGCTGACCGAGAAGCTCTTGCTGTTCGGCGGCGCCATCCAGATGGCCGGCCACGTGCGCGCCCGCGGCCAGAACCGCCGCACCCGCTCGGACTGGCTGGAGATCGAGCGCGCCCGCGGCATCTCGGTGTCGTCGTCGGTGATGACGTTCGAGCGCGACGGCATCACCTTCAACCTGCTCGACACCCCCGGCCACGCCGACTTCTCCGAGGACACCTATCGCACGCTCTCGGCGGTGGACGCCGCGGTGATGGTGATCGACGCCGCCAAGGGCATCGAGAGCCAGACGCGCAAGCTGTTCGAGGTCTGCCGGCTGCGCGACATCCCGATCGTCACCTTCATCAACAAGATCGACCGCGAGGGCCAGGACCCGCTCGCTCTGCTCGACGAGATCTCGTCCGGCCTCGCGCTCGACCTGACGCTGTGGACGTGGCCGATCGGCATGGGAGTCGATTTCCGCGGCCTCTACGACATCCGCGGCAAGCGGCTGATGATGCCCCGTGAGGTGCGCACCGACCCGTGCGGCCGCTCGGTCGAGGTCAAGGAGCCCGGAGAGGTCATCGAGATCCCGGAGGTCGAGAGCCGCATCGCCGGCCCGGCGCTGGAGGAGATGGCGCTGTGCCTGGAGGATCTGCCGAAGTTCGACCGCGCGTCGTTCCTGGAAGGACACCTGTCGCCGGTGATCTTCGGCAGCGCGCTCCGGGACTTCGGCGTCGGCGAGCTGCTCGATTTCCTGGCGCAGCATGGCCCGGGCGCCCTGCCGCGCGCCGCCAATGTACGGACGGTCGAGCCGGACGAGCCCGCCGTCAGCGGCTTCGTCTTCAAGGTCCAGTCCAATATGGACCGCAACCACCGCGACCGCGTCGCCTTCGTCCGCCTGTGCTCAGGCCGCTTCAGGGCCGGCATGAAGCTCTACCACGTGCGCGAGAAGCGGCCGGTTGCCATCAACGCGCCGATGTTCTTCTTCGCCCAGCAGCGCGAGACCGCCGACGAGGCCTATCCCGGCGACATCATCGGCATCCCCAACCACGGCCTGCTCCGGGTCGGCGACACGCTGACCGAGGGCGAGGCGTTCCATTTCGAGGGCATCCCGAACTTCGCGCCCGAGGTGCTGCGCCGGGTGATCTTCTCCGACTCGTTGCGCGCCAAGCAGCTGCACAAGGCGCTGTCGGACATGGCCGAGGAGGGGGTCGCCCAGATCTTCCGGCCGGTGAACGGCGCCTGGCCGATCCTCGGCGCGGTCGGCACGCTGCAGCTCGAAGTGCTGGCCTCGCGGCTCGACCAGGAATACGGCCTGCCGATCAAGCTGGAGAACGCGCCCTACGAGATGGCGCGCTGGGTGAAGAGCGAGAAGCCTGAAGAACTCAAGCGCTTCGTCGAGGCCAACCGCTCCAACATCGCCGAGGACAAGGACGAGGCGCTGACCTTCCTCGCCAAGAACGCCTGGACGCTCAACCGCACCATGGAGGAGTGGCCGGACATCCGCTTCCTCGCGGTGCGCGAGCGCAACTGAGCGAGTCTCATACGGTTTCCGGTTGATCCCTTCGGGATACCGGAAACGGTCTCGCCGAAAATCCCTTGTTCGGTAACGGGATTTTCGGCGATCGGAATACGTTTCTCCGGCTTGATCAGCCGGAAACCGTATCACACCCGCCGCCGCACCCGCACATAAAGCGCGCCCTCGCCGCCATGGACGACGTGGGCGGTCTCGAACCCCACCACCAGCGGCCTGAGCTCGGCCGAGCCCATCCACAGCGGCACCTCGCGGCGCAGCACCCCGCGCTCGTGACCGAAATGGGACACGGCGCCGGGCGCGCCCTTGCCGGTGATCACCAGCACGATGCGGGCGCCGTGCGCCTGGGCCTGGAGCAGGAAGCGGGCGAGCCGGTCGTGCGCCTCGCGGCGGGTGAGTCCGTGCAGGTCGATTCGCGCATCGATCTCGACCACGCCGCGCACCAGCCGCAGCCGGGTGCGCCGTTCCAGCGGCGCCAGTGGCGGGGCGGGCTTGCGGGCCGGTTCGGGCGAGGGAGCCGCCTTGGGGACCGCCCGGCCGGGGCGGGCCGCCGGACGCACGGCAGGCTGGCCGGCGTCCGGCGCTTCGGCGCTGGATTCAGATGCGATTTCCGGCTCGGCGACCGGCCGGCGGCGCACCTTGCGGCCGCGCAACGGCTTGATGTCGCGGATGACGTGCTCCCACAGCGCGCGGTCGGCGTCGGTGAGCGGACCGCGGGGGCGCCGCGGGCTCATCGGGCCGGCGGCCCGCCCGTGGCCGGCTCGACCCCGCGCGGCAGCAGCATGACGAAACGGCCGGCATGGCGGATGCGCCCGGCAATGGCCGCGGCCTCCTTGCCGGCGCCGAAATAGATGTCGGCGCGGGCCGGCCCGACGATCGCCGTGCCGGTATCTTGGGCGATCATCAGCCGGCGGAACGGCTCGGCGGTGCCGGGGGCCGACACCGGCAAGGCGGCCTCGATCCAGAACGGCGTGCCATAGACATGAAGCGTGCGGTCGACGGCGATCGAGCGGCCCGGCGTCAGCGGCAGCCCCTGGGCGCCGATGGCATGCTCCTCGGGCGCCAGATCGGCCTCGCGGAAAAAGACATAGGAGCGGTTCATCCGCATCAATTCGCGGCCCTCGGCCGGATTGGCCTCGATATAGGCGCGGATGCGGTCGAGCGTCATTTCCTCTTTCGGCACGATGCCACGGGCGATCAGGATGCGGCCGACCGGCGTGTAGTCGTGGCCGTTGCGGGCGGCGAAGGCGTAGCGCTTCAACCGGCCGTCGGGCAGCCGCACCTGGGCCGAGCCCTGGATCTGGCAGAAGAAGGCATCGACCGGATCCTTCAGCCACACCAGGGCGTAGCGCTTGGCGTCGACCGCCCCGTCCTCGATCGCCGCGCGGTCGAGCCACGGCTCAGCCGGGCGGCCGTCGCTGCGGCCGGCCAGCAGGCGTTTCAGCTCGGCCGGCACAGCGAGCAGCGGCGTGGCATAGGCCGCGGACGGCGTGAGCGCGCCCTCGACGATCGGCTCATAGTAGCCGGTGAGGAAGCCCTCGCCGCCGCCGGCCGGCTGGATGCGATAGGCGCCGAAACCGTCCTCGAAGAAACGCCGCGCCGCCGCGGCATCGGCGGCCGGGTGGGCGAGCGCCCGGGCGCACGCCGCCTTCAGGCCCTGGCTCATCGGCTGCGCGGCGCGGCTCGGCGCTGCGGCTCTGGTCACCGCTCGGCAACTGGCGAGGAAGGTGCGGAAGGCGGCCAGATGGTCGTCGCCGGCCCAGCCTTCGAGGTCGGCGAACGCCACCGGCTCCAGCGTCGCCCCGGCGAGGCGGATGGCGGCGGGTGGCGCGGCCATGGCCGACCCCGGCACCACGGCGGCACCGAGGGTCAGGGCTCCACTCAGGGCTCCGAGCAATGACAGCAGCGCGGCCACGGCGGGGGTTCCGGCATTGACGCTGAGGTCAGGCGGCCTCGGTGGCGATGAGCTTCCAGTTCGGATCGCGCGAGGTCAGATCGCGGGCGAAGGTCCAGATGTCGGTGACGTCGGTGACCTGATCGGGATTGCCGTCGACCACCGCGCCGGCCTTGTCCCGGGTCACGGTGACGAGTTGCGACACGAAGCGGACGGTGACGTGGACGGTGCGGTCCTTGACCTCGGCGCCCACCACTTCGGCCTTGTCGATCGACACGAAGCGCGAATCGACGGTCTCGCCGCGGGCCTCGCGGTCGGCGATGGCGGCGATGAAGCCGTCATAGACGTCCTTGGCGAGCAGGTCGCGCAGCGTGCGCCGGTCGCCATTGGCGAACGCCGTGACGATCATCTCATAGGCCGCGCGCGCGCCGCCCAGGAAATGCTGCACGTCGAAACTGCGGTCGGCGGTGAGGATGTCGTCGAGGCCGCGTTCCAGCGCCGAGCCTGGCTCGGCGATGCCATCCCAGCGGCCGGGCGGCAGCGGTTCATCCTCGCGGCGCTCGGTGCCGGGCACGCGCCGGGGCAGCGGCACCACGTTCTCGCCGGTCTGCGCCCTCATATCGCGGGCCACCTCGCCCGGCGGTCGCTCGTGCCCGGTCTTCTGGCCCAGCACGCTGCGCAGCCGCAGGAAGATGAACAGGGCGAGCGCCAGGAAAATGATCGTGTAGATGTCCAACACTGTCTCTGCCTCATCGGCGGGGGCGTGACCTTCTGGATGAACCCCCGGCACGCGGCGCCGAGATCCGGCAGCCAGATGTCGAAGGGCGTTCAGTCCCAGACTCGATTTGGATGCGATCCCGATTCGGACCCGGTCTCGCGTCCTCTTGCCCGTACCGGATGTCCGCGGTGTGCGAACGGCCGGATAGGGCCGGAAAAACGGCGCGCAGCGTACACTCCCGGCTGCCGCGTGATCCCCCATCTATGCCGGAATCGGCGGCAATCCAGACGTCGCCGCACCCTTTTGCCACATGTCGCAAGGGATGGGCGAGATGGATCGGCGAGATCAGTTGACGAACCGCTGATCCAACCATGGCCGAAACGCCTGAACTGAAGAGCGGAATCTCGGCCGACAAAATATGAAATTCCGGTGACGGCGCCGGATTTCGTATCAATCTAAACGATGTCTGGCGGTGCGCCAATGATCGGCGGCCGTTATGCTTGCCGCCAGGGGCTTCGTCATGGTAGCGACCACCGCAACGGCGGGGCTGTCCGTCGCGACCGAACGGAGTTCATTATGAATACCACGGCTAACGGGGCACCGACCGAGTCGAAGGCGCCGGGCCTGAACGTGCTTGCGCAGTTCATCAAGGATTTCTCGTTCGAGAATCCCCATGCGCCGCAGTCGCTCGTGCCTCCTCCGCAGCCGCCCTCCATCAATGTTCAGATCAACGTCACGGCAAATCCGTTGAGCGGCACGGACTACAACGTCGACCTCAAGATCGAGGGCAAGGCGCAGCACGAGAACACCGTGCTGTTCTCGTTCGACCTGAGCTATGGCGGCGTGTTCCGCGTCCAGAACATCGCGCCGGAAGCCGTTCACCCGGTGGTGCTGATCGAATGCCCGCGGCTGCTGTTCCCGTTCGCACGGCAAATCATCGCCGATGCGGTGCGCAATGGCGGCTTCCCGCCGCTGCTGCTGGAGCCGGTTGATTTCGCCGCGCTGTACCGCCAGCGCCTCGCCGAGTTGCAGGCCGCTTCGCCGACCCCGCCGCCGGCCGCCTGAGCGGCGCGGCAGCAGCCTGTGGGAAGTGTCCAATGGCCGGGATTCGTCCCGGCCATTTGCGTTTCAGTCCCGGTTTCATGCGGCTTCCGGCTCAATCAGCCGAAAACCGTATCAATCACCCTTCTTCTCCGGCGTCGCGGCCGGCACCACCGTCGTGGTGTCGGAGAGATCCTCCTCATAGAGGCGCCAGATGGCGTGCTCGCCCAGCGTCGCCACAAACGCATGGTGCGCTTCGACCTCAGTGCTGGTCAGCCGCGGCGGCAACGGCGCCGGGCGGGTGCGCACCCCGGCGGTGTCGCGCCGCAGGGTGGCGGTGCGGGCCACGTCCAGCACCAGATTGGCCTGCCGGGCGCCGACCAGCTCGACATAGACCTCCGCCAGCAGCTCGGCGTCGAGCAGCGCGCCGTGCTTGATGCGGTTCGAATTGTCGATGCCGAAGCGGGTGCACAGCGCATCCAGCGTGTTGGAGGCGCCGGGAAACTTGCGCCGCGCCAGCATCACCGTATCGACCACCCGCTCACGGCCGATCAGCGGCCGGCCAAGCCGCCTCAGCTCGGCGTCGAGGAAGCCGAGATCGAAGGAGGCGTTGTGCGCCACCAGATGGGCGTCGGCGACGAATTCGAGAAAGCCGTCGGCGACCTCGGCGAAGCGCGGCTTGTCGCGCAGGAACTCGGTCGTCAGGCCATGGATCTCGACCGCGCCCTGCGGCACCTCGCGCTCGGGATTGATGTAGGTGTGAAACGTGCGCCCGGTCGGCCAGCGGTTCTCCAGCTCGACGCAGCCGATCTCGACCAGCCGATCGCCGCTCAACGGGTCGAGCCCCGTGGTCTCGGTATCGAAGACGATCTCGCGCAATCCGGTCTCCGCCTCAGTTTCCGCCGGCCATCAGGCTGGCGGACCGCAGGATGCCGTGCACCTGGGTGCGGGCGGCGGCGAAGCCGCGGCTGGTATCGACCAGGAAGTGCGCACGCCGCCGCTTCTCGGCATCCGGCATCTGCTTGGACAGGATGGCGGCGAATTTTGCCGCCGTCATCCCCTCGCGCCCCAACACTCGGTCGCGCTGCACAACCTCGGGCGCGGTGACCACCACCACCGCATCGACGCGGGCCTCGCCGCCGGTCTCGAACAGCAGCGGAATGTCGAGCACGACGATCCGGCGGCCGGCCTGGCGCGCCTGGGCGACGAACGCCTCGGCATCGGCGCGCACCAGCGGGTGGATGATACGTTCGAGATCGGCCAACGCCACAGGATTGTCGAGCACGCGGGCGGCCAGCGCCACGCGATCGACCCCGGCCGCCGAGGTCGTGCCAGGAAAGCGCGCCTCGATCGCCGGCACGGCGGCCTCGCGATAGAGCCGGTGGACGGCGGCATCGGCATCGTGCACCGGCACGCCCGCCTCGACGAACATGGCGGCGGTCGCCGACTTGCCCATGCCGATCGAGCCGGTGAGGCCGAGCACGATCATCGCTCCGCCTCCGCGGTGGCGGCGGCCGGCGCGATCTTTGCCCTGATGTCGGCCTCGATCAGCGCCCGCAGCTCGGGCGTCACCTGCGGCGTCACCCCGAACCAGCGCCGGAAGCCCGGCACCGCCTGATGCAGCAGCATGCCGAGCCCGTCGATCGCGGCGTGGCCGCGGGCGCGGGCGGCAGCGAGAAGCCCGGTCTCCAGCGGCACATAGACGATGTCGGCTACCATCGCCGGCGGCGGCAGCGGGTCGAGATCGATGGCGAGGCGCGGCTGGCCGGCCATGCCGAGCGAGGTGGTGTTGACCAGGAGGTCGGCACCGGTGAGCAACGCCGGCAGGCTCTCCCATCCGGCGGGCTTCACCCGGGAACCGAGGACGGAGGCAAGCTGTTCGGCGCGCTCGAGCGAGCGATTCACCACGCTGACGCGATCGATTCGGCGCTGCAACAATCCATAGACGATGCCGCGCGCCGCGCCGCCGGCGCCCAGCACCACGGCGTGGCCGGCGCGGCCCTCCCAGCCGGGCAGGCGGGCGTCGAGATCGGCGAGAAAGCCCATGACATCGGTATTAGCGCCGTGAAGCCGGCCATTCTCGATCCACACGGTGTTGACGGCGCCGAGCGCGCGGGCCGCCTCGTCGGCCTCATCGACGGTGGCAAACGCCGCCTCCTTGTGCGGCAGGGTGACATTGCCGCCGACATAGCCGTGACCGGCCAAATTGCGCAGGAAGGCCGGAAAGTCGGCAGGCAGTACATCCTCGCGGCCATAGCTGCCGGCAAGGCCATGCTGCTGGAGCCAATAGCCGTGGATCAGCGGCGAGCGGCTGTGCGCCACCGGATGGCCGATGATGCAGGCGCGCGGCTCCATGGTCAGCCCTCCAGTGCGCCGAGATTGCGCAGCGCCGCCAGCACGGCCAGAAGCGGCAATCCAAGAATGGTGGCGTGATCGCCAACGATCCGCTCGAACAAATGAATGCCGAGCCCCTCCAGCCGATAGCCGCCGACCGTTTCGGTGACGGAGGGACCGGCCGCGTCGAGATAGAGATCGAGGAAGTGGTCATCGAACCAGCGCATCACGAGCTCGGCCCGGTCGACGCCGCGCCACAGCACCTTGCCATCCCGCGCGAGAGCCGCCGCACTGTGGAGATGATGTGTATTCCCGCGCAAAAGCCCAAGGATCTCATGGGCTTCGGCGACTGTCGCGGCCTTGTGGATAAGATCGGGGCCGAAGCTCATGGTCTGGTCGGCGCCGAGCACCAGCCGGCCGGGCGCCTTGGCTGCTGCTGCGAGCGCCTTGGCCGCGGCCAGATCGAGCGCCAGCGCCGCGCCCTCGGACCCCGCGACCGCGCGCTCATCGATATCGGCGGGGGCAATCTCCACCGGAATCGCCGCAGCCTGCAGCAGGTCGCGGCGCGCCGTGCTGCGCGAGGCGAGGATCAGAGGTTCGGTCAGCCGCCACAGCGCCATCGGTTCAGTCGTGTCCGATCTGTTCGCGCCGCCGGTCATTGATCAGCGAGACGATGGCCGCCGCCGTCTCCTCGATCGAGCGGCGAGTGACGTCGATCAGCGGCCAATTGTAGCGGGAGGCGAGCTTCTTGGTGAAGGCGAGTTCCTCGGCGATGACCTGGCGGTCGATATAGGTGTCGCCGGCCTGCGAGGCGTTGAGGCCGAGAATGCGATTCTGCCGGATCTGCGAGATGCGCTCGGGGCTTGCCACCAGTGCCACGATCAGCGGCCGCGTCAGGGTTTCAAGCTGGGAGGGCGGCGGAATCGGCGGCACCAGCGGCACATTGGCGGTCTTGATGCCGCGATTGGCGAGGTAGATCGCCGTCGGCGTCTTGGAGGTGCGCGAGATGCCCACCAGCACGACGTCGGCCTCGTCGAGATCGTCGACGATCTGGCCGTCGTCATGCATCATGGTGAAATTCATCGCATCGATGCGCTTGAAATAGTGCGCATCCAGCGTGTGCTGGGCGCCGACCCGCGAGGCGGTCTCGGCGCCGAGATAGGATTGGAACAGGCTGAGCACCGGCTGCAGCACCGACATGCAGGGAATGCCGAAATCCCGGCACTTCTCCTCCAGCCGGTTCGACAGGTCGCGATCGACCAAAGTGTAGAGCACGATGCCGGGCGCGGTCTCGATCTCGGCGATCGCCCGGTCGAGCTGCTTCTGGGTGCGCACCAGCGGATAGACGTGCTCGACCTGCGAGAACGGCGCATAGCGTGCCGAGGCGGCGCGGCCCACCGTGATCAGGGTCTCGCCGGTGGCATCCGACACCAGATGGAGATGAAAGTAGCTTTCCTGCGGCTCGTCGATCGGCACGGGGGAACACCTGTGGACAGATCGGGAGAAGGCCACGGCCAAGCGGCCGACGCAAGCGGGCGGCGGGATAAAGCCTGAGATTGCTCCACAGGCCAGCCCGCGGGAGACGCGACAGCAGGGGGCTGTGAACCGCGGCGGCCCGCACAATGGCCCGCTACGGCATTATCCGGTGCCACCAAGGGCTTGCCCGCCAGCATGAGGCATGCGAACGAGGGCTTCCATCCGATGGCGCGCTGTGGACGGACTGTTGATCGCGACGTATGAGTCCAAACAGCCCCCCAAACTGACTCAACAGACTCTTCTAAAAGGATATTTGTTTTGAGTGAGCCCGTGGGACGAACCGCCAAGCCTCTGATGCGCGTGCTGTCCGGAGAGCGGATCTGGCCGCCGCCGATGTGGCTGATGCGGCAGGCCGGACGCTATCTGCCGGAGTACCGCGCGACGCGGGACAAGGCCGGTTCCTTCCTGTCGCTCTGCTACAATGCGGAGCTCGCCACCGAAGTGACCCTGCAGCCGATCCGCCGCTTTGGCTTCGACGCCGCCATCCTGTTCTCCGACATCCTGGTGGTGCCGCACGCGCTCGGCCAGTCGGTGCGCTTCGAGGCCGGCGAGGGGCCGCGGCTCGACCCGGTGGCGACGGCCGAGGCGCTGGCCGGCATCCGCGAGGAGATCGACCTCGAACTTCTCGCGCCGGTTCTGGAAACGGTGGAGCGGGTGGCCGCGGCGCTGCCGCCGCAGACGACGTTCCTCGGCTTCTGCGGCGCGCCCTGGACGGTGGCGACCTACATGGTGGCCGGCCAGGGGACCGAGGACCAGGGGCCGGCGCGCCAGCTGGCCTATAACGACCCCGCGCTGTTCGGCACGATCATCGACCGGCTGGTGCAGGCGTCGATCACCTATCTGGTGGCGCAGCTCAAGCGCGGGGTGGACGCGGTGCAGGTGTTCGACACCTGGGCCGGCATCCTGCCCGATGCCGAGTTCGACCGCTGGGTGATCGCGCCCACCAAGGCGATCGTCGATGGCGTGCGGGCCCAGGTGCCGGGCGCGCGAATCATCGGTTTCCCGCGCGGCGCGGGAGCGCGCCTCAAGCGCTATGCGATCGAGACCGGCGTCGATGCGGTCGGGCTCGACTGGACGGCGGATGGTGCCTATGTCCGCGCCGAGGTGCAGACCAAGGTGGCGGTGCAGGGCAATGTCGACCCGCTGGTGCTGATCGCCGGCGGCGAGGCGCTCGATCGCGCGGTCGACAATGCCATCGCCGCCTTCGGTCACGGCCCGTGGATCTTCAATCTCGGACACGGCATCACGCCCAATGCGCCGATTGCGCATGTCGAGCGGATGATCGCCCGGGTGCGCGCCAGCACGGGACCTGCGTGATGGCGGCAATGTCGACGGCGAAGGTGGTGCAGCGGGCGGTGATGGCGCTGGTCATCACCGCCGCGCTGGCGGCAATGCTGGTCTATGGTGCAAGCCCGACCGCGGTGCTGTGGCTGAAGTCGCTGCACATCATGGCGGTGATCGCCTGGATGGCCGGGATGTTCTATCTGCCGCGGCTGTTCGTCTATCACACCACCGTGCCCGTCGGCTCGCAGGCGTCGGAGACGTTCAAGGTGATGGAGCGCAAGCTTCTGCGCTACATCATGAACCCGGCGATGGTGGTGAGCTGGGCCGTCGGCCTGTGGCTGGCCTGGGACATCTATCACTTCGAGGGCGGCTGGCTGTGGGCCAAGATCGTGGCGGTGGTGCTGCTGTCGACGGCGCACGGCTATTTCGCCATGGGCGTGCGGCACTTCGCCGAGGACCGCAACACACGGTCGGAACGGCACTGGCGGATCGTCAATGAGGTTCCGACGCTGCTGATGGTCGCCATCGTCATCTTCGTGGTGGTCAAAGGGTTCTGACCGCTTTTGGCCGCGGGCGGTATCACGGGGCTTGCGCCGCCCGCGGCAATCGCTTACATCGCTTGCGTTCTCCCAACGTAGGCGGGCGCGAGAGCCGAATCGGCCGGCGTCTCTTCAAGCCGGCGACGCGCCATGTCGACGAGCCCTCGGCCGACCGGCCGTCCCGGCTTGCTTCCAAGACCTACGATTTTTCCTTCCCCTGCCGACAGAAACCGGTTGTGCGGTCTGTCAGGATTTCTCGCAATGCGCGAAGTGAAACTTCAGGATCTGAAGTCCAAGACTCCCATTGAACTCCTGGCGTTTGCCGAGGAGATGCAGGTCGAGAACGCGAGCACCATGCGCAAGCAGGAGCAGATGTTCGCGATTCTGAAACAGCTTGCCTCCCGCGACATCGACATCATCGGCGAAGGCGTGGTCGAGGTGCTGCCCGACGGCTTCGGCTTCCTGCGCTCGCCGGATGCGAACTACCTGCCCGGCCCGGACGACATCTATGTGTCGCCGTCGCAGATCCGCAAATTCTCGCTGCGCACCGGCGACACGGTCGAGGGCCGCATCCGCAGTCCCAAGGAGGGTGAGCGCTATTTCGCCCTGCTCCAGGTCAACACCATCAATTTCGAGGACCCGGAGAAGACCCGCCACAAGGTCAATTTCGACAATCTGACGCCGCTCTATCCCGACGAGCGGCTGCGCATGGAGGTCGACAACCCGACCACCAAGGATCTGTCGCCGCGGGTCATCGATATCGTGGCGCCGCTTGGCAAGGGCCAGCGCGCGCTGATCGTTGCGCCGCCGCGCACCGGCAAGACGGTGCTGCTGCAGAACATCGCCCACTCGATCACCACGAATCACCCCGAGTGCTACCTGATCGTGCTCTTGATCGACGAGCGGCCGGAGGAAGTCACCGACATGCAGCGCTCGGTGAAGGGCGAGGTGATCTCCTCGACCTTCGACGAGCCGGCCTCGCGCCATGTCCAGGTCGCCGAGATGGTGATCGAGAAGGCCAAGCGGCTGGTCGAGCATTCCCGCGACGTGGTGATCCTGCTTGATTCGATCACCCGCCTGGGCCGCGCCTACAACACGGTGGTGCCGTCCTCCGGCAAGGTGCTGACCGGCGGCGTCGACGCCAACGCCCTGCAGCGGCCGAAGCGTTTCTTCGGCGCCGCCCGCAATATCGAGGAAGGCGGCTCGCTGACCATCATCGCCACCGCGCTGATCGATACCGGCAGCCGCATGGACGAGGTGATCTTCGAAGAGTTCAAGGGCACCGGCAACTCGGAAATCATCCTCGACCGCAAGGTGGCCGACAAGCGCACCTTCCCGTCGATGGACATCACCCGGTCCGGCACCCGCAAGGAAGAGCTGCTGGTGCCCAATGACGTGCTGAAGAAGATGTACGTGCTGCGGCGCATCCTGACGCCAATGGGCACGGTCGACGCCATCGAGTTCCTGATCGACAAGCTGCGCCAGACCAAGAGCAACCAGGAATTCTTCGATTCGATGAACACCTGAGCCGGCGAAGACCTCGAAGGGGTCATCGGTTCGGATTGGGGATGAACGGGCGGCTTGGCCGCCCGTTTGCGTTTCGGGCCAGATGAGTTCGGGCCGCGTGTCGGTTAAAGTGCGGCTGCGGCCGTGGGGCGTGCCGCCGCCGCGGCGAGTTGCTCCGGCGTCGTCACCGGCAGCGAGCAGCGCTCGCCGGCACAGACCAGCGCCATCGTCCCACCGTCTGCGGCGAGAGAATGGGCCGGGTGGCGGGCCGGCAGCGCGGTGGCTGCAGGCGCGCGCAGAACGATTCGGTTGAGAAATGGCAACTGTAAAGCCGCCGTGGCAAAGGCCGCGTTGTCCGGCCCGACGCAGACGATCTCGGTGCCGTGGAGGCGCAGATCGATGGCATTCAGCAGCGCGGCGTGGGCGAACAGATTGGCGGCGGCGAGCGGGCTCAAGGTCGCGATCAGCCGGTCGGCCTGCTCGCGGTAGCGATCCTCGCCGGTCAGCACGGAAAGGCGTATCAGGTTCTGGGCGGTGATGCCCTGGGCATTGGGCGAGGCGTCGTCCTCGCTGGGGCGCAGGCGCAGCACCACGGCTTCGGCATCATCGGCGGCGAGGAAATAGGAGCCGTCGGGCGCGAGGTGGTGATCGTCGAGTGCCGCCTGCCAAGCCTGCGCCCGACCGAGATAGGCTGGCTCGCCGGTCGCCTCGTGGAGCGCCAGTGCGGCCTTGATCATCATCGCATGGTCGGAGGCGAGGCCCGGGAGGGTCAGACGGCCGGCGCGCCAGGCGTGGCCGAGTCGGTCGCCGCGACTCATGGTGCCGGCGACGAATTGGAAGGCGCGGGCGGCACGGTCGATCCAGCCGGGCTCGCCGAGCAGCGCGCCGGCATCGGCCAATGCTGCGATCATCAGCCCGTTCCAATCGGCGAGAATCTTGTCGTCGAGGCCGGGACGCGGGCGGCGGTTGCGGACAGCGAGAAGCGTGGCGCGCAGCGATTCGAGTCGGATCCGGTTCGATTCCGACAAATCCGGCGCGTCAAGCTGATGGAGGACGTTGGTGCCCTCCCAATTGCCGGCGGCGGTGACGCCATAGGCGGCGGCGAACAGGGCGCCGTCGCCGGGGCCGAGGTGGCCCAAAATCTCATCCAGCGTCCAGGTGTAGAATTTGCCCTCGGCACCCTCCGAATCGGCATCCAGGCTCGCGGCGAACGCGCTCCCCGCAATGGTCATCTCGCGGTCGAGCCAAGCGACGATGCCGGTCGCGCGGTCGCGATAGAGCGGGTTGCCGGTGCGGGCGTGCGCGAGCGTCAGCAGCGTCAGGAGCTGGGCATTGTCGTACAGCATCTTCTCGAAATGCGGCACGTGCCAGCGGTCGTCGACCGAATAGCGGGCGAAGCCGCCGCCGAGATGGTCCCAGATGCCGCCCAGCGACATGCGGGTCAGCGTGGTCTCTACCGGCGCAAAGAACGTGTCGTCGCCGGTGCGCAGGCCGGCCCGCCACAGCAGTTCGAGCACCGGGGCTTGCGGGAATTTCGGCGCGGTGCGCGGGCCGCCAAGCTCCGGATCGAACAGGGCGGCGATCTGGCGGGCCACTTCGTCGAGCTCGCGGCGGCCGAGATCGACGGCGTCGGTGGCGGCGCGCCGGGTGAGCAGTGCGCGGCCGATGGCGGCGGCATTGCCGGCGACGCGCTCGGGCTCCTCCTCGAAGACGCGGGCGATCTCGCGGCAGATTTCGACGAAGGACGGCCGGCCGTAGCGCGCGACCTTGGGGAAATAGGTGCCGCCCCACACCGGGGCGCCGCCGGGGGTGAGGAACATGGTCAGCGGCCAGCCGCCGGGCTCGCCCAGCGCATGCAGCGCCGACATATAGAGGTGATCGACGTCGGGGCGCTCCTCGCGATCGACCTTGATGTTGACGAACAGCGCGTTCATCACCGTGGCGGTCGCCGGATCCTCGAAGCTCTCGTGCGCCATCACGTGGCACCAGTGGCAGGCGGCATAACCGATCGACAACAGGATCGGCCGGCCGGTGCGCTGGGCCTCGGCCAGCGCCGCTGGCCCCCACGGCCACCACTGGACCGGATTGTCCTTGTGTTGGAGAAGGTAGGGGCTGGTTTCGCGGGCCAGGCGGTTCTCGGGCATCGCGGGCGGGTTCTCCCTGTCGGCGTCGGTTTCGGGGGTGCCGGCCGGACGCCAGCCGGGGCGACTCCAGTTGAAATGGGCCGGTTGCGACGCCCGGACAGGGCGGACCGGAGAATTTGCCGGATGAGCAATTGATGAGTGGAGCGGACACCATCTTTGCGCTGTCGTCGGGCCGGCCGCCGGCCGGGGTAGCGGTGGTGCGCGTGTCGGGGGCTGGGGCGCGATTCGCGCTCGAAACCCTGGCCGGGGCGGTTGGGGAGCCGCGCCGTATGGGGTTGGTGACGCTTCGCGACCCGACGACAAAGGAGGCGCTCGACCGGGCGCTGACGGTCTATTTTCCCGGGCCGGCCAGCGCGACGGGCGAGGATATTGCGGAATTCCACCTGCATGGCGGGCGGGCGGTGGTGGCGGACGTGCTCGCCGCGCTGGGCCGTCTCGACGGCCTGCGGCTGGCCGAGCCCGGCGAGTTCACCCGGCGGGCGTTCGCCAATGGGGTCATGGACTTGGCGGCGGTCGAAGGGCTCGCCGACCTGATCGCGGCCGAGACCAGCGGCCAGCGCCGACAGGCCCTGGCGCAGGCGTCCGGCGCGCTGGGGGCGGCGGTGGCGGGCTGGCGCGAGCGGCTGGTCGGGATCATGGCACTGGTCGAGGCGTCGATCGATTTTTCGGACGAAGGCGACGTGCCGACGAACCTCGTTGCATCGGCGCAGACGGACGTTGCGGCGCTGCAGCGCGACGTTGCGGCGGCGTTGGACGGCGCACGGCGCGGCGAGCGGATGCGCAGCGGTCTGGTGGTGGTGATCGCCGGGCCGCCGAACGCCGGCAAGTCGAGTCTGCTCAATGCGCTGGCGCGGCGCGAGGTGGCGATCGTGTCGGCGGTGCCGGGGACGACGCGCGACGCGATCGAGGTCCATCTCGACCTCGACGGGCTGCCGGTGACGGTGATCGACACGGCGGGCTTGCGCGAAGGCGCCGATCCGGTGGAGAAGGAGGGCATCCGCCGGGCGCGCGAGCGCATGGCGCTGGCCGATCTGGTGCTTTGGCTGGAGCCGGCGGACGCACCGGGGGAGGCGGCACCGGAGGTTTTGGCGCCGCTTTGGCGGGTCGCCACCAAGTGCGACCTGGCCGAGCCCCCACCGTCCGATTCGGACTCGAAACGGGATGCCGTCCGCCATCGGGTTTCGGCGCGGAGCGGCGCCGGGCTCGACGGGCTGGTCGTCGACCTCACGGCGGCGGCGGCCGAGCTGATCGGCGGCGAGCCGCCCTTGGTGACGCGGGCGCGGCAGGCCCAGGCGCTCGACGCGGCGCTGGCGGCGCTGGGCGAGGCCAATCGGCGCGCCGATTCGCATCCGGAATTGATCGCCGAGGATTTGCGCCGCGCCGCCGCTGCGCTCGGAGAGGTGATCGGCATGGTCGATGTCGAGGACGTGCTGGACGCGATCTTCCGGCAGTTCTGCGTCGGCAAGTAAGGACGGGTTTCACGTGAAACGCCACGCGACTCTCGGTGTTTCACGTGAAACACCGTTAACCGAGTTTAAGACTGAATTTGACGGACAGTCGGATAGGGCATGACCAGGACCGAGAGTTTCGACGTCATCGTGGTGGGGGGCGGCCATGCCGGCTGCGAGGCCGCCGCCGCCGCGGCCCGCCTCGGCGCGCGCACCGCGCTGGTCACCCACCGCTTCGCCACCATCGGTGCCATGAGCTGCAATCCGGCGATCGGCGGCCTCGGCAAGGGCCATCTGGTCCGCGAGATCGATGCGCTCGACGGGCTGATGGGGCGGGTCGCCGATCTCGGCGGCATCCAATTCCGGGTGCTGAACCGGCGCAAGGGCCCGGCGGTGCGCGGCCCGCGCGCCCAGGCCGACCGCAAGCTCTACGCCGCGGCGATGCAGGCAGCGATTCGGGCCCAGAACAATCTCACGGTGATCGAGGCCGAGATCGACGATCTGGCGGTGGCGGACGGCCGGGTTACGGCGGCGGTGACCGCCGATGGCCGCGTGCTGCCGGGCGGGGCGGTGGTGCTGACCACCGGCACCTTTCTGAACGGGCTGATCCATATCGGCGAGACCCAGATCCCGGCCGGCCGGGTCGGCGAACCGCCGGCGCGTGGCCTGTCGCGAACCCTGGCGCGACTCGGCCTGACGCTCGCCCGGCTCAAGACCGGCACGCCGCCGCGGCTCGACGGCCGCACCATCGACTGGGCGAGCCTGGAGATGCAGTCGGGCGACGAGCCACCGGAGCCATTCTCGGTGCTGACCGAGCATCTGCCCAATCCGCAGGTCCAATGCGGCATCACCCGCACCACCGAGGCGACGCACGCGGCGATCCGCGCCAATCTGGACCGCTCGCCGATGTATTCCGGCCAGATCGAAAGCCGCGGCCCGCGCTACTGTCCGTCGATCGAGGACAAGGTGGTGCGGTTCGGCGACCGCGACGGCCACCAGATCTTCCTGGAGCCCGAGGGGCTCGACGATCCGACCGTCTATCCCAACGGCATCTCGACCTCGCTGCCGGAGGACGTGCAGCGCGCCGTGGTGGCGTCGATTCCGGGCCTGGAGCGTGCCACCATCCTGCGGCCCGGCTACGCCATCGAATACGACCATATCGACCCGCGCGAGCTGGAGCCGACGCTGGAGACCAAGCGGGTGGGGGGCCTGTTCCTGGCCGGCCAGATCAACGGGACCACCGGCTATGAGGAGGCGGCGGCGCAAGGGCTGATCGCCGGGCTGAATGCGGCGCGGCGCGCGGGCGGCGCGGGCGGCGTGGTGTTCGACCGGGCCGAGGCCTATCTCGGGGTGATGGTCGACGATCTGGTGACGCGCGGCGTCACCGAGCCCTACCGCATGTTCACCTCGCGCGCCGAGTACCGGCTGACGCTGCGCGCCGACAATGCCGACCAGCGGCTGACCGGGCGCGGCGTGGCGCTGGGCTGCGTCGGGGCGGAGCGGGCGCGCCAGTTCACCGCCAAGCGCGCCGCGCTCGATGCGGCGACCGCGCTCGCGCGATCGCTGACGGTGACGCCGGACGAGGCGGACCGATTCGGACTCGTTTTGAATCGGGACGGCAAGCGACGCTCGGCGTTCGAGCTGCTGTCCTATCCGGACATCGAATTCGAAAGCGTGGCGCGGATCTGGCCGCAGCTGGCGGCGCTCGATCCGGCGATCGCCCGGCAGCTGGAGATCGACGCCACCTATGCCGTCTATCTCGACCGGCAGGCCGCCGACATCGCCGCTTTCCGGCGCGATGAGGCGCTGACGCTGCCGGCCGACCTGGACTATGCCGGCATTCCCGGCCTGTCGGTGGAGCTGCGCCAGCGGCTGTCGCGGGTGCGGCCGCACACGGTGGGGCAGGCCGGGCGGATTGAGGGCATGACGCCGGCTGCGCTGGCGCTGCTGTGCGTGCGGGCGCGCCGGGATGGCGGCGGGCGGTCCGGTGGACCAGCGGTGGACAATTCGCCGGCAGCCGGGGGACAGGCTGTGGACGGGCTGTGAACGAGTCGGATCCGCAATGAACCGGCAGCGCCAGGCGGGGTTGGCGCAAGCCTCTGAATGGACGTGCAAACCAACAACATTTCCGTCATCGCCGGACAGTCCCGGCGAGCCTGGTACGCCGCTCCAGCACTTGATGTCCTCCGTGCCGGTACCGTTGCCGGCGTTGTGAACGTCGTGTCGAGATCGCCGGGCCAAGCCCGGCGATGGCGGCGGGGAGAGCGCCTAAGCCTCCGCTGGCGCCGGAGGTTTCCGCAATCAGTTGGCCCGTCGTTGGGCCGGAATGGCTCCGGTCATCGCCGGGCTTGGCCCGGCGATCCGGACTCCCTGGCGACCCTCTGTGTGGCCTTTCCAACCGGCGCCGGGGCCGGGTGACGCCCGATCGAGGTGACCGGGACAAGCGCGGCCATGACGGCGGCGAGGGGCCGAGGGCGCGAGGCGGTTAGGGCGGGGGATGGGCGGAAGCCGCCGGGACCGAGCGCTGTGGCCGGCGGCGGGGGTCGGCGCCGGCGGAATCACTGTTACCGAATCCTGCACACCCTTGCGGGGTCCGGCGAAGCGGGGTCATTGTCAGGTCCATGGCGACGAATCACTTGCAGAGACCCGCGGCGCGCCGGCCGGCGCAGTCGCAGAGAGCCGGACAGCACCCGGCGCCGGCCGGGCAGGACCGCCCCGGAGCGGACCTCGCCGAGGCGCTGGCGGCGGATCGGGCGCGGGCGCTCGACCTCCTGCCTGTTTCACGTGAAAACGCCGAGCGGCTCGACCGCTTCGTGGCGCTGCTGCTGAAGTGGCAGCCGGCGCAGAATCTGGTGTCGGCGGCGACGCTGCCGAACGTCTGGACCCGCCACATCGCCGACTCGCTGCAGCTTGCCGCGCATCTGCCGCCGGGGGCGCGCGTGGTGGCCGATCTCGGCTCCGGCGCCGGTTTCCCCGGTCTGGTGCTGGCCATTGCGCTGGCCGAGCGGGAGGGCGCGCGGGTGCATCTGGTCGAGAGCAACCAGCGCAAGGCGGCGTTTCTGCGCGAGGCCGCCCGCGTCACCGGCGCGCCGGCCACCGTCCATGCCGCGCGGATCGAGGCGGCGCTGCCGGAAATCGCCGGACCGGTCGATGTGGTGACCGCCCGGGCGCTGGCGCCGCTGCCCGATCTCATCGCCCTGGCATATCCCTTGTTGAAAACCGGGGCGATCGGCCTCTTTCTCAAGGGACAAGATGTAGAACGAGAATTGACCGAGATCTCTAAATCTTGGACACTTCAGACGGCTTCCGCACCCAGCCTCACCGAGGCCGGCGGGTGCATTCTTCGCGTCGACAGGGCGGAACCCCTGGTTCCGCGAGGCTCCTCCAGGACGCAACCATGACCGGATCTGTCAAACCCAGGGTCATCGCCATCGCCAATCAGAAGGGCGGTGTCGGCAAGACCACCACGGCGATCAATCTCGGCACGGCGCTGGCCGCGGTGAACGAGACGGTGCTGATCATCGATCTCGATCCGCAGGGCAACGCCTCGACCGGGCTCGGCATCGACCGCAAGGCGCGCCGGGTCTCGACCTATGACGTGCTGGCCGAGAACCTGCCGCTGGCCAACGCCATTCTCGACACCGCCGTGCCGCGGCTGGCCATCGCCCCCTCCACCATGGACCTCTCCGGGCTCGAGCTGGAGATCGCCGCCTCGCGCGACCGGGCGTTCCGGCTGCGCAAGGCAATCGAGGGGCTGGCCGGCGAGTTCGGCCATTTTTCCTATGTGCTGGTCGACTGTCCGCCATCGCTGAACCTGCTGACGGTCAACGCCATGGCAGCGGCCGACGCCATTCTGGTGCCGCTGCAGTGCGAGTTCTTCGCGCTCGAAGGCCTGTCGCAACTGCTCAGGACGGTCGAACAGGTGCGCTCCACCCTCAATCCGACCCTGTCGCTGCAGGGGGTGGTGCTGACCATGTACGACGCGCGCAACAATCTGTCCGCCCAGGTGGTGGCCGACGTGCGCGCCTTCCTGAAGGACAAGGTCTACGACACCGTCATCCCGCGCAATGTCCGGGTGTCGGAGGCGCCGTCCTACGGCAAGCCGGTGCTGCTGTACGACCTCAAATGCACCGGCGCCCAGGCCTATCTGCGGCTGGCCTCCGAGATCATCCAGCGCGAGCGCAATCTGCGCGCGGCGTGATGCCGGACCGCCGGCGCCCGCGAATGGATTCGGGCACGAAATCGTGCCGGGACCACGGGCCGGATGTCGCCTGATGCGGTTTCCGGTTGATCCCTTCGGGATACCGGAAACAGCCTCGCCGAAAACCCCTTGTTCGATAACGGGTTTTTCGGCGATCGGAATACGGCTCGAAGGCTTGATCAGCCGGAAACCGTATGAACCCCCCGAATATGTTTGGCCGAGTACCCTGGAGATCGAGTGTGACCATGGCAGACGATTCGGCGCGGTCGCGGTTGGGTCGCGGGCTGGCAGCCCTGATCGGCGACGTCGGCGAGGAAAGCTCGGGGACCGAGCGCGGCCGCCACAGCCAACGGCGGGTGCCGATCGAGTTCATCCGCGCCAATCCGCGCAATCCGCGGCGGACGTTCCGCGAGGAGGAGCTGGAGGAACTGGCCGCCTCGATCCGCGAGAAGGGCATCATCCAGCCGATCGTGGTGCGGGCGGTTCCGGGCCAGCCCGACGCCTATGAGATCATCGCCGGCGAGCGGCGCTGGCGCGCCGCCCAGCGCGCCGCCCAGCACGAGATGCCGGTGATCCTGGTCGAGGCCAGCGACCAGGAGGCGATGGAGATCGCCATCATCGAGAACGTCCAGCGCGCCGACCTCAACCCGCTGGAAGAGGCGATGGGCTATGACGCGCTGATCAGCCAGTTCAGCTACAGCCCGTCCGACCTTGCCCGGACCATCGGCAAGAGCCGCTCGCACGTCGCCAACACGCTGCGCCTGCTCAAGCTGCCCGACACCATCAAGGCGACGCTGGCCGAGGGCAAGCTCACCGCCGGCCACGCACGCGCGCTGCTGGCGCACGACGACCCGGAGGGGCTGGCGCAGGAGATTCTGGACCGGAATCTGTCGGTGCGGCAGGCCGAGGCGCTGGCCCAGACCAGCGCCGAGAAGGCCGGCCGGCCGCCCAAGAGCCGGGCGCGCGGCGACAAGGATTCCGACACCCGCGCGCTGGAGAAGCAGCTGTCCGACGCGCTCGGGCTGAAGGTGTCGATCGACCATCGCGGCGACGGCGGGGAGCTGCGTATCCGTTACCGTAGCCTGGAGCAGCTCGACGATGTCTGCCGGCGCCTGACCGGCGTGTGATTATATTTCGTCTTATTTTTCAGTGATTTAAGACCTTCGCCGCCGGCGGGCGGCATTGGTCGCGAGCGACAAGAGCGCGCGCGAGCAGATCGCTTCCGCCAGCGCCGACTGCTTGCGGGCCTCGGCCGCCGCCTTGCCGAGATCGATCACCGCCGCGCTGAGGCCGTCGGCGCTCCAGGCCTCGAGCGCCCGTTCGATCAGCGGCTTGCGGCGGAAATGCACCGGCGGCCGCGCGCCCTCCACCACATTGCGAACGCTGGCGCCGCCCTCGATGGCGAGCCGCCAGCGGTGAAGCTGTACCGCGGCGCGGATGGCGGCGGCCAGCAGCGCCTGCGGCGAGGTGCCGGCGCCGACGAGGCGTGCCGTGGCGGCATCCGAAGTGGCGGCATCGCCGGCAAAGGCGGTGTCGATCGCCTCGTCGAAGCCGGTGGCCGAGGCGTCGCCGACGATCGCCTCCACATCCTCGATGGTGACGCGGCCCTGGCCGTGGGCGTAGAGCGCGAGCTTCCGCACCTCGCCGCGCGAGGCCAGCCGGTCGCTGCCGAGCAGGGAGACCAGCAACTCGCGCGCCTCGCGGTCGATGGCGAGATCGGCCGCCCGCAGCTCCTCGTCGATCAGCCGGTCGAGGTCGCGCCCGGCATCGGCGTAGCAGGCGATCGCCAGGCCGCGCGGCGAGCGCTCGACCAACTCGCGCAGGCCCTGGCCGCGCTTGAGATCGCCGGCTTCCAGCAGGATCAGCGTGTCGGCGGGCGGCGAGGCCAGCAGCGGCTCGACCGCGGCGGTGATATTGCGGCCGCCGACACGTACCCGGATCACCCGCCGGCCGCCGAACATGCCGATGGTGTAGGCCTCGTCGGCGAGGCGGGCCGGATCGGCGGAGATCGCGTCGCCATCGAGCCGCACCAGCGCGAACGGATCGGTGTTGCCGGCCAGCGCGGTGGCGGCGGCCTTGGCGGCGCGCTCGGCCACCAACCCGGCATCCGGGCCGAACAGCAGCACCACCGGGCGGGCCGGGTCGATGCGGCTGAGAAGCGTGTCGGCCTCGTTGGGCTTGACGGCAACCATGGTGGGGCCAACGGACCATGACATCCGGCCGATCGGCCGGATGTCACCTCAGTGTGTGCCGAATTTCTTGCCGGCGGTCTTGTCGGCGGGCGAGGGCGGCGGCGGCGGGGTGGGCGCGGTGAAATAGGCGGCGAGGCGCTCGCGGATGCGCGACGCGACCTCCTTGGCGGCGCGGTTCTCGGCGTCGCGTTTGGCGCGGTCGCGGGCGTAGATCTGGGCGCCGCGGTCGATCGACGCCTGGGCGAAGGCGCGGTCCTTGAGCACCACCCTGTCCTCGGTCACGTCCTGCAGGCGGAAGGTGGCGTTGAGGGTGATCAGCTCCACCGTGGCGCGGCCGGTGGTCGGATCGACGGTCATCGACTGGGTATTCTCGGTCAGATCGACCTCCAGCCGGTAGGGGGCGAGGGGCGAACTGCCGGCGCCGCCGCCAAGCTCGAAGATCAGGGCGTTGCGCACCTGCTGCCCGACCCGCCCCTCGATCGCCTTGACGTCGACATTGGCAAGCTGGGTGGAAACGCCGGTGTTCGGCGTGCGCTCGGCATAGAGCGGGGTGAAGCAGCCGCCGGCCAGCAGGCCGAGGCCGATCACCGCCAGCACGGTGCGGCGTGGCAAGCGGTGGCGGGCGCGCTCCTGCGCGCGAGCGGGATCTTGGTCAGGCAACGACATTGACGATCCTCTGCGGCACCACGATCACCTTCTTCGGCGGCTTGCCCTCCAGCACGCGCTGGATGACATCGAGCGCCAGCACCGCGGCCTCGACCTCGGCAGCGCCGGCTTCGCGCGACACGGTGACGTCGGCGCGCTTCTTGCCGTTCACCTGCACCGGCAGGGTGATCGTATCACGGGCGAGCAGCTGAGGCTCGACCACCGGCCACGGCGCCACTGCGACCAGATCGTCGTGGCCCAGCACCGCCCAGCATTCTTCCGCCAGATGCGGCATCATCGGGGCGAACAGCTTGACCAGGATCTCGGCGGCCTCGCGCGCCGCGGCCTTGACGTCGGGCGCGGCGGCGGCCGCCTCGTCAAGGTCGCCGATCGCGCCGGTGAGGCCGTTGGCGAGCTCGTAGACACGGGCGACCGCGCGGTTGAAGCGCAGCCGCTCGATGTCGTTCTCGATCTCGGCCAGCGCGCCATGGGCGAGGCGGCGGATGTCGAGCGCGGGGCCGGCGGCGTCCGCAGGCGCCGGCGTGCCGACCGGGGCGGCCAGCTCGGCGAGGTCGCCGACGAGGCGCCACAGTCGCTGGACGAAGCGCGCCGCGCCCTCGACGCCCGAGTCGGTCCACTGGATGTCGCGCTCGGGCGGGGTGTCCGACAGCATGAACCAGCGGGCGGTGTCGGCGCCATAGCCGGCGATGATGGTGTCGGGATCGACGACGTTCTTCTTCGACTTCGACATCGACTCGACGGCGCCGATGGTCACCGGCTCGCCGGTCTTGACGTGGCTCGCCGTGCCGTCGCGGATCATCACCTCCTCGGGGAACAGCCAGCGGCCGTCGGCGCCCTTGTAGGTCTCGTGCGTCACCATGCCCTGCGTGAACAGGCCGGCGAACGGCTCGTCCAGGCCGAGATGGCCGGTGAGCTTCATGGCGCGGGCGAAGAAGCGCGAATAGAGCAGGTGCAGGATCGCGTGCTCGACGCCGCCGATATACTGGTCGACCGGCAGCCAGCGATCGACCACCGCGCGCTTGGTGGGCGTGGCCGCCCGCGGCGAGGTGAAGCGCGCGAAATACCAGGACGAATCGACGAACGTGTCCATGGTGTCGGTTTCGCGCCGCGCCGGCTTGCCGCACTGCGGGCAGGGCACGTGCTTCCAGGTCGGGTGACGGTCGAGCGGGTTGCCCGGCACGTCGAAGGTGACGTCGTCGGGCAGCTTCACCGGCAGGTCGGCGGCCGGCACCGGCACCACGCCGCAGCTCTCGCAATGGATCACCGGGATCGGGCAGCCCCAGTAGCGCTGGCGCGAAATGCCCCAGTCGCGCAGGCGGAAATTGACCTGGCGCTGGCCGACCGGGCGGCCGTCGCGCATCTCGCCTTCCAGCCGGCGGGCGACCTCCTCCTTCGCCTCGTCGACCGTCAGGCCGTCGAGGAAGCGCGAATTGATCAGCCGGCCGTCGGCGTCGTGGGCCTCGCTGCCCACCGTATAGGTGGCGGCGTCCGCGCCTTCCGGCAGCACCACGGGGGTGACGGGCAGGCCATAGGCGCGGGCGAAGTCGAGGTCGCGCTGGTCGTGCGCCGGGCAGCCGAAGATGGCGCCGGTGCCGTAATCCATCAAAATGAAGTTGGCGACATAGACCGGCAGCTCCCAGCTCGGATCGAACGGGTGGCGCGCCCGGATGCCGGTGTCGAAGCCCTTCTTCTCGATGGTGGCGAGGGCCGCGGCGCTGGTGCCGACGCGGCGGCATTCCTCGGCGAAGGCCGCAAGCTCCGGATTGGTCGCAGCCGCGGCCTTGGCCAGCGGATGATCGGGCGACAGCGCGAGGAAGCTCGCGCCGAACAGCGTGTCGGCGCGAGTGGTGAAGATCTCAAGCTCGGTCTGGCCCGCGGGCGCGCCGGGCGCCAGATCGAACCGCACCAGCATGCCCTCGGAGCGGCCGATCCAGTTCTTCTGCATCAGCCGGACCTTCTCCGGCCAGCGCTCGAGGCCGTCGAGCGCCGACAGAAGGTCTTCGGAAAAGGCGGTGATGCGGAAGAACCACTGGGTCAGTTCGCGCTGCTCGACCAGCGCGCCTGAGCGCCAGCCGCGGCCCTCGATCACCTGCTCGTTGGCGAGCACGGTGCAGTCCACCGGATCCCAGTTGACCTTGGCGCTCTTTCGCTCGACCAGCCCGGCCTTCAGGAAATCCAGGAACAGCGCCTGCTGCTGGTGGTAATATTCCACGTCGCAGGTGGCGAACTCGCGATCCCAGTCCAGCGACAGGCCCATGCTCTTGAGCTGGGCCTTCATGGTGGCGATGTTGGCGTAGGTCCAGGCGGCGGGGTGGGTGTTGTGCTGCATCGCCGCGTTCTCGGCCGGCATGCCGAAGGCGTCCCAGCCCATCGGGTGCAGCACGGCGAAGCCCTTGGCGCGCTTGTAGCGGGCCACCACGTCGCCCATGGTGTAGTTGCGCACGTGCCCCATATGGATGCGCCCCGACGGATAGGGGAACATCTCGAGCACGTAGTAGCTCGGCCGCGGATCGGATTCGTCGAGTTTGAAGATGCCGCGCTCGTCCCAGGCGGCGCGCCACTTCGGCTCGACCTCGCGGGCGTTGTAGCGCTCGGGTGTTTTTGTCATCGTGGATGTCGGATCGATATCGGATCGCTCGGCCGGTCAAACGCGCGGCCGCCCCGTGGCTGAGGCCGGGGCGGAGCCGGCGGGACTAGGACACGATCGTCCGGCGAGGTCAACGGCCTCGCACCGTGCGGGCACGCACGAGGGGCCGGGCGGCAGCGCGCGAAAGGCCGAGCGGCAGTCTTGGGCTGCGGCAGTCTTGGGCGGAGGCGGCATGACGGCGGCGGCGAACACCCTGGCGATGGCGTCTCAGGCGGCCCGGCCGGCAACGCCGCAGGCGTTCCTCGCCTGGGCGGCGGGCCGCGAGGGCCGGTTCGAATTCGCAGCGGGGCGAATCATGATGATGGGCTTGGCCACGCGCGCCCACGCCCTCGCCTCGACGCGGCTGGCCGTAGCGCTGCTGGCGCGGCTCGACATCCGTCTCTGGTCGGTGACGGCCGCAGGACTTGCAGTCCGCGTTCGTGAAAGCGTGCGCTATCCCGACGTGCTGGTCGAGCCGGCGGGCGGCGACGGCGCGGCGCTCTATACCGATCAGCCGGCGCTGATCGTCGAGGTGCTGTCGCCCTCCTCGCTGGCGCTCGACTTCACCACCAAGGCCCGCGAATACACCTCGCTGCCCTCGCTCAAGATCTATGTGGTGGCGAGCGCCGACGAGCCGCGCCTGTGGCTGTGGCGGCGCGGGGCTGACGGCGCGTTTCCGCTCGATCCGGAGGAGATCGCCGGGGCGGACGCGGTGCTGCCGCTGCCCGAATTCGCGACGGACCTGCCCCTTGCCGAAGCCTATCGCGGTGTCCGATAGAGGCAGGTCCGATTCGCACCTGAAACGATCATGTCCGCCGCCGACAATCTCAGCTTCGTCCGCTCCGAAATCGCCAAGGCCGCCCGCGCCGCCGGGCGCGAGCCCGAATCCGTCACGCTCGTCGTGGTGTCCAAGACCTTCGAGGCTGCGGACATCCGGCCGGTGATCGCGGCCGGCCAGCGCGTGTTCGGCGAGAACCGCGTCCAGGAGGCCAGGGGCAAATGGCCGGCGCTCAAGGCCGAAGTCCCCGATATCGAGCTGCACCTGATCGGGCCGCTGCAGACCAACAAGGTGAAGGACGCGCTCGACCTGTTCGACGTCATCCATTCGCTCGACCGGCCGTCGCTTGCCGCCGAACTGGCCAAGGAATTCGCCAAACGGGAGGGGCGGCGGCCGCGCCTTCTCGTCCAGGTCAATACCGGCGCCGAGCCGCAGAAGGCCGGCGTGCTGCCGGAGGAGGCCGACGCCTTCATCGCCCGCTGCCGCGGCGATCATGGGCTGGCGATCGACGGGCTGATGTGCATCCCGCCGTTCGACGAGAACCCGGCGCCGCATTTCGCGCTGCTGGCCAAGATCGCCGCCCGCAACGGGCTCGATCAGCTGTCGATGGGCATGAGCGCCGACTTCGCCACCGCCATCGCCTTCGGCGCCACTTATGTGCGGGTGGGCTCGGCGATCTTCGGCCACCGCGCCTGAACAGAAGCGTCCGGGCCAACCCCACCCCAACGGCGCCCGCCGGCGAGGCGCTTTCATCGCCGGCGGGTCGGGCTTCCGGTGTCAGGCTGATACGGCTTCCGGCCAATTTCTGGATTCTGGCTTCGCCGCGCCCCCTCGAAGCCCCCCACCCCCGACCCCTCCCCACCGCTCGCGAAGCTCGCGGGGGGAGGGGAGAAAAGGGGGCGCCTCTTCTCCCCTCCCCCCATGAACGTAGTGAATGGTGGGGAGGGGTCGGGGGTGGGGGGGCGGTCTCGTCGAAAACCCCTTGTCCAAGCCGGATTTTCGGCGATCGGAATACGGCTCGAAGGCTTGATCAGTCGGAAGCCGTATTATCCTGTGCCCGTCCGACCGCGCGCCTTTTCCGGTCATCCGCCGCGCCGGATCGGCGGCGCGGCGTGCTGGGCTATCTGCACGATGCTATCTGCATTCCTGGGCGACGCGGTCGAGGGCCTGGCTGAGCCCGGCCAGCGAATAGCGGTCTGTCGACTGGTTGCCGCGCCGCGAGGTGCCGGTGATCGTCAGATCCGACCCGCGCCGCATGGCGTCGACCAGACGCTGCTCCTCGGCCGGGTTCTTGATCCAGACATTATCGTCCTTGGCGGTCATGGCGAACACGACATTGCCGATCTTCAGCGTGGCGTCGCTGCCGTCCTTGAGCGGGAAGCCGACCATCGCCGAGACCTCGTTGCGCACGCCCTCGCCCGGCCGGTGGCTGATGAACAGGAAGCCCGGATCGCGCTTGAGCGAGGCCGGCTGACGGTCCTTGGGCTGCGACAGCGCATAGCAGATGCGGGACTTCGGATTCTGGCTGGCATAGGCCGCCCAGTCGCCGAAACGCCCGAGAAGCTCCGGCACGCTGCCCGAGCTCGACGACGCGCCGGACTGGGCCACCTTCATCCTGGCCGGGGTCGTCCGGTCCGAGCCCATGCCGGCGGGGTTGGTGTCGACCAGACCGAGTCCGGCGAGGTCCGCCGGGAGCGCAGGCGTCCGGGTCGTTTGGGTGGTCTCTGGCGGGACGGGGTTGGACGGCTGGAGGGCGAGCGTCTGCCAAGCCGGCACAAGTCCAAACACCGCGGCAAGCGCCGCCGTTGCGATCCGCATCTTCGCCATGTCGTATCCCGTTGAATCCCCAAATACCCCGGCCGGCGCGCCGCACGCAGCGCGAATCGCATCCGACCCCAGTCCTGCGCCCGCCGATAGACGCTGAGAAGGCCAAAAGAATGGCGTGATGCGGTTTCCGGAAGGTCCGTTCGGGATCCTGGAAGCGGCTTCACCGGCAAGTCATTGATAAAACGTCAATTTTTCGGCAATCTCGCTGCGCGGCGCGAGCCCAGGCGAACCAGCGGCGCCGCGGCGCGTTGCCGGAATCGGCGGTTCGGCCGCGGCGCGTTCCGGCCGGCCGCCGCGGCACCGCGAGCCGGGAGCGTGTTCTCGACCAGGGGCTTTATCTTTGCACCGGCCGGCCTATCTTCGTTTGTGCCGCTTGATACGCGAACGCTGCGGGGAGTTGGGGTGACGTCGCAGGAGGAACTGGCGGATCTGGTCGCTGCGGTCGCCGAACGGCGCGACAGCGCCGCGTTTACGCGGCTGTTCGATCACTTCGCGCCGCGCGTGAACAGCTACCTGCTGCGCCTCGGCGCCAGCCCGGCACTGGCCGAGGAATTGACGCAGGAGGTGATGGTCACGCTGTGGCGCAAGGCCGCCCAGTTCGACCGCGCCAAGTCGTCCGTCGGCACGTGGCTCTATCGCATCGCCCGCAACCGCCGCATCGACATGGCGCGCCGCGACCGCTCCGAGCCGCTCGACAGCGAAGAGGCCAACGAGGTCGCCTCCGAGGAGCCGGGCGCCGACGACGCGCTCGATTCGCTGCAGCGCGAGGACAGCGTCCGCGCCGCCATGGCCGATCTGCCGCCCGAGCAGCTGGCGCTGATCCGCCTCGCCTTCTTCGAGAACCTGTCGCACAGCGACATCGCCGACCGGCTCGGCCTGCCGCTCGGTACGGTCAAGTCGCGCATCCGCCTCGCCTTCACCCGCCTGCGCCGGCAATTGGAGGCGGGCGGCGTCGATGCGGCGGTGTGACCCGGCGCGCCGGGTGATCGCTTCCGGATTCAGGAACGGGCCGCCTCGGCCACGCTAATCTCGCGCCACATGAGTGCCCGATTCGCCGAAGTCCTGGTGCCGGTCGCGGTGGCCGAGCCCTATTCCTATGCCGTGCCGGACGGGCTCGACCTCACAGTGGGTGACCTCGTCACGGTGCCGCTCGGGCCGCGCCGGGTCACCGGCGTGGTGTGGCAGCTCGCCGAGGCGCCGCGCTACGCCCGGCCCGGCCGGCTGAAGCCGGTCGAGGCGCGGCTCGATGCCGAACCCCTCCGGCCCGAACTCATGGCCTTCGTCGATTGGGTCGCCGGCTACACATTGTCGCCGCGCGGCATGGTGCTGCGCATGGCGCTGCGGCCGGGCGAGACGCTGGGGCCGCCGCGCCCGCGCATTGGCGTCCGCCGCACCGGCCCGGCGCCGGCCCGCATGACGGCGCAGCGGGCGCGGGTGCTGGCGGCGCTGGAGGGCGGGCTCTGCCATGCCAAGAACGAGCTCGCCCGCGAGGCCGGGGTGTCGGCGGCGGTGATCGACGGGCTGGTCGACGAGGGGGCGCTGGAGGCGGTGGCGCTGCCGCCAGAGCCGGCCGCCCGGCGCCCGGACCCCGACCATCCCACCGTCGATCTGTCGCCGGCCCAAGGCGCGGCGGCGGCGGCGCTCAAGGGGGCGGCCGGTGCGGGCTTCGCCGTCTTCCTGCTCGACGGCGTCACCGGCTCCGGCAAGACCGAGGTCTATTTCGAGGCGGTGGCCGAGGTGCTGCGGCGCGGCCGGCAGGTGCTGCTGCTGCTGCCGGAGATCGCGCTGACCACGGCGTTTCTCGACCGCTTCGCCCGCCGCTTCGGGGTGCCGCCGGCCGAATGGCACTCGGAGGTGGCGCCGCGCCGGCGCGAGCGGATCTGGCGCGGCGTGGCCTCGGGCGAGGTGGCGGTGGTGGCCGGCGCCCGCTCGGCACTGTTCCTGCCCTTCCGCGACCTCGGCCTGATCGTGGTCGATGAGGAGCACGACGGCTCCTACAAGCAGGAGGAGGGCGTCGCCTACAACGCCCGCGACATGGCGGTGGTGCGCGCCCGAATCGGCCGGGTGCCGGTGGTGCTGGCCTCGGCCACGCCCTCGGTCGAGACCGAGGTGAACGCAAGGCGCGGCCGCTATCACCGCCTTGCCCTGCCGACCCGGGTGGGCGGCGCGGCGCTGCCGAAGATCGCCGCCATCGACATGACCCGCGACGGGCCGGGGCGCGGCCGCTGGATCGCGCCGAAGCTCGCCGCCGCGGTCGAGACCACGATCGGCCGCGGCGAGCAGGCGCTCTTGTTCCTCAACCGGCGCGGCTATGCGCCGCTGACGCTGTGCCGGGCCTGCGGCCACCGGCTGGGCTGTCCGTCCTGCGACGCCTGGCTGGTCGAGCATCGCGCCCGCCGCCGCCTCGTCTGCCACCATTGCGGCTTCTCGATGCCGCGCCCGCCGGCCTGCCCGCATTGCGGGACGCAGGAGACGTTCGTCGCGGTCGGCCCCGGCGTCGAGCGCCTCGCCGAGGAGGCGGCCGCGCTGTTTCCCGACGCCCGGCTGTCGATCCTGTCGTCGGACCTGATCGAGGGCGTCGAGCGGCTGCGCGCCGAGATCGCGGCGATCGAGCGCGGCGAGGTCGATCTCATCATCGGCACCCAGCTCGTCGCCAAGGGGCACCATTTCCCGCGCCTGACGCTGGCCGGAGTGATCGACGGCGACCTCGGGCTCGGCCATGGCGACCCGCGCGCCGCCGAGCGCACGTTCCAGCTCTTCTATCAGGTGGTCGGCCGGGCGGGGCGCGAATCAGGCAGCGGTCAGGGGCTGATCCAGACCTATCAGCCCAAGCATCCGGTGATGACGGCGCTCATCGCCGGCGACCGCGAGCTGTTCTACGACACCGAGATCGCCGCCCGCGAGCGCGCCGGCCTGCCGCCGTTCGGTCGGCTCGCCACGCTGCTGGTGTCGGCGGCCGAGGCGCCGGCGGCCGAGGCCTATGCCCGCGCGCTCGCCGCCGCGGCGCCGCTCGAGGCGGGGGTGCGGGTGCTCGGCCCGGCCGAGGCGCCGATCGCGGTGCTGCGCGGCCGCCACCGGGTGCGGCTCCTGGTGCGGGCGGCGCGGACGGTGCGGGTGCCGGACTATCTGCGGGCGTGGTTGGCGCGCGTGCCGCCGCCCAAGGGCAGCGTCGGCCTCGCCATCGACGTCGATCCGCAAAGCTTTGTCTGAGCCGGTGGGTCCAGATGGTTGCGTTCGAAACGGCGCCTACCTCGTGCTCAGCCGATGTGCCAACGATCGCAATGATTTTTTGGGCACACGGTCGTGTTGCAGGCCCGGGGCAGTCGTGCTAATCAGCCGCCGGCCTGACGGGTTGGGTTTCGGCTGTCCTGACCCTCGGCTGAGTTCCTTTGGAATCCAAGGGCTTTCGGTGCGCCGCTCGGCGCTGGCGGCGCTCTTGTGAACTAGCCCGAGACGCGACGTGCAAGGCGAAGAACCGATCGTATCCGGCATGGCAGGTCGCTACGCGACCGCTCTGTTCGAACTTGCGCTGGAGGCCGGCTCGCTTGATGCCGTCTCCGCCGACCTCGACCGCTTCGAAGCGCTGCTCAACGACTGTGACGACCTGCAGCATCTTGTCTCGAGCCCGGTGTTCGGCTCGGACGAGCAGCTCAAGGCCATCACCGCCGTTCTGGAGAAGGCCGAAATCGGCGGGCTGGCCGGCAAGTTTCTGAAAACCATTACCGCCAATCGCCGCCTGTTCGCGGTGCAGGGCATCCTGCGCGCCTACCGCGCCCGGGTCGCCCGCCACAAGGGCGAGGTGCGGGCGCAGGTGACGGTGGTCGAGCCGCTGTCGGACGCCCACCGCACCGCGCTGGCGGAGACGCTCAACACCGTGACCGGCAAGGATGTCGCCATCGACGTGACCGTCGATCCGGCGCTGATCGGCGGTCTCGTCGTCAAACTCGGCAGCCGCATGGTCGATGCGTCGCTGCGCACCAAACTGAACGCGATCAGGCACGCGATGAAAGAGGTCGGCTGATGGACATCCGCGCCGCTGAAATTTCTGCGATTCTCAAGCAGCAGATCAAAGGCTTTGGCCAGGAGGCGGAAGTCTCGGAAGTCGGGCAGGTGTTGTCGGTCGGCGACGGCATTGCCCGCGTCTATGGCCTCGACAACGTCCAGGCCGGCGAGATGGTCGAGTTCGGCAACGGCATCCGCGGGATGGCGCTGAACCTCGAAATCGACAATGTCGGCGTCGTGATCTTCGGCAATGACCGCGAGATCAAGGAAGGCGACACCGTCAAGCGCACCCGCGCCATCGTCGACGTGCCGGTCGGCAAGGGTCTGCTCGGCCGCGTGGTCGACGCCCTCGGCAACCCGATCGACGGCAAGGGCCCGATCCAGGCCACCGAGCGCCGCCGCGTCGACGTCAAGGCGCCTGGCATCATTCCGCGCAAGTCGGTGCACGAGCCGATGGCCACCGGCCTCAAGGCGATCGACGCCCTGATCCCGATCGGCCGCGGCCAGCGCGAGCTGGTGATCGGCGACCGCCAGACCGGCAAGACCGCGATCCTGCTCGACACCATTCTGAACCAGAAGCCGCTGAACAAGTCGGACGATGAGCACGTCAAGCTCTATTGCGTGTACGTCGCCGTCGGCCAGAAGCGCTCCACCGTCGCCCAGTTCGTGAAGGCGCTGGAGGAGAACGGCGCGCTCGAATATTCGATCGTCATCGCCGCCACCGCCTCCGACCCGGCGCCGATGCAGTTCCTGGCGCCGTTCGCCGGCTGCGCCATGGGCGAGTTCTTCCGCGACAACGGCATGCACGCGGTGATCTTCTATGACGACCTGTCCAAGCAGGCCGTCGCCTACCGCCAGATGTCGCTGCTGCTGCGCCGCCCGCCGGGCCGCGAAGCCTATCCGGGCGACGTGTTCTATCTCCACTCGCGCCTGCTCGAGCGCGCTGCCAAGATGAACGACGACAACGGCGCCGGCTCGCTGACCGCGCTGCCGGTCATCGAGACCCAGGCCAACGACGTCTCCGCCTACATCCCGACCAACGTGATCTCGATCACCGACGGCCAGATCTTCCTGGAGACCGACCTGTTCTACCAGGGCATCCGCCCGGCGCTGAACGTCGGCCTGTCGGTGTCGCGCGTCGGCTCGGCCGCCCAGACCAAGGCGATGAAGGCGGTGGCCGGCAAGATCAAGGGCGAGCTGGCGCAATACCGCGAAATGGCGGCGTTCGCCCAGTTCGGCTCCGACCTCGACACCGCCACCCAGCGCCTGCTCAACCGCGGCGCCCGCCTCACCGAGCTCCTCAAGCAGCCGCAGTTCTCGCCGCTGAAGATGGAAGAGCAGGTGGCGGTGATCTTCGCCGGCACCTCGGGCTATCTCGACCCGCTGCCGGTGGCCAAGGTGCGCGCTTTCGAGGAGGGGCTGCTCAGCTACCTCTACAGCCAGCATCCGGACATTCTGGAGACCATCCGCACCAGCCGCGCGCTCGCCGACGACACCCGCGCCAAGCTGAAGGCGGCGTGCGACAGCTTCGCCAAGACCTTCGCCTGATCGCGGGCGGCACCACCAAGAGCAGGATGCGACCCGCGCCATGGCGAGCCTGAAGGAACTGCGCAACCGGATCGCCTCGGTCAAGGCGACCCAGAAGATCACCAAGGCCATGCAGATGGTGGCGGCGGCCAAGCTCCGCCGCGCCCAGGCTGCCGCCGTGGCGGCGCGGCCGTTCGCCGAGCGCATGGAGCAGGTGCTCGGCAATATCGCCGGCGCGGTCTCCGACCTGTCGAATGCGCCGAAGCTCCTGGCCGGCACCGGCTCCCAGCAGCGCCATCTGCTGCTGGTCTGCACCTCCGAACGCGGCCTGTGCGGCCCGTTCAACTCCTCCATCGTCCGCTTGGCGCGCGAGCGCGCGCTGGCGCTGATGGCGGACGGCAAGGAGGTCACCTTCTTCTGCGTCGGCCGCAAGGGCGCCGACCAGCTTCGCCGCCAGTTCGACCGGCAGATCATCAAGACCGTCGAGCTGCGCGGCGTGCGCACGCTGGGCTACGGCAATGCTGAGCCGATCGCGCGCGAGATCATCGATCTGTTCGATGAGGGCCGGTTCGACGTCTGCACGCTGTTCTTCTCGCGCTTCCGCTCGGTGATCAACCAGATCCCGACCGCGACGCAGATCATCCCGGCCACGCTGCCGGAGGTCGACGGCGCCGCGGCGCGGGCGGTCTATGACTACGAGCCCGACGAGAACGAGATCCTCGCCGAGCTTCTGCCGCGCAACATCGCCGTGCAGATCTTCCGGGCGCTGCTGGAGAATGCCGCTTCCGAACAGGGCGCGCGCATGACGGCGATGGACGCCGCCACCCGCAATGCCGGCGAGATGATCAAGAAGCAGACGCTGACCTACAACCGCACCCGTCAGGCGATGATCACGAAGGAGCTGATCGAGATCATCTCCGGCGCCGAAGCGCTGTAGGACCGGGGCGGCGCGAACCATGGCCTACACCACCACGGCGACGACCAAGGGCGGACGCGAGGGGCGGGCGATCCTCGACGGCGGAAGCCTCGCGCTGGCGATGGCGTTCCCCAAGGCGCTCGGCGGCTCCGGCGACGGCCACAATCCCGAGCAGCTGTTCGCGCTCGGCTACTCGTCGTGCTTCGGTCAGGCCATCGTGGCGCTGGCCAAGAAACACGATGTCGACGGTTCCGCGGCGCGGGTCACCGTCGACGTCACCATCGACAAGGACGCGACCAGCTTCGCGCTCGCCGTCGAGATCAAGGTCCAGATTCCGGGCGCCGACAAGGCGAAGGTTCAGGCCCTGGTCGAGGACGCCCATTCCATCTGCCCCTATTCCAAGGCGACGCGCGGGAACATTCCCGTCACGCTGACCGTCATTTGAGCATTCCGGAGACCCCTATGGCTGACAGCAAGGTCGGACGCATCACCCAAGTCATCGGCGCCGTCGTTGACGTGCAGTTCGAGGGCCATCTGCCGGCCATTCTGAACGCGCTCGAGACCGACAACCAGGGCCACCGCCTCGTGCTGGAAGTCGCCCAGCATCTCGGCGAATCGACGGTGCGCACCATCGCCATGGACTCGACCGAAGGTCTGGTGCGCGGCCAGGAGGTCAAGGACTCCGGCCTGCCGATCGCCGTTCCGGTCGGTCCCGGCACGCTCGGCCGCATCATGAACGTGGTCGGCGACGCGGTCGACGAGGCCGGCCCGGTGCCGTTCACCGAGACCCGGCCGATCCACGCGCCCGCGCCCTCCTACACCGAGCAGTCGACCGAAGCCGAAATTCTCGTCACCGGCATCAAGGTGGTGGATCTGCTCGCGCCCTACGCCAAGGGCGGCAAGGTCGGCCTGTTCGGCGGCGCCGGCGTCGGCAAGACCGTGCTGATCCAGGAGCTGATCAACAACGTCGCCAAGGCCCATGGCGGCTATTCGGTGTTCGCCGGCGTCGGCGAGCGCACCCGCGAGGGCAACGACCTCTATCACGAGTTCATCGAGTCCGGCGTCAACAAGGATCCGAAGGCCAACAATGGCGACACCACCGGCTCCAAGTGCGCCCTGGTGTACGGCCAGATGAACGAGCCGCCGGGCGCGCGCGCCCGCGTCGGCCTCACCGGCCTCACCGTCGCCGAATACTTCCGCGACCAGGGCCAGGACGTGCTGTTCTTCGTCGACAACATCTTCCGCTTCACCCAGGCGGGTTCGGAAGTGTCGGCGCTGCTCGGCCGCATCCCCTCGGCGGTGGGCTATCAGCCGACGCTCGCCACCGACATGGGCGCGCTGCAGGAGCGCATCACCACCACCACCAAGGGCTCGATCACCTCGGTGCAGGCGATCTACGTGCCGGCCGACGACCTGACCGACCCGGCGCCGGCCACCTCGTTCGCCCATCTCGACGCCACCACGGTGCTGTCGCGCTCGATCGCGGAAAAGGGCATCTATCCGGCGGTCGACCCGCTCGACTCGACCTCGCGCATGCTCGACCCGCGCGTCGTCGGCGAGGAGCACTATCAGGTGGCCCGTCAGGTGCAGCAGATCCTCCAGCGCTACAAGGCGCTGCAGGACATCATCGCCATCCTGGGCATGGACGAGCTGTCGGAAGAGGACAAGCTGACGGTGGCGCGCGCCCGCAAGATCGAGCGCTTCCTGTCGCAGCCCTTCCACGTCGCCGAGGTGTTCACCGGCTCGCCGGGCGTGTTCGTGTCGATGGAAGACACGATCCGCGGCTTCAAGGGCCTGTGCGAAGGCAAGTACGACTACCTGCCCGAGCCGGCCTTCTACATGGTCGGCACCATCGAGCAGGCGGTCGAGAAGGGCAAGAAGCTCGCCGCCGAGGCCGCCTAAGCGGTCCGATGGCGCCCGCGGCCTGCGGCCGCGGCCATCCCTGAGGTGCCCGCCGAACCGCCGCGCAAGCGGCGTCCGGCGGGATCGGACCGGCGCCGGATCTCCCGGCCCGACCGGTCACGCGAGCTGCGCCCGGCAGCTCAAGAACCGAGAGCTTGAGACATGGCCGAGTTTCCCTTCGAGCTGGTGAGCCCCGAGAAGCTGGTGTTTTCCGGGCAGGTCGAGCACGTCGTGGTCCCGGGTGCGGACGGCGAGTTCGGCGTGATGGCCGGCCACGCGCCGGTGATCTCGACCCTGAAGCCCGGCCGCCTGACCATCTTCGCCGCCGGCCAGCCGGCCCGTCATCTGTTCGTGCGCGGCGGCTTCGCCGAGGCGCGCCCCGATGGCCTGACGGTGCTGGCGGAACTGGCGATCCCGCTCGAGGAGCTGGACGCCGCGCGCCTCGCCCAGGAAATCCAGGACGCCGAGGAAGACGTGGCCGACGCCACTGTCGAGGCCGTGCGCCTGACGGCGCAGGAGCGGCTCGAGCGGCTGCGGGAATTCCAGGCGGCGCTGATCCAGAGCGGCGGTTTCGGCGGATCGCACAGCGGGCATTGAGCCGGCGGACGACATCTTTTCGAAAGTTCGCGAAATCCGGCCGCTGGGCCGGATTTCTGCGTTTTGGCGCGCTTGATCGGCCGGAAGCCGGATCAGGCCTCGGTCATCCGCACCATGTAGCGCGCGCCGTCGCCATAGAGGGCGAGCTTGGCCCGCAGATGCGGGCTCGAGATTTCGCGGAAGCCGTGGCGCGCCCACACCGCCTCTGCGCCATAGACGGCGGTCAGCGCCAGTTGCGCCAGCGCGCGGCGGCGGGCGGTCGCGACCAGCAGCGCCACCGCCTCCCCGGCCAGCGCCCGGCCGCGCGCGGCGGGCAGCAGCGCGATGTCGTGGATGTAGAGCACGTCGCAGGGCGCGGGCAGCGCGCCATAGACGGCATCCAGCGCCACCACCTCGCCCGCCCGCCACGGCAGGGCCACCGCATAGCCGGCGACGGTGCCGCCCTCGCCTTCAAGCGCGAAATTGCAGTCGGGTGCGAGCGCCAGCTTGTCGGCGAAGGTCTCGCGCCGCTCGGGAAAGGTGGGGTGAACCACTGCGGCCACCGCCATCAGCGCATCGAGGTCGGCCGGGGCGAGCGGCCGCCAGCGGTAGGGCTCAGCCGGCAAGGTGGGCGAACTCCGCGACGATGCGCTCATAGACCGGCCGCTTGAACGGCACGATCAGCTCGGGCAGGCGCTCCAGCCGTTCCCAGCGCCAAGCGCTGAACTCGGGCGGGTGGGCGCCGCCGGCCGGCCGGGCGATATCGATCTCGGACTCGTCGCCGGTGAAGCGCAGCGCGAACCATTTCTGGGTCTGGCCGCGATATTTGCCCTTCCAGGCGAGGCCCACGAGGTCGGGCGGCAAATCGTAGGTGAACCAGTCGCGCGCCTCGGCGAGGGGGGCCACCGAGCGGACGTTGGTCTCCTCAAAGAGCTCGCGCAGCGCCGCCGGATACGGATCCTCGCCGGCATCGATGCCGCCCTGCGGCATCTGCCAGGGGTGGGCGTGATCGGTGTGCTCGGGACCGTCGGTGCGCTGGCCGACGAACACCAGCCCCTGGGCATTGAGCAGCACCACGCCGACGCAGGGGCGGTAGGGCAAGTCTTCGGGGCGGGTGGTCTTGGAGCGGGTCATGACAAACGGGCCGGCGGCGCGATCGGTGTGGTCGGTATACGTCCGTTTCCGCCGCAAGGGAACGGAAGGGTCATTCGGTTTCCGCTTGATCCCTTCGGGCGCCGGAAACCGCCTCACGCCCCCTTCTTGCCGCGTGCGACGGTGGCGCTCAGCGGCACCAGCAGATAGCCGCGGGTTTCGACCTCCTTGGCCCAGCGCGCAACGCGGTCGATCGACACCGGCAAAGCGGTGGCGAAGCCGACGGCGCTGCCGCGTTCGCCGGCCATGCGCTCCAGCCGCATCAGCGCATTGTCGATGGCGACCGGAGAGGCTGCGGCATCGAGCACGACGTCGGCGCGGGCAAAGGTGGTGCCGAGGCCGCCGGCGATCTCCCGCGTCACGCTGCGCTGGGAGGAGCCGTCGTCGAGGAACATCAGGCCGCGCCTGGTGACCTCGCGCATCACCGGCGCCAGCGCGCTCTCCGACGAGGTGAAGCGCGCGCCCATATAGGTCGCGACGCCGATGAAGCCGGGAAACCGCGCCAGGAACCAGTGCAGCCGGTCGACATTCTGGTCGCTGGTGAGGGTGGTCAGCAGCGTCTGCGGCCCGGGGTCGTTGTCGGGATAGTCGAACGGCTCCATCGGCACCTGCAGCAGCACCTCGTGGCCCTGGGTGCGGGCGCGGGCGACGACGCGGTCGAGGTCGGTGCCATAGGGCGCGAAGGCCAGCGTCACCTCGGGCGGCAGCTTGGCGATCGCCTCGCTGGTGCCGTTGGCGCTGATGCCGAGCCCGCCGACGACGATGGCAATACGCGGCATCGCCGACTTGCCGGGGGCGATGGCGGGGGCCGGACGGGCGTAGGTCTCGAACGGGCGGGTGCCGTCGGCGGCGATGCGCGGCACGGCGCCGTGGCGGGCCTTTTCGACCAGCCGCGGGTCGGGCGCGGGCGCCAGCCGGTCGCCGGCCACCGGGACGTCGTTGATCTTGCCGCTGCGGCCGTCGATGACGGCAACGGAGGGCCCGTCGGGCGCGCTCGATGCCCCCTCGCCGGCCGGGCCTTCGGCGCCCGGCGCCGCCCCGGCCGCGGCGTTGGCGGTGGATTGGGGCGACGACGGCACGCCGGCGGGCGCGCCGGAAGGCGTCGCCGCGGGGGCGGTGCCCTCGATGCGGGTGCGAGCGATCGGCTCGCCGCCCAAGGGGTCGTCGACCACGCCGATCCAGCCGATGGCGGCGGCGACCACGAGGCCGGCGGCGACGGTGATCACCGGCAGCGGCCGAACCCGCGCCAGTCCCTTGCCGAAGGCGCGTAAGCGCGCACCGGCGGACCGCTTCGCCGCCTCCTGCGCGGTGCCGAGAGGCCGCTGAAGATCATCGACCGACATGCGTGTCCCGCTGACTGTGCTGGCGAAGTCGAAGCCGCAGAAATCGAATCATGCGGCAGTCTATCACGCCGGCTTGGCACCACCGGCGCGCCGCATCGACGGTCGAGCCGGATCGGCCGATCCGTCGTTTCTATCCGCCCCCGGCGATCGCCGGTCCCGTCGACAAATCCGCGCCCGTCACGCCGGTGGGGGCCAGACAAAACGCACAAGCCAAAACGCGCAACACGAAACCGCTCGGCCGAAGGCCGGCCCCCGCCGTCGCGGCGGACGCCCAAAACAGAACCGCCCGGCTGTTGGCCGGGCGGTTCTCGTCATCGGGGATGGGCAGTCCGCCGCGCGGGCGCCGTCAGTTCGGCACGCCGCTCTTCGGGTTCGGCGGGAAGGCGGCGTTGGTGATGGTGCCGCGCAGCAGGTCGATGGCCATGCCGAGCTGCTTGTCCTCCTTCGGATCGGTCGGCACGTAGGCCGGCGAGCCGGTCCGCTCGTCTTCCTTGTCGTTCTTGAGGTGGCCGCGCAGCGAGGACTCGCCCCGCGGCTCGACCCCGCCGGCGGCCTTGGCCTTCTGCTCCTCGGGGAAGTCCTGGATCAGCTCGATGTCCGGGTCGATGCCCTTGGCCTGGATCGAGCGGCCCGACGGCGTGTAGTAGCGCGCGGTGGTGAGGCGGATCGCGCCATTGGCGCCGAGCGGCATGATGGTCTGCACCGAGCCCTTGCCGAACGACCGCGAGCCGAGAATGGTCGCCCGCTTGTGGTCCTGCAGCGCGCCCGCGACGATCTCGGACGCCGAGGCCGAGCCGCCATTGATCAGCACGATGATCGGCTTGCCCTTGGTGAGGTCGCCGCCGCGGGCGTTGCGCCGCTGCGTCTCGTCGCTGTTGCGGCCACGGGTCGAGACGATCTCGCCGCGGTCGAGGAAGGCGTCCGACACGTCGACCGCGGCATCGAGCAGGCCGCCCGGATTGTTGCGCAGGTCGATGATGAAGCCCTTGAGCTTGTCGGCCGGGATCTTCTTGGCGAGATCGTCGATCGCCTTCTTCAGCGCATCGGCGGTCTGCTCGGTGAAGGAGGACAGGCGGATATAGCCGATGTCCTTGTCCTCGCCTTCCTTGCCCTCTTCGCGCCAGCGCACCACGCGGATGTGGATGGTGTCGCGCACCAGTTTGATCTCGAGCGGCTTCTCGGCGCCCTTGCGGGTGATGCGCAGCGTGATCGGCGTGTTGACCGGGCCGCGCATCTTCTCGACCGCCTGCTGCAAAGTGAGGCCCTGCACCTGCTCGCCGTCGAGATGGGTGATCAGGTCGCCGGCCTGGACGCCGGCCCGGGCGGCCGGGGTGTCGTCGATCGGCGCCACCACCTTGACCAGACCGTCCTCCATCGACACCTCGATGCCGAGCCCGCCGAACTCGCCGCGGGTCTGGATCTGCATGTCCTTGAAGGTCTTGGCGTCCATGTAGCTCGAATGCGGATCGAGCGAGGTCAGCATGCCGTTGATGGCCGCCTCGATCAGCTTCGTCTCGTCCGGCTTCTCGACATAGTCGGAGCGGATGCGCTCGAACACGTCGCCGAACAGATTGAGCTGGCGATAGGTGTCGCTCGTCGCCGACGACTTGGCGAACGCACCGAATTGGGTCACCCCCGGTTGGATGACCGAGACTGCAAGCACGGCACCGGCCGCTGCACCGAGGAAGAACAGGGGCGTTCTGCGCATCATCCGCGAACCTTTTCGCTTTCCGTCGCCATCCACCAGGGACCGGGGTCGATTGCCGTTCCGTCCTTGCGGAACTCAACATACAGGGTCGGCTGACTCGTCCCGATTGAAACCAGGGCGGCAGCCTGAGGACCGCCACCCATCACGCCGACAGGCTCGCCAGTCAAGACGAATTGCCCGAGCTGCGCGGTGATCCGGTCCATTCCCGCCAAGAGGATATGGTAACCACCGCCGGCATTGATGATCAAGAGTTGGCCATAGGACCGGAACGGCCCGGCGAACACCACCCAACCGTCGCAGGGCGAGGTCACCTGGGCGTTGGCGCGGGTGCCGACCGACAGGCCGCGCTCGACGCCGCCCACCGCGTCGCGGTCGCCGAATTCGCGCAGCCGCACGCCGTTCACCGGCAGCGGCAGAAGGCCCTTGGCCTGATCGAACGGCATGGCCGGCGACAGCCGGCCCGGGTCCTTCAGAGCCGCCAGCGCGTTGCCCGGCCGCGCGCCGGGCGCTGCGGCGCCGGATTTGGCGGCCGCCTCGGCCGCCTTGGCGGCCGGACCCGCCTCCATGGAGGAGATCAATTTTTCGAGCGTCTCGGCCTGGCGGGCAAGATCGCGCGCCCGCTGGCGCTGCGCCTCCAGCGCCTGCTCGCTCTCGCGCTCGCGCTTCTGGCGTTCCTCCACCAGCGCGCTCAGCCGGGTGTGCTCCTCGGCCAGCGAGGCGCGCGACGCCTCCAGCGTCTTGGTCTCCTCGGCGATCTCGCGCCGCAGCCGCACCATTTCGGCGAGGTCGCTCGCCAGCGCCTGGGTCTCCAGCCGCAGCTCGGGCAGGAACGAGCCGACCAGCATGGCGCTGCGCACCGCCTCCAGCACGTCCTCCGGCTTGGCAATCAGCGCCGGCGGCGGGGTGCGGCCCATGCGCTGCAGCACCGCCAGGAGGTCGGCCAGCAGACGGCGGCGGCCCTCCAGCGCCGAGCGGATGCGTGCCGCCTCATTGTCGAGCAGCGGCAGCCTTGCCTCGGAGGAGGCGATCCTGCCCTCGACCGCCCGCACCCGGGCGGCGGTGTCGATCAGCGTCTGGGTCAGCGCCCGGCGGTCGTCGCGGATGGCGTCGATCTCGGCGCGGATGCGGGCCTCGGCCTCGGCGGCGCGGCGGCGGTCCTCGCGCAGGGCGTCGAGTTCGCGCGCCTTCTCTTCGCGGCTCGCACCCGCAGCCTCCCGGCCCGGCGCATCCTGCGCCAGCGCGCCTCGGGAGAGCGCGGCAGGCGGCAGGACGGCAAGGGCGGCAAACACTGCAATCTCCGGGATGGACGGTCGGGCGCGGCGCATCGGCTCTGGAATCGTGGACCGCCCGGATACACCCCGGATCGGGCGAAGATGGGGCAGAGTTCAACCGGACCGGAGGCGATTGCCAAGAGGTTCGTCCAAGGGCTGCCGGCGAAATTTCATCATACGGTTTCCGGGTGGCCCGCCGATGCCGTCAGGACGCGTTTCCGGTTTCCTGAACCGGATCAGCCGGAAGCCGTCTCGGTTTGTCATCGCAAACCCCACCCCAGATCTGTCGACCATCATCCCGGTCCAAAGTGTCGACCATCTTCCCGGTTGAACATCGAAGCCCCCCACCCCCGACCCCTCCCCACCGCTCGCGAAGCTCGCGGGGGGAGGGGAGAAGCGGGATGCCTCTTCTCCCCTCCCCCCATGAACGCAGTGAATGGTGGGGAGGGGTCGGGGGTGGGGGGCTTCGCGGAGCGCGCGGCGAAGCCGGAAACCAGAGCGTTCTCCGCAAAACCAGTGTCCACCCGTGCGGAAAATGTTCTAGGCGCGGTGATAGGGGTGGCCGGCCAGCAGGGTCATCGCCCGGTAGACCTGCTCGGCCAGCAGGATGCGCACCATCTGGTGCGGCCAGGTCATCGCCCCGAACGACAGGACGAGGCCGGCGCGGGCGCGAAGCTCGTCGGCCATGCCGTCCGGGCCGCCGATGACGAAGACGAGATCGCTGCGCCCGCCGTCGCGCTCGCGGGCGATATGGTCGGCGAAGGCCGGGCTGGTGAGGGATCTGCCGCGCTCGTCGAGCGCGATCAGCGCGCACCCGCCCGGCATCGCCGCGGCGAGGCGGCCGGCTTCGTCGGTCTTGCGGGCGTCGGGCCGGCGGGCGGCACTCTCGGCGATCTCGCCAAGCTCGACCGGCGCGAGGCCCAGCGCACGGCCCATCCCGCGGGCGCGATCGAGATATCGCGCCTCCAGGTCGCGTTCCGGGCCTGCCTTGAGACGGCCGACGGCCAGAGTGAGCAGCCGCACGGCCGTTCGGACGCCGGTCAGGAGGCGCGGGTGCGGCTGTCCGGGCGCACGCCCGACCACATCTTCTCGATATTGTAGAAGCCACGTACCTCGGGCCGGAAGACATGGACGATGACATCGCCCGTGTCGATCAGCACCCAGTCGCAGTGCGGCAGGCCTTCGACCTTCACGCCCTGCACGCCGTGGCTCTTGAGATGTTCGAGGATGTGTTCGGCAATGGCGCCGACATGCCGTTGCGAGCGGCCTGAGCTGACCACCATCCAGTCGGCAATCGTCGTCTTGCCGGCCAGATCAATGGTGACGGTGTCTTCCGCCTTGTCGTCGTCGAGGCGGGCGAGCACCAGCGCGAGGATCTCCTCAGGAGCGGGACGCGCCGTGGAGATCGCGGCGGTCGGGACAACGTCCGAGACCGCGGACAGGGTCTGGGTGGACAGGGATCCTTACCTCGTTCACTGCCGTACCGAACGCTCGGCACGCGCGCACAATACGGCATTCGCCCCAGCGGTATCAATAGGTGTCATGCGGCCGCTTCCTGCGTTGCCCGCCGCCGCAGCGCGGTCGAGGACAGCGGCGACTTCAGCCCGTGCAGGAACACCCAGGCCGGCGGCGCGGTGCGCGGCAGGCGGCTTGCCTGCGCCTCGGGCAGCCGCCAGCGCGCCAGGGCGACGGCGGCGGGCGCAGCGGTCGGGGCGCGGCTGCCGCCGCGGTCCACTACCGCGATCGGCACCAGCCGGGCGATGGCACGCCAGCGCTGCCAGCGGTGGAAGCTGCCGAGATTGTCGGCGCCGATGATCCAGACGAAACGCACGCCGGGGCAGCGCCGTACCAGCCAAGCGATGGTGTCGTAGGAATAGCGGGTGCCGATTGCTGCCTCGAAGCCGGTGACGTCGATGCGCGGATGCCGGGCCAGCCGCCGGGCGGCGGCCATCCGGGCGTCGAGCGGCGGCAGGCCGGCGGTGTCCTTCAGTGGGTTGCCGGGCGTCACCAGCCACCACACCCGGTCGAGCCCCAGCCGCTTCATCGCCAGCAGGCTCACGGCGCGGTGGGCGGCGTGGGGCGGGTCGAACGAGCCGCCGAACAGGCCGATCGTCAGGCCCGGCGCGTGCGGCGGCAGGCGGACGGGCCGATCAAGCCCGGGTCTGGCCATGCCCGCGCACTTTGTACTTGAAGCTGGTGAGCTGCTCGACGCCGACCGGGCCGCGGGCGTGCAGCTTGCCGGTGGCGATGCCGATCTCGGCGCCGAAGCCGAACTCGCCGCCATCGGCGAACTGGGTCGAGGCGTTGACCAGCACGATCGCCGAATCGACCTCGGCCAGGAAGCGCTCGGCCGCCGCCGCGTCCTCGGTGAGGATGGCATCGGTGTGGTGGGAGCCGTAGCGCTCGATATGGGCGATGGCGGCGTCGAGCCCGTCCACCACCTTGGCCGAGATGATGGCGTCGAGATACTCGGTCGACCAGTCGGCCTCAGTGGCCGGCGTCACCCGCGGATCGACCGCCTGCACCGTCTCGTCGCCGCGCACGGCACAGCCGGCCTCCAGCAGCATGGCGATCAGCGGCTTGAGGTGGGTGGCGACGACGGCGCGGTCGACCAGCAGCGTCTCGGCGGCGCCGCAGATGCCGGTGCGGCGCATCTTGGCGTTCAGCACCACCGTCTTCGCGATGTCGAGGTCGGCCGCGGCGTGGACATAGACGTGGCAGATCCCTTCGAGGTGGGCGAACACCGGCACGCGCGCCTCCGCCTGCACCCGCGCCACCAGCCCCTTGCCGCCGCGCGGCACGATGACGTCGATCGCGCCGCCGAGGCCGGCGAGCATGGCGCCGACCGCGGCGCGGTCGCGGGTGGGAACGATCTGGATGGCGTCGGCGGGAAGGCCGGCCTCCTCGAGCCCCTGCGCCAGCGCGCGGTGGATCGCCGCCGCCGAGCGGAAGCTCTCCGAGCCGCCGCGCAGGATCGCGGCATTGCCGGCCTTGAGGCACAGCGCGCCGGCATCGGCCGTCACGTTCGGCCGGCTCTCATAGATCACGCCGATCACGCCGATCGGCACCCGCACCCGCTCGAAGGCGAGCCCGTTGGGGCGGGTCCAGGCGGCGAGCACGCTGCCGATGGGATCGGGCAGCCCCGCCACCACGTCGAGCCCGGCCGCCATCGCCTCGATGCGGGCCGGCGTCAGCTCCAGCCGGTCGAGGAACGAGCCCGTGGTGCCGTTCGCCCGCGCCTGGGCCATGTCCTCGGCATTGGCGGCGAGAATGTCCGGGGTGGCGGCACGCAGCGCCTGGGCCATGGCGCGAAGCGCCGCATCCTTCTGCGCGGCCGGCGCCAGCGCCAGGATCTTGGCGGCGGCGCGGGCGCGGGCGCCGATGTCGAGCATCAGGCCATCGAGATCGGCGCGGGCGGCCGCTGCGGTCATGGTGGGCGCGGTGTTGGCAGGGGCAGTCATGGCTGGGATCCGTCGTCCTCGGCCAGCATAGGCCGGCGGGGCCGCTGTCCTAGCACGCGCCGCGAGTCAGCGGGAGGGCAGGCGCACCGGCGGGAGGAATCACGCCCGAAACGCACCGGGCGAGCCCCCATCTGGCGGGCTCGCCCGGCCGTCCCACATTCGACTGACGGACCTGTGGGGTGCTTGGTTATCGCGTCAGACGGTTTCCTTACGGTCCCTTCGGGATCGCGGAACCCGTCCTCACACGACGTCAGTTCAGTAGCCCGGCGTCCAGCCGCGCGGCGGCCGGTCACCCGGGAAGCGTTCGCGCGGCATCGGCGCGTACTGCATCGAATGCGGCGCGTTGTCCGGCCAGTAGAGCGAGCCCGAACCGACCGGGCCATATTGATACGGCCTGTTGATCGGCCCGGTCGGCGGATCGAGATCGCCCGGATCGGGGCGCGTCGCGCCGGCGCCCGGCGGCTCGCCCGGCAGATCGAGCGCCCGCAACTCGCCGCCCTCCGCCCAGGCGGCGCTCGACAGTGCCAGAACCGTCGCCATCCCGAGAAGGAACTTTTTCATGGGGGTTCTCCATTGAACAGCGTGATCGAATATTGAATCCGACGCTGATACTCGCTGCTGACGAATGGCTGAGACTTGACAGAGCCGAGCCTTTATCTGTCAGCGATGGTGAATAAATGAACGAGCAGCCGGGACGTTCCGCGGCTGCAGGCATTCACTCTTCAATGCTTTGTGACAACGCTCACCGTTGCGACCGCGACTTTGCTAAACGTATCGCATTCTGAAATTTTGCTACGTTTACTGACGAGCTTCTGCCACAATGCGGACGCACTTGCCCGTCCTTGCCCGCGCCGTCCGTGTCGGCCATCTCAGGCGACGAGCGGCGGCTGCGCCGCCCGGTGGAGTGCGTCGGCTTCCCGATTGATCCCGGTCAGGGCGGCGGTGAGCTCGGCATAGACCTCGTCGCGGATGGTGACGGTGCCGTAGTTCGAGTTCTCGCCGTCGGGGCGGCCCTCGGCCGGCTGGTCGGCGTGCTCGAACCAGTGATAGCCGACCAGCGCCGGCTGCTGGACGGCCGCGGTCACGAAGCGGCGCAGCATTGCGGCGCGCTCGGCCTGGGTCGCCACCCGCGGCGACGCGCCGCGGGTGTTGGGCAGGCCGGCATCGTCGCCGCGCACCGAGAATTCGCCGATCAGGAGCGGCCGGCCGGCCGGGGCATAGGTGGCGATCGCCGCGACCGGATCGGCGACGTAGCAGTTGAACGACACCACATCGAGGTGGCGGCCGGCCTCGGCGATCACCTCGGCCTGCGGCGGGAAGTGGAAGCGGCAGCCGAGCGCCAGATGGTTGGGTGCCACGGCGCGCAGCACGGCGGTGGTGATCGCGAAATAGCGCCGGGCGATCTCGGCCGAGAACGCATCGCAGTCGGCGACGAACGCCGCGCGGTCGGGGTCGAGCCGGTTCAGCCGCGCCTCGTGCGCGGGGTCGCGGTCGTAGATCGCCGGGCGCGGATAGGGCTGCTCGACCGGCGCGGTGCGGGTCTCCAGCGCCTCGAACCCGTTCAGACGGGTGCGCCAGATGGCGTCGAAGCCGGCGAAGTCGGGATAGCGGCGGCGCAGGTGCGCCACCGCCGCCCGCCGGCCGGGGCGCTCCGGCGGCAGGTTGAGGAAGAGCGTCAAGAGCTCGTCGCGGCCGCGCCAGTCCGGCCCCCAGCGCAGCTCGTTGTCGGCGAACCAGCCGAGCACGGAGGGGTCGTCGCGGCGCGGGCCGCACAGCGCCTCGGCGCGCCGGCGCGCGAAGGGCTCGAAGCCGGGGTCGAACACGTCGGGGAAGGCGTCGCCCCACGGCAGCGCCGGACCGGCAAAGCTGAAGGCGAACTTCTGGCCGAGATCGAGCAGCGGCGTCAGCGCCAAGGGGGCGGGGCCGGACGCGGCCACCGCCTCGTCGGACCATGCGCCGACGGTATTGAGGCCCCAGGCGGCGAGCCGCGCCGCCGCCGCCGCCCGCCAAGCCTCGGCGCTGCCATACTTCTCCAGGCAGGCCTCGGCATAGGGGACACGCTCGGTATTGCCGGCGCGGTCGGGGTCGATCCGCACATTGTTCACGCCCTTCGACAGCACGAGGCCGCCTTCGGGGTCGACCAGCCACCACACGCCGTCGAGGCAGGCCGTGCCAAAGAAGCCGGTCGCGGCGACGCGGCCATCGCGCCGGCCGCCCCAGCGAGTCGGGGCTGTGGTGAAGGTCTCGGTCATTTCAAGTCCGTTCTGAAGCTCGGCTTCAAGCCGCCGGCCGTGGGTATAGAGTGGCGGCTTCGCCGGGAGCGATGCCGAAACGGGAGGTCACCATGACGCTGAGGGCCGACGTCCACCATCCGGTGCCGCGCGACTTCATCTGGGGCACCTCGACCGCCGCCTTCCAGATCGAGGGTGCGGCGCGCGAGGACGGACGGGGCATGAGCGTGTGGGACACGTTCTGCGCCGCCGGCAAGGTGGCCAACCGCGACACCGGCGACGTCGCCTGCGACCACTACCACCGCTATCCCGAGGACATCGCGCTGATGCGCGAGCTGGGAATCGCCGCCTACCGCTTCTCGGTGGCGTGGCCGCGCATCCTGCCGCACGGGCGCGGCGCGGTGAACGAGCCGGGGCTCGCCTTCTACGACCGGCTGATCGACGCGGTGCTGGAGGCCGGCATCGAGCCGTGGCTGTGCCTCTATCATTGGGATCTGCCGCAGTCGCTCGCCGACCGCGGCGGCTGGCTCACCCGCGACAGCGCCGGCTGGTTCGCCGACTACGCCACGGTGGTGGCGCGGCGCTATGGCGACCGGGTCAAGCGCTGGGTGACGATCAACGAGCCCTCGGTGTTCACGCTGTTCGGCTATGGCCTGGGCGACAGCGCGCCGGGCGTGTCGGGTCCGATGGCGCTGCGGCGGGCGACCCACCACGTCAACCTCGCCCACGGCGCGGCGGTGGACGTGGTGCGGGCGCACGTTGCCGGGGCTTCGATCGGCTGCGTCCACAGTCGCCAGCAGTGCATCCCGGCCTCCGACTCGGAGGCCGATGCCAAGGCGGCGGCGCTGTTCGGCGCCCACTGGAACGACGCCTTCCCCGATCCGCAGATTCTCGGCAGCTACCCGGCGCTGATCGCCGAGGACATGGAGCCGCTCGTCGCCGCCGGCGACATGGCGCGGATCTGCCGGCCGGTCGATTTCTTCGGCCTCAACCACTATTCGCCGAATTATTGTCAGGCGGCGCCGTGGTCGCCGCTCGGCTACGGTTTCGGGCCGGCGCCGGCGGGCACGCCCAAGACGCCGATCGATTGGCCGATCGTGCCCGACGCCTTCCGCGGCGTGCTGGTCGAGGCGGCGGCCAAATACCGCCTGCCGGTCTATGTCACCGAGAACGGCATGGGCGGCCACGACGCGCCCGATGCGGCCGGCGCGGTGCACGACCCCGAGCGCATCGCCTATCTCGACGCCTATCTCGGGGCGATGCGGGCGGCGATCGCCGAGGGCGCCGACATCCGCGGCTATTTCGTGTGGTCGCTGGTCGACAATTTCGAGTGGGGCGCCGGCTACGCCTCGCGCTTCGGCATTGTCCATATCGACTATGCGACGCTCAAGCGCACGCCCAAGACCTCGTTCCGCTGGTTCGCGGACCTGATCCGCGCGGCGAGGGGGTGAAGCGCGCCCTCAGCCGCCATTGGCGGGGGCGCCATTGCCCTCGCTGCCGCCAGTCTCCTTCTCGCCGCCGGCCTCGTTGAAGCCGTTGTCCAACTCGCCGCCGGGCGGTCCCGCGGCGTCGATGGCGATCAACAGCGTGGCGACGCGGTGGGCGGAGGAGCGCCAGTCGGCGAGCCGGTTGTAATTGTCCACCAGCCAGTTGAAGGCGGCCTGCACGGTGACGAAGGCGGCGGCCGCCTGGGTCAGCTCGCCCAGCGTCATGGTGCCGTAGAGATATTTCGGCACGCACAGCAGCCAGCCGACCACCGGCGCCAGCAGCACGTTCGACTGCTGCACCAGCGTGGTCTGGGTGAGCTGCCAAGCCAGCTCGCGCCAGCGGCGCAGCGCCCCGATGATGCCGGTCCAGATGGCGCGCCGCTCGCACGGGTCGGCCTCGAGGCCCGCCCCGCTCTGGCCGCGCAGCAGGTCGGCGGCGGCGCGGAAGCGGGCCTCGGCCTGGTTCTTCTGCTCGATGACCCGCGGCAGCTTGCGGCCGACCACCACCATCACCGAGGTGAAGACGGTGGAATAGATGATCACCGCGATCACCAGATAGGCCGGAATGGTCCAGGTCGTGCCGAACAGCTTGAGGTCGAGCGAGCCGCCGACGCTCCACAGCACGCCGAAGAAGGTGAGGGCGGTCAGCACCGAGGCGACCATCGCCATCACCAGATCGACCGGGGCGTCGGTGGCAAGGCGAATGTCCTCGGCGATGCGGTATTCGGGGTTCTCCGAGCCGGAATTGACGTGGCCGATGCGCTGGAAGCGGTTGTCCGACAGCCAGTAGCCGACGACATGGCGGGTCACCGCCGCGCGCCAGTTGCGCTGCATCGTCATGCGGCCCCAGACCGCCATGGCGGACAGCGTCACCGACAGCGCCACCAGCGGCACGAACAGCTTGGCCTGGAACAGCACCGCCTCGGCGTCGCGCCGCTCCAGCGCGTCGAAGAAGGCGCCGTTCCAGAAATTGAGCAGGATCTGCACGCCAAGCTGGGCCAGCACCAGCACCACAAGCGCCGCGCACAGGCTCCACGCCACCCAGGCGCGTCGGCCGCGCCAGAAACACAGAGCGGTGCGCCAGAAGCGGGCGGCGAGAATCTTGCGCTCGGCCCAGGTTTCGGCGGGAGGGGCGGACATCTGCATGCGACTCGAAAACGGCGCGTGACCCTAGAGCATTCTCTCCGCGGGTGGGTAACGGATTCGCCAATGGCAGCGTTATACGGTTTCCGGCTGATCAAGCCTTCGAGCCGTATGCTCGTCGCCGAAAAATCCCTTCCGGATCAAGGATCTTTCGGCGAGATCGTTTCCGGTATCCCGAAGGGATCAACCGGAAACCGTATCAAACCGGATGCGCCGGTGGCCCGTCCGACGGGTTCGGTCCGGCCGGTCTGCGACGCGCTTTCAGCGGGTGGCGAGCAGCCCCAACGCCAGCCCGGCCCAGGTGGCGGCCAGACACAGCAGCACCGACAGGCCGATATAGGTACCGGCCCACAGGAATTCACCCTCGCGCAGCAGGTTCAGCGTCTGCAGGCTGAACGAGGAGAAGGTGGTGAAGCCGCCGCAGATGCCGAACATCAGGAACAGGCGGACGCTGGCCGGCAGATAGAGCCGGCCCTCGGGCAAAGCGAAGGCGGCGAAGAGGCCGATGGCGAAGGAGCCCACGACATTGACCAGCAGCGTGCCCCAAGGGAAGCTTTCGCCGACCAGCCGCGCCGCCAGGCCGGAGCACCAATAGCGCGCCACGCTGCCCAGCGCGCCGCCGACCGCCACCAGAACCCACTCCATTCCGTCCGACCCACTCCGAATTCGTGCACGCAAGGGGCGTCAGGCCAGCCCGGCGCGCTCCTTCAGCCCGTCCCGGCCATATTGCAGCACCTGCACCTTCTCCAACGTGATCAGGCCGCTCGGCATCATCGCGTCGAGCGTCGGCAGGAACGCCCGGATCTTCTCTTCGGTGTCGACGATCTCGACGATCATCGGCAGGTCGAACGACAGACGCAGGATCTTGGCGGTGTGAAGGCAGCTCGACTGGCCGAAACCCATCGGCCCGCGCAGCACGGTGGCGCCGGCAAGGCGGGCCTCGCGCGCCTTCAGCACGATCGCCTCATGCAGCGGCTGGTGGCCAAACCGGTCGTTCTCCCCGAAGAAGATGCGCAGCAGCATGGCATCTTGCGGGATTTGCGCGGTGTGGCTGGTGGTGATCTGGGTAGTGTCCTGGGTCATGGCCAAGCCTCCCGCCCGCAGCGGAATGGCGGCCGCAGGCGAAACCGCATCATAGCATCGTGGGAGACCGAACGCGGAGAAGCGAAGCCCGGCAGGGGTCGTTGCCGAGGCTTCGCCATCCGAGGTGGTCGGCTACGCGAGACCCAATGCCGACCATGCCACATGTTCAGCAAGCGGTTTGCCAGATGGGCGCCCACAATCAATAGAGAAGATCGCAGAGCTGGCCCCTATATATCGGCCCGCGGCCGGATACCGCTGCGTCCGGCGTCGCAGACTGCAAATCGCTGTTCGCAGGATGCAATCGGGCGGCGGGTGCGGGCCGGATGCGCGGCCAAGATCCAACGCTCAGGATCCGTCGTTCAGGATCCGGTGTTCGGGATCCGGCGTTCAGGATCTGGCGAACGAGCGCGACGGCGTGGTGCGGCGGCGCTGCATGCGCTGCAGGGACGGCAGCACGAGCTGGCGCGGCAGGAACTTGGCGAGCGAGGCCACCTTGTTGCCGAAGCCCGGCACCACCAGCCGCCGTCCCGCGGTGAAGCCGCGATAGCCGGCGCGCGCCACCTCCTCGGCCGACAGCATCATGAATTTCGGCATCTCGGCCAGCGACATGCCGGCGCGGTCCTGGAAGCCGGTCGGCACCGGCCCGGGGCACAGCGCGGTGGCGGTGGCGCCGCTGCCGGCGAGCTCCTGCGCCAGCGCCTCGGTGAAGGAGATCACATAGGCCTTGGTGGCGTAATAGACCGCCATGCCCGGCCCCGGCAGGAAGCCGGCCACCGAGGCGACGTTGAGCACGCCGCCCTTGTGGCGCACCACGCTGGGCAGGAAGCGCAGCGTGAGGTCGGTGAGGGCGCGGACATTGAGGTCGATCATCCGCAGCTGCTCGGCACGGTCGAGCGTGCCGGCCTGCCCGACCAGGCCGAAGCCGGCATTGTTGACCACGATCGCCGGCTCGAAGCCCTTGGCGGTGAGCTGGGTCGACAGCAGCCCGGAACTCTCGGCGCGGGTCAGGTCATAGGGCAGCACCAGCGGCCGCGGCTTGCCGGTGTTCTCGATGGCGTCGGCGAGCGCCACCAGCCCGGCCTCCGAACGCGCCACCAACGCCAGACGGTGGCCCTCGGCGGCGAAAATGCGGGCCAGCGCGGCGCCGATTCCCGTCGAGGCGCCCGTTACCAGCACCACCGGCTGTCGCTGCATGGCCCGCTCCCCCGTCGCCCGCTCCGCCGCGCAGCCTATGAGATTCGGCCCTCTCGGCGAAACACCGTATCATACCGCCTGCTGGGGTGCGCGCCTGGGTATCGCGTCCTCGGGGATCGCCCGACGATCCCCGGCGGCATTGTCGAAGGTCCGTTGGCGGCGGGGCTTGGCGGTCCGGCAGCGAGAGCCCTGCCCCGCGGATGCCCTAAGTTCTTGAGTTGTCGCATTCTCTTTCGCAAAACCGGTTCCCGCTTTTGCGGAGAATGCTTCAATCCTCGCTCGGCGCCTCGGCCTCGGCGACCGCCCGCTTGAGGGCGATGCGGTCGCGCGAGGGCACGTTCAGCAGGTCGGCGGCGCGCCAGACGACATTGTCCTCCAGCTCGTCGACCCGCCCGTCGGCATAGACCACCTCCCACATCATCTCGACCACGCGGCGGCGCTCCTCGTCGTCGAGCGCGCGGTTGAGCACCGAGGTGAAGGCGTAGAGATCGACGGCCTCGCGGTCCTTGTCGATCGCTGCGGCGATCAGCCGGGCGGTGGCGTCGGCGTCGAGGCTGAAGCGCTGGCGCAGCACCTCGGCGAGGCGCTGGCGCTCGGCCGCGTTCATGTCGCCGTCGACCGAGACGAGGTGGACCAGCAGCGCCGTCGCCGCCAGCCGGTAGTCGGAATCCGAAAACTCCTGGGGGTCCGCCGCCTCGCCGGCCAGCTGGCCGACCAGACGCACCAATGACCGCAACATCGCGCCGCTCCCTGCCGGTTGGTCAGCTCGCCGCCAGCCCTGCCGGGACCGCGCCGTGATGACGTGAAAACATCGAACTCCGGAAGGCCGCCTCGCGGCCTCCGGCACCGCACCCCGCCGGAAACCCCTGCTCGACCGAAGGGTTCCCGGCAACCGGGGGTGACATCCGGCCCTGCCGGCCGGGTTTCACGGACCCCGTTCGTGCCAGCGTTGCCGCCGGCCCGCTCCGCGCCCGCAAGCCGCCCTCGCCGCGGGCAAGCTCGCTCACTTCGGAAACAGGCTCCCTCACTTCGGGAACACGTAGATGAAAACCCGAAGCTGGTCCTGCGGCGTGGTCAGCGGATCGGTCTGGTATTCTTCGACATAGACCTCTCCCACGTCGAGGCGCTTTTCGTCGAGGAGATTGGTCATCGCATCATAGGTTCGATCCATGGTGTCGAACGCGCCGCGATGGGTGAAGCGCACCGCCCGGCCGGACGGCGTCCTGCGGATGCCGAGCCGGTCATCGGCCGGGGCGTCCGCCGTCTCCGGCGCGCCGGCGACCGGGATGCCGGCCTCGAAATCGAAGCCGGCATCGTCGGCGCGCAGATAGACCACGACCGGCTTGCCGTCGGCGGTGAGCTTGCGCTCGGCGAGCCCGGCCTGCACCGTCTCGAAGGCCTGCCGCAGCGCCTCGAAGCCGTTCTCCCAGCCCGCGCCGCCCTTGATCGACAGGATCCGCCGCTCGGCGAACTCCACCTCCTCGCCGAACGGATCGCCCGGCTGGGCGGGCAGTTCGTTGGCCTGCGGCGGCGGCGCGGCCGGCTGCCCGGCCTCCATTGGCGCGGATGGCGGCGCAGAAGGCGGCGTTTCGGCAAGAACGGGCGCCGTGCCCAGCACAAGCGCGGCAAGCACGGCCGGCACAGATGATTTCATGACGATATCCCCCGCATCATGATCAACATTACCATGCCCGGATGGCGCGTCATGTGCTCGGCGCGCGCCAGGGTCTTTCCGCGCCAGGGTCCTTGCCGCATCAGGGCCTTGCCGCATCGAGGCCGAGGCCGCGGCGGCGACTCGCAAAGCCCGCCATCATCCGCCATATAGAAACATCGCGCGTCACCCCGAGGTTCGTCGTGGCCGTCCTGGCTGATCGCCCCTTTTTCAAGATGAACGGCGCCGGCAATGCCATCGTCGTCGTCGATCTGCGCGCCGAGCGCGTCGAGATCCCGGCCGGCGAGGTGCGGGCGGTGGCCGCCCGCGTGCCGTTCGACCAGATGATGGTGCTGCTGCCCGCCCGCACGCCGGGCACCGACGCCTATGTGCGGATCTTCAACCAGGACGGCTCCGAATCGGGGGCCTGCGGCAACGGCACCCGCTGCATCGCAGACGTCCTGTTCGCCGAAACCGGCAAGGACGCGCTGCTGTTCGAGACCCGCGCCGGCCTTTTGCCGGTGACGCGGGCCGAGGGCGGGCTGATCACCGTCGACATGGGGCCGCCGCGCCTCAAGTGGGACGAGATCCCGCTGGCCGAGCCGTTCGCCGACACCCGCGCGATCGAGCTGCAGATCGGGCCGATCGACGCGCCGATCCTGCATTCGCCGGCGGTGGTCAATATGGGCAACCCGCACGCCATCTTCTGGGTCGAGGATGTCGCGGCCTATGACCTCGCCCGCATCGGGCCGCTGCTCGAGAACCACCCGATCTTTCCCGAGCGGGCCAACATCTCGCTCGCCCAGGTGATCGACCGCGGCCATATCCGCCTGCGGGTCTGGGAACGCGGCACCGGCCTGACGCTGGCCTGCGGCTCGGCGGCCTGCGCGGCGGTGGTGGCCGCCGCCCGCACCCGGCGCACCGGCCGCGCGGCCACCGTGACGCTGCCCGGCGGCGACCTCCATATCGACTGGCGCGAGAAGGACGACCACGTGCTGATGACCGGCCCGGTCGAGCACGAGTTTGCGGGCCGGCTCAATCCGCACTGGTTCGAGGCGGCAGCCTGATGTCTGTCGAAATCGTCACCTTCGGCTGCCGGCTCAACACCGTGGAATCGGAGGCGATGCGCCGCGCTGCCGACGAGGCCGGGCTGAAGGACGCCGTCATCGTCAACACCTGCGCGGTGACGGCCGAGGCGGTGCGTCAGGCCCGCCAGTCGATCCGCCGGCTCAAGCGCGAGAATCCGGACGCCCGCATCGTCGTCACCGGCTGCGCCGCCCAGACCGAGCCCGAGACCTTCGCCGATATGCCCGAGGTGGCGCGGGTTATCGGCAATGGCGACAAGACGGCCGCCGATGCGTGGGCCGCCACCCGCTCCGCGCTCGATCTCGGCGCGGGCGAGACCGAGAAGGTGGCGGTCAACGATATCTTCGCGGTGAAGGAGACCGCCGCCCATCTGATCGACGGGCTGGATGGCCGCACAAGGGCGTTTGTCCAGGTGCAGAACGGCTGCGACCACCGCTGCACCTTCTGCATCATCCCGTATGGCCGCGGCGCCTCGCGCTCGGTGGCGATGGGCGAGGCGGTGGCGGCGGTGCGCCATCTGGTCGAGACCGGCCATGCCGAGGTGGTGCTGACCGGCGTCGACCTCACCTCCTATGGCGCGGACCTGCCCGGCGCGCCGAAGCTCGGCACGCTGGTCAAGGCCATCCTGAAGCACGTGCCGGAGCTGAAGCGGCTGCGACTGTCGTCGATCGATTCGGTCGAGGCCGACCGCGATCTGGTCGATGCGCTGGCCAACGAGGCGCGGCTGATGCCGCATCTGCACCTCTCGCTGCAGGCCGGCGACGACATGGTGCTGAAGCGCATGAAGCGCCGCCACCGCGCCGCCGACGCCGTGGCGTTCTGCGACCTGCTGCGGTCCTTGCGGCCCGACATGGTGTTCGGCGCCGATCTGATCGCGGGATTTCCGACCGAGACCGACGAGATGGCCGAGAACACGCTTCGCCATGTCGAGGACTGCGGCCTGACCTTCCTCCACGTCTTCCCGTTCTCACCCCGCGCCGGCACCCCGGCGGCGCGCATGCCCTTGGTCGAGCGCGAGACGGTGAAGGCGCGGGCGGCGCGGCTGAGAGCCAAGGGCGAGGCGCTGCTGACGCGGCATCTGGAGAGCCAGATCGGCGCCCGCCACGCGGTGCTGGTCGAATCCGACGGGCTCGGCCGCACGCCGCAATTCACCCAGGTCCAGCTTGCCGCGCCGGCCGAGCCCGGCGCGCTGGTCGAGGTGACGATCGCCGGCCATGACGGCAAGCGGCTGATCGGCGGATAGGAACTACGAGTCCGAGCGGGTCGGCTCTCTTCCCTCTCCCCGTGTGGGCTACGGCATTCACGGATCTGAATCGCCTGGGCCGAGAGAGATCGAGCCGAGACGCGATCTCTTTCGGCGTGACTTGCGCCTGCGGCGTCTGGCACAAGCCCGCCGTCGTCATGGCCGGGCTTGTCCCGGCCATCCACGTCTTTGTTTTAAAATAGGTTTTCAAGACGTGGATGCCCGCGACAAGCGCGGGCATGACGAGTTCAATCCTGCGGCCCCCGGTAACTGCCGATCCACCGCGTTCTCGATGAGACATCCGCAGCCTGTCCATTAAGCCATTGATGGCTCAGCACAGAATCGGATCCATGAATACCGTAGCCCCTTGTGGGAGAGGGTCGCGCACCCCTCGGCCGGCGACGGTTCCGATTCGATCCCGCCGAAGCCCGACCAACGCAAAAGCGGGGTGTCGGCAAAGGCCGCGGATATCACTCGCCCTGGATCATGCCGAGCGCGGTCATGTAGAGCTCGACGATCGCCTCGTGCTCCTGGCGCTCGTCGCGGTCCTGCTTGCGCAGTTTGAGGATGGTCTTCAGCGCCTTGACGTCGAAGCCGTTGGCCTTGGCCTCGGCGAACACGTCCTTGATGTCGTCGGCGATCGCCTTCTTCTCTTCCTCCAGCCGCTCGATCCGCTCGACGATGGCCTTGAGCTGGTCCTTGGCGAAATTGGTGGCTTCGTCTTCGATATCGGTCTTCTTGAGTCTGGATGTGGCCATCGATGGTCCCTCTTTCCGGACAGGGATCGCCCTGCGGCGCCGGCCGGTCAAGCCGTGCTCCCCGCTGTCCACAGTGGCCCGGCGCGCCGGGCGGGCGATCGTCCTATACTCGAACCGGACGGCAGGATCGCGCGACCGATGATCCGGGCGTGACGCGAACCAAGGGGGAAAGCCATGGAACTGGTGCTGCTCGGCCTCATCGTGCTGGCCGCGGTGGTCGCGGTCGTCATCTACAACCGGCTGGTCGCGCTGCGGCAATCGGTCGCCAATGCCGGCGGCGACATCGATGTCCAGCTCCGCCAGCGCTACGACCTGGTGCCGCAGCTGGTCGAAACCGTGAAGGGCTACGCCCAGCACGAATCGGCCGTGCTGGAGAAACTCACCCAGGCGCGCGCCGCGGTGGCGCAGGCCGCCACGCCGGCCGACCGGCTGGCGGCCGAGGCCGGGCTCGGCCGCGCCATCGGCGGGCTGTTCGCGGTGGCCGAGGCCTATCCCGACCTCAAGGCCAGCGCCAATTTCCAGATGCTGCAGACCCAGCTCATGGACATCGAGAACAAAATCGCCGCGGCGCGGCGCTTCCTCAACAATTCGGTGCGCGAATACAACGCCGCGCTGGAGCAGTTCCCGGCGATCTTCTTCGCCGCCCGGCTCGGCTTCCAGCCGGCGGCGTTCTACGACCTGCCTGCCGACCGCGCCGCCGAGATGGCCGAGCCGGCCAAGGTCTCGTTCAAGTGAGCCAGCCGCAGCTGCCGCCGGGCGTGCTGGGTCTGAGGACCTGGATCTGGCGCAACAATAGCCGCAGCCTCATGCTGCTCGCCGCCTTTCCGGCGCTGCTGATCGGCGTTACCTGGGTGCTGTGCGTCGCCTTCACGCTGATCATGGGCACCGAGATGATGGGCGACGACGGCCTGACGGCCTCGGTGCGGGCCGGCGGCGACTTGGCGAAGGCGGCGATCCCCGGCGTGCTGGTGGCAAGCGCGGTGTGGTTTGCCATCGCCTATCTGATCCAGCGGCCGGCGATCCTGGCGCTGGCCGGCGCCCATCTCGACGACACCTCGCTTGAGGCGCGCCGCGTCCGCCGGCTGCTCGAGCCGCTGGCGATCTCGCGCGGCCTGCCGACGCCGCACGTGGCGCTGATCGACTCCGACGGCCTCAACGCCTTCGCCGCCGGCTGGAGCGAGCGGGATTCGGTGGTGGGCGTCACCCGCGGCCTCGTCGCCACGCTCGACGACGCCGAGCTGGAGGCGGTGCTGGCGCACGAGATGACCCATGTCATCAACCGCGACTCGCGGCTTCTGATCGTGTCGATCGTGTTCGTCGGGGTGTTCGCGCTGGCCTGCGAGCTGGCGATGCGCAGCCTGCGCTACGCGCCGCGCTCGGACAACCGCGACGGCAACCGGTTTCTGCTGTTCCTGCTGGTGGCCACCGGCATCCTGTGGCTCGGCCGCATCGGCGCACTGGCGCTGCGCTTCGCGCTGTCGCGGCGGCGCGAGTTCATGGCCGATGCCGGCGCCCTCGAACTGACCAAGAACCCCGACGCGCTGGTGTCGGCGCTGACCAGGATTTCGCAGAAGCCCGGGATCGGCGAGGTCGCCGACGAGGTGCAGCAGATGTTCATCTTCGATCCGCCGGACGGCTGGGAGCTGTTCTCCACCCATCCCGACATCGAGGACCGCATCGCCGCCATCCGCGCGGTGGGCTGATGCGGTTTCCGGCTGATCAAGCCGGATAACCGCATTCCGATCGCCGAAAACCCCGTTATCGAGACTTTCTTTCAGAACTGGGGTTTTCGGCGAGGCCGGTTCCGGTATCCCGAAGGGATCGACCGGAAACCGTACGATACGAAAATCCGGCCGCTTGGGCCGGATTTCGTCGTCCGATTGTCGAAAATGCTGTTTTTGACCAAGCCGTCTCGCCGCGCCGGTTTCCGGGAGACCGCGGTTCGGTCTCCCGGAAACCGCGTCACGCGCCGATGCCGTGGCCCTTCAGCTGCTCGGCGATCTCGTCGAGGATGGCGGGATCGTCGATGGTCGCCGGCATGGTCCAGGCGTCGCCGTCGGCGATCTTCTTCATGGTGCCGCGCAGGATCTTGCCCGAGCGGGTCTTGGGCAGGCGGTTGACACAGATCGCGATCTTGAACGCCGCCACCGGTCCGATCTTGTCGCGCACCAGCTTGACGATCTCGGTCTCGATCTCGATCGGCGACTTGGTGACGCCGGCCTTCAGCACCACGAAGCCGCACGGCACCTCGCCCTTCAGCTCGTCCTTGATGCCGATCACCGCGCACTCGGCCACCGCCTGGTGCGAGGCCAGCACCTCCTCCATGCCGCCGGTCGACAGCCGGTGGCCGGCGACGTTGATGATGTCGTCGGTGCGGCCCATGATGTAGACGTAGCCGTCATCGTCGATGAAGCCGGCGTCCGCGGTCTTGTAGAAGCCCGGGAACTCGTGGAGGTAGCTCTCCGCGAAGCGGTCGTCCTGCTGCCACAGCGTCGGCAGGCAGCCGGGCGGCAGCGGCAGCTTGACCACGATCGAGCCCATCTTGTTGGGCGGCAGCTCGTGGCAGGCCTCGTCGACGATGCGCACGTCGTAGCCCGGCATCGGCACGGTCGGCGAGCCCGGCTTGATCGGCAGCAGGCCGAGTCCCACCGGATTGCCGGCGATCGCCCACGAGGTCTCGGTCTGCCACCAGTGGTCGACCACCGGCACGCCGAGAATGCGTTCCGCCCACAGCACGGTGTCGGGGTCGGCGCGCTCGCCGGCCAGGAACAGCGTGTGCATGCTCTTGACGTCGTAATTGGCCAGCAGCTTGGCCTCGGGGTCTTCCTTCTTGATGGCGCGGAAGGCGGTCGGCGCGGTGAACAGCACCGTGATCTTGTATTCGTCGACCATGCGCCAGAACGCGCCGGCATCCGGCGTGCCGACCGGCTTGCCCTCATAGATGACGGTGGTGCAGCCGGCGAGCAGCGGCGCGTAGATGATGTAGGAGTGCCCGACCACCCAGCCGACGTCCGAGGCCGCCCAGTACACCTGGCCCGGATGGACGTTGTAGAGGTTGGCCATGGTCCAGTGCAGCGCCACCATGTGGCCGCCATTGTCGCGGACCACGCCCTTGGGAATGCCGGTGGTGCCGGAAGTGTAGAGAATATAGAGCGGATCGGTGGCCTTGAGCGGCACGCAATCGGCCTTCTTGCCGGCGGCCTCGGCCTTGGCGACCTCCGCGGCCCAATCGTAGTCGCGGCCCTCGATCAGATTGGCGGTGCTCTGCGGCCGGGCGAAGATGATGCAGGCTTCCGGCTTGTGGGCGGCGAGCCCGATCGCGTCGTCGAGCAGCGGCTTGTAGGGCACCACGCGGTTGGGCTCGATGCCGCAGGAGGCCGCCAGGATCAGCTTGGGCTTGGCGTCGTTGATGCGGGTGGCGAGCTCCTTGGAGGCGAAGCCGCCGAACACCACCGAGTGAATGACGCCGAGCCGGGCGCAGGCATACATGGCGATCGCCGCTTCCGGGATCATCGGCATGTAGACGATGACGCGGTCGCCCTTCTCGACGCCGAACTCCTTCAGCACCGCGGCGAAGGTGGCCACCTTGTGCTGCAGTTCCGCATACGAGATGCGGGCCTTGGTGCCGGTGACCGGCGAATCGTAGATGATCGCGGTCTGCTCGCCGCGGCCGGCCGCGACGTGGCGGTCGATGGCGTTGTAGCAGGTGTTGCAGACGCCGTCGGTGAACCAGCGGCCATAGACGCCGGCATTGGGGTCGAACACCGTCTTGGGCGCCTCGTACCAGTCGATGGCCTTGGCCGCCTCGCCCCAGAAGCGCTGGGGATCGGCCTTCCAGGCGGCATAGACTTCGGCATAGCGGCTGGTTGCGGCGGGCGCCCCGATCGGCGCGCTGGTCGTGGCAGTCATGGCGGCTCCCTCTCGCTCGGCCCTGTGGACAGGCCTTGCCCCGATTGTGGCCGGAACCATACAGGGCGCAAGAGCAAGCGCTATCGGACAAAGGGTGAAGAGGGTGGTATCGGGCCGCCCGCGTCAAAGTGCCCGCGCAAAGACTGGGCTCGAGGCTTGTGGCCGGAGGTTTGGGGTCGGGCCGCGCCGTCGACATCCCGCCCACCGACGCCGAGATCGCCCAGGTGGTGGCAGCCCGGTGGGCGGCGCGGTGGCGGTGTTCCTCGCCGCCTATGGCTGCCCGGCCGGCGCGCCCAAAGGCTGAGCCGGCAGATTGGGATCGTGCTTGCCGAGGCCGTGCCGGGCCAGCACCGCCCACGCCTCCTCGGCGTCGTCCGCCCACTCGATCAGCGCCACGTCGTCCTCGCCGATCAGCCCGTTCTCGACCAGCACCGGCAGCTCGATCAGCCGGGTCCAGAACGCCCGGTCGATCAGCACGATCGGCGCCGCCCCCATCTTGCCGGTCTGGCGCAAAGTGAGAATTTCGAACAGCTCGTCCAGCGTGCCGAAGCCGCCGGGGAACGCCACCAGCGCGTTGGCCCGCATGGCGAAATGCATCTTGCGCATCGCGAAGTAGTGGAAGCGGAAGGTCAAGGCCGGCGTGGTGTAGGGGTTCGGGCGCTGCTCGTGCGGCAGCAGGATGTTGAAGCCGATCGACGGCGCGCCGGCCTCGAACGCGCCGCGGTTGGCGGCCTCCATCAGGCCGGGGCCGCCGCCGGTGGTGATGACGTTGTCGCGGACGCCGTGGCCGTGGTCGAGCGCCCCGCCGCGTTCCGAGACGATGCGGCCGAAGGCGCGGGCGGTGGCGTACCACGCCGCGTGGCGGCCGGGGCCGTCCTGGCGCACGCGGGCGCTGCCGAAGGCGACGATGGTGGAGCGGATGTTCTCGCGCCGCAGCGTCTCCTCGACCTTGCTGTATTCGAGCAGGAAGCGCGCCCCGCGCATCGAGTCGCCGAGCAGGAATTCGCGGTCGAGCGCGGCGAGCCGGTAGGAGGGCGAGGACAGCGCCGGATCGGGCGAATCGGAGACGGGGTCGGTCACGGCGAGACTGGCGGGGAGGGAGCGGCCGGGAGGGCCGGAGCGCCGGCGAGGGCCGGCTGAAAAACCGAACCGCCGGCGCAGGCCGGCGGTTCAACAGCTCGATTCTATACGGATCAGTGTACGCTGAGGGTATCGCCCCTGAGCTTCTCGATCGCGTCCTTGATGGCCAGCTTGCGTCGCTTCAGTTCGGCGATTTGGAGATCGTCGGAAGCCGGTTGGGCCAGTTTCTCCTCGATCTCACGCGCAATGCTTTGATGGCGCTTCTCGAGTTCCGCAAGGTGAGCCTGAATGGACATGAACTCCGTTCTCCCTTGTAGGGGCAAGCGAAAAAAGTCTGCCACGGCATTCGGAGCAAGTCGACTACCGATCGGTGCTGCACTGCAGCATGGCGGTACCGCGTGGTCGATCGTTCCGCCTTGCGGGCCACGCAAGGCGGGGTGATACTGACGCCGATGCCCGGCCCGCGGGGTGGCCGGCGCAAAGCTGCAGCCTCATGACAAATCAGGAAGAATCAGAACTGCGTGCGCAGCTCTCCCGGCTCAAGCAGGAGCACCGCGATCTCGATGCCGCGATTGCGGCGCTGGAGGCGATGGCAGGCTTCGACCGGCTGCAGGTTCAGCGGCTGAAGAAGCGCAAGCTGTCGATCAAGGATCGCATCATCGAGGTCGAGGACCAGTTGTTTCCGGACATCATCGCCTGAAGCAATCTTCGCCAGAGCGGCGAGCGATCTTGCGAACAGCAATACGACAACTCTGGAACTTGCCGCACGCGGACGGACACTTGCGGTCCGGACGAGGCGTGATCTTCGAACCCGGACCACCGGAGCGCGCCAATTGGCCGGGGCGGACGCCCCGGCCGGCCGTTCTGGGACGATTCGACGCGCCGCCGCCGCGCGGCGAATCTCGTCGAATCCTGTCTCTGCCATGCGGTTTCCGGTCGATCCCTTCGGGATTCCGGAAACGATCTCGCCGAAAACCCCAGCCCTTCAAGAGATTCTCGATAATGGGATTTTCGGCGAGCGGAATACGGTTGTCCGGCTTGATCAGCCGGAAACCGTATCACATCTGCCGCAGCAGCGCCTCGGCGCTCGACTGGTTGGCCTGGGACGGCACGTCCTCGATCAGCAGCGTCTTCACCACGCCGTCCTCGACCAGCATGGCGTAGCGCTTGGAGCGGATGCCGAGCCCGAACGCCGCGCCGTCGAGATCGAGCCCCGCCGCCTTGGCGAAGTCGGCATTGCCGTCGGCCAGGAACATGATCTTGCCCGCCGCGCCGCTCGCCTTCTCCCAGGCGTCCATGACGAACGGATCGTTCACCGCGGTGACCATGACGGCGTCGACGCCCTTGGCCTTGAAGTCGGCGGCGTGGGCCAGATAGCCCGGCAGATGGTTCTTGTGGCAGGTGGGGGTGAAGGCGCCGGGCACCGCGAACAGCACGATCCGCTTGCCGGCGAACAGTTCGCCGGTGGCCTTGGCCACCGGGCCGTCCTCGGTGGGCACGCGGAAGGTGACGTCGGGCAGGCGGTCTCCGACCTTCAGGGTCATGGCCGTGGCTCCTCGATGGGCAGGCTTGTCGATTGGGAAAGGCACAGGAAGGCGCGGACGGAAGTCGCCTCCCGCCCGCTTGTTGCAGTTCTAGGGAGCAGAAGCGTTCAGTCGAGGGGCGCGGTGGTCTCGATGGCGCCTTCGCCCGACACCAGCGTGAAGGTGAGGCGGGCGCCGGCCGGATCGACCCCCGCCGGCACGCCGTCGAGCTCGAATTCGAAGCGCAGCGTTCCATCGGCCGCCGGAACGCCCGCACCCGGCACCGGCAGCGCCCAGTCGGCGGTCGGTCCCTCGACGAACAGCTCGGCCTGCGGCGCGGCGCGGGCATCGACCCGCACCCGCCAGGGCTTGGCGCTGCGGTCGACGGCAAGGCGCGTGATGGCGAGGCCGGCGTCGGCGCCAAGCGCGACCGGGCGCGGCACGCGGGCATCATGCGCGGCAAGCAGGCCGCCAGCGCCGGCCGCGGCCGCCACCTTCACCTGCGGCGACACCGGCAGGCTGAGCGACGCCTCGGCCGGGACGCAGACCGTGCCGCACACCGCGTAGGAGACGTCGACTGCCAGGATCGCCGGCCGCGCCGGATCCTGCGGGTGGATGGTGAGCGGAAACACCACCGCGCCGCCATAGCCGATCGCCACGCCGCCGCCGGTCTCGAACCGCCGCGGCGCCGGCCAGCCGACCTCGACCGAGCGGACATTGGTCGAGCGCGCGAAATCGAACCGCGGCGGCAGGCCGGCATCGCCCGGATAGCGCCAGAAGGTTTTCCAGCCGGGATCGAGCCGCAGCTCCACGCCGGCCCGCAGTGCCGCGCCGTCGCCCCGGACGCCGGCCGCGATCAGCCGCGCCGCCGAATTCGGGCCGGCCACCCAGGCCGTCTCGGCCGCATGCGCCTTTGAGGCCGTCCAGGGGAGGCCACAGACGAGGCCCATTCCCAGCAGCACGGCCGCGGCCACGCGCCCGATGCCGCCCGTCCACGAGATCCGGCGATGCCGCCCGTCCAACCCCGCAACCAAGGCCACACGCATCCCCGCCGCCTTTTACGGTTTCCGGCTGATCCTTTCGGGATGCCGGAAACGGTGCTCACGTCCCTCGGAAGTAGCGCACCACCGCCGGCGCCGGCCAGCCACGATGTCGTGAGACGCGCTCCGCTCCGGCCGGCGATCACATCCGCGCTGACGGGAGGCGCGGCCGGCCTTCGAACGTTTGCAAAGCAGGCCGAAGCGGCTACCATTTGCACATGAAAATCGTGCGATCCAGCCGCAGCGACCGGCCCGGCGGGTATCTGGATGGCCAGATGCTTATCGCCATGCCGTCGATGCGCGATGAGCGGTTCGAGCGGTCGGTGATCTACATGTGCGCCCATTCGGCCGAAGGGGCGATGGGCATCGTCGTCAACCAGCTCGCACCCGACATCCAGTTCTCCGACCTCCTCGTGCAGCTCGAGATCGTGCCGAAGGCCGAGCTGATCCAGCTTCCCAAGACGGTCGGCGCCATCCGCGTGCTGCGCGGCGGCCCGGTCGAGACCGGCCGCGGCTTCGTGCTGCACAGCGCCGATTTCTTCATCGAGAACTCGACGCTGCCGATCGACGACGGCATCTGCCTGACCGCGACGCTCGACATCCTCAAGGCGATCGCCCACGGCGAGGGGCCGAACAACGCCGTGCTGGCGCTGGGCTATGCCGGCTGGGCGCCGGGCCAGCTCGAATCCGAGATCCAGGCCAATGGCTGGCTGCACTGCGCCGCCGACCCCGATCTGATCTTCGGCAGCGAGACCGAGGCCAAGTATCAGCAGGCGCTGCGCAAGATCGGCGTCGGCATCGGCAATCTGGCGAGCGAGGCCGGCCACGCGTGATCCTCGCGCATGGCGTCGCCGCATCGTCGTCCCGGGCGAACGGCGCAGCCGTGAGACCCGGGACCGGCCTCCCGAAAGATCACATCATCCTGCGGACGATCCCGGGTCGCGCGCCTGCGGCGCTTGCCCGGGATGACACGGCTTCTCGTATGGTTTCCGGTTGATCCCTTCGGGACACCGGAAACGGTCTCGCCGAAAAATCCTTGATCGGATGGGGATTTTTCGGCGATCGGAATACGGTTCTCCGGCCTGCAGGCCGGAAACCGTATCACCGCCCCGCTGCGGCGCGCTGGCTCTCGGCCGGAATCGGCGAGATCAGGCGGCGCGCCTCCTCGGCGCTGAGCGGCTCGCCGAAGGCGAAGCCCTGGGCGAACTCGCAGCCGAGCTGGGCCAGCTCGACCGCATCCGACTCGGTCTCCGCGCCTTCCGCCACCACCTCCATGCCGAGGTCGTGGGCCATGGCGACGATCGAGCGCAGCAGCACCGGCCGCGTGCCGCGCTCGGAGGCGCGCACGAACTGCTGGTCGATCTTGACCGTGTCGAACGGAAAGCGCTGCAGATAGGCCAGCGACGAATGGCCGGTGCCGAAATCGTCGAGCGACAGGCCGGCGCCGAGCTCGCGGATGCGCAGCAGCATCTGCGCCGCGTATTCCGGATTCTCCATCACCAGCGATTCGGTGAGTTCCAGCTTCAGCGTGTCGGGAATCACCACGTTGCGGGCGAGCACGCCCTTGATGTCCTGGATCAGATCGTGGCGCAGAAGCTGGCGCGACGACACATTGACCGACACGAACACCGGCGGGTCGAGCCGGAGCACGCGCTGCCAGCTTCCGAGCTGGCGGGCGGCGCGGTCCATCACGAACAGGCCGAGGTCGATGATCAGCCCGGTCTCCTCGGCGATCGGGATGAACTCGCTCGGGGCCAGCTTGCCGAGCTTGGGATGGTTCCAGCGCGCCAGCGCCTCGAAGCCGGCCACCGTGCGATCCTCCAGCCGCACGATCGGCTGGTAGAGAATGGCGATCTCGTCGCGCTCCAGCGCCCGCCGCAGGTCCGATTCGAGGCCGAGCCGGTCGGTCTTCTGGGTGCGCAGCGCCGGCCGGAACACCTCGATGCGGTCGCCGCCGGTGCGCTTGGCCACCTGCATGGCGAGCTCGGCGTCCTTCAGCGCCTCCTCGCGCCGGCCGTGGTCGGCGTCGATCAGCGCCAGCCCGATCGAGGCGGTGAGGAAGATCTCGCGGTTGGCGAAGGTGATCGGCGTGCGCAGCGTCCGGCGGATGGTGTCGGCGAAGGCGGTGATGCGCTCCGGCTCGCGCTCGGACAGCAGGATGATGCCGTACTGGTCGCCCGACAGCCGCGCCAGCGTGTCCTGCGGCTTGAGCAGGCGCGACAGCCGCCGCGCGATGGTGAGCAGGATCGAATCGCCGATCGACACGCCGGCCGACAGGTTGATCTGCTTGAAGCGGTCGATGTCGAGCAGGATGATCGCCGGCCGCATGGTCTCGTCAAGGCGGGCGAAGCCCAGCGCCGCCTCCAGCCGGTCGAGGAACAGCGCGCGGTTGGGCAGGCCGGTGAGATTGTCGTGCACCGCGTCGTGCAGCAGCCGCTCCTCGGCGGTCTTGTTCTCGGTGATGTCGACCATGGTGCCGATGCAGCGCACCACCTCGCCGTCCGAGCCGATCACCGGCCGGGCGCGCAGCGAGAACCACAGATAATGGCCGTCCTGGCTGCGCATCCGCAGCTGCTGGTGGATGCGGCCGCGCCGGTGCTCGACCAGACTGTCGAGCGCGGTGCGGAAGCGGTCGCGGTCGGCCGGGTGCAGCGTCTCCAGCCAGCCGGCGGCGTCGGTCTCGAGCGAGCCGCGCTTGAGGCCGAGAAGCTGCTCGGCCTCGGGGCTGGTGTAGATGGCATCGCGGCCGACATCCCAGTCCCACACCATGTCGCCCGCGCCGGCCAGCGCCAGCGCGCGGCGCTCGATGTCGCCGACCGGGCCGGCGAGGCCGCCGCCGGAGAAGGCGTGCTGCATCACCGTGAAGCCGATCAGCATGACGATCAGCACCAGCCCGCCGAGCAGCGCCGGCGCCACCAGCTCGTTGGTGAAGATGCCGGTGATGGTGAAGCCGGCGGCGAACACCCAAACCAGGAACAGCGTCCAGGTCGGGATCAGCAGCACCGCGCGGTCGTAGCCGTGGGTCGACAGGTACACGACCAGGAAGAAGCCGATCACCGCGACGCCGAGCATCGACATGCGGGCGACGCCCGCGCCCATCGGCGGATCGAACAGGGCGAGCGTCACCAGCCCGCCGAGAGTGATCAGCCAGCCCAGCACAATGTGGCCGTAGCGCACGTGCCAGCGGCTGAGATTGAGATAGGCGAACAGGAACACCACCAGCGTCGAGGCCAGGATGGCCTCGCCGCAGGCGCGCCACACCTGCTGGACCTCGGTGGAGAGGTCGAACACCCGCGCCCAGAACCCGAAAGTGGTGCCGATCTGCGCCAGCACCGCCCAGCCGAGCAGCGCCGCGGCCGGGAACATCGCCGAGCCCTTGACCACGAACAGGATGGTGAGGAACAGCGCGAGCAGGCCGGCGATGCCGATGACGATGCCGTAATAGAGCGTGAAGGAATTGACCTTGGTCTTGTAGGCCTCCGGCTCCCACAGATAGAGCTGCGGGATGCGCGGCGTCTTGAGTTCGGCGACCAGCGTCACCGTGGCGCCGGGATCGAGCGTCACCAGGAAGGTGTCGGAGCCGGGATCGCTCTGCTGCTCGGGTCGGAAGCCCTGGCTCGGCGTCATGCTGACGATGCGAACCGAGCCGAGATCGGGCCAGATCAGCCCCGAATCGACCATTCGGAAATGCGGCGCGACGATCAGCCGGTCGAGCTGCTCGTCGGTATTGTTGGCCAGCGCGAACACCAGCCAGTGCGATTCCGCCCCCGGCTCGCGCGCTCGCACCTCGATGCGCCGCACGATGCCGTCCGGCCCCGGCGCGGTCGACACCTGGATGCGGTCGCCCTCGACGGTGTGCCGCTCGACCGCCGGCAGCAGGTCGATCGCCGGCACGTTCTGGCGCACCACCACCGCATCGAGGGCCCAGGCGCCATGGCCGGCGAGCATGGCCCACAGGGCCACGACCGCGACCAGCGCGGCACGAATGACAGGCAAAAATCTAACCTCCGGCAAGAATCCGACCTCCGGAAAGAGTCCGACCTCCCGACCGGCGGCGGCGCCGCGGCTGGCAGCAGTGGTAAAGACGCGCAAGGACATTCTCAAGGCGGACTCGATTTCCTTACGGAAGCAGGACGATCTTGCCGATGTGGGTGCTTCCCTCCATGCGGGCGTGGGCGGCGGCAGCCTCACGCAAGGGAAAGCTCGAATCCATCACCGGACGCAGCTTGCCGGCGGCGACCAGCGGCCAGACGTGGCTCGCCACCGACTGCGCCAGCGCGCTCTTGAAGGTATCGGTCCGCGAGCGCAGCGTCGAGCCGGTGTGGGTGAGGCGTTTCAGCATCAGGCGGCGGAAGTCGACGGTGGCCTTGAAGCCGTTCTGGAAGGCGATCTGGACGATGCGGCCGTCCGGCGCCGCCGCCTCGAAGTTGCGCTCGATATAGTCGCCGCCGATCATGTCGAGGATCACGTCGGCGCCGCGCCCGCCGGCGAACGCCTTGACCTCGGCCACGAAATCGCTGGTGCGGTAGTTGATCGCCCGGTCGGCGCCGAGCTTGAGGCAGGCGATGCACTTGTCGTCGCTGCCGCAGGTGACGACGACCCGGGCGCCCATCGCCTTGGCGAGCTGGATCGCCGTGGTGCCGATGCCGCTGGCCCCGCCATGGACCAGCAGCACCTCGCCGGCGGTGAGGCCGCCGCGCTCGAACACATTGTGCCAGACCGTGAACGCCGTCTCCGGCAGCGCCGCAGCCTCCGCGGCGGTCAGCCCCTCCGGAATCGGCAGCGCGTGGCCGGCCTCGGCGAGGCAGTAGTCGGCATAGCCGCCGCCCGAGACCAGGGCGCACACGGCATCGCCAATCTTCCATTCGCCAGCGCCCTCGCCCAGCGCCGCGACGGTGCCGGCGATCTCCAGCCCCGGAATGTCCGGCGCGCCGGGCGGCGGCGGATAGAGCCCCTTGCGTTGCATGATGTCGGGCCGGTTGACGCCGGCGGCCGCGACCCGGACCAGGATCCGGCCCGGACCCGGCGCGGGCACCGGCCGCTCGACCGGCACCAGCGCCTCCGGCCCGCCCGGCTCGGGAATGGCGATGGCGGTCATGGCGGCAGGCAGCGCGGGAGCGGTCATGGCAAGCCTCGAACTCGTTGCGTCGCCTTGGGGTAGCCCCGCGCCGGGGCGCTGGCAACGGCGACATGCTGGCTCACCGGCGGCACCGCTCCCGCCGGCCGGCAACGGGCGTTAATCTGTGCGACCGGATTGCGGAGGCACGCATCCGGGCACGATTGGCCGGCGATCACAGGAGAGTCCGAAAATGGCGTTGCGCGACGATGACGAGCCCAGGCGCAAGGTGGTCCACGACATCGGCCAGCCGCTCGATGCGCTGTCGGTGGGCGACCTGGAGGAGCGCATCGAGCTTCTGCGCGCCGAAATCGCCCGGCTGGAGGCGGCATTGGCGGCGCGGCAGGCCAGCCGGGCCGCCGCCTTCGACGTCTTCAAGCTCCCAGGCTGACGGGCGAAGCGGCGGCTGGACTGGCCGCGGTCGCGAAAATGCGGCGCATTTGCTTAACCCGTCATTAAGTATCCCAGCGTATGACTGTGGATGTCCAGATTCTGGACGTCGAGTGGCTCCTGTCCACTCTGTTTGACGCCTCCCTGTTAAGACTTCGGAGCCGCCGCTGGCGGCTCTTTTTTTGCCGTGTCAGGCGGCAATGGATACCATTTTCACCATTCAGGAGAGCCGGGCTTTACGCCGCGCTCGTTGCCGTGCTTCAAGATCGCGGGCTTGGAACAAAGGCCGCGATCGATGAGCGAGACCGAACTTTCGCCGCAACCCGTCGTGCTGGCCGAGCGTCTGCTCGGGACGGAGGCGTTTGCGCAGCTGTTCAAGGAAGGCATGAATCTCGTCGAGTCGACGGCGGCCTATCTCGACGGCCCCGGCCGGCAGGATTCGCGCTCGCTCGACCGCGCCGCCTCGCTCGCCTATGCCACCGAGAGCATGCGGCTCACCACCCGGCTGATGCAGCTCGCCTCCTGGCTGCTGCTGCAGCGCGCGGTCAATGACGGCGAGCTGACCACCGAGCAGGCCAAGAGCGAAAAGAACAAAGTGCGATTTTCCGGCGCCGCCCTGCCGGAGGACGAGCTCATGTCCCAGTTGCCCGAGCGGCTGCGCGAGCTGATCGACGCCTCGGTCGCCCTGCAGGACAAGGTGACCCGGCTCGACGCCCTGCTCTACAGCGACCGCCGCGAGCTTCCCGCCGCCGACAATCCGGTCGAGCGCCAGCTCGGCCTGCTCAAGGCCGCCTTCGAGCGGCCGGAGTGACCTATTTTTAGTCCCGCCTCCTCGACTTGACCCGATGACGTCATGGCCGCGCTCGTCGCGGGCACTACGAGCGAATTGCCAGGCAATCGGTGCTGGCCAGGTTCAGCGCTGTAGGGCGGAATAGCGCAGCGTATTCCGCCATTTGACCATCACCGCCCGGCCTGATCGGCGGAATACGCTGCGCTATTCCGCCCTACGCTTGCTCGCCGGTTCACGAGAGCCCGGCAAAGCGTCGCGCCCCGGCCGCGCGGGAGCCTTTGGTGCGCTGGCCATATTCCGAAGATTTCAGGAACGCCAAAAAGCCCGGCGCCGCAGGGCACCGGGCCATTTGATTTCGGAAGCCTTGCGGTGTCAGGCCTTGAAGCCGAACCCGGCGAACTTCTTCTGGAACCGCGACACGCGGCCGCCGCGGTCGAGCAGCTGCTGCTGACCACCGGTCCAGGCCGGATGGGTGTTGGGATCGATGTCGAGGTTCAGGGTATCGCCGGGGTTGCCCCAGGTCGAGCGGGTGTCGTAGGTCGTGCCGTCGGTCATCACGACCTTGATGACGTGATAGTCGGGATGGATGTCGGGCTTCATGGACGCGTCCTCGAAGGTCGGCCGCACGGGCCGCCGAGCCGGGAACCGGCGGAATTCGGAAGGCGCGGCATTAGCCGAGACTGGCGCCGCTGGCAAGGGCTTCCGTTGCTGAGGCCGTCCGCTACCGGCGCGCCGAACGTTGCACCGGCCGGCGCATCGCGCCAATGTGCGCCCGCCGGCCCGGACAGAGACACCGGAACGACAGGTCCGGAACGAACAGTGGGAGTAGACGCGTGAGCCAGCCTGGCCCCGAAGCCGTTCAACGCCGCGGCCGGCTGAAGCCGCTCGGCGCCCTCCTTCCCTTCGTCGGGCGCTACAAGGGCCGCGTCGCCGCCGCCCTGGCGGCGCTGGTGGTGGCGACGCTGGCGACGCTGGCGGTGCCGATCGCCGTGCGCCGCATGATCGACCACGGCTTCGCGTCGGAGAATGCCGGCTTCATCGACCAGTATTTCTCGATGATGCTGGTGGTGGTGGGCGTGCTCGCCGCGGCCTCCGCCGTCCGCTACTACCTCGTCACCACGCTCGGCGAGCGCATCGTCGCCGACCTGCGCGCCGAGCTGTTCGGCCATCTGATGGCGCTCGATGCCGCCTTCTACGACACCGCCAAGACCGGCGAGCTGACCTCGCGGCTCACCGCCGACACCACCCAGATGAAATCGGCGGTCTCCACCGCCGCCTCGATCGCGCTGCGCAACGTCATGATGTTCATCGGCGCGGTGGCGATGATGGTGGTGACGAGCCCGGCTCTGTCCGCCCTCGTGCTGGTGGCGATCCCGGTGATCGTGCTGCCGCTGGTGGCGTTCGGCCGCTCGGTGCGCAAGAAGTCGCGCCTCGCCCAGGACACGCTGGCCGATGCCTCCGCCTTCGCCGCCGAGTCGATCACCGCGGTGCGCACGCTGCAGGCCTTCACCGGCGAGGACAAGGCGCGGAGCACCTTCGACACCGCGGTGGAGGCGGCGTTTCGCGCCGCGCGCGGCGCCACCCGCGCCCGCGCCGCCCTCACCTTCATCGGCATCTTCCTGGTGTTCGCCTCCATCGTCGCGGTGCTGTGGTCGGGCGCCCAGGAGGTGCTGACCGGCCGCATGACGCCGGGCACGCTCGGCCAGTTCGTGCTGTTCGCGGTGTTCGCCGCCTCCGCGCTCGGCCAGCTGTCCGAGGTGTGGGGCGAGGTGGCGCAGGCGGCCGGCGCCGCCGAGCGCATCACCGAGCTTCTGTCGATCAAGCCCGCCATCCGCCAGCCCGAGCGCCCGGTGGCGCTGCCCAAGCCGGCGCTCGGCGTGGTGGCGTTCGACGCTGTGCGCTTCGCCTATCCCACCCGCGCCGACGCGCCGGTGCTCGACGGCATCTCCTTCACCGTGCGGCCGGGCGAACGGGTGGCGCTGGTCGGCCCCTCCGGCGCCGGCAAGAGCACGGTGTTCCACCTGCTGCTGCGCGCCTACGATCCCTTGAGCGGCACGGTGAAGCTCGACGGCGTCGCCCTCACCGACGCCGACCCCAGGGACGTGCGCCGCCACATCGCGCTGGTGCCGCAGGACGTCGACATCTTCGCCGCCACCGTGGCCGAGAACATCCGCATCGGCCGGCCCGACGCCAGCGACGACGAGGTGCGCCGCGCCGCCGACCTCGCCGCCGCCGACGAGTTCGTCGCCAAGCTGCCGAAGGGCTACGACACGCTGATCGGCGAGCGCGGCATCACGCTGTCGGGCGGCCAGCGCCAGCGCATCGCCATCGCCCGCGCCATCCTCAAGGACGCGCGCGTGCTGCTGCTGGACGAGGCCACCTCCTCGCTCGACGCCGAGAGCGAGACCCTGGTGCAGACCGCGCTGGGGCGGCTGATGGAGGGCCGCACCACGCTGGTGATCGCCCACCGGCTCGCCACCACGCTGTCGGCCGACCGGATTCTGGTCATGGACGGCGGCCGCATCGTCGAGGAGGGCCGCCACGGCGAGTTGGTGGGCCGCGGCGGCCTCTATGCCCGCCTCGCCAAGCTGCAGTTCAACGCCGCGGCCGAGTGAGCGGCGCCACGCCGGACGGGGCGGCTCAAGCTGTGATACGGTTTCCCGGCGATCGCTCGACACCCTCTCCCACACGGGGAGAGGGAAGGGGCGGCTCCCGGCCGGCGACCTTTCCGGCCTGATCGGCCGGAAACCGTATCAACTCGGCGGACTCAACTCGGCGGACTCAAATCGGTGGACTTGGCATGACCGGCTTCTTCGAACGGCTCGCCCGCGGCCTGGAGGCGGCGCAAGGCACGATGGGCTCCGAGGAGCTCGCCCGCACCAACGGCTTCGCCCTCACCCACTCCTCGAGCTGCCCGGTGGCGGTGGTTCGCCGCCGGCGGGCCAATGGCGAGGTCGTCGTCGACATCGCCATCTCCGAGCGCACCGTGACCATGACGCCAGACGAGTTCGCCCGCTTCGCCGCGGAGCTTTCGGCCTTCCGCGACGTGGTGCAGGGCGCGGCGATCGCCGCCGGTCGCGGCGGGGCGAAGGGCTGATGGCCCACTGGCTCTACAAGTCCGAGCCGTTCAAATGGTCCTGGCAGGATCAGGTCGCGGCCGGCGCGAAGGGCACCGCCTGGGACGGCGTGCGCAACCACGCCGCGAAGCTCAATCTGCTGAACATGCAGGTGGGCGATCGCGGCTTCTTCTACCACTCCAACGAGGGCAAGGAGATCGTCGGCATCGTCGAGGTCATCCGTGCCGCCTATCCGGACCCGACCGCCGAGCCCGGCTCGCCCTGGGTGGTGGTGGATCTGAAGGCGGTCGAGCCGCTGCCGCATCCGGTGCCGCTCGCCGCGATCAAGGCCACCCCGGCGCTCGCCGGCATGGCGCTGCTGAAATATTCGCGCCTCTCGGTGCAGCCGGTGACCGACGCCGAATGGGCGCTGATCTGCCGGATGGGCGGGCTTGCGGGGTGATCACCCCGGCATCTCCACCCGCTCATAAAGGTCGCCGAGGCGAAGGCTGATGCCGGCGGCCCCGAGCGCGATCACCGCGTCAGGATCGTTGAGGTCTTCGTCGATCCATTCTCCGTCCGCGCTGCGGTGGTAGTGCTTGGCGCTGACCGCGTCGGGGTCGATCAGCACGATGTGGCGCAGCGCCGGGTGGCGGCGGTATTCCTCCAGCTTGGTGAAGCGGTCGATCTTGCGGGTGGAGGGCGACAGCACCTCGAACACCGCCACCGGATGGCGCGCCTCGTAGGAGGTGCGCTCCGGCGCGGCGCAGTCGATGGTGGCGTCCGGCCGGCGGGCGGAGGAAATCTTCGTGCGCAGCGCGGTGTCGGCGCTCGCCACCCGGCAGGGTTTTCCACGCAGCAGCGCCCACAACAGGCCGAGCAGGTTGGTGGTGATCACGTCGTGCACGTTCGACGCCCCGGTCATTGCCCTGAGCGGCACCGGCCGGCCGTCGACCAGCTCGTAGCGTTCGTCCTGGTCGAGCTGCCAGACCAGGAACTCGTCGACCGTCATCTCGCGCGGCAGCGGATCGCCCATCGCCATCTCGCACCAAACCTTGCGCATCATGATATGCCGGCCGGCATGACCTTGCCAGAAATCACCTCGCCAGCACCGATGCCGCCCGCGACCGACCCCACCGCCTTCGTCCGCGCCAACAGCCGCCTGATGCCGGTGGCGCTGGTGCCGGAAATCCGCCTCCACCTCGCCGACGCGGTGGTGCCGCTGTGGCAGGCGACCGAGGCCGAGCTCGACCGCATGATGCTGCCGCCGCCATTCTGGGCGTTCGCCTGGGCCGGCGGGCAGGCGCTGGCGCGCTACGTGCTCGACCATCCCGACAGCGTCGCCGGCCGGCGTGTGCTGGATCTCGCCTCCGGCTCCGGCCTCGTCGCCATCGCCGCGGCCAAGGCCGGCGCGACGGTCACCGCCGCCGAGATCGACGGCTTCGCGGCGGCGGCCATCGCCCTCAATGCCGCGGCCAACGGCGTCGGGATCGCGGTCGAGACCGCCGATCTTCTGGACGCGCCGGAGGTCGCGGCGTTCGAGGTCGTGCTGGTGGGCGACGCCTTCTACGAGCGCGACCTCGCCGCGCGGGCGCTGGCCTTTCTCGACCGGCAGGCGGCGTCGGGCGCCCGGGTGTTGATCGGCGATCCCGGCCGCTGCTATCTGCCGCAGGCACGGCTCGCGCGCCTCGCGCACTATGAGGTGCCGGTGACGCGCGATATCGAGGATCGCGAGATCAAGCCGACGGCGGTCTACGCGCTCGGGGCTTGAACCGGCAACGGCGGCGGGACGCAGAATGTCGGTTCCGCCACCGCCCGGAGCCGTCGCGAGACCGCGTACGGGAGCGCGAACGGAACCGCGACCAAAGTGCGAGGTCCTACCGCTTGTCGCAGTTGCGCCGATCGGTGAAATATGCGCCTGAAACTAGTCGAGCACGCGGTCTGAGCCGCGGCCCTTGTCCTGGGGAGACACATGTCCGAGAAGGTTTACGACGTCACAGCCGAGTGGTCGTCCCGCGCCTATATCGACGACGCCAAGTATCTGGAGATGTACGCGGCCTCGCTGAAGGATCCTGTCGCCTTCTGGGGCGAGCAAGGCAAGCGCATCCACTGGTTTACGCCCTACACCAAGGTGAAGAATACCTCGTTCGACCCGCACAACGTGTCGATCAAGTGGTATGAGGACGGCGTGACCAACGTCTCCTACAACTGTCTCGACCGTCATCTTGCGACGCGCGGCGATCAGGTGGCGATCATCTGGGAAGGCGACAATCCCAACGAAGACCGCAAGATCACCTATCGCGAGCTCTATGAGGAGGTCTGCCGCTTCGCCAACGTGCTGAAGGCGCGCGGCGTCAAGAAGGGCGATCGCGTCACCATCTATCTGCCGATGATTCCCGAGGCGGCCTACGCCATGCTGGCCTGCGCCCGCATCGGCGCCGTCCATTCGGTGGTGTTCGGCGGCTTCTCGCCCGACAGCCTCGCCGGCCGCATCGAGGATGCCGGCTCGACCGTCGTCGTCACCGCCGACGAGGGCCTGCGCGGCGGCCGCAAGGTGCCGCTGAAGCTCAATGCCGACGCCGCCGCCGACCGCGCCGGCGGGGTGGAGAGCATGATCGTGGTGCGCCGCACCGGCGGCTCGGTGCCGATGCGCTCCGGCCGCGACGTCTATTATGACGAGGTCGCCAAGAACATGCCGGCCGAGTGCGCGCCGGCCGAGATGAACGCCGAGGATCCGCTGTTCATCCTCTACACCTCCGGCTCGACCGGCAAGCCGAAGGGCGTGCTGCACACCACCGGCGGCTATCTCGTCTATGCCGCGATGACCCACCAGTATGTGTTCGACTATCACGACGGCGACATCTACTGGTGCACCGCCGACGTGGGCTGGGTCACCGGCCACAGCTACATCGTCTATGGCCCGCTCGCCAACGGCGCCACCACCCTGATGTTCGAGGGCGTGCCGAACTACCCGACCATCGGCCGGTTCTGGGAAGTGATCGACAAGCACAAGGTCAACATCTTCTACACCGCGCCGACCGCCATCCGCTCGCTGATGCAGGCGGGCGAGGAGCCGGTGAAGAAGACCTCGCGCGCCAGCTTGCGCCTGCTCGGCTCGGTCGGCGAGCCGATCAATCCGGAAGCCTGGGAGTGGTACCACCGCGTGGTCGGCGACGACCGCTGCCCGATCGTCGACACCTGGTGGCAGACCGAGACCGGCGGCATCCTCATCACCCCGCTGCCCGGCGCCACCAAGCTCAAGCCCGGCTCGGCGACCCGGCCGTTCTTCGGCGTGGTGCCGGAGGTGGTCGACGCCAACGGCCAGGTGCTGGACGGCGCCTGCGAAGGCAATCTGGTGCTCGCCGACTCCTGGCCCGGCCAGATGCGCACGGTCTATGGCGACCATGACCGCTTCGTGCAGACCTACTTCTCGACCTATGCCGGCAAGTATTTCACCGGCGACGGCTGCCGCCGCGACGCCGACGGCTTCTACTGGATCACCGGCCGCGTCGACGACGTCATCAACGTGTCCGGCCACCGCATGGGCACCGCCGAGGTCGAATCGGCGCTGGTGGCGCACCCCAAGGTGTCGGAGGCCGCCGTCGTCGGCTATCCGCACGACATCAAGGGCCAGGGCATCTACGCCTATGTGACGCTGATGAGCGGCATCGAGCCGTCGGAGGAGCTGCGCAAGGAGCTGGTCAACTGGGTGAGGAAGGAGATCGGCCCGATCGCCTCGCCCGACCTGATCCAGTTCGCGCCCGGCCTGCCCAAGACCCGCTCGGGCAAGATCATGCGCCGCATCCTGCGCAAGATCGCCGAGGACGAGTTCGGCAATCTCGGCGACACCTCGACGCTGGCCGACCCCGGCGTGGTCGACGATCTGATCGGCAATCGCCAGAACCGCCGCGGCGCGGCGGCTTGAAACGGTTTCCGGGAGATCACTTCGTGATCCCGGAAACGGACTCGCCGAAAATCCTTATTCGAGAACGGGATTTTCGGCGATCGGAATACGGTTCTCCGGCCTTGCAGGCCGGAAACCGTATGGGATGAACGTCGTCCCGGGCAAGCAGCGCAGTTGCGCGAGCCAGGACTGTGATGGGCAATACGAAACAATCGCGGCGCGCCCCACGCGCCGCGATTTTCATTTTGAGTCGCATTTTATTCACCTTGTTTCCAAAAACAGGCGTCCCAACCCCTTGTTGGACCCCGCCTTTCCAAGCCCCGGAAATCGCTTGGCAAAGATTTCCGGCGACCCTTCCGCTGCCGGCCGGAGCCGGGGGTGGGAGAGTGCGTCATGGGTTTGGAGTCTTCGGGGCCGGCCGCCGCGCGCCTGGCCGCAGCGGCCGCCATCGTCGCAATCAGCGTCGTCGCAACGGGTCTCGGTGCCGGGCCGGCACAGGCCGCGCGCGAGGTGGTGGCGTTCAAGGCCGAGGCGTTGCCGGGCACTATCGTGGTGAAGACGTCCGAGCGCCGGCTCTATTACGTGGTCGGCGCCGGCCGGGCGATCCGCTATCCGGTGGCGGTGGGCATGGCCGGCCGGCAGTGGACCGGCGCCACCTATATCGACGGCAAGCACCTGCAGCCGGCCTGGTCGCCGCCGGCCGAGGTCAAGCGCCACAAGCCGTCGTTGCCCAATCTGATCGCCGGCGGCGCGCCCGGCAACCCGATGGGCGCGGCGGCGCTCACCCTGTCGGGCGGCGAATACGCCATCCACGGCACCTCGGCCTCGATGCGCCGCTCGATCGGCTCGGCCGCCTCGTTCGGCTGCATCCGCATGCTGAACGAGGACGTGCTCGACCTCTACAGTCAGGTCGGCGTCGGCACCCGGGTGGTGGTGGAGCGGTGAGGCGCCTTGACCTGATACGGTTTCCGGTTGATCCCTTCGGGATGCCGGAAACAGTCTCGCCGAAAAATCCTTGATCCGGAAAGGAATTTTCGGCGATCGGAATACGGCTCTCCGGCTTGATCAGCCGGAACCCGTATGACACTCGTCGCCCCGGACAAGCGGCGCCAGCCGCGCGATCCGGGGCTGTGACCAAGATAGGTACTTTTCTGCTGACGATCCCGGCTCGGCGCTGCGCGCCGTCCGGGATGACAGGATGGGATCGGCTATTTCGGCTTGTCGAGGGCGTAGCGCATCATCAGCGGATACTGCATGGCGCTGAACACCACGGTGAGCGGCAGGATGCCGAACACCTTGAACGCCACCCAGAAGTCGGTGGTCTGGGTGCGCCAGATCACCTCGTTGAGGACGGCCAGCACCAGCAGGAACAGCGCCCAGCGCACCGTGAGCTTCTTCCAGCCTTCCTCGGTGAGGTTGATCACGCCGTCGAACACCAGCGCCAGGAACGACTTGCGGAACACCAGCCCGACCAGCAGCAGCGAGCCGAACAGCGTGTTGAGGATGGTCGGCTTGAGCTTGATGAACAGGTCGTCCTGCAGCACGATGGTCAGGCCGCCGAACACGAGGACCACCGCCGCCGAGATCAGCGGCATGATGGCGAGCCGCCGGGCCAGGATCCAGCTCAGGCCAAGCGCCACGATCACCGCCACCATGAACACCGCCGTCGCCGTGAAGATGCCGTAGCGGGCATTGGCGAAGAAGAACAAGGCGAGCGGCCCCATTTCGAGCGCGATCTTGAGCGCCGGGTGGAGCGTGGCGCGTTCCGGCTGGATTTCGGCTGTCGTCATCTGTCAGGCCTCCAGACCCACCAGCGCACGGGCGAAGTCGCGCGCAGCGAACGGTTCGAGATCGTCGACGCCCTCGCCGACGCCGATGAAGTGAACGGGCAGGCCGAACTTGGCGGCCAGCGCCACGAGAATGCCGCCGCGGGCGGTGCCGTCGAGCTTGGTCATCACCAGTCCGGTGACCCCGGCGGTCTTCTGGAACGCCTCGACCTGCGAAATGGCATTCTGACCGACGGTGGCGTCCAACACCAGCAACACGGCGTGGGGCGCGCTGTCGTCCTGCTTCTTGAGCACCCGGATCACTTTTTCGAGTTCGGCCATCAGCGCCGCCTTATTCTGCAGGCGGCCGGCGGTATCGACCATCAGGATGTCTGCGCCCCCCTCGCGCGCCTTGACCAGCGCGTCGAAGGCGAGCCCGGCCGAATCCGCGCCCTGGGCGCCGGACACCACCTCGGCGCCGGTGCGCTGGCCCCACACCTTGAGCTGGTCGATCGCCGCGGCGCGGAAGGTGTCGCCGGCCGCCAGCACCACCTTGCGGCCCTCGGCGGAGAACTTGGCGGCGAGCTTGCCGATGGTGGTGGTCTTGCCCGAGCCGTTGACCCCGACCATCAGCAGCACGAACGGCTTCGCCTCGCTGTCGATGACCAGCGGCTTCGCCGCCGGCTCTAGCACCGCCTCGATCTCGGCGGCCAGCACCGTCTTCACCTCCTCGGGCGAGACGTCGCGCTCGTAGCGCTCCCGGCGCAGCGCCCCGGCGATGCGGGCCGCCGTGTCGAGGCCGAGGTCGGCCTGGATCAGCAGATCCTCCAGCTCCTCCAGCGTGCCGGCGTCGAGCTTGCGCTTGGTGAACAGGTCGCCGATGCCGCTCGACAGCGCCGACGCGGTGCGGGCGAGGCCGCCCTTCAGCCGCTGCCACCAGCTCAGCCGGCGCTTGGGAGCCGGCTTGGGTTCGGCCGGCGCGGGTTCCGGCGTCTTGGTCTCCGGCGCCTTGGCTTCGGCCGACTTGACCTCCGGCGTCTTGGGTTCCGCCGGTTCGGCCTCCAGCGGTTCGGCCTCCAGCGCGGCGGCCGGCGTCGCTTCGGTGGATTCGGGCTCGATGGGCTCCGGCTCCGTGGACTCGGGCGCAGCAGGTTCGGGCTCGGCCAAGGCGGCCTCCGGCGTCGGGGGCTCCGATGCGGCCGGCTCGAGCACGACCGGCGCGAGTGCGACCGGCTCGGCGTCAACGGGGGCGGCCGGCGCCGGTTCGGGCGCGACCGTGGCCGGCGCGGCCGGGACGGCCTCGACCGGTTCCAGTTCGCTCGGCGTCGGTTCGGACGGGGTCGGTTCGGGCTGCTTGGTTTCCGTCTCGACCGCCGCACGGCGACCGAACAGGCGTCCGAAGAAGCCGGGCTTGTCTTGAGTCATGTCTGCCTTCGCACGTTGACGGGGGCTCCGCACCTCGATAGCCCGAACCGGATGACGGGAGAAGAGTTGCAGGCGCGGCTGCTCTACCGCGACGGCATGATGCTGGTGCTCGACAAGCCGGCGGGCCTGCCCGTCCACGCCGGCCCCAAGGGCGGCCAGAGCCTGGAACAGCTGTTCGACGCGCTGCGTTTCGGCCTGCCGCGCGCGCCCGCGCTCGCCCACCGTCTCGACAAGGACACCTCCGGCTGCCTGGTGCTCGGCCGCCACCGCAAGGCGCTGGCCCGGCTCGGCGCGCTGTTCAAGGCCGGGCGGATCGCCAAGACCTACTGGGCGGTGGTCGAGGGCGGCCCCGAGGCGGACGAGGGGCTTATCGACCTGCCGCTCGCCACCAGGGAGCCCGGCCGCGGCTGGTGGATGAAGGTCGATGCCGCCGGCCTGCCGTCGCAGACCCGCTTCCGGGTGCGCGGCCGGTCGCCGTCAGGCTTGACGTGGCTGGAGCTGGAGCCGCTCACCGGCCGCACCCACCAGCTCCGCGTCCATTGCGCGGCGATGGGCTTCCCGATCCTCGGCGATGCGGTTTACGGCCGGGGAGCATTCTCCGCAAAAGTGGATACCGGTTTTGCGGCAGAGAATGCGACCAACGAAAGAACCAGAGCATTCTCCGCAAAAGTGGATACCGGTTTTGCGCAAGAGACTGCGACAAACCAAAAAACCTTCGGCCCACCGCTGCACCTCCACGCCCGCACCGTCTCGGTGCCGTTCAAGTCCGGCGAGGCGCCGATCAGCGTCACCGCGCCGGTGCCGCCCCACATGCGCGAGGCGCTCGCCGCCTGCGGCGCAGCGGTCTGATACGGTTTCCGGTTGATCCCTTCGGGATACCGGAAACGGTCTCGCCGAAAAATCCTTGAGTTGGAAGGGATTTTTCGGCGATCGGAATACGGCTCGAAGGCTTGATCAGCCGGAAACCGTATGATCTGCACGGCTTCCGAAACACACATTCGCAACGACGTCCGCCGGGACGGGAAGCCGAGCCGGTCACCTGGAAGCCGGCGTCAGCCTGGGGGGAATGTGTCTCTTGCCGAAACGAAAAAGCCTCCGGCCCATGGCCGGAGGCTTCTTGTTTCGAACGTCCCGGCGGCACGTGCCGCCCGCGGCCGCCGCTCAGCGGCGGGTATTGTCCTGCAGCAGGGCGACCTCGAACCGGGCGACCGGCAGCGGCTGGATCGCCGGGCCGGCGAAGCGGTCGGCGGTCAGGTCCGGGTCGGCCTTGCGGGTGAATTTGAGGTCGAGCGCGCCGCGGCTGCCGCGCAGCAGCGAGCCCGACGCCCTGGCATCCGGGTGGCGCATGTCGACGCGGACCGTGTCGAACCGGGCGGCGACGATCAGGCGGGGCAGGCCCGGCCCTTCGGTGCGCGGCGCCGTCAGGCGGGGCATGGGTTCACGCGCCGCCGAGCGCTGGGCGGGGGCCGCCGGGCGGCTCGCCGCCGGCTGGGCGGCCGGCGCGGCGGCAACCGCGCGCGGCAGGGCGATGTCGTCGGCGCCGGCATAGGCCAGCACCGGCATCCGGTCCTGAGCCTGCCGGTCCTGCGCCTGTTGCGCCGCGCCGATGCCGGCGGTGATCTCCGGCGGCAGGCCGCCGCGGGCGATGCTGGCCGTGGTCTCGGGGCTGGCCGGACGCGTGTCGGCCGAGGCCAGCGCGAAGCCGGCCGGCGCCGAGCCGGATCCCGGGCGCGGCCGCGGCAGCGGCGCGTCGGGCGCCGGCGTGCCGCGCGACGCGGCGGCCACCTGTGCGGCCGGGGCTTCGCGGCCGCTCGGGCCGGCGACCCAGCGCATCGAATCGCCGGCCGTCTCGGCTTGAGCCACGGTGACCGCGCCGGCGCGATCCGGCCGCACCGGCGGCAGCGGCACGCCCGGAGCCGGAACCGGCGCCTGCGCGACGGTGGTCGACGCCGGAGCGGCCTGCGGCTTGGCAGGAGTCTGGGCCTGAGTCTGGGTCTGTGTTTGGGCCTTGGCCGGCGCCGCGTCGGTCTCCTCGCGGTCGCCGCCGAGCCAGGCGAACAGGCTGCGGCGGGGGGCGGCGGCGGCCGACGCCTGGGCGGTGGCCCCGCCCCGCGAGCGGTAGATCAACCGCCCGTCATTGGTCATGTCGGCGTCTTCGTCGGACTCGCCGCGAGACGCCACCAGGGTGCGGCCGCGGACGGCGCCGCCGCGCCGCTCGAGATCGCGCATCGCGACCTCATAGCCGGACAGCGGCCGGCCATCGGCCGGCAGATGGACGGTCTTGCCGTCCGGGAACACGCGGGCGAGCTGCTCGCGGCTCATGCGCGGCCAGTGGCGAACGCTGGCGGTATCGAGATGGACGAAGGGCGAGCCGGAGGTCGGATAGAAGCCGACGCCGCCGCGCTGCAGGCGCAGGCCGGCCTCACGGACCGCCGACAGGCTGATGCCGGGAATGAACAGGTCGATCGCCTTGCCCACGGTGTGCTGGGAGAACTGGGCGACGCCGCGGCTGCGCGAGCGCAGCATGGAGTTGGTGGCCGGCGAACGATAGCCGGAGATGACCTCGACCGGAGCGCTGGCGCCGACGTCGCGATAAACTTCCCACACGATGTCGAACAAATGGGGGTCCATCTGCGTTGACTCGTTGCGGCGCCAGTCGCGCATGAACCAGTTGAGTTTTTTCAGCGCGTCTTCGTCGTAGCGGCCGTCACGCTTGAAGGTGATGGTCAGCGACTCGCTCGTATGCGTGTGGTGGAACGAGATCGTGCGCGTGTCGCCATTGGCGACCGCGTCCTGGGTGCCCCGGACGCCGCCGGCCACGAGAGTGGCTGCGAGGGCGGCGACGGTGAGGCTGTGCCGTGCGCGGCGGATGAAGTCGATGCGAAGGTCAAAGCGGGAGCTGTACCGTAAACTCACTGAGCCGGTCCCCGATGCGTAGACAGGATGTGAGGCGGGCGCGTCCCATTACCGCGTTCGCCAGGGTGAACATCGTCTTAATCGGGTCAGGTTAATGGCGACTTAGCACCCGTGCCCCGATGTGCTGGGGCTTGGGTAAGGGTTGAACGTGGCAAAAATCGGCCGCGCCAAGAATCGCGCCGGAATTCTGGTTAATATCAGTGGTTAAACGGAGGTGAAGGTAGCCGATCACCCGGCGGCCGGGCGGTGCTTACCGCTCGACCGGTAGGGCGGCGGATCAGCCGCCGCGCATCGGCCGGATGCCGAACAACTGCTCCAGAAACGTCGGCGGCGGACCGGCCGGGCGTACCACCGGCGGCGGCAGCGCCACCGGCCGCGCCGAGGGCGGCGGGGAGAAGCGGCGAACCTGACCTTCCAGCCCGAGCAGCGCCTTCACCTGGGCATTGTAGCTGTAGACGTCGTCGCGAACCACCAGCGCCCCGCTCTCGTCCACCATCGTGGTGAAATAGGCCACGTGGACCGGGAAGCGGTTGCGGAACTGGATGATGTTCTCCTCGCGGCCGAACATCGATTCGATGCGGGCCGGCGACCAGTGCTCGCCCGGCAGGCCGAGGGAGAACACCACCTCGCCGAACTTCAGCGGTTCGTTCACCCGAATGCAGCCATGGCTGAACGTGCGCACCTCGCGCGCGAACAGGTGGCGCGTCGGCGTGTCGTGCAGATAGACGTGGTGCCGGTTGGGGAACATGAACTTGATGCGGCCGAGCGCATTGCGCTCGCCCGGCGGCTGGCGGAACGAGATCGAGTTGGGATCGGCGCCATAGACCTCGTAGGGGTCGACCGGGCGGCCATTGACCAGCACCTCCAGGCCCTGGCGGGTGATCGCCTCGGGGTCGGAGGCGAGCAGCGGCAGCATCTCGTTCCTCACGATCGAGGGCGGCACGTTCCAGGCCGGGTTGATCACCACATATTCCATGTCGTCGGTGAACACCGGCGTCGGGGTCGAGGGCTTGCCGGTGATCACCCGCGTGCGGTGGATCATCTGGCCGTTGCGCCAGATGCGCACGGTGAACTCGGGAATGTTCACCATGATGTGGGTGGCGCCGAGATCGCGCGGCAGCCAGCGCCAGCGCTCCATATTGGCGATGATGTCGTTGACGGTGGCCTTGCCGCCGCCATTGAGCGCGGCCAGCGTCTGCGCCCCGACCACGCCATCGGCGTTGAGGTCGTGGTCCTCCTGGAACGCCTTCAGCGCCGCGACCAGTTCGGGGCCGTAGACGGTGTCGGCGTTGTCGCCGGCGACGCCGAGCCTCGCCCGCAGCGCGGGCACGCGCGGATCGCGCATTCCCGGCCGCAGCACCGGCCCGCTGGGAATGCGGGCGGTCTCCTCGGCGGCCGTGGCGCTGCGCATCTCGGCCAGGATCTTCTTCAGCGCCCGGTAGCCGTCATGCGGCGGATTGTAGGCGGCGAGCACCGCGCCGGGGTCGGCGGCCTGGGCCAGGGCGGAGATCACCTCCTCGGCCTTGGGGATGGTGCGGCGCGGGGTGACCAGCGGATGCACGCGCCCGGGGTCGAACCGGCCGGACATGGCGTGGCGGGCGTAGGTCACCGCGGCGTTCGAATATTTCAGGTCGGCGGCGGCCAGCGTCGCCGCCGTCGCATCCGGGCCGGGGTCGGCGGGCAGCGCATAGTCGGCTGGGTCGAGCCCCTCGGCCGCGGCGCCGGTCAGCACCCGGCCCGCCGAAGCGGCGCGCGCCTGCAGCTTGCCGTGTTCGATCCACACCGGCCGGAAGCCGCGCGCCTCATAGGCCTGCGCCAGCGTCTCGCGCAGCCGCCGGTCCTCGGCGCTGCCGCCGCGCTCGGTGAGGAGCGCCCGCAGCGCCGCGGTCACCGCCGCCTCCTCGATCACCGCCGTGGCGGCCGGCGGTGCGGCGGGAGGCGAAGCCTCCTTGGCGGTTTCCTTCACGGTTTCCTTGGCTGTCTCCCTGGCCGGGGCAACAGCCGGCGCGGCCGCAGGAGCCGCAGCCGGCGGCGCGTCCCGGGTCACATCCTTCGCCGTCTCCTTGGAGGGTGTGCCGGCGGGCGGGCCGATGTCGGCCAGGCCGGGCGGCGGCACATCGGCCGACTCGGGCACCGGCACCAGCGCGTCGATGGCGGGCGGTGCGGGCGCGGCGGTCTCGACCGTGGGCGCCGCAGCCGGTGCCTGGGGCGCCTCGGCCGCGGCCGGCCGCAGCTCGGGCTTCGTCTCGCCGGATTTCGTATCGTCAGGCTTCGTATCGTCAGGCTTGGGACCGTCGGAGGTGGCCGCGCCGGACCGGGTGTCGGCGCCGCTGCCGGACCGCAATTGCGAGTCGTCCTCGGGATCGTCCTCCGGATCGGGCTCGATCCCGACCGCCGGCTCGTCCGGATCGACCGGCACGGCCTCGGGGTCCGTTCCATCGAGCGCCGCGTCGGTACCGGGCATCGTCTGGGCGGGCGCAGCTTGGTTCGGCGCAGCTTGGGTCGGCGCAGCCTGGGTGGCCTCGGCTGCAGGCCCTTCGGTGGCGGCGGCCTCGTACGCCAGCAGCGCAGCCAGCGCCACGCCTGCCAGAAACCGGGCGGAACCCGCACCCATGGACCCTGCTCCCATCGATCAGCGCACCTCGATCCGATTCGTTCGGACCTGATCTGATTTGCCGGACGCCGGCAACTCACCACGCCGTCATCCGGGCTTTTTTCCGGACGTGTTACGCCGGCACCACGCCTGGGGCATCGGAGGCCGCGGCTTTGGCCCCGGCCGGATCGGTGCCGCCGGCCAAGGCGCCGGCGGCGAGAGCGTCGGCATCGAGGCCGAGCTCCTTCAGCCGCCGGTAGAGCGTCGAGCGGCCGATCTTCAGCCGGCGCGCCACCTCGGTCATCTGGCCGCGATAGCGGCGGACGGCGTGGCGGATGGCAGCAGCCTCGACCTCGGCAAGCTCGACGACATGGCCGTCCGCGCCGGTCAGCGGCAGGATGGAGCCGCCGGCCGCCGGCCGTCCGATCGAAAGCGGCGCGCCAGCCGCATGGCTGTCGGGTGCATCCAGCCCGCCGCAGACGAAGTCGGTCGGCGCCAGCGCCGGTGCGGCCTCGACGCGCGCGGCGATCTGCGGAAACTCGGCCGGCGTCAGCTCGTCGGTCTCGGCCAGCACCACGGCGCGGAACACCGCATTCTCAAGCTGGCGGACATTGCCCGGCCAGGGGTGCTCGGCCAGCAGCCGCAGCGCGTCGGCCGAGACGGTGCGGATGCGCTTGCCCTCCTCGGCGGCGAAGCGCACCGCGAAATGGCGCACGAGATCGGCAATGTCCTCGCGCCGTGCCCGGAGCGGCGGCAGCGCCAGCGGAAACACCGCCAGCCGGTAATAGAGGTCTTCGCGGAAGCGGCCGGCCTTCACCTCGGTGAGCAGGTCGCGGTTGGTGGCCGACATCACCCGCACGTCGACCTTCACCGTGCGCCGGCTGCCCACCGGATCGACCTCGCCGGTCTGCAGCACCCGCAACAGCTTCACCTGCGCGTCCGGCGACAGTTCGCCGATCTCGTCGAGGAACAGCGTGCCGCCGTTGGCCTCCACGAACTTGCCGGTGTGGCGGTCGAAGGCGCCGGTGAACGCCCCCTTCTCGTGCCCGAACAGGATCGACTCGACCAGGGTCTCCGGCATGGCGCCGCAATTGACGGCGACGAACGGCTTGGCGCGCCGGGTCCCCGAGCCATGGATGGCGCGGGCCACCAGCTCCTTGCCGGTGCCCGATTCGCCCTCGATCAGCACCGGAATGGCCGAGGCCGCCGCCTTGTTGGCGAGCTTGAGCACCGCCGCCATGCGCGTCGAGCGGCTCAGCACGTCGGAAAAGGTCAGCGTGCCCTCGCGCGCCCGCTTGAAGCGGCGGATCTCGTTCTGCAGCGCCCGGGTCGCCAGCGCGTTCCTGAGCGACACCGAAAGCCGCTCGATGCCGACCGGCTTGACCACGAAATCGACCGCGCCGGCCCGCATCGCCGAGACCACCGCGTCGATCGAGCCGTTGGCGGTCTGCACGATCACCGGCACCTCGCTGCCGCCGTCGCGCAGGCGGGTCAGCACCGCCATGCCGTCGAGATCGGGCATCACCAGATCGAGCAGCACCGCGTCGAACGCCGACCCGGCCAGCGCCTTGAGCGCCGCCTCGCCGCTGTCCGCCGCCACCGCGTCGAACCCCAGCCGGCGCACCATGGCGTCCAGCAGCCGCCGCTGCACCGGATCGTCGTCGACGACCAGAATCACGCCACCCATACCGTCCCCGACCCGATCTGTGCCAATTTGGGGCGACCGTGGCCGGGGAACGTTAACGCAGCGCTAACAAATTCGCGCAGGACAGGGTTTTTCGCCGCCTCTGCCTCGCAGAAACGCGCGAACATGCTGAATGAATTCCAAATTCTGCAAAGTTTTGCTCCCGCGCGCCGGCCTCGGCCGCGCGCCGGGCCGGCCATCGGCGAAACTCCGCTTGGCGGCCAGCCATTCTGCGATATCTCTGCAGGTCCGGGCCTGCCCCATCCGCGCCATGAACGGCGTGTCGGGTCGGGGCTTCCCTGCATCGGATCGAGCCGCTTCATGACCTCAGCCGCGACACATGCCGCCCCGTCCCATGCCGCCCCGTCCCGCTCCGCCGCGCCCGCCTCGGCGCTGCCCGAATGGGATCTGTCGGACCTCTATCCCGGCATGACGTCCCCGGAGGTGGCGGCCGATCTCAAGGAGGCCGAATCGGCCTGCGCCGCCTTCGCCGAGACTTGGCGCGGCAAGCTCGGCGAGATCGCCGCCGCCGCCGATGCCGGCCCCCGGCTTGCCGAGGCGGTGCGCCAGTACGAGGCGATCGAGGAGCTGCTCGGCCGGCTGATCTCCTATGCCGGCCTGGTCTATGCCGGCGACAATTCCGACCCCGCACGCGCGAAGTTCTATGGCGACGTCCAGGAGCGGGTGACCAACGCCTCGTCGCATCTGCTGTTCTTCGAGCTGGAGCTAAACCGGCTCGACGACGCGCTGGTCGATGCCGCGCTGGCCGACCCGGCGCTCCAGCGCTGGCGGCCGTGGTTCACCGACATCCGCAAGGAGCGGCCCTACCAGCTCGAGGACCGGCTGGAGCAGCTGTTCCTGGAGAAGTCGGTGTCCGGCCGCACCGCCTGGAACCGGCTGTTCAACGAGACGGTGTCGGCGCTGCGCTTCAAGGTCGAGGGGCGCGAGCTGACGCTGGAGCCGACCCTGAACCTGCTGCTGGAGCCGGTGGAGCCCGCCCGCAAGGCCGCCGCCGAGGCGCTGGCCACCACCTTCCGCGAGCACCTGCGCACCTTCACCCTGATCACCAACGTCCTGGCCAAGGACAAGGAGATCACCGACCGCTGGCGCGGCTTCAAGGACGTCGCCGACAGCCGCCACCTCGCCAACCGGGTCGAGCGCGAGGTGGTGGAGGCGCTGGTGTCGGCGGTGCGCGACGCCTATCCGCGGCTGTCGCACCGCTACTATGCGCTGAAGGCGCGCTGGTTCGGCAAGGATGCGCTCGACCATTGGGACCGCAACGCGCCGCTGCCAAAGGTCGAGCAGCGCACCTATGCGTGGTCCGAGGCGCGCTCAACCGTGCTCGACGCCTATCGCGGCTTCTCGCCCAAGCTCGCCGAGATCGCCCAGCGGTTCTTCGACCGGCGGTGGATCGACGCCCCGGTGCGGCCGGGCAAGGCGCCAGGCGCCTTCTCGCACCCCACCGTGCCCTCGGTGCACCCCTACGTGCTGATGAACTACCAGAACAAGCCGCGCGACGTGATGACGCTCGCCCACGAGCTCGGCCACGGCGTCCATCAGGTGCTGGCCGCGCCCAACGGCCCGCTGATGGCGCCGACCCCGCTGACGCTGGCGGAGACCGCCTCGGTGTTCGGCGAGATGCTGACCTTCAAGGCAATCCTCGCCGCCACCCCCGACCGCGCCCAGCGTAAGGCGCTGATCGCCTCGAAGGTCGAGGACATGCTCAACACCGTGGTGCGGCAGATCGCCTTCTACAGCTTCGAGCGCAAGGTGCACGAGGCGCGCAAGGAGGGCGAGCTGACGGCGGACGAGATCGGCCGGTTCTGGCTGGAAGTGCAGAGCGAGAGCCTCGGCCCGGCGATCCGTCTCGGCCCCGGCTACGAGACGTTCTGGACCTATATCGGCCACTTCATCCACGCGCCGTTCTACGTCTACGCCTATGCGTTCGGCGATTGCCTCGTGAACTCGCTCTATGCCGTCTATGAGCGGGCGCCGGAGGGCTTCGCCGGGCGCTATCTCGACCTGCTGGCGGCCGGCGGCACCAAACACCATTCCGAGCTGCTCGCTCCGTTCGGGCTCGACGCCCGCGAGCCGGCGTTCTGGCAGACCGGGCTGACGGTGATCGAGCGCATGATCGGCGAGCTGGAGGCGCTGGAAGGGTAAGGCACGACAGCGCGCTTCCGCTGTGATACATTTTGTACAACTGCGGAGGCGGAGATGAAGGTTGAGATCAAGAAGATCGGCAACTCGACGGGCGTGATCCTGCCTCGAGAGTTGCTCTCCCGACTGGACCTGCAGCGCGGGGATTGGCTGTCCGTTGCCGAAGGCCCCGGCAAGGTCATCCGGCTTTCTCCCTATGATCCCGATTTCGAGGAGACGGTCCAGATCGCCGATCAGGTGATGAACGAGTATCGCGACACCCTGAAAGTCCTTGCCAAATGAGCGAGGAGGGGGTCGCCGAGCCCAGATGGCTGACCGTCGAGCAGGTGACGGTGATCCACGGCATGCAATTGGCCAAATTCGGCGGCCCGGCAGGACTGCGTGATGCCGGCGCGCTCGAATCCGCGGTGGCGCGTCCTCAGAATAAGTTTGCCTATGGCGAGACGGATCTGGCCGCCCTCGCCGCCGCCTACGCTTTCGGCATCGCGCGCAACCATCCGTTTGTCGACGGCAACAAGCGGGCGGCCTTCATGGCGATGATGGTGTTCCTTCGCAAGAATGGCCTTCCCTTCGCCCCGGACCCCGCCGAGGCGGCGGCCGCCATCCTGGCGCTGGCCGCGGGCGAGGTCGGCGAGGCGGGGCTCGCCCGCTGGATCGGCGACCGGCTCGCGGCGCCGCGCGAGCCTGCACCCCCGCGTACACCGGTCGCAGGCGAGGGGTAGCGGCCAACCGTTGATTTGACGCGCAACCTGGAGGATTCTGGCGCCCCGCGGGAAGGTCCCGGGAGGGTTCCATGCCGTCCGACCGCCCGAATCCCTGGCCAGCCACGCCCTGGGACTTCGCCTTCGCCGCCGCGGCGGCGGCGAACGTGGCCGCCTGCGGCTTCGCCAGCCGGTGCGCGGCGATGATGCTGGGCGCCGACACTGCGCCGGCCGGCGAGACGCTGGCCTGGACCACCGCCAACCGGGTCCGCCTCGACCTGCCGACCGTATCCTTGCGCGACTTCTCGACCGGTGCGGCCGGCCGGCCGGTGCTGGTGGTGGCGCCGTTCGCGCTGCATACCGCGGTGATCGCCGACCTCGCCCCCGGCCACAGCCTGATGGAGCGCCTCGCCTGCGAGGGCGTGGCCCGGCTGATGCTGACCGAGTGGAAGTCGGCAACCCCGGCGATGAGCGACTTCACGCTCGACACCTATCTCGCCGACCTCAATGTCGTGGTCGACGAGTGCGGGCCGCCGGTCGATCTGATCGGCCTGTGCCAGGGCGGCAATCTGGCGCTGATCTATGCTGCCCGCTTTCCGGACAAGGTGCGGGCGGTGGTGCCGGTCGCCGCCCCCGTCGATACCGCGGTCGGCGAGAGCGCGCTGGCGGCGTGGGCCAAGGCGACGCCGCTCGCCACATTCGCCGAGATCGTCCGCCAGGGCGGCGGGCGCATGCGCGGCCGGTCGATGCGCAATGTCTGGCCGAGCATCGCCGGCGAGCTCGATGCCCATGCCCGCCGCGACCTCGAACTCGATCCCGGCGACGACCGGCCGCAGGCGCGCGCGGCGCTGGCGCGCTACGTGGCCTGGGACCGGGTGCTGGTCGACATGCCCGGTGGCTACTACCTCCAGATGGTGGACTGGCTGTTCCAGCGCAATCTGCTGGCCGCGGGCGGGGTGCCGGCGCTCGGGCGCATGGTGGGGCTGTCGCGCCTGCGCCATCCGCTGTTCCTGGTGGCGGGGCAGGACGACATCATCGCGCCCGCCGGGCAGGTGTTTGCGGCGGCGCGGCTGGCCGGCACAGCCGGGTCCGCCGCGGTCTGCCGGCTGTGGCAGGGCGGCCATCTCAGCCTGTTCCTGGGGGCGCGCAACCTCGCCACCGGCTGGCCGGAGGTGGCGCGCTGGCTTGCTGCGACAGATCTTGCCGCCACCGATCTTGCCGCGACCGATCTCGCGGCCGCCACCGGGCGCCGCCGCGCCGCCGGCACATCGCGAGCGCGCCCGCCGCGGCTTCGTGCGCCGCGCACCGTGCTCCGGGCGGAGTCCGAAGCGGCCGAGTAGCCGTGGAAATGCAGCCGTGGAAATCGCGCAGATCGCGCCTATATCGGCGGAACCGGGCCGTTCGCGGCGAGACCGGCGTTTGGCCGAGACCATGACCGACAGCGAACAGAACCGATTCTCCGCCCGCGCCACCCGCTATGCGCGGGTGGGCGTGAATGTCGGCGGCATGGCCGCCAGGATGGTGGGGTCGCGGCTGCTCGGCCGGTCCGACCGGCAGGTCAACGCCGAGGATCTCGCCGCCGTGCTGGGCGGGCTCAAGGGGCCGATCATGAAGGTCGCCCAGTTCATGTCGACCATTCCCGATCTGGTGCCGCCGGAATACGCCGCCGAGCTGCAGAAGCTGCAGAGCGAGGCGCCGCCGATGGGCTGGACCTTCGTCAGGCGGCGCATGGCGGCCGAGCTCGGCCCCGACTGGCAGGCGCGGTTCGGCAGCTTCGACCACCGGCCGGCGGCGGCAGCCTCGCTCGGCCAGGTGCACAGGGCGGCCGCGCTCGGCGGCGAGCCGCTGGCCTGCAAGCTGCAGTATCCGGACATGCAGTCGGCGGTGGAAGCCGACCTCGCCCAGCTCGACATCGCCTTCGCCATCCAGCGCCGGGTCGATCCGGCGATCGATACCCGCGAGATGGCCCGCGAACTGGGCGAACGGCTGCGCGAGGAGCTCGACTATCGCCGCGAGGCCCGCCACGTCCGGCTCTACCGCCACATGGCGGCCGGCCTCGGCGACGTGCGGGTGCCGGGGGTGTGGCCGGACCTGTCCACCGGGCGGCTGCTCACCCTCGACTGGCTCGACGGCCGGCGCCTGCTCGACTTCGTCGGACACGACCTGGAGACCCGCAACCGGCTGGCCATCGCCATGTACCGGGCGTGGTGGATGCCGTTCAGCCGGTTCGCCGTCATCCATGGCGACCCGCACCTCGGCAACTACACGGTGTTCGAAGAAGACGGGGTGCCGGGCGGCATCAACCTGCTCGACTATGGCTGCATCCGCATCTTCCCGCCGGCCTTCGTCGGCGGCGTGGTCGATCTCTATCGCGGCCTGCGGGACCGGGACGACGAGCGCACCGTCCATGCCTACGAGCAGTGGGGCTTCAAGGGCCTCAAGCGCGAGATCGTCGACGTGCTCAACATCTGGGCGCGCTTCATCTACGGCCCGGTGCTGGAGGACCGCGTGCGCACCATCGCCGACGGCGTCGCGCCGGGCGAGTACGGCCGCAAGGAGGCGTTCTCGGTGCACCGCGCTCTGCGCGAGCTCGGGCCGGTGACCGTGCCGCGCGAGTTCGTGTTCATGGATCGCGCGGCGATCGGGCTGGGCGGGGTGTTCCTGCGCCTGCGGGCGGAGGTCAATTTCCACCGGCTGTTCGAGGACGCCTTCGCCGGGTTCTCGGTGGAGAAGGTGGCGGCGAACCAGGCTGCGGCGCTGGCGGTGGCCGGCCTGCCGCCGCCGGTGCCGGGCGGATAAGACGGCGCCCGGCCGATCAGACCGGTGCGGTGCGCAGCCGAACCGGGCCGTGGACGGCCGGCACGGTGGGCGGCGATTCGGTCCGGCCCAGCCAGCGGCGGATGTCGCCCGCCGCATAGGGCTTCTGCAGGAAGGCGGTGCCGCGGAACATGCCCGGCAGATCGCGGCGCACCGCGCCGCTGATGAACATGAAGGGCCGCCCGGTCTGCACCATCGCCGCGGCGAGTTCGAAGGTCTTGCCGTCGCGGACGTCGATGTCGAGCAGGGCGGCATCGCAGCCGCCGAGCAGTTTTCGCGCGTCCGACACGGTATCGACCGGGCCGATCACCTCGTGCCCCGATGCGGCGACGATGGCGTCGAGGTCGCACGCAATCAGCGCATTATCTTCGACAATCAGAACTCGCAACATGGTCGGCTTCGACTTTCCTGTGCGGCCTCGCATTAGAAAAAGAGAACTCAACGTCGGAACAGCAAATTGGTTCCCCCGGGTGCGGCAAATATTTTTGAGATTGACGAAAGTATAAATCGCGGGCGCGCAAAAGGTTGCGAATACTGCCGCTATCGTGGTTTACCAATACCGCGATTCGAGGATTACTACAACATGTAAAGATTAACGAAGCGTGAACGTTTTCGGTGATATGCCTATCGATAAGGTTGAGATCCGGTCAACGGCGGCGCCAATACGCGCGCCGACGCAACCGCCGGCAGTGCGGAGCGGCAATTTTGCGCAACGGCGCCGTCGCGGTTTCGCTTGCGGCGCGCCGGTATTTGAGGGCATGTGAAGCCTCTCTGCCATACCGAGCCCGCGCCGGGAGAAGAAGTTTCAGGTGCGATCTTGGCCGAACCCTTGGCCGAGTTCGATGCGAGGCTGTATTGTCGAGATCGATTCAGGATGCAGCCATGCCTGACGCGAGGCGTTTGCGGGATATTCTTCGACAGGAAGCTTCGCAAACCGGTGCCGGCCGGCGCGGGGCGGCCGGCAGCCGGCCGAACAATCGCGCCTCTTCAATCCGGGTTGCATCGCAGCTAAGATTAAACCAGTCCCGCCCGTGCCCGATCGAGGTCGCATGCCCTATCTGATGCCGAACGTCGCGTCCACCGGCGAACCCGCCAGCCTTGATGATCCGGCGATCGACGGCGTCGCCTTCGCCCCCAAGGTCGATACGCTGCAGATGCGCAAGGCCATCCTGGCCAAGCTCACCTATGCGGTGGGCAAGGATCCGGCGGCCGCCAAGCTGCACGACTGGCTGCGCGCCACCAGCCTCGCCGTCCGCGACCACGTGGTCGATCGCTGGATCGCCTCGGTGCGCGAGGCCTACCGCACCGGCCGCAAACGGGTCTATTACCTGTCGCTCGAATTCATGATCGGCCGGCAGCTGCGCGACGTGTCGTGCAATCTGCAGCTCGACGCGGTGGTGCGCGAGGCGCTGGCCGAGATCGGGGTCGACTACGAGGCGATGGCCGAGCTGGAGCCCGACGCCGCGCTCGGCAATGGCGGCCTCGGCCGGCTCGCCGCCTGCTACATGGAAAGCATGGCGACGCTCGCCATCGCCGCGCATGGCTACGGCATCCGCTACGACCACGGCCTGTTCCGCCAGAAGATCGCCGACGGCTGGCAGGTCGAGCTGCCGGAGGACTGGCTGGCGTTCGGCAATCCCTGGGAGTTCGAGCGCCGCGAGGTCGCCTATGAGATCGGCTTCGGCGGCACGGTCGAGGCCAGCGAGGGCTGGGACGGCGCGGTGCGCCATACCTGGAAGCCGGGCGACCGGGTGCTGGCCATCGCCTACGACACGCCGATCGTCGGCTGGCGCGGCGCGCGGGTGAACACGCTGCGCCTGTGGCGGGCGCGCGCCGCCGACCCGATCCATCTCGAAGCCTTCAACCGCGGCGACCATGTCGGCGCGGTGGCCGACCGCACCCGCGCCGAGAGCATCTCGCGCGTGCTCTATCCGTCCGACTCGACCCAGGCCGGCCAGGAGCTGCGGCTGCGCCAGGAGTTCTTCTTCACCTCGGCCTCGCTGCAGGATCTGGTGCGCCGCCACGTCCAGCAGTTCGGCGACATCCGCAGCCTGCCCGACAAGGCCACCATCCAGCTCAACGACACCCACCCCGCCATCGCGGTGGCCGAGCTGATGCGCATCCTGCTCGACGTGCACGCGCTGGGCTGGGACGAGGCCTGGGCCATCACCCGCACCACCATCAACTACACCAACCACACGCTTTTGCCCGAGGCGCTGGAGATGTGGCCGGTGTCGCTGATGGAGCGGCTGCTGCCGCGCCACATGCAGATCATCTATGCCATCAACGCCAAGCTGATCGCCGATGCCCGCAAGCGGCCGGACTGCACCGACGGCATGCTGTCGGCGATCTCGCTGATCGACGAATGGCACGGCCGCGGCGTGCGCATGGGCAACCTCGCCTTCGTCGGCTCGCACAAGATCAACGGCGTCTCGGCGCTGCACAGCGAGCTGATGAAGAAGACGGTCTTCAAGGATCTGGGGGCGCTCTATCCCGAGCGCATCACCAACAAGACCAACGGCATCACGCCGCGGCGCTGGCTGATGCAGTCCAATCCCGGCCTCGCCCGGCTGGTGCGCGACACCATCGGCGAGGGGCCGCTCGACGATCTGGAGAAGCTGTCGCAGCTTGCACCCTATGCCGAGGACGCCGCGTTCCGCGAGCGCTTCATGCAGGTCAAGCGCGCCAACAAGGAGCGGCTGGCCGCGCTGATCCTCGAACAGATCGGCGTGCGCGTCGATCCGGCGGCGCTGTTCGACGTCCACGTCAAGCGCATCCATGAATACAAGCGCCAGCTTTTGAATGTTCTGGAGACCATCGCGCTCTATGACGCGATCCGCGCCCGGCCGAACGAGGACTGGGTGCCGCGTGTCAAGCTCTTCGCCGGCAAGGCGGCGTCGAGCTACACAACGGCCAAGTACATCATCAAGCTGATCAACGATGTCGCCAAGGTGGTCAATTCGGACCCGGCGACGCGCGGCCTGCTGAAGGTGGCCTTCCTGCCGAACTACAATGTCAGCCTGGCGCAGGTGATCATTCCGGCCGCCGATCTCTCCGAGCAGATCTCGACCGCCGGCATGGAGGCTTCGGGCACCGGCAACATGAAGTTCGCGCTCAATGGCGCGTTGACCATCGGAACACTCGACGGCGCCAACATCGAGCTTCGCGATCACATCGGCGGCGAGAACATTTTCATCTTCGGACTGACCGCCGAGGAGGTCGAAGTCGTTCGCCGCAAGGGATACAATCCAAGCGAAACGATCGCCGACAATCCGGCGCTCGCCGCTGTCATGGAATCGTTATATGCTGGCGTCTATTCGCCCGACGATCCGTCGCGCCATCGCGGCACCGTCGACGCGCTACGAAATCACGACTATTTTCTTGTCACTGCCGACTTCCAGGCTTATGCGGAAACCCAACGGAAGATCGCTGCCCTGTGGCGCAATTCGAGCGATTGGGCCCGCAAGGCGGTGATCAATACGGCCCGATCGGGCTGGTTCTCCTCCGACCGGGCAATCCGGGACTATGCCGAGGAGATCTGGGGTGTGCCGACACGCTGACCGCAGGCGCGGCCGGCGTCACGGACGTGGCGTCACGCGATCGGTCCTGGCGCGCAGGGCGCGGTCAAGCGGGACGGCAGTTCCAGCCGAACGGCCGCGCGCCCGCGAGGCCGCTGCGAACCATGGGATAGCGGGTCAGGAATTCTGGGGTCAGACATTCTGACCGGAGCGGACACAGCCGGGGGGGATATGGCCGGGAGTTTCACGGGCGGTGGCGCTGCGGGCAGTGGCGCCGCGGGTGCGGGGACAAAGGGCGCGGGCACTGCTGCGGGCGGCGGCGCGCGCCTCGCGGTGTCCGACATCGCCGCCATCGCCGGGGGCATCCATCCCGATCCGTTCGCCGTCCTCGGCCTGCAGGAGGCCGGGCGCGAGCGCATGGTGCGGGCCTTCGTGCCGGGTGCGGATGCCGTCGAGGTGATCGATGACGCCGGCACGGTGCTGGGCGCGCTGGAGAAGCGCACGCCGCACGAGGTGTTCGAGGGCTCGATCGGCCCCGGCCCGCGCATCCGCTACCGGCTGCGCGCCCGGAATGCCGGCGGCACCTGGGAGTTCTTCGACCCCTACGCCTTCGGCCCGGTGCTCGGTCCGCTCGACGACTATTACGTTGCCGAGGGCTCGCACCTGCGGCTGTTCGACAAGCTCGGCGCCCATCCCATCGTGCACGAGGGGGTGGAGGGCGTGCATTTCGCGGTGTGGGCGCCCAACGCCCAGCGCGTCTCGGTGGTCGGCGACTTCAACCAGTGGGACGGCCGCCGCCATCTGATGCGGCGCCGCGTCGACACCGGCGTCTACGAGATCTTCATTCCGGGCCTCGCCGCCGGCACCATCTACAAGTTCGAGATCCTGGGCCCGGACGGCAATCTGCAGCCGCTCAAGGCCGATCCGATGGCCTTCCAGTCGGAGCTGCGTCCCAACACCGCCTCGGTGGTGGCCGGGCCGCTCGATATCGCGTGGACGGACGCCGACTACATGGCCGCGCGCGCCAAGCGCGATCCGCGTCGCGCGCCGATGACGATCTACGAGGCGCATCTCGGCTCCTGGCAGCGCGGCCCGAACGGCGAGTTCCTGAGCTATGACGATCTCGCCCGCCAACTCATCCCCTATGTCGCCGATCTCGGCTTCACCCATATCGAGCTTCTGCCGGTCTCCGAGCATCCGCTCGATGCGTCCTGGGGCTACCAGCCGACCGGGCTGTTCGCGCCGACCGCCCGCCACGGCGACCCGGCCGGCTTCGCCCGCTTCGTCGATGCCGCCCACCGGGCTGGCATCGGCATCATCCTCGACTGGGTGCCGGCGCACTTCCCCACCGACGCCCACGGCCTGCGCCGGTTCGACGGCACCGCGCTCTACGAGCACGAAGATCCGCGCCGCGGCTTCCATCCCGACTGGAACACCGCGATCTACAATTTCGGCCGCACCGAGGTCGAGAGCTTCCTCATCAACAACGCGCTGTTCTGGCTGGAGCGCTACCATATCGACGGGCTCAGGGTCGATGCGGTGGCCTCGATGCTCTATCTCGACTATTCGCGCCGCAACGGCGAATGGCTGCCCAACAAGTATGGCGGCAAGGAGAATCTCGAGGCCATCGCCTTCCTCAAGCGGCTGAACGAGATCGTCTACGCCCAGCATCCGGGCGTGCTGATGATCGCCGAGGAATCGACCGCCTGGGCCGGCGTCTCCCACCCGGTGTTCGCCGGCGGGCTGGGCTTCGGCTTCAAGTGGAACATGGGCTTCATGAACGACACGCTGCGCTTCATGTCGCGCGAGTCGATCCATCGCCGCTGGCACCACGACGACATCACCTTCGGTCTGCTCTACGCCTTCTCCGAGAACTTCATCCTGCCGCTGTCCCATGACGAGGTAGTGCACGGCAAGGCGTCGCTGCTGCACAAGATGTCGGGCGACGACTGGCAGCGCTTCGCCAGCTTGCGCGCCTATTACGCGCTGATGTGGGGCTATCCCGGCAAGAAGCTGCTGTTCATGGGGCAGGAGTTCGCCCAGCGCGACGAGTGGAGCGAATCCCGGGCGCTCGACTGGGGGGTGATCCAGCACGCCCCGCACGCCGGCATGCAGCGGCTGGTGCGCGATCTCAACCGGATGCACAGCTTGAAGCCGGCGCTGCACGAGCGCGACTGCGAGCCCGAGGGCTTCCGTTGGCTGATCGTCGACGACCGCGAGAACTCGGTGTTCGCCTGGGCCCGCCAGTCGGGCGACGGCGCGAACGTCGTCGCGGTGATCGCCAATCTCACGCCGCTGCCGCGCCACGGCTATCGCGTGCCGATGCCGCGCACCGGACGCTGGATCGAGCGGCTGAACACCGACGCGCGCGATTATGGCGGCTGCGGCGTCGGCAATGGCGGCGCCGTGCAGGCGACCAGCGATGCATTTGGCAGCGTGTCGGCGACGCTGACTTTGCCGCCTCTGGCCACCCTGTATCTCGAGTGGGAACGTCCATGATCTCCCCCGGCCAAGCCTCTCCCGGGCGTCCTGTCCTGTCGACCGCCGTCCGCGCCCATCGTCCCGGCTCGGGGCCGCTCGCCCGCGACACCATGGCCTTCGTGCTGGCGGGCGGGCGCGGCTCGCGGCTGATGGAGCTGACCGACCGGCGCGCCAAGCCGGCGGTCTATTTCGGCGGCACGTGGCGCATCATCGATTTCGCGCTGTCGAACGCGCTGAATTCCGGCATCCGCCGCATCTGCGTCGCCACCCAGTACAAGGCGCACAGCCTGATCCGCCATCTGCAGTCGGGCTGGAACTTCTTCCGCCAGGAACGCAAGGAAGGCTTCGACATCCTGCCCGCCAGCCAGCGCGTGGCGGAGGACATGTGGTACGTCGGCACGGCCGACGCAGTCTATCAGAACATCGACATCATCGAGGGCTACGCGCCCGAATACGTCATCATCCTGGCCGGCGACCACATCTACAAGATGGACTACGAGCCGATGCTGCGCCAGCTCGTCGACCAGAAGGCCGACGTGGTGGTGAGCTGCCTCGAGGTGCCGCGCATGGAGGCCACCGGCTTCGGCGTGATGCATGTCGACGAGAACGACCGCATCATCGACTTCGTCGAGAAGCCGAAGGACCCGCCGGGCATGCCCGACAAGCCGGACATGGCGCTGGCCTCGATGGGCATCTATGTGTTCGAGACGCGCTTCATGCTCGAGGAGCTGCGCCGCGACGCCGCCGATCCCGGCTCCTCGCACGATTTCGGCAAGAACATCATTCCGAACCTGGTGAAGAACGGCAAGGCGCTGGCCCACCGCTTCACCTCGTCGTGCGTGCGCTCGCACAACGAGCCGGAGGCCTATTGGCGCGACGTCGGCACGCTCGATGCCTATCACGAGGCCAATATCGACCTCACGGCGGTGATCCCGAGCCTCGACATCTTCGAGCGCGACTGGCCGATCTGGACCTATGCCGAGATCGCTCCGCCCGCCAAGTTCGTCCATGACCTCGAGGGCCGGCGCGGTCTGGCGGTGTCGTCGCTGGTGTTGGCCGGCTGCATCGTGTCGGGCGGCGCGCTGAGCAATTCGGTGCTGTTCGCCGGCGTCCGCGTCAATTCGTTCTCGCACATCGAGACCTCGGTGGTGCTGCCGGACGTCGACATCGGCCGGCGCGCCCGGCTGCGTAACACCATCATCGATCGCGGCGTGCGCATCCCGCCCGGCCTCGTCGTCGGCGAGGATCCCGAGCTCGACGCCAAGCGCTTCCGCCGCACCGAGAAGGGCATCGTGCTGATCACCCAGACCATGATCGACAGGCTGTCCGAATGAGCGACACAGCCCCGCCCAAGGGTCGCAAGACCGCCGCGTTCCGCCCCCGCAAGCCGGCGAAGCCGGCCGCCGAGGTTTCCGCAGCGTCGCCGGTTGCGGCCCCGGTGCCGGCACCCGTTCCGTCTGCGCCGCCGGCCGCGGCCGCCCCGGCCCAAACGACTCCGGCTCAAGTGACTTTAGACCAAGTGACTTCGGTCCAAATGCCCCCGGCTCCGGTGGCGGCCGAGCCTGTGGTGCCGCGCGTCATCCGCCCGGCGCCGTCCGGGCCGCGGCCGCTGCAGGTGCTGGCGGTTGCCTCCGAGGTGTTTCCGCTGATCAAGACCGGCGGCCTCGCTGATGTCGTCGGCGGCCTGCCGCCGGCGCTCGCCCATCACGGCGTCGAGGTCCGCACTCTGGTGCCGGGCTATCCGAGCGTGCTGCGGGCGCTGGAGGGCACCACGGTCGTCGCCGAGTACGGCTATTTCTTCGGCGCGTTCTGCAAGCTGCTGGCCGGCCGCGCCGCCGGGCTCGACCTGTTCGTGCTGGAGGCGCCGCAACTGTTCTGGCGCGAGGGCAACCCCTATTCGGCGCCGGACGGCCAGCCCTGGCCGGACAATCCGGTGCGCTTCGCCGCGCTCGCCCATATGGGCTATCTGATCTCGCGCGGCGATTTCGGCCCCTACGTGCCGGACGTGCTGCACGTCCATGACTGGCAGGCGGCGCTGGCGCCGGCCTATCTGCACTATGGCGGCCGCACCAAGCCGCGCTCGGTGCTGACCATCCACAACCTCGCCTTCCAGGGCCAGTTCTCGCGCGATCTGCTCTATGCCATCGGTCTGCCGGGCCACGCCTATTCGATGGACGGCGTCGAGTATTACGGCGGCATCGGGTATCTCAAGGCCGGCATCCGCTTCGCCGACCGCGTCACCACGGTGAGCCCGCGCTACGCCGCCGAGATCTGCCAGCCCGGCGCCGGCATGGGGCTCGACGGCACGCTGCGCCAGAAGGGTCTGGCGCTGTCGGGCATCGTCAACGGCATCGACGTCGACACCTGGAACCCGGCCGACGATCCGGCGCTCGCCGCCAGCTACACCGCCGACACGCTGGAGCTGCGCGCCCGCAACAAGGCGGCGCTCGAGGGGCGCTTCAACCTCGAGGCCGGCGACGGGCCGCTGATCGGCATGATCACCCGGTTGTCGTGGCAGAAGGGCATGGACATCGTCATCGAGACGCTGCCCTCGATCATCGCCGCCGGCTGCCGCGTCGTCGTGCTCGGCACCGGCGATGCGCCGCTGGAGGCGGGCCTTGCCAAGGCGGCGGCCGCCTATCCCGGCAAGATCGGCGTGTTCGCCGGCTATGACGAGAACCTTGCCCATCTGGTGCAGGGCGGCGCCGACGCCATCCTGGTGCCCTCGCGCTTCGAGCCGTGCGGCCTCACCCAGCTCTACGGCCTGCGCTATGGCTGCCTGCCGATCGTGTCGCGGGTCGGCGGCCTGTTCGACACGGTGATCGACGCCAATGCCGCCGCGCGCGAGCAGGGCGTCGCCACCGGCATCCAGTTCGAGCCGGTGACCCGCGAGGCGCTGGAGGCGGCGATCGCGCGCTTCGTCGCGCTCTATGCCGACACCTCGGCGTGGCGGGCGATGCAGCGGCAGGCCATGTCGCTCGATCTGTCGTGGACCCGCCGGGCCGGCGCCTATGCCGCGCTGTTCCGGTCGCTGGTGGAAGTGGACAGCGCATGACGCCAAAGCGTCCCCCATCGCCGGGCCTGCCGCCCGGGCGTCTCGGGGCGACGTTCGACGCCGATGCGGCGGGCGTTCATTTCGCCGTCCAGTCCCATCACGCCAGCCGCGTCACGCTCTGCCTGTTCGACGCCGAGGGCCGCGAGGAGATCGGCCGGGTGCCGATGGCGCGCGACGGCGACATCCACCACGCCTATGTCGCCGGGCTCAAGGAGGGCGCGCGCTACGGCCTGCGCGCCGAGGGCCCGTTCGACCCGCACCGCGGCTTCTTCTTCAATCCCGCCAAGCTCTTGGTCGATCCCTACGCCGTCGAGCTCGACCGCCGGGTGGTGCTGGCGCCGTCGATGCGCGCCCATGCCGACGAGATCGGCACGATCTCGGAGGTCGACAGCGCGAACGACGTGCCGAAGGCGGTGCTGCGCGCGCCGCCCGGGCCGCTGCGCACGCCGCGGCCGGTGATCGCGCCCGAGCGGCGGGTGATCTACGAGGTGCTGGTGCGCGGCTTCACCATGCGCCACCCCGATGTGCCGCTGGCCAAGCGCGGCACCATCGCCGCGCTGGCGGAGCCGGCGATCCTCGATCATCTCAAGACCCTCGGCGTCACCACCATCGAGCTGATGCCGATCACCGCCTGGATCGACGAGCGCCACCTCGTCCCGCTCGGCCTCACCAATGCCTGGGGCTACAGCCCGATCGCCTTTATGGCGCCCGATCCGCGCCTCGCCCCCGGCGGGCTCAAGGAGATCCGCCAGACCGTCGAGGCGCTGCACGCGGCGGGCTTCGAGGTGCTGCTCGACATGGTGTTCAACCACACCGGCGAGAGCGACATCCTCGGCCCCAGCCTGTCGCTGCGCGGACTCGACGGGCCGACCTATTTCCGGCTCGCCGACGATGGCGAACTGGTCAACGACACCGGCTGCGGCAACACGCTGGCCTGCGACCGCCCCGCCACGCTGCGCCTCGTTGTCGACAGCCTGCGCCACTGGGTGCTGCAGGCCGGCGTCGACGGCTTCCGCTTCGACCTCGCCGCCACGCTCGGCCGCCGCGCCGACGGCTTCGACCCCAACCATCCGCTGCTTGCCGCCATCGCCGCCGACGACGTGCTGGGCGAGCGCGTGCTGATCGCCGAGCCGTGGGATGTCGGTCCCGGCGGCTACCAGCTCGGGCGGTTCCCCAAGCCCTTCCACGAGTGGAACGACCGGTTCCGCGACGATGTGCGCCGGTTCTGGCGCGGCGATGCCGGCCTGACCGGCCTGCTCGCGACGCGGCTCGCGGGATCGTCCGACGTCTTCCAGTCGAGCGGGCGCGGCCCGGCGTCCGGCATCAACTTCATCGCCTGCCACGACGGCTTCTCGCTCGCCGACACCGTCGCCTATGAGAGGAAGCACAATCTCGCCAATGGCGAGGGCAACCGCGACGGCACCGACGCCAACAATTCCTGGAACAATGGCGTCGAGGGGCCGACCGACGATCCGGCGATCCTCGCCCGCCGCCGGCGCGACGTGCGGGCGCTGCTGGCGACGCTGTTCGTGTCGCGCGGCACGCCGATGATCACGGCCGGCGACGAGTTCGGCCGCACCCAGGGCGGCAACAACAATGCCTACGCCCAGGACAATGCCACGACCTGGCTCGACTGGCAGAGCGCCGACCGCGAGCTGATCGCCTTCACCGCCCGGCTGGCGGCGGCGCGCAGCGCCCACCCTGCGCTGCGCGAGAACCGCTTTCTCACCGGCCGCGCCATCGAGCCCGGCGGCGCGCCGGACGTGATCTGGCTCGCGCCCTCCGGCCTCGCCATGACCACGCCGGAGTGGCAGGCCTCCGACAACCGGGTGCTCGGCCTGATGCTCGCCACCGCCGACGGGCTGGAGCCGGCGAGCCGCGTCGTGCTGTGGATCAATGGCGGCTCCAGCGATGTCGCCGTCGTGCTGCCCGATGCCGAGCGGGAGCGGGTGTGGCGCGAGCTGTTCGACAGCGCCGCCGCCGCCGATGCGTCAGCCCCCGACGTCGAGGGGCTCTCCACCACCACGGTCGCCGCGCGTTCGGTGCGGCTGTTCGCGGCGGTCGCGGATGCGGCTCCGGCGCCGGTACGGGCCCGCCGCCGCGCCGGGGTCGATCCCAACGTGCTGGGCGAATTGGCCGAGGCGGCCGGCGTCGAGCGCGACTGGTGGGGCCTCGACGGCATCGGCCGGCGCGCCTCGCCCGACACGCTGCGCGCCATCCTCGCCGGCATGGGATTTGCCGTCGCCTCCACCGCCCAGGCCCGCGAGAGCCTCGCTTTTCTGCACGCCCGCGCCGCGGGCGCGCCGCGCCACGCGGCGCCCTGCCACCTGCCGCCGGCGCTGGCCGACGACCACAAGCTCTACGGCCTCGCCGCCCACCTCTACGCGCTGCGCCACGACGGCGATGCCGGCATCGGCGATTTCGAGACGCTGGGCCGCATCGCCGAGAGCGCCGGCCGGATGGGCGCAGCCCTGGTCGGCGTCAATCCGTTCCACGCGCTGTTCGCCACCGACCGCAGCCGGGCGAGCCCCTACCACCCCTGCGACCGGCGCTTCCTCGATCCGCTCTATATCGACGTGGCGTGCCTGCCGCGGATGTTCGAGTCCGAGGCGGCGCAGGCCGCGCTCGACGCCCATGCCGGGGCCATCGCCGCGCTGGCCGGCGGGCGCCACGTCGACTATCCGGCGGTGGCGCGGATCAAGGACGCGGTGCTGCGGGCGGCGTTCGAGACCTTCGACCAGCGCGCCGAGACCGGGCGGCTGCCGCAGGCGCTGGCGGTCGAATACACCCGGTTCGTCGCCGAGGGCGGCGAGGCGCTGGCCGGCTTCGCGCTGTTCCAGGCGATCGCCCGCGCCGCCGGCACCACCGACCGGGCGCGCTGGCCGGCCGGGCTCGACTCGATCACGGGCCCCGGCATCGCCCAGGCGCGGCGCGACCATGCCCGCGAGATCCGCTTCGTGCTGTTCGAGCAGTGGCTGGCCGACCGCCAGCTTGCCCGCGCCGCCGCCCGCGGCAAGGCGTCGGGCCTCACGCTTGGCCTCTATCGCGACCTCGCGGTGGGCTCGGCGCCCGACGGGGCCGAGACCTGGACGGCGCCCGCCGATTTCGTGTCGGGCGTCTCGGTCGGCGCGCCGCCCGATCCATTCTCGGCAGCCGGCCAGAACTGGTGCGTGCCGCCGCTCAACCCGTTCCGCCTTGCCGAGACCGGCTGCGCCGCCTTCCGCGGCCTCGTTGCCGCCAACATGCGCCACGCCGGGGCGCTGCGCATCGACCACGCGATGAGCCTGACGCGGCTGTTCTTCGTGCCGGACGGCGCGACGCCGCTGGAGGGCACCTATGTGCGCTATCCGTTCGAGGACATGCTCGGCGTGCTGTCCGACGAAAGCCGCGCCGCCCACTGCCTGATGGTCGGCGAGGATCTCGGCACCGTGCCGTGGGGCTTCCGCGAGCGCACCACCGAGGCCGACATGCTCGGCATGCGCATCCTGCTGTTCGAGCGCGACGGCGCCGACTTCCGGCTGCCAGCCCGCTATTCGCGCACCTCGGTAGCGAGCTTCGGCACCCACGATCTGCCGACCTTCGGCGGCTGGCTCAAAGGCCGCGACATCGAGGTCGATTTCGCGCTCGGCCGCATCGACGCGACCGGTGCCGAGCGGCGGCGGCAGGAGCGGCGGACCGAGTTCGCGCGGCTTGCCAGCATGTTGGTCGCCGCCGGCTGGCCGACCGAGCCGGCGTGGTTCGAGGCCGATACGCCGCCGCCGGCCCTGCTGGCGGCGCTGCATGGCGGGCTCGCCAGCGCGGCCTCGGGCCTGGTGCTGGTGCAGGCCGACGACGTCGCGGGCGAGCTCGACGCGCTCAACGTGCCGGGCACCGACCGCGAACAGCCGAACTGGTGCCGCCGCATCGGCCTCAGCGTCGAGGCGCTGGAAGCCTCACCGGCCATGCAGGCGGTGGTCGCGGCCCTCAAGGGGCGCCTCGCCCCGGGCAATGCCGCGGCCGGCGACGGCGGCTGGCCGCCGGGCCGGTGAGGGAGTCGCAGACCGGACGCGTCGGCGATTATCCTTGGGCGGCGTTCCGGGCCGCGAGCAGGGTGGCGTTATTCTGGCGTCGAACGCGGCTGTATATTTCGGGTTCAATCCGTGATCCCGCCGGGCGCATGGATGCGCGAGGGGATCTCGAATGGGGAGCATGAGCATGGCGGAAAGCAAGAAGTCGGGTTCCAGGAAGTCGGCGAAGGCGGTGTCTGCAGCCGAAGCGACGAAGGCCGCCGCAGCACCGGCGCCCGCCAAGGCGGCGAAGCCGAAAGCGGCTGCAGCCAAGCGCACCACGAAGGCGGCGCCTGCCGCCGCGGCGCCGATGGTGGAACCCGCGCCGCTTGTCCCGGTCGCCGAAGCGCAGGTCATCGAAGCGCAGATCGTCGAGGAGAAGGTGGTCGAGGAGAAGGTGGTCGAAACAGCGGCGGCCGATGCGCCCAATCTCGCGCCCGCGGCCGAGGCCGCGCCGCGCCTTGAGGCCGCATCCGGCGCCACGGCGCCGCAGGCGGTCACGCCCGAAGAGAAGGCGGCGATGATCGCCGACGCCGCCTATTACCGGGCGCAGCGCCGCCACTTTGCGCCGGGCTACGAGCAGGAGGACTGGTACGCCGCCGAGCAGGAGATCGAAGCCCTGCTCGCCAAACGCGGGGTGGCCTGAGGCACGGCTCTGGGATCTGCGGTTCGCGGCGCAGCGGAGCTGGTATCATACGGTTTCCGGTTGATCCCTTCGGGATAGCGGAAACGGTCTCGCCGAAAAATCCTTGATCCGGAAGGGATTTTCCGGCGAACGGCATACGGCTCGAAGGCTTGATCAGCCGGAAACCGTATCAGATCCGCTCGCCGCGCAGGAGCCGCGGCACCTCGCCGCCGAAGCCCGAGGCCTCGCGCACGAAGACCTGCTTGAGGCCCGGCATGCGGTCCACCACGCCGAGCCCGATGCCGCGCACCAGCCGCAGCGGGTCGAAATCGTTCGAGAACAGGCGGATCAGCGCGTCGGTGGCGGCGGCCATGGTGAAGGTGTCGAACCGCCGCCAGCGCGCATAGCGCTCCAGCACGTCCGGCCCGCCGATGTCGAGCCCGAGCCGCGCGGCATCGACGATCGATTCGGCCAGGGCCGCGACATCGCGCAGGCCGAGATTGAGGCCCTGGCCGGCGATGGGGTGGACGATGTGGGCGGCATCGCCCACCAGGACCAGCCGGCCCCTGTAGAACTCGCGGGCGATCATCAGCCGCAGCGGGAAGGCCTGCGGCGGCTCGAGAAGCGTGAGCGCGCCGAGATGGTGGCCGAGCCGGCGCGCCACCTCGTCGAGGAACAGCTCCGCCGGCAGCCGGCAGTAGCGCGCCGCCGCCTCGCTCGTCTCGGTCCACACGATCGAGCCGCGCTGCCCGGTCATCGGCAGGAAGGCGAACGGCCCGGAGGGCAGGAAATGCTCTTCGGCCCGGCCCTCATGGTCGCGCTCGCAGCCCAGCGTCGCGACAATGCCGGACTGGCCGTAGTCGCGATTGAAGATGCCGATCCCCGCCCGCTCGCGCAGGTGCGAGCGGCCGCCGTCGGCGGCGACGAGGAGGCGCGCGGTGACGCGACTGCCGTCGTTCAGATGCGCGGTGATCGCCTCGCCGGTGTCCTTGCCGGTGTCCTGCGCGCGCGCCACCGGCCGCGCCAGCAGCGTCAGGCCGGCGTCCCGGCACGCCGCGGCAAGTGCGTCGTGCAGCACGCGGTTCTCGATGATGTAGGCGGACGGCTCGCCCGGCTCGACCTCGCCGGCGAAGGTCAGGAGCGCCGGCCGCACGGCATCGCCGGTGCGGCTGTCGGTGATCGTCATCTCGCGAATCGGCTGGGCGCTCGCGGCAAGGCGCGCCCACACCCCCAGCGCCTCCAGCAGCCGCCGGCCGGCGGCGGCGATGGCCGAGGCCCGCCCGTCGCCGGCGGAGGGGCGGGCCAGCACGGGATCGCACACCAGAACCGCCGCCTGCGGCCCCAGGCCCTGTCGAAGCGCCAGCGCCAGCGCCAGCGCGGCATAACCGCCGCCGGCGATGGCGATGTCCGCGTGTTGCGTGGTCTTCGCAGTCTCCACCATGCGTCCTGCGTAGCCCTCCGGCCCGGGCGGCGCAAGGCGGGCCCGCGTCAGCGCGCTTGCTCGCCGGCCATGCTGACGCCAGTGTTCCCTTGACGCCGACCGCCGGCCTGATCGGCCGGACCCCGCCAAGGATCGAACCCCCGGAGTGAAGGCATGTCCGCCGTTGTGCAGGAACTGCTCGATATTCTCGACCTCGAACGGCTCGAGGTGAATCTGTTCCGCGGCCGCAGCCCGCAGGTCGGCTGGCAGCGGGTGTTCGGCGGCCAAGTGATCGGCCAGTCGCTGGTGGCGGCGTGTCGCACCGTCGAGGACCGGATGCCGCACTCGCTGCACGCCTATTTCCTGCTGCCCGGCGATCCGGCGGTGCCGATCATCTATCGCGTGGCGCGCATCCGCGACGGCAAGAGCTTCACCACGCGGCAGGTCAACGCCATCCAGCACGGCCAGACCATCTTCGCCACCATGGTGTCGTTCCACGCCGACGAGGAGGGCTTCACCCACCAGATGGCGATGCCGGTGGTGCCGCCGCCGCTCGACCTGCCGAGCGAGATGGACATCAAGCAGCGGGTGCTGCCGATGATGCCCGATCCGGTGCGCGCCTATTACGAGCGCGAGCGGCCGATCGAGCTTCGCCCGGTCGAGTTCGGCCGCTATCTCGGCCAGCGGCAGGCGGAGGGCCGCTTCCACATCTGGCTGCGCATCACCGACACGCTGCCGGACGATCCGGTGCTGCACCGCTGCATCCTCGCCTACGCCTCCGACCTGACGCTGCTCGATGCGGCGCTGATTCCGCACGGGCGCACGGTGTTCGAGAAGGACATCCTGCCCGCCTCGCTCGACCATGCGCTGTGGTTCCACCGGTCGTTCCGCATCGACGACTGGCTGCTCTACGCCCATGACAGCCCGAACGCCTCGGGCGGGCGCGGCCTTGCCCGCGGCCTGGTGTTCAGCCGCGACGGCCAGCTCGTCGCCTCGGTGGCGCAGGAAGGCCTGGTGCGCCAGCGCCGGACGGACTGAAACGGCTTCCGGTTGATCCGTTCGCCGCTCGGAAACCGGATGAATTGCGGCTGCCTAGTTTTTAGGCGGGCGACTCGGTCTTCGGCACCCCAAAGCGAGTGCATTTGCTTATTTTTTAAGCAAATGCCACCGGCAGGCCGTCAAGGCATAGCTCTCCAAACCGGTTTCCTCTTGAATGTCAGCGCGCTGCGCGCCGCGCCGCGCTTGGCACGAGGTTTGATTCTCCCCTCGCGGGTTTGCCACGGGGGAAACGCGCCTTCGTGCGGTAGCACCCGACACGATAGTCACCCGGCCGCGATTTCGGCGGCTGGCAACAGCGGGAAACATCGACCGATGAAAATCGTCACGGCGATCATCAAGCCGTTCAAGCTGGACGAGGTGCGCGATGCCCTCACCGGCATTGGCGTGCACGGCCTGACCGTCACCGAGGTGAAGGGCTACGGCCGCCAGAAGGGGCACACGGAAATATATCGGGGAGCCGAATACGCGGTCAGCTTCCTGCCCAAGCTCAAGATCGAGGTGGCCGTCCCCACCAGCCAGGTCGACAAGGTCATCGACGCCATCACCGGGGCGGCCAAGACCGGCCAGATCGGCGACGGCAAGATCTTTGTCTATTCGCTCGATCACGCCGTGCGCATCCGCACCGGCGAGACCGACACCGACGCTCTGTGAGCTTCGTCCTGCAAGGAGTTGATTGAAATGACGGTCTCCATGCTGCGTCGGGCGCTTCCGGCTCTCGCCGTGATGCTCCTGACAGCCGGTCCGGCGCTGGCCGACGGACCGAAGGTGGACAAGGGCGATACCGCCTGGATGCTGATTTCCACCATCCTCGTCCTGCTGATGACCATTCCGGGCTTGGCGCTGTTCTATGGCGGTCTGGTCCGCTCCAAGAACATGCTGTCGGTGCTGATGCAGGTCTTCTACTGCGTCTGCGTCGCCTGCGTGATGTGGGCGCTGTTCGGCTATTCGATGACCTTCACCGGCGACAACCCCTACTTCGGCGGGTTCTCGAAGGTGCTGCTGTCGGGCGTGACCACCGAATCGCTCGCCGCCACCTTCTCGGTCGGCGTGGCGATCCCCGAACTGGTCTATGCCGCCTTCCAGATGACCTTCGCCGCCATCACCGTGGCGCTCATCGTCGGCGCCTTCGCCGAGCGCATGAAGTTCGCGGCCGTGGCGCTGTTCGTGCCGCTGTGGCTGATCTTCATCTACTTCCCGATCGCCCACATGGTCTGGTACTGGGCCGGCCCGGACGCGGTCGCCGCGGCTGCGCAGGCCGTCCACGACGCCGCCGATGAAACCGCCAAGGCTGCCGCCCAGGCCAAGCTCGACGAGGTCCTCGCCGACTCCGGCCTGATCTACCAGTTCGGCGCCATCGACTTCGCCGGCGGCACCGTGGTGCACATCAATGCCGGTATCGCCGGCTTCGTGGCGTGCCTCCTGGTCGGCCGCCGCATCGGCTACGGCCGCGAGCTGATGTCCCCGAACTCGCTGGCGATGACCATGATCGGCGGCGCGCTGCTGTGGGTCGGCTGGTTCGGCTTCAACGCCGGCTCGAACCTCGAGTCGAACGCCTATGCCGGCCTCGCGGTGATGAACACCTTCGTCGCCACCGCGGCGGCGGCGCTGGCCTGGATGTTCGTCGAATGGGCGGTCAAGGGTAAAGCCTCGCTGCTCGGCATCGTCACCGGCGCGGTCGCCGGCCTCGTCGCCGTCACCCCGGCCGCCGGCTTCGCCGGTCCGATGGGCTCGATCGTGCTCGGCGTCATCGCCGGCGTGATCTGCTTCATCTTCTGCTCGGGCGTGAAGAACGCGCTGGGCTATGACGATGCGCTGGACGTGTTCGGCGTGCACTGCGTCGGCGGCATCGTCGGCGCCATCCTGACCGGCGTGCTGGTCGACCCCAGCCTCGGCGGCGCCGGCATCGTCGACTACACGGCCTGCGACCCCGACGGCGTCTGCAAGACCGCGGCCTACGACATGACCACCCAGGTCTGGGCCCAGACCAAGGCGGTGCTGGTGTCGCTCGGCTGGTCGGGCTTCGGCTCGCTGGTCCTGCTCAAGCTGATCGACTGGACCGTCGGTCTGCGCGTCACCGCCGACAAGGAGCGCGAGGGCCTCGACCTCGTCGATCACGGCGAGCGCGCCTACAATCTCTGATCAATCCGCCGCGGCCCTGCCGCATCGGAGAGGAACGGCCCCGGCCCCGCGCCGGGGCCGTTTCCGTTGGGCCGGTTGGTTCCCTTGCCACGCCTTGGTTTCGTCGCCCGGCTTGCACTGCTGGCGTGTATCTTGATAAATTCAGTTGCAACACATCGGGGGCACAATGGCTAACAAGGACACCTTTAAGTTCAGTACGTTTCTATGGTTGGTTGCGGGGCTTCTGATTCCGTTCTGGCCAATTAGCCTACCACTCTGCTGGTTCTTCGCGTACCGCTCTTACAAGTCCGGCACGGAGCCTGTTGGAAGCATGTCGGATCTGACGGCGGCGATCGAATTGCACAAGCAGGGCTTGGTCTCCAACGAAGAGTTGGAAGTTGTAAAGCGCCGGACGATCGGATCGCGGTGAACGCGGCTGATCCGTGGCGCGCCTACAATCTCTGATCATTTCTGCCGCGGCCCTGCCGCAGCGGAGAGGAACGGCCCCGGCCCCGCGCCGGGGCCGTTTCCGTTTTGGCGGTCGTCCTCCGGTTGGCGGCCGGGGATGGTTAAACGAGTCTTTACCGCGCGCCCGCTAGCGTAGCCGCACTGTCGCGCCTCCCGTGGCGCGATGCTGTGCGGCCGTCACGGAGGTGGGCATGCAGTTGATCCGGCGCCGGTGGCTGGCGGATCTCCTGGTCGAGGAGGTGATCCCGGCGTTGCGCCGGTTTGCGTCGCAGCTCGCCGGCCTGACGATTCTGTCGGCCGTGCTGGCGATGACCCTCGCTTTGGCCACCTGGTCGGTCAACGACCCGTCGATCAACCACGCCACCAGCGTCCCGGCGCGGAACCTGCTCGGCACGCCGGGCGCCGTCGTCGCCGATCTGGTGATGCAGCTCGTCGGCGTTGCCGCCCTGGCGCTGCTGATTCCCGTCGCCGTGCTGGGCTGGCGGCTGGTGTCGGGCCGGTCCTCGTCGCGCGAGCGGCTGCGGCTCGTCCTGTGGCTCGCGGGCACGGTGCTGGCGACCGCCGCGGCGGCCTGCCTGCCGGCGCCGGCCACCTGGCCGCTGCCCTCGGGCCTCGGCGGCATCGTCGGCGATGCTATGCTGCGCGCGATCGCCTGGATCGCCGGGCCGCTCGACGCGGCGAGCCGCCCAGTGGTGGCGACGCCGCTGTCGATCGCCGCCCTCGCCGCCGTGCTCGCCGCCTCGGGCCTCGGCTTCGGCCGCGCCGCCGATCATGCCGCCGCGCCGGCCGAGGAGCGATTCGTCGCCGAGGAGCGCGACACCGCGTCCGTCTCGCTCGGCTATCTCGCCCACTGGTTCTATGCCGGCCGCGCCGCGCTGATGCGCCGGCTGCGCCGCCGTCCGCCGCCGCCCGCACTGCGGCCCGCGCCATGGCTGCCGCCGGCCGAGGAGCGGCGCGAGCCGGAGCCGCCCCGCCCGCCGGTGTGGGCCGATGACGGCGAACCTGCCGCTGCTGCCGCCGCCGCCGTCCCGCCGCCGGCACGTTCCCCCGAGGTGCTGGCGCCGAGCCGCGGGCCGGCGCGCGGCATCAAGACCGGCCGCACCCGCCCGGCTGCGGACGCGCCGCCGGCGCACGCACCCGAGGCGAAATTCGAGCTGCCGCCGGTCAATCTGCTCGCCGCGCCGAAGGGCTCCGGCCAGCCGGCGCTGAGCCCGGCGGCGCTACAGGACACCTCGCGCCTGCTCGAAGGCGTGCTCGACGATTTCGGCGTGCGCGGCGGCATCATCGGAGCCCATCCCGGCCCGGTGGTGACGCTCTACGAGCTGGAGCCGGCGCCCGGCATCAAGTCGAGCCGCGTCATCGGCCTCGCCGAGGACATCGCCCGCTCGATGAGCGCGATCTCCGCCCGTGTCGCGGTGGTGCCCGGCCGCAACGTGATCGGCATCGAGCTGCCCAATCCCAAGCGCGAGAAGGTGCTGTTGCGCGAGCTCCTGGCCTCGCCCTCCTTCGCCGAGACCAAGGACCGCCTGCCGTTGTGTCTGGGCAAGACCATCGGCGGCGAGCCGGTGGTGGTCGATCTCGCCCGCATGCCGCATCTCCTGATCGCCGGCACCACCGGCTCGGGCAAGTCGGTGGCGATCAACACCATGATTCTCAGCCTGCTCTACCGGCATCCGCCCAAGGAATGCCGGCTGATCATGGTCGATCCCAAGATGCTGGAACTGTCGGTCTATGACGGCATCCCGCATCTGCTGACACCGGTGGTCACCGACCCCAAGAAGGCGGTGGTGGCGCTGAAATGGGCGGTCCGCGAGATGGAGGACCGCTACAAGAAGATGTCCAAGCTCGGCGTGCGCAACATCGACGGCTTCAACGCCCGCGTCGCCGAGGCCGCCGCCAAGGGCCAGCGCATCGTGCGCACGGTGCAGACCGGCTTCGACAAGGAGACCGGCGAGGCGATCTACGAGCGCGAGGAGATGGATTGCGGGCCGCTGCCGTTCATCGTCGTCATCGTCGACGAGATGGCCGACCTGATGCTGGTGGCCGGCAAGGACATCGAGGGCGCGATCCAGCGCCTCGCCCAGATGGCGCGTGCCGCCGGCATCCATCTGGTGATGGCCACCCAGCGCCCCTCGGTCGACGTCATCACCGGCACCATCAAGGCCAATTTCCCGACCCGCATCTCCTTCCAGGTCACCTCGAAGATCGACAGCCGCACCATCCTCGGCGAGCAGGGCGCCGAGCAGCTGCTCGGCCAGGGCGACATGCTCTACATGGCCGGCGGCGGGCGCATCAGCCGCGTCCACGGCCCGTTCGTCTCCGACGCCGAGGTCGAGCGCATCGTCGCCCACCTCAAGGCGCAGGGCGCGCCGGACTATCTCGATGCCGTCACGGCGGCGGACGACGAGGAGGGCGAGGACGGCGCGGTGTTCGACAAGACGGCGATGGGCGGCGAAGGCGGCGGCGACCTCTATTCCCAGGCGGTGGAGGTGGTGGTGCGCGACCGCAAGGCCTCGACCTCCTACATCCAGCGCCGGCTGCAGATCGGCTACAATCGCGCCGCCTCGCTGATGGAGCGGATGGAGAAGGAAGGCATCGTCGGCCCCGCCAACCATGCCGGCAAGCGCGAGATCCTGATCGAAGCCGACAACGACAGCGGCTATTGATAGGGTCTCCGGCCGACAGGACCGGACAATCGTGCGAGTCGGGCCACCCGTTCTCGGGTCGGCGCACGTCCCCGCTTCGGAGCGCCGGTGGGGGCGAGCGGGCCGCGGCCAGGGGCCGCATTCTCGCCATGGCCGGGGTTTAGCAGGGCGCGTGTTTTTCCCTTCGGAGGATTTGCGATGCGTTACGGGCTTGTCGTGGCGGCGGCCGGGTTGGTGGCGATGGCTCTGCCCGCACTGGCCGAGCCTTCGGCGCCGGCCGGCGGGCAGCCGCCCGCTCCGCCGCTGGCCGTGAGCCCGGTGCAACCGGCGCCCGCCCCCGGCGCCGAGGCCATCCCCGCCATCGCGCCGGCCACCGGCAGCGGGCCGATGGTTCCGGTTCCGGTGCGCGCGACTGGCCCGGCCAAGGGATCGATCGCCGCGCTCGACCCGCCGACCCGCGATCTGGTGCAGAAGATCAACGCCGCCTTCAACGCGCTCACCGTCGCCTCGGGCGACTTCGTCCAGGTGGCGCCGGACGGCTCGCGCACCCAGGGCCATTTCTATCTGCAGAAGCCCGGCAAGGTGCGCTTCGACTACGCCCCGCCGAGCCCGATCGAATTCATCTCCGACGGCGGCTCGATCGCGGTGCGCGACCGCAAGCTGGCCACCCAGGAGATCACGCCGCTGTCGCAGACGCCGCTGCGCTTCCTGCTCGCCGAGAAGGTCGACCTGCTGCGCGATACGCCGGTGATCGCCGTCCAGAAGGACGAGCTGTTCGTCTCGGTGGTGTTGGAAGAGCGTCATCCGGTCGCAGGCACTCACCGGTTGATGCTGATGTTCGGCGCGCAGGACTACCAACTGAAGCAGTGGACCGTGACCGATCCGCAGGGATTCGACACCACAGTCGCGATCTACAACGTCGACACAACCAAGCGGCCGAGTGCTGATCTATTCCGCATCAACTATGAGCGCGTACTCCAGTAGGGGACGCGGCCGAATGTCGCGCTCCGGAAGGCCCGGTTTTGCTGGTTCAGCCCTTGTTTGCGCCGCGGGATATGCCATCTTCTGAACAGGCCACACGCCGAGCGGTGCGAACCTCCGACGCACCGGCAGCGGCCACGTCGGTGCCCTCCCGATGCGTGCCCCAAGCAAATGCGCCCGGTCTTCCCCGAGACCGGGCGCATTTTAATTTTGCCCCCGCTCGATTTCGTCTCACCTGACCTTCGCTCCGAGCGCGGCGATCAGCCCGTCTCTGTCCGTCCGCGTGTGCCCTCATGCGTCTCACCATTGCCACCTGGAACATCAATTCGGTCCGCCTGCGCCTCGATCTGGTCGGCCGGCTCGCCGCCGAGCAGAATCCGGACATCATCTGCCTGCAGGAGACCAAGTGCCCGGACGACAAGTTCCCGCTGCGGGCGATGGCCGAGATGGGCTATCCGCACGCGGCGCTGAACGGCCAGAAGGGCTGGCACGGCGTGGCGATGCTGTCGAAGCTGCCGTTCGAGAGCATCGAGCGGCGGGCGTTCTGCGACAAGAACGACTGCCGCCACATCGCGGTGACGCTCGGGGCCGCGGCCGGCCTCGATTCGCCGGTCGAGCTGCACGGCTTCTATATTCCGGCCGGCGGCGACGAGCCCGACCCCGACGTGAACCCCAAATTCGCCCATAAGCTCGCCTTCCTCGACGAGCTTGCGGCGTGCGACCGGCTCGCCGCGCAGGGCCGCAGCGGGCGGGCCATCCTGGTCGGCGATCTCAATGTCGCGCCGCTGGAGCACGACGTGTGGAGCCACAAGCAGCTGCTCAACGTGGTCAGCCACACCCCGGTCGAGGTCGAGAAACTCACCGCCTGGCAGGCGGCTGGCGATTGGGTCGATGTCATGCGCCGCCAGGTGCCGGCCGCCGAGAAGCTCTACACGTGGTGGAGCTACCGCGCCGCCGACTGGACGGTGTCCAATCGCGGCCGCCGGCTCGATCATGTGTGGGCGAGCGCGCCGCTGGCGCCGGGCTTCGTCGCGATGTCGGTCTTGACCGAGGCGCGAAGCTGGCCGCGGCCGTCGGACCACGTGCCGGTGCTGGCGACGTTCGATCTGTAGTCTCTGCGAGCCGTCGTTCGTGAGTGAGGTTATACGGTTTCCGGCTGATCAAGCCGGAGAACCGTATTCCGATAGCCGAAAAATCCTTTTCAGGTCAAGGATTTATCGGCGAGACTGGTTCCGGTATCCCGAAGGGATCAACCGGAAACCGTATTACGCCCAGATCGCCATCGGCAGGCCGAAGGCGTCATGCTCGGGCGGATCGGGGAAGGGCTGTGCCAGCCCGGCCCGCAGGCGGCGGGCGGTGAGCGCGCAGGCGAGCGCGTCGAGCAGATCGTCCGCGCCGGCACCGGGCGGCGGCTCCGCCATCGCCGCGTCCGGCAGGCCGCCCGCGGCGAGCAGCCGGCGGCGCAGGTCGAGGCCCGGACCATAGGGCCGGCCCTTCACCTTCTTGGGCTCAGCGAGCGCCGCCGCGCCGTTCAGCCGCCAGAACGCCACCTCGGGATGGGTCTCGAACACCCGGCGCGCCAAGGCCGGGTCGGCGTGCAGCAGCGCGTCGAGCTCGCGGACCTTGGCAAACACGCAGAAGGCCTGGATGGCGACGCCGCGCGGCGGGTCGGAGGTGGCCCGCGCCACCGCCGAGGCGCGGCGGTGGGCGGCGGCAAGCTCGGCCGCCGTCAGCGGCCACGCCGTCTCGGCATAGACGGCCTTGCGCGAGGGCATGGCGAATACGGAAGACTGCCGGCCGCCCAAGAGCGGCCGCACGGCGTTCTCGGCGGCTCGGCCGCCACGGCCACCGCGCTCGGGCAGGCCGATCGGAATATCCACGGCGATCACCGCCGGCCGCTCGGGGGCCTCGATCACCTCGGCGAAGGTGTTGACCGTCCTGAGTCGCACCGCGCCGCCCTCGGGCCGCACGAAAGCGGCGATCCAGCCGCCCGGACAGCCATCGACGCCGGCGAGCCAGACCTCGTCCATCGGCCGGGCCGGGCCGTCAGGCGCTCACAGCCAGGGGCGGCTGGCGGCGGTGTCGGTCTCGAACTTCTCGATGCGGTCGGCCTTGACCATGGTCAGGCCGATGTCGTCGAGGCCGTTGAGCAGGCAGTGCTTGCGGAACGGGTCGATGTCGAAGCGGATGACGCCGCCGTCGGGGCCGCGGATTTCCTGCTTCTCGAGATCAATGGTCAGCGTCGCGTTGGCGCCGCGCTCGGCGTCGTCGAACAGCTTCTCCAGCTCCTCGGGGCTGACCTTGATCGGCAGAATGCCGTTCTTGAAGCAGTTGTTGTAGAAGATGTCGGCGAAGCTCGTCGAGATGATGCAGCGGATGCCGAAGTCGAGCAGCGCCCAGGGCGCGTGCTCGCGGCTGGAGCCGCAGCCGAAATTGTCGCCGGCCACCAGAATCCTGGCACTGCGATAGGCCGGCTGGTTCAGCACGAAGTCCGGATTGTCGCTGCCGTCGTCCCGGTAGCGCGCCTCCGAGAACAGGCCCTTGCCGAGGCCGGTGCGCTTGATGGTCTTCAGATACTGCTTGGGGATGATCATGTCGGTGTCGACATTGACCACCCTGAGCGGCGCGGCGACGCCCGTGAGCACCGTGAACCTGTCCATCGAACCCTCCGAGCCACGTCGGTTGTTCCGGCCAAGGGGCCGAAGATCGTGCCGGCGGTTTGCCAGAACGGGGGTGCCGTTTCAAGGCATTCCAGGGTTTCTCGGGTCTTGCGGCGGCTTTGGGATGGCGAGACCGTTTCCGGTATCCCGAAGGGATCGACCGCAAACCGTATCAGCTTGCGTGGCGCTCGATCTCGGCCATGTCGTCGTCCGACAGCCCGACATGGTGGCCGATCTCGTGCACCAGCACGTGGGTGACGATGCTGCCCAGCGTCTCCTCGTGCTCGGCCCAATAGTCGAGGATCGGCCGCCGGTAGAGCCAGATCATGTTGGGCAGCCGGCCGGTCGGCGCCACCGCCTCGTCCTGGGCGAGGCCCAGGCCCTGGAACAGGCCGAGCAGGTCGAACGGGCTCTCAAGCTCCATCTCGTCCAGCACCTCGTCGGTGGGGAAGTCGGCGACCTGGATCACCACCCCCTCGCACAGCGCCCGGAACGCCGCCGGCAGGCGGGCGAAGGCGGCCTCGGCCAGCGCCGTCATCTCGTCGAGCGAGGGCGCCTGACGGGTCGCCCAGGCCAGGGACATCGAACTCGCATCCGCCATCATTGCCGCCATGTTCAAGGGTCGGGAGCCGAACCTTATCTGGAAGACGTCATCTGCGGGGCTTCATCTGGAGGCTCGGCTGTCCGGATGTAAGCTAAGTTTTTGTACGGATGAGGCGGATCGACTCACCCCGCGCCGGGCCGTTGGCCGGCAATCAATCGCCTGCGATGCCAGCGCGTTTCGGCTGAGGCTCGGCCTTGCCCATTGCCGCGCTTCGGCGTCCGGCTCCACCGGAAGGACGGGCGGCCAAGCCTGTTGCAGTCGGAACCATGCCCGGCAGGGGACGTTGGGGCGGCGTCGATGGGCACGCGCTGCGGCGCGGTCCACCCCCACCCCCAGGAGAACCAGATGTCGAACAAGCTCTTCGCGGCCGCTCTGGCCGCCCTTGCGCTCGCCTCCGGTCCTACTCTTGCCCAATCGTCGATGTCACCCTCGGCGTCCGCCCCCCTGGCGCCCGGCGCCGGCCAGGGCCAGCCCGGAGCGCTGACCTTCCACCAGTCGCCGCAACCCGGCCACCTCATGGCCTCCGAGCTGATGGAGGCGAACATCTATGGCACCGACGGCAAGGTGATCGGCGACATCAAGGATATCGTGGTCGACCCGTCCGGCCGCATCCAGGACGTCGTGTTCGGCGTCGGCGGCTTCCTCGGCGTCGGCGAGAAGAACGTCGCGGTGCCGCTGATGGCGCTGCAGGTCTCCGAGATGTCGGACGGCAGCGCCGCACGGCAGAGCGGCACCGGCTGGAACAGCCGCCACCGCATCACGCTCAACGCCACCCGCGATCAGCTCAAGAACGCGCCCGAGTTCCGCGCCCAGCGCCCGGCCAATACCGGCTGGCTGATGAGCCCGCCCGGATCGGGCAGCACGCCGCGCTGATCCCGCGAGGCGCAACCCAACGACCCGCACCGCAACGAAGGCCGGAGCCCGCGGCTCCGGCCTTTTCTCGTAAGACCGCCCATCGCCCCTCGGGCGGCAACTCTCGGCCGCGAAATCCGATCAGCGGATCTGGGCGGCGAAGCCGTCCATGATCTTGGCCAGCGCCGCGTCGAGCTCGGTGACGCCGCCGGCATCGTGGGTGGACAGCGTCACCTCCACCGTCTTGTAGACGTTGAGCCATTCGGGGTGATGGTCCATCCGCTCGGCGACCAGCGCCACCCGCGTCATCCAGCCGAACGCCTCGCTGAAATCGCGGAACACGAAGCGCTTGGTGATGGCGTCGCGGTCCTCGGCCTCGCGCCAGGTGGGCAGCGCCTGCAGCGCCTGCTCGCGTTTCGGTCCGGTCAGCTTCTCGCGCATGATCTCTCCTTGGATCGACGAATTCATACGGTTTCCGGTGGATCCCTTCGGGATACCGGAAACGATCTCGCCGAAAATCCCGTGTTCATTAGCGGGATTTTCGGCGATCGGAATACGGGTTTCCGGCCTGCAGGCCGGAAACCGTATCACAGCAACGGATAGGCGGCCTCGACGACATAGGGTCCGCCGCCGACCGAGGCCCGCGACGAGAACAGCACGAAGCGTCCGACCCGGATCGGCGGGCTGCGATAGAGGCCCCGCGTCGCCAGATAGTCGGCGACGACGCGCGGCGAGGTATCGCGCAGGCGGGCCAGCGTCACGTGCGGCCGGTAGTTGCGGCTTTCGGCCGGCAGGCCAATGCGCTGCATCAGCCGCTCGTGCTCGGCCTGCAGCTCCATCAGCAGCGGCGGCGCCTCCACCGGCACATAGACCGCGCGCGGCTTGTTGCCGCCGAAGGCGTCGAGCCCGACCAGCGAGACCTCGAAGCTCCGGCGGCTGATGCCGGCCAGCATCTGCGTCACCTCGCCGGCGGTGCGGTCGTCGACATCGCCGATGAAGCGCAGCGTGATGTGGAAATCGCCGGGCTCGACCCAGCGGGCGCCGGGCAGGCCGCCGCGCAGCAGCATCAGCGAGGCGCCGATCTCGGCCGGGATCTCCAGTCCCGTGAAGAGACGCGGCATCGCTTCCTCCTCGCCCTCGCGGCCGGTGGCCGCACCCTCGTTTGCCGGACCATTCGGGGCGGGTCAACCGCGCACGGGCGCGGGCGTCTCAGTCGCGGCGCCGCGCTTGGCGCGGATGCGCGCAATCAGCGCCTCGGCCGCCGGCACCATCCGCTCGGCGATCAGCCCCACCCCCTCGGCAGTGGGGTGGATGCCGTCGCCGAGATTGCGCTTGGCGTCGCCGGCCACCCCCTCCAGGAGGAAGGGATAGAGCACCGCGCCGTGCTGGCGGGCGAGGTCGGGATAGATGGCGTCGAAGGCGCGGGCATAGGTCTCGCCCATGTTGCGCGGCGCGTACATGCCGGCGAGCAGCACCGGCAGGCCCTTGGCCTCGAGCCGGGTGAGGATGGTGTCGAGCGCCTTGCGCGTCACCGCCGGGTCGATGCCGCGCAGCGCGTCATTGGCGCCGAGTGCCACGATCACCCCCTCGGTGTCGTCGCCGATCGACCAATCCAGCCGCTCCAGCCCGCCCGAGGCGGTATCGCCGGACACGCCGGCATTGGCGATCACCACCTTGTGACCGCGCGCCTGAAGCCGCGCCTGGAGCTGCGCCGGCAGGGCCGCATCCGCCGGCAGGCCGTAGCCGGCGGTCAGGCTGTCGCCCAGCGCCACGAGGCGGATCGGGCGGTCCTCGGCGGTGGCGGAGTGGGGAGGAAACGCGATGGCGGCCATGGCGGCGGCTCCGAGCCCGATCAGCAGCGCCCGGCGCGCAACGTCGGGCCGGTGCTGGTGGGGCGCGGCCAGCTTCCCATATTGTGCCGGCGCGGGGCGCGCGCCCGCTCGGAACCGGATCGGCATGACGAAGACCTCAATCGCGACCAATACCTCGACAACGGCCAACACCTCGAAGACGCAGGACTCGACGAGACTTCAAGCATCGGCACCGGCGGTCGCCCTGGCGGGGGTGGATTTGTGGCTGGGCCGGGGCGCGGCCCGGGTCCACGTGCTGAAGGACGTCGACCTCGCCATAGATCGGGGCGAGGCGGTGGGATTGGTAGGGCCGTCCGGCTCGGGCAAGTCAACCCTGCTGATGGTGATGGCCGGGCTGGAGAAGGCCGATTCCGGCCGGGTCGAGGTGGCGGGCGAGAACCTGATGGACCTCGGCGAGGATGCGCTTGCCCGCTTCCGTGGCCGCCACATCGGCATCGTCTTCCAGTCCTTCCACCTGATCCCGACCATGACGGCGCTGGAGAATGTCGCGGTGCCTCTGGAGCTGGCCGGCATCGCCGATGCCTTCGACCGCGCCCGGCAGGAGCTGGCCACCGTCGGCCTGAGCGACCGGCTCGGCCACTATCCCGCCCAGCTCTCCGGCGGCGAGCAGCAGCGCGTCGCCCTGGCGCGGGCGCTGGCGCCCAACCCGCCGATCCTGGTCGCCGACGAGCCGACCGGCAATCTCGACGAGGGCACCGGCGCGGCGATCGCCGAACTGCTGTTCGAGCAGCAGCGCGAGCGCGGCGCCACCTTGATCGTCGTCACCCACGATCTCGCTCTGGCGCGGCGCTGCGACCGCACGGTGCGCATCCGCTCCGGCCGCATCGAGGCCGAGGCCGGCGCTTTGGCGCCGGCGTGAGGGGCGGCGGATGAGCGCGTTCGTTCCGGCCGCCGGCGGCGGTTTCCAGGCTTTGCTTCAGTCCCTGCGGCTGGCGTTCCGGCTCGCACTGCGCGAGCTGCGCGGCGGCATCGAAGGCTTTCGCATCTTCCTCGCCTGCATCGCGCTCGGCGTCACCGCCATTGCCGGCGTCGGCTCGGTGTCGAAGGCGCTGACCGACGGCATCGCCCGCGAGGGCCGCACCATTCTCGGCGCCGACGTGTCGTTCTCGCTGATCCATCGCGAGGCCAGCGCCGCCGAGCAGACGTTCTTCGCCGAGACCGGGACGGCCGATCTCGTCGTCACCATGCGCGGCATGGCCCGAAGGGCCGCCGACAGTGCCGACGGCGCCTCGACGCTGGTCGAGATGAAGGCGGTCGGCGCCACCTATCCGCGGCTCGGGGCGCTCAAGCTCGACCCACCGCTCGCCACCGCCGACCTGCTTGCCCGCTGGGACGGCGCGTTCGGCGCCGCCGCCGATCCAGCGCTGCTGAGCCGGCTCGGCCTCAAGCTCGGCGAGCGTCTGGTGGTGGGGGCCGCGACCTTCGAGGTCCGCGCGCTGGTGGTGCAGGAGCCCGACCGGCTGGCCGGCGGCATCGGCTTCGGCCCCCGCCTCTTGATCGGCGAGGACGGCCTGCGCGCCACCGGCCTGGTCCAGCCGGGCAGCCTCGTGCGCTGGACCTACCGGCTGCTGCTGCCCGAGGCGAGCGATGCCGCGGCCCGCGCGGTGGCTTCAGCCGCGGCCGAGCGCTTCCCCCAGGCCGGCTGGGAGGTGCGCACCCGCGCCAATGCCTCGCCGCAGTTGGAGCGCCAGATCGAGCGCTTCACCCAGTTCCTCACCTTCGTCGGGCTGACCGCGCTGATCGTCGGCGGCGTCGGGGTGGCGAGCGCGGTGAAGAGCTACATGGACCGGAAGCGTGAGGTCATCGCCATCTTCAAGACGCTGGGCGCCACCGGCGGGCGGGTGTTCGCCATCTATCTCGCCCAGGTGCTGCTGCTGGGCGGGCTCGGCGTCGTCATCGGTCTTGGCGTCGGCGCCGGCCTGCCGTTCGTCGTCTCGGGCGTGTTCGGCGCGCTGATCCCGATCCCGCTGGCGCCGGCGCTCTATCCCGGCGTGCTGGGGCTCGCCGCGCTCTATGGCCTCGTCACCGCGCTGGCCTTCGCGCTGTGGCCGCTCGGCCGCGCCCATGACGTGCCGGTGTCGGCCCTGTTCCGCGACATGGTGGCGCCGGAGCGTCGCTGGCCGCGCCGCCGCTACATCGCGCTGACGGGGCTGGCGGTGGCGGCGCTGGCGGCGCTGGCGATCCTCACCTCCGGCGATCCGACGCTGGCCGCCGCCTATGTCGGGGCAGCCGGCGCGGTGTTCCTGCTGCTGCGCCTCGTCGCCTCCGGCATCATGGCGCTGGCCCGCCGCCTGCCGCCGGTGCGCTCGACCGAGCTGCGCCTCGCGCTCGCCAACATCCACCGGCCCGGCGCGGTCACCCCCTCGGTGGTGCTGTCGCTGGGGCTCGGGCTGGCACTCTTGGTGACGCTGGCGCAGATCGATTCGAACCTGCGCCGCCAGTTCACCGCCTCGCTGCCCGAGCGGGCGCCGAGCTTCTTCTTCGTCGACATTCCGAGCGCCGAGGCCGGCCGGTTCGACGGCTTCATCCGGGAACTGGTGCCGGACGGCAAGCTGACCCGCGTGCCGATGCTGCGCGGCCGGCTGGTCTCGCTCGGCGGCCGGCCGGTGGAGACCATCGAGGCGCCGCAGAACGTCGCCTGGGTGCTGTCGGGCGACCGCGGCATCACCTATGCCGACACGCCGCCCGAGGGCTCGCGGGTGGTGGAGGGTGCGTGGTGGCCGGCGGACTATGCCGGGCCGCCGCTGGTGTCGATGGAGAAGCGCATCGCCGATGCGTTCGGGCTCAAGGTCGGCGACTGGATCGTCGTCAATGTGCTCGGCCGCAACATCGAGGCGACGCTGTCGAACCTGCGCACGCTGGAGTGGGATTCGCTCGGCATCAATTTCGTCATGGTGTTCAGCCCGTCCGCCTTCCGCGGCGCGCCGCACACCCATCTCGCCACGCTCGCCCTGCCGAATGGCGGCGCGGGCGAGCTTGCCGTGCTCAGCCGGGTGGCGGCGGACTTTCCGACCGTCACCACGGTGCGGGTCAAGGACGCGCTGGCGGCGGTCAACGACCTCGTCGGCAACCTGATCGCCGGCATTCGCGGCGCCAGCACGGTGACGCTGATCGCCGCGGTGCTGGTGCTGGCCGGGGCGCTCGCCGCCGGCCACCGCCACCGGGTCTATGATGCGGTGATCCTCAAGACGCTGGGGGCGACGCGCGGCCGGCTGCTCAAGGCCTATGGGCTGGAATACGCCATGCTCGGCGCCGTCACCGCCACCTTCGGCGTGCTGGCCGGCTCGCTCGCCGGCTGGGCGATCGTGTCGCAGGCGATGCGGCTCCCGTTCGCGTGGGATTGGGCGGGGGCGCTGGCCTCGGTGGCGGTGGCGCTGATGCTGACGGTGGCGTTCGGCCTCGTCGGCACCTGGCGGGCGCTGGGCGAGCGGCCGGCGCCGGTGCTGCGGCATCTGTGATTGAGTTTCCGGCTGCCGCTCTCAGCGGCCGGCGAAGAAATGCGGGTGGCGGGTGCGGCCCTCGACATAGCGGATGTAGTGCTCGACGTCCTCGTTCTCGCCGTGGCGGCTGACGTGGAAGAACATCTCGGTGTGGCACAGCGGACAGGCCACCCGCGCCGCGAACAGCAGGCGATGGACGCGTGCCCGGAAATGATTGCGGCATTCGGGGCAGCGCACGCGCACCATGAGGTTGTCGATCGGGTCGTGCATGGTAAGAATCTCCAGCCTCGTTCCGCCGCCAGTGTGGGACGCTTTCCTTGCCGGACTGTTTGGCCGATCGGTCGAATTGCGTCCGGATCCGGGCCGGCAGATGGATGCAAACGGTCCGGTCCGGCCTTGAAGCGCCGCCGAAGATGCTTAACTCTGTTCGAGCGGCGTGATGCCGCACGGGCAGTTTGCGAGGCGGCGCGCGAGCGCCTGCTCTTGTACCGTAGCGCCCCGCCGCCATATTTACCCGGCAAGCCGGGGGGCGAGCACGGTTCAGTGATCTCCGGCAGGGAAAGCACGAGGATTACGATGGCACAGTTTGATCGGAACGCTGCAGCGCCGTTCGGCAGAACGGTTCCGCGCGCCGAGGCCGCTGCGGTCGACGCCGGCCTGCGCGCCTACATGCTCAGCATCTACAATTACATGATGCTTGGGCTCGCAATCACGGGCTTCGCCGCGCTCGGCACCTACATGCTCTCGGTGACGGACGACCCCGCCAATGCGGTTCTGCGCCTGCGCGACGGGATCATGCTCACCACGTTCGGCCAGTGGGTGTTCGTCAGCCCGCTCAAGTACGTCATCATGTTGGCCCCGCTCGGCGTCGTGTTCCTGCTCAGCGCCCGCGTCAATTCGATGAGCCCGCAGGCGGCCCAGATCACCTTCTGGGTGTTCGCCGGCCTGATGGGCCTGTCGCTCGCCTCGATCTTCCTGGTCTATACGCACACCTCGATCGTGCGGGTGTTCTTCATCACCGCCGCCTCGTTCGGTGCGCTGTCGCTCTACGGCTACACGACCAAGAAAGACCTGTCGGGCATGGCCTCGTTCCTGATCATGGGCCTGTTCGGCCTGGTGATCGCCTCGCTGGTCAATATCTTCCTGGCGTCGTCCGCTCTGCAGTTCGCGGTCTCCGTGATCGGCGTGCTGGTGTTCTCCGGCCTCACCGCCTGGGACACCCAGCGCCTGAAGACCGAGTACCTCTATGGCGGCATGGACGGCTACACCCAGGAGAAGACGGCAATCCTCGGCGCGCTGTCGCTCTACCTGAACTTCATCAACCTGTTCACCATGCTGCTGCAGCTTCTCGGCAACCGCGAGTGAGCGCAGCCGCCTGACGGACAGACGGTCCGACCGGCAGAGACGACCCAAGGCCCCGGCATCCGCCGGGGCCTTTCGTTTTGCCCGACCGTGCCGCTCCCGCAGCCGGCAAAATCGGCGTATGGACCGGGCGCCATGTCCTGCGCCTTCGAGATGACCCGCGCCTTCGAAATGTCCTGCGCCTTCGAGATCCGCCCCGCCGCGGCGGGCGACTTCCCCGCCATCGCCGCCATCTATGCCGAGGCCGTGCGCACCGGCACCGCCTCGTTCGAGCTCGACCCGCCCGATGTCGCCGAGATGCGCCGCCGTTTCGCGGCGGTCACCGCGTTCGGCGGGCCCTATCTGGTGGCCGTGGGCGATGGCCGCGTGCTCGGCTATGCCTATGCCGGCGCCTACCGCACCCGCCCAGCCTACCGCTTCACGGTGGAGGATTCGATCTATCTCGATGCATCGGCCCGCGGCCGGGGCGTCGGGCGCGCCCTGCTCGGCCGGCTGATCGCCGACTGCACGGCGGCAGGCTTTCGCCAGATGGTGGCGGTGATCGGCGATCAGGCCAACGCCGCCTCGATCGGCCTGCACGCCGCGCTGGGATTCCACATGGTCGGCTCGCTGGTCTCGACCGGCTGGAAGCACGGCCGCTGGCTCGACAGCGTGCTGATGCAGCGCCCGCTCGGCGAGGGCGACGGCACGCCACCGCCCGGGCGGTGATAAATTACCCCGCCACCAGCCGCACCGGCTTGTCGAGCACCCGCAGCACCCGGTCGAGGTCGGCGCCGCGCTTCAGGATCAGGCCGGTGGCCGACACCACGCTGTATGCGCCCTGCTTGCGGGCGAGCCGGGGTATCTTCTCAATGCGGTAGAGCGCCACGTCGGCCGCGCGCCGGAACACCGAGAACACCGCCCGGTCCTTCAGGAAATCGATGGCGTAGTCCCGCCATTCGCCGTCGGCGACCTTGCGGCCATAGAGGTTCAGGATGCTGTCGAGCTCGCGCCGGTCGAAGGTCACCCAGGGCGCCAGCGCCGCCCCCGTTCCGTTCGCGGAGGGCGCCCCGGTCCATTCGGCCGTCGCGCCTCCGCGGTTCCCGCTGGGCTCGATATCGCTCAACCGCGCCTCCTCGAAAATCATTACCAGTCTGTCATGATCGCTGGAATCCTGCCTCGTTCAAGCAGAAAGGGCATCGGCCCGGCCGGAACTACGTGCTTGAGCGCAGCCCTTGTGCCAATTGCGCCGGCATTTTCTTGCGAACGCTTGGAACAAGGATGAGGGTCAGGACTTATCACGACAAGGGCCGGTCAGCGCGGTGCCCCGGTAAACCCCAGCCCCCCAGCCCCCTGGGGCGCAGTGCGGCCGGCCCAACCTTTTTCGCCGTTGCCAGTCTGCCGGCGAGACAGTCTCGAATCTCTGCCCGAAAATCCGAATGATGCGAGGCGCGGCGACCACCCGTCGGCGCTGTCGTGCGGCGTCAGCGCGCCGGTTCTCAGCACATCGGCCTTCTGACCAGAGCGGCGTCAGCGCAGCGGAACGACGCTGGCGCCGACCACCGGCCCGAGCCGCCCTTCCGGCGCCGTCTGCACCAGCACCACCAAAAGGTCGCACTCCCGGCCGGCGAAGGCAGCCCTTTCGACCGCGACCTTGGTCGTCTGTCCGGTCCAGTCGGCGATCCGGCGGATATGGCGCACCACATTGCGATAGGTGGCGGTCTGCCCGGCGTTCTCGCCGCGGCCGATCTCGACCGCTGCCCGCCGCTGAACGCCCAGCACCCACACCTCGCCGCTGCGAGCCGGCGCAGACCCGGTGCCGGCCGTGCCGCCGACCGTCACGTCGATCCGCTCGCCATTCACCGCCGCCGACACCGGCACCGGCGCGTCGGTCCGCGCTGCCTGCAGCGCGCGCTCGATAGCGGCGCGGTCGTGGCCCGGCACCGAGTTGCGGCCATTGACCACCACCTGCGGGGTGAACACCAGCCGGTCGCCGCGGGCCTCGGCATAGGCGCGCTGACGGTCGGAATGGGCGGGATGCGCCAACGTGTCCTTCCAGCCGAGATAGTCCCAATAGTCGACCGCCAGCGACAGGGCGATCACGCCCGGCCGCTCGGCAAGCTCGCCGATGAAGGTGTCGGCCGGCGGGCAGGACGAGCAGCCCTGGCTGGTGAACAGCTCGACGACGAGGGGCGCATCCGCACCAAGGGCGGCCGGCGGGGCCGGAACCGCCGCGGCTGCGAGCATGGCGAGAAGGAAGCGGAGGCGCTGGATCATCGTCCGCCTGCATAGACCCCGCTTCGGCCGCGGGGGAGTCACGTCGGTGTGAGGCGCCGGCACGATTGCGTGTGGCTCCCTCGCGCCGGGGCGGCCGGAGATCCGGCGGTCCCGGCGGTCGGGGTCGGCGTCCGGATCACGCCGCGAGGCCGCGCAGCACATAGTGCAGGATGCCGCCGTTCCGGAAATATTCGAGCTCGTCGAGCGTATCGATCCGGCACAGCAGCGGCACGTCGAAACTGGTGCCGTCGGCGCGGGTGATGGTGGCGGTGAGCGTCTGGCGGGGTTTCAGCCCGGTCTCCAGGCCCTTGATGGTGACCGTCTCGTCGCCCTTGAGCCCGAGGCTCTGCCAGGAGGTGCCCTCCTGGAACGTCAGCGGCAGCACGCCCATGCCGACGAGGTTCGAGCGGTGGATGCGCTCGAACGACTGGGCGATCACCGCGCGCACGCCGAGCAAATTGGTGCCCTTGGCCGCCCAGTCGCGCGAGGAGCCGGTGCCGTACTCGCGGCCGGCGAACACCACCAGCGGCACGCCCTCGGCCTTGTAACGCATCGCCGCGTCATAGATCGGCAACTCCTCGCCGTCCGGATAGTGGAGGGTGAGGCCGCCCTCCTTGCCGCCCAGCATCTGGTTCTTGATGCGGATGTTGGCGAAGGTGCCGCGCATCATCACCTCGTGATTGCCGCGGCGGGTGCCGTACTGGTTGAAGTCGATCGCCGCGACGCCATGGCCGGTGAGGTACTTGCCGGCCGGCGAGGCGGCCTTGATGGAACCGGCCGGCGAGATGTGGTCGGTGGTGATGGAGTCGAGGAACAGGCCCAGCACCCGCGCCTGCTCGATGTCGGTCACCGGCTTCGGCTCGGTGCCCATGCCGGTGAAGTAGGGCGGGTTCTGCACATAGGTCGAGGCGTTCTCCCAGGCATAAGTGAGGCCGCCGGTGACCTTGATCTTGCGCCAGTGGGCGTCGCCCTTGAACACGTCGGCGTACTTGGCCTTGAAGGTCTTCCGGGTGACGAACTTGCGCACCAGCGCCGCGACCTCGCGCTGGGTCGGCCAGATGTCCTTGAGGTACACCGGCTGGCCGTCCTTGCCGGTGCCGAGCGGCTCGGTGGTGAGGTCGCGCTGCACCGTGCCGGCCAGCGCATAGGCCACCACCAGCGGCGGCGAGGCGAGGTAGTTGGCCTGCACGTCCGGGTTCACCCGGCCCTCGAAATTGCGGTTGCCCGACAGCACCGCCGCCGCCACCAGCTTGTTGTCGTTGATCGATTTCGAGATCGGCTCGGGCAGCGGCCCGGAATTGCCGATGCAGGTGGTGCAGCCGAAGCCGACGAGGTTGAAGCCGATCTTGTCGAGATCCTTCTGCAGGCCGGCGCTCGCGAGATATTCGGCCACCACCTGCGAACCGGGTGCGAGCGAGGTCTTCACCCACGGCTTCGACTTCAGCCCGCGCGCCACCGCGTTGCGGGCGACGAGGCCCGCCGCCATCATCACATAGGGATTGGAGGTGTTGGTGCAGGAGGTGATGGCGGCGATCGCCACGTCGCCATGGTGCAGCTCGTAGGCGGCGCCCTCGACCGGCGCCGCCTTGTCCAGCTCGCCCGGCCGCTTGAACTCGGTCTCCATCGCTGCGGCGAAGCCGGCCTTCACGTCCGACAGCAGCACCCGGTCCTGCGGCCGCTTGGGGCCGGCGAGCGAGGGCTCGACGGTGGCGAGGTCGAGCTCCAGCGTGTCGGTGAACACCGGCTCGGGCGTGGCGCGGGTGCGGTAGAGCCCCTGGGCCTTGGCGTACTTCTCGACCAAAGCGACGCGGCCCGGCTTGCGGCCGGTGTCGGTGAGATAGCGCAGCGTATCCTCGTCGACCGGGAAGAAGCCGCAGGTGGCGCCGTATTCGGGCGCCATGTTGGCGATGGTGGCGCGGTCCTCCAGCGTCAGCGCGTTGAGGCCGGGGCCGAAGAACTCGACGAACTTGCCGACCACGCCCTTTTTGCGCAGCATCTGGGTGATTGTCAGCACCAGATCGGTGGCGGTGACGCCCTCGCGGATCTTGCCGGCAAGGCGGAAGCCCACCACCTCGGGGATCAGCATCGAGATCGGCTGGCCGAGCATCGCCGCCTCCGCCTCGATGCCGCCGACGCCCCAGCCCAGCACGGCAAGGCCGTTGACCATGGTGGTGTGGCTGTCGGTACCGACCAGCGTGTCGGGATAGGCGACCTCGACGGTGGCGGCCTTACCGCGCTTGAGCACCTTCTCCTTCCTGGTCCACACCGTCTGGGCAAGGTATTCCAGATTGACCTGATGGCAGATGCCGGTGCCGGGCGGCACCACCGAGAAATTGGCGAAGGCCGACTGGCCCCATTTGAGGAAGCGGTAGCGCTCGCCGTTGCGCTGATACTCAAGCTCGACATTCTGCTTGAAGGCGCGCGCCGTGCCGAAATTGTCGACGATCACCGAATGGTCGATGACGAGATCGACCGGCACCTGCGGATTGATCTTCTTGGGGTCGCCGCCGAGCGTGGCCATGGCGTCGCGCATCGCCGCGAGATCGACCACCGCCGGCACGCCGGTGAAGTCCTGCATCAGCACCCGCGCCGGCCGGAAGGCGATCTCACGCTCGGACCTGCCCTTCGACTTCAGCCAGTCGGCCATCGCCTTGATGTCGTCCTTGGTCACCGTGCGGCCGTCCTCGTGGCGCAGCAGGTTTTCCAGAAGCACCTTCATCGAGAACGGCAGACGGGAAATGCCCTTGAGCCCGTTCTTCTCGGCGGCCTTGAGGCTGAAATAGACGTAGGTCTTCGTGCCGACCGTGAGAGTCTTTCGGCACTTGAAACTGTCGAGCGAAGTCATGGTCAAAGCCGTTCCCGCGTGCAGGTGAGCTGGCGTGCCGCGCAGGCTCGCTGACCGGCGGCCAGTCAAGACAAGGCCGGGGGGTCGCGCGGATGGATGCCAGGGCACCGCGGCTTATAACGCCTCCATCCCACAGGCGCGAGAGGCGATGCACGATTGTGCGGCCGCGCCGGCGCAACGTCCATGTTCGGGAACCGGTTGGGGAGCCTCTTGCGCCGATCCGGCGGGCGTGGTGTTGGTTCGGGCCCGTTCCCTGTTCTCCGCCACATCCGGTTTCACGCCTCATGCCGTCATCCTGCCGCCTCGTCGGCACCCGCCTCACCTGCGAACGCGGCGGCCGCGAGGTGTTCCGCGACGTCTCGTTCTCGCTCGATGCCGGCCGCACGCTGGCGCTGGTCGGGCCGAACGGGGCGGGCAAGTCCTCGCTGCTGCGGCTCATCGCCGGGCTGGTGCGCCCGCTCGCCGGCACGCTCACGCTTCAGGGCGGCGACGACGAGCTGTCGGTCGGCGAGCAGGCGCACTATCTCGGCCATCTCGACGCGCTGAAGCCGGCGCTGACGGTGGCCGAGAATCTCGATTTCTGGATCGCCGCGCTCGGCGGCGGAAGCGGCCTGTCGCGCGACGATGCGCTCGACCGGGTGGCGCTGGGCAAGCTTGCGGAGCTGCCGGCGCAGTATCTCTCCGCCGGCCAGCGGCGGCGGCTGGCGCTCGCCCGCCTGCTCGTCGTCCACCGGCCGCTGTGGCTGCTCGACGAGCCGACCACCGCGCTCGACGTGGCCTCGCAGGGCCGGCTGTTCGAGCTGATCGCGGCGCATCTCGCCGCCGGCGGGCTGGTGGTGGCGGCCACCCACCAGCCGCTGGCGGTGGCCTATGACGAACTCAGGCTCGCCGGGGACACCGTGTCATGACCGCGCTTATCGCTCTCGTCGTGCGCGATCTGCGCCTTGCCGTCCGGGTCGGCGGCGGCGCCTTCGTCGGCGTGCTGTTCTTCCTGGCGGTGGTGGTGGTGATGCCGTTCGCCATCGGCCCGGATCTCAACCTGCTGCGCCGCATCGGCCCGGCCATCCTTTGGGTGGGGGCGCTCCTGGCGAGCCTGCTCGCGCTCGACCGGCTGTTCGCCCAGGACCAGGAGGACGGCACGCTCGATCTGCTGCTCACCGCGCGCACCCCGCTGGAGCTGGTCGCCGCCGCCAAGGGCCTCGCCCACTGGATCGCCACCGGTCTGCCGCTGGTGCTGGCGGCGCCGGTGCTGTCGCTGCTGCTGAACCTGGAGCCGCTCGCCATCGGCGCGGTGGTGCTGACGCTTCTGGTCGGCACCCCGGCGCTCACCTTCATCGGTCTGGTCGGCGCCGCCCTGGCCGTGACACTGCGCCGCGGCGGCCTGCTGGTGGCGGTGCTGATCCTGCCGCTGTCGATCCCGATCCTGATCTTCGGCATCTCCGCCTCCAACGCCGCGGTCACCGGCGGCCTGCCGTTCGGCGCGCCCTTCACCATCCTGTGCGCGCTGTCGCTGGGCAGCCTCGTGCTGGGGCCGATCGCGGCGGGCGCCGCCATCCGCGCCGGGCTCGACTGAACCGGCGCGCGGCCTACGTGGATTCGCTGGTCCTTGCGCCAGCGCATTGCGGGGGCCGGGCACTCCCGCTAAAAGCCGGCCCATGGCGCTCATTGATCTGGCCAATCCGACACGGTTTCTCTCGTTCGCCCGTCCGGCGATCCCGATCGCCGGGGTGATCGCCGCCGGCCTTCTGGCCGTCGGTATCTATCTCGCCTTCTTCGTCGCCCCCGAGGACTACCAGCAGGGTGCCACCGTGCGCATCCTCTACATCCACGTGCCCTCGGCGTGGCTGGGCATGGCCTGCTACGTGGTGATGACGCTGTCGGCGCTCGGCACCCTGGTGTGGAAGCACCCGCTGGCCGACGTGTCGCAGAAGGCGGCGGCGCCGATCGGCGCGGCGTTCACGCTGCTGTGCCTCGTTACCGGCGCGCTGTGGGGCCGGCCGATGTGGGGCACCTATTGGGTGTGGGACGCGCGGCTGACCTCCACGCTGGTGCTGCTCCTGATCTATCTCGGCCTGATCGCGCTGTGGCGCACGGTGGAGGATCCCGGCCGGGCCGGGCGCGCCGCTGCGGTGCTGACGCTGGTGGGCGCGGTCAACATTCCGATCATCAAGTTCTCGGTGGACTGGTGGAACACGCTGCATCAGCCGACCTCGGTGATTCGGCTGGGCGGTCCGACCATCCATTCGTCGATCCTGACGCCGCTCCTGATCATGGCGGTGGGCGCGACGCTGATGTTCGTGGCGCTGCACCTCGCCGCCATGCGCAACGAAATCCTGCGCCGGCGTGTGCGCACGCTGCGCATCCTTGCCGCCCAGCGCGGCGCCACTGCGTGAGTTGTTCGGCATGATCGACCTCGGACCGCATGCGCTGTTCATCCAGCTTGCCTGGGCCGCGGCCGGGCTGGTCGCCTTCAGCCTGATCGCCTGGGTGACGATCGACTACCGCAGCCAGCGCCGTCAGCTTGCGGCGCTGGAGCAGGCGGCCAATGCCCGCCGCCGGCCGGCCGCAGCCACGCCGACGCCGCCCACGCCGCCGGTGCTCGAAGGAGCCGGCGCGCCATGAGCCAGTCCGAGACCCCGAAGCCCGACGCCGGCACGCCGGCTCCCGAGACGCCCGAGGCCGCGCCGCGCCGGCTCAAGCTGGCGCTGCTGCCGCTCGGCCTGTTCGCGGCGCTGGCGCTGCTGTTCTGGTTCGGCCTGTTCTCGGGCGACAAGTCGAAGATCCCGTCGGCCCTGATCGGCAAGCCGGTGCCGGCCTTTTCGCTGGAGCCGCTGGAGGGGACGAACCTGCCGGGCTTCAGCTCCGGCACGCTCAAGGATCAGGTCACGCTGGTGAATGTGTGGGCCTCGTGGTGCATTCCCTGCCGCGAGGAGCATCCGCAGCTCGTCGAGCTGGGCAAGGATCCGCGCGTCAAGCTCTACGGCCTCAACTACAAGGACAAGGCCGACAACGCCCGCCGCTTCCTCGACAATTTCGGCAATCCCTATGTGGCGATCGGCGTCGACCAGAGTGGGCGCACCGGCATCGACTGGGGCGTCTACGGCGTGCCCGAGACCTTCGTGATCGGCCGCGACGGCACCATCCGCTACAAGTTCATCGGCCCGATCATGCCGGACACGCTCAAGACGACGCTGATGCCGGAGATCGAGAAGGCGCTGGCGAAGTAGGCGCCGGCTGCCGCCGCTCAGGCCGCGCGACCTGCGGTGCCTATTCGTCTATTCACCGGGGGCCGCGGCGTGGATCGCCAGAGCGTGGATGCGCTCGGCGAACTCGGCGCGCAACGCATCGTTCACCATGCGGTGACGCGCGACGCGGCTCTTCCCCCGGAACACCTCGGCCACGATATGGATGCGGAAATGCGTCTCGCCGCCCGGCCGGCTGCCGGCATGCCCGGCGTGGCGGGCGGACTCGTCCTCGACGCGCAGCTCGCTCGGCGCCAGCGCGGCTCGAAGCCGTGATTCGATGCGTTCGGCAAAGGTCATGTGCTATGCGTAGGCGTCGTGACCGCACGCGGTCAATCCGGACGGCCATCCTTGTTTGACGTCGGTCTCATCCGCATAATCGACCCATGAAACTGAACTCGCCCTTGTTCGATCGAATCCGCGTCAAGCGCGCCGCCGAGGAGCCGGTGGTGCGTGCGCGGGGGCCCGTGTGCCAGTGGCCGGGCTGCGAGGCGGCCGGCACGCACCGCGCACCCAAGGGCCGCGGCCGCGACGGCGAGTATCTGCACTTCTGCCTCGACCACGTGCGCGAATACAACCACTCCTACAACTACTTCGCCGGCATGAGCGACGAGGAGGTGGCCGCCTGGCAGAAGGCCGCGGTCACCGGCCATCGTCCGACCTGGAAGATGGGCGTCAACGGCGTCCATGCCAGCGCCCACAGGGCGGAGGCCGCGTTCGAGGCCGGCGAGTTCGCCTTCGGCGATCCGTTCCGGGTGTTCGGGGCGCGTCAGGCCGAGACGCAGGAGCCCAAGGCGCGCGGACGCACCATCCGCAATGGCGAGCGCAAGGCGCTGGCCGCGCTCGACCTCGACGTCGACGCCACCCGCGAGGAGATCAAGGCGCGGTTCAAGACGCTGGCCAAGCGCCACCATCCGGACGTCAATGGCGGCGACACCTCGTCCGAGGACAGGCTGCGTGACATCATCTCCGCCTACAACTACCTCAAGGGGGCCGGCCTCTGCTGAGAGCGGGGATGGTCCGCGGGAGTCCGGTTGTGCGCCTCTTCCGCAGAAGCGGATTGCAGGTTTGCGATAGAAGGCGCGACAACTCAAAAACTTAGGGCGTCCTGTCCGGTTCCATCGGGCCCAGGAATCCTCTAGATCTAATCCACTAGATCTAATGCTCGGGATTTGATGCTCTAGATTTCAAGATGGCGCCTCGGGGCGCGAGCCCGCGAGCGGGCCACCGCCCCCGATGGCGCCCGCGGCAAGGAACCGGTTCATGAATGTCAGCGTGCCCACGGCCCCCCTTCCCGACATGAAAGTGTCGGTCCGGCAGGTGTTCGGGATCGACAGCGATCTCGAAGTGCCGGCCTATTCCGAGCCCGAGGACCACGTGCCGGACCTCGACGCCGACTATGTGTTCGACCGCGCGACCACGCTCGCCATCCTCGCCGGCTTCGCCCACAATCGCCGCGTCATGGTCGCCGGCTACCACGGCACCGGCAAGTCGACCCATATCGAGCAGGTGGCGGCGCGGCTCAACTGGCCGTGCGTGCGCGTCAATCTCGACAGCCACATCAGCCGTATCGACCTGATCGGCAAGGACGCCATTGTCATCCGCGAGGGCCAGCAGGTCACCGAGTTCCGCGACGGCATCCTGCCCTGGGCCTACCAGAACAATGTCGCGCTGGTGTTCGACGAGTACGACGCCGCGCGCCCCGACGTGATGTTCGTCATCCAGCGGGTGCTGGAATCCTCCGGCCGGCTGACGCTGCTCGACCAGAGCCGGGTCATCCGCCCTCACCCCGCCTTCCGGCTGTTCGCCACCGCCAACACCATCGGGCTCGGCGACACCACCGGCCTCTATCACGGCACCCAGCAGATCAACCAGGCGCAGATGGACCGCTGGTCGATCGTCACCACGCTGAACTATCTGCCGCACGACAAGGAGGTCGAGATCGTGCTGGCCAAGGCCAAGTCATTCCGCACCGAGAAGGGCCGCGAGACCATTTCTAAGATGGTGCGGCTGGCCGACCTCACCCGCAACGCCTTCATGAATGGCGACCTGTCGACGGTGATGAGCCCGCGCACGGTGATCACCTGGGCCGAGAACGCCGACATCTTCCAGGAACTGGCCTTCGCCTTCCGCGTCACCTTCCTCAACAAGTGCGACGAGCTGGAGCGGCCGCTGGTCGCCGAGTTCTACCAGCGCTGCTTCGGCCAGGATCTGCCCGAGTCGGCGGTGAACGTCGCGCTGTCATGAGGGCGGGGTAGGGACGGGGCCATGGCCAGCGAACCGCGGACGGTCGGCGGCTCGAACCGCAGCAAGGCCGGCGCGCGCGAGGCGCCGACCGAGCCGTTCAAGCGGGCGGTCGAGACCTGCCTGAAGGCGATCGCCCGGCGCGCCGATCTCGATGTCGGCTTTGCCGCCGAGCGGCCGAGCCTCGCCGGCAGCCGGGTGCGGCTGCCCGAGCCGCCGCGCAAGCTGACGCCGTTCGAGGCCGGGGTGGTGCGTGGCCACGCCGATTCCGTCGCGTTGCGCATCGCCTGCCACGACCCCGCCATCCACCGCCGGCTGGCGCCGGAGGAGCGCGAGGCGCGCGCGGTGTTCGAGGCCATCGAGCAGGCCCGGGTCGAGGCGATCGGCGCCAAGCGCATGGCCGGGGTGGCCGGCAACCTCGCCGCCATGCTGGAGGAACGCTACCGCCGCGGCGCCTATGCCGAGGTGACCGAGCGGGCGGACGCGCCGCTAGCCGATGCGCTGGCCATGCTGGTGCGCGAGCGGCTGACCGGCCGCCCGCCGCCGGCCGGCGCCGAGAAGCTGGTCGGGCTGTGGCGCGATTTCGTGGAGGAGCGCGCCGGGCGCGACCTCGACAAGCTCACCGGCCGCATCGACGACCAACGCCGCTTCGCCGAGACGGTGCGCGACCTGCTGTCCCAGCTCGACATGGCCGAGGGCCGCGACACCGAGCCCGACGACAGCGAGGAATCGGGCGACGACGACCAGCGCGACGACGATGAGGAAAGCCAGGACGAGACGGGCGAGAGCGCCGAGGGCGCGAGCGAACGCACCGGCGAGCTTGGCGCCGAGGACCTGCCTGACGGCACCAGCGAGCTCGACGACGCGCCGGCCAGCGACCTGCCGGAGGAGACCGAAACGGGCGAGGCCCAGGATGCCGGCGAGCCGCGCCGCCCCCGCCACGCTCTGCCCAACGAGGTGCGCGGACCGGACTACCGGCCGTTCACCGGCAAGTTCGACGAGATGGTGCACGCCGAGGATCTGTGCGACGCCGAGGAGCTCGACCGGCTGCGCGGCTATCTCGACAAGCAGCTGTCGCATCTGCAAGGCGTCGTCGCCCGCCTCGCCAACCGGCTGCAGCGGCGGCTGCTCGCCCAGCAGAACCGCGGCTGGGACTTCGACCTCGAGGAGGGGCTGCTCGATCCGGCGCGGCTCGCCCGCGTCATCATCGATCCGATGCACCCGCTGTCCTTCAAGATGGAGCGCGACACCCGCTTCCGCGACACGGTGGTGACGCTCCTGATCGACAATTCCGGCTCGATGCGCGGCCGGCCGATCACGGTGGCGGCGACCTGCGCCGACATCCTCGCCCGCACGCTGGAGCGCTGCGGCGTCAAGGTCGAGATCCTCGGCTTCACCACCCGGGCCTGGAAGGGCGGCCAGTCGCGCGAGGCGTGGCTCGCCGCCGGCAAGCCGCCGGCACCCGGCCGCCTCAACGATCTGCGCCACATCGTCTACAAGTCGGCCGATGCGCCGTGGCGGCGGGCGCGCAAGAATCTCGGCCTGATGATGCGCGAGGGCCTGCTGAAGGAGAATATCGACGGCGAGGCGCTGGCCTGGGCGCATGAACGGCTGCTGGTGCGGCCGGAGAACCGCAAGATCCTGATGATGATCTCGGACGGCGCCCCGGTCGACGACTCCACGCTGTCGGTCAATCCCGGCAATTATCTCGAGCGGCATCTGCGCTGGATCATCGAGGAGATCGAAACCCGCTCGCCGGTCGAGCTGATCGCCATCGGCATCGGCCACGACGTGACGCGCTACTACCGCCGGGCGGTGACCATCGTCGATGCCGAGGAGCTGGGGGGGGTGATGACCGAGAAGCTGGCCGAGCTGTTCGACGAGGACATGGCGCGGCCCGAGCCCCACCCCGGCCGCAGGCGCAGGCGGGCGGCATGAGAGCACGATTTCGCGGTCTGATCGCCGCGGCGGTGGTTGCGGCGGTGGTGCCGTTTGCCGCCACCGCGGTTGCCAAGCCCAAGGTGCTGCCGGCCGAGCCGCTGGCGCTGGCGGTGCAGGCGACGCCGGTCACCAGCTTCGATCCGGGCGAGCCGGAGCGGAAGCGCTTCGGCCGGCTGGAGTTTCGCGGCGGGCTGGAGCTCTCGGCCGACAATCCCGCCTTCGGCGGCTGGTCGGGCTTGCGCCTGGATGCTGCGGGCGAGCGCATTCTCGCCGTCTCCGATGCCGGGGTGTGGCTGACCGGCCGGCTCGACACCGCGAACGGCCGGCTCAGCGGTTTGAGCGACGTGCGGATCGCGGCGATGCGCGGCACGGCCGGCGAGCCGCTGGCGCGGATCGGCCGCGCCGACGTCGAGTCGCTGGCCGTCGACGGCAGCGCCTGTTACGTCGGCATCGAGCGGGTGCACGAGATCCGCCGCTACGACTGCTCGGGTGCGCCGTTCGCCGCCCGCGGCATGCCCCGGCCGGTGCCGCCGGCGCTGAAGAAGATGCCGAAGAACAGCGGGCTCGAGGCGCTGGTCGCGGTGCCGCGCGATCTCGGCGGCGCCGCCAGCGCGCTGGCCGGCAGCCTGATCGGCATCACCGAGACCGGCGAAACCGGCGAGGCCGATTCGCTGGGCTTCATCATTCGCGGGTCGCGCTTCGCCACCTTCCGCGTCAAGCGGTCCGACGACTTCTCGATCACCGACGCGGCACTCGCCGGCAGCGACCTCCTGGTGCTGGAGCGCCACTTCTCGCTGCTGCGCGGGGTGTCGATGCGGGTGCGGCGGATTCCGCTTTCGGCGATCGAGCCCGGCGCGGTGGTCGACGGCGAGGTGCTGATGACCGCCGGCCGCGGCCAGCAGATCGACAATATGGAGGGGCTGGCGGTGCACACCAACGCCGCTGGCGAGACCATTTTGACGATGATCTCCGACGACAATTTCAGCTTCCTGCAGCGCACGCTGATCCTGCAGTTCGCGCTCGTCGAATAGCCCGGCCCATCCTTGACTTCGGCGCACGCCGCCGTGTAGATGTCGCCCTTCGGCGGCGTGTGTCCTGCGCACGCCGCGATTCACCCTGACCTTTCAACGATCGCCAAGAAGCCGGTCCTCGAGGCCGGATTGGAACACGGGACAGAACGATGTTCGCGGTCATCAAGACGGGCGGCAAGCAATACCGCGTCGCCCCCAACGATACCCTAGAGATCGAACGGCTTGAGGCCGTGGCCGGAGAGACGGTGACGTTCTCCGAAGTGCTGCTGGTCGGCAGCGAGGGCGAAACCACGGTCGGCGCGCCGACCGTCGCGGGCGCCGTGGTTGCCGCCGAAGTGGTGGAGCTGACGCGCGGACCGAAGGTCATCGCCTTCAAGAAGCGCCGTCGCAAGAATTCCCGGCGCAAGCGTGGCCACCGTCAGGATCTGATGCTGGTCCGGATCACCGAGATCCGCCGCGCGGGCGCCGCCTGACGAACATTTGTTTGTCGCGATTCACCTTTAGTCGAATACGATCTCCGGGAGACCGGTTATGGCACATAAAAAAGCAGGCGGCTCGTCGCGCAACGGGCGCGATTCGAACGCGCAACGCCTCGGCGTGAAGAAGTTCGGCGGCGAAGCTGTGCTCGCCGGCAACATCATCGTCCGTCAGCGTGGCACCAAGTGGCACGCGGGCGACAATGTCGGCATTGGCAAGGATCACACCCTCTTTGCCACCGCCAACGGCCACGTCGCGTATCGCACCAAAGCGAACGGCCGCACCTTCGTATCCGTCATTGCGACGATGAAGGCGGCCGAATAGGCGGACACCAAGATCAGGGGTCCGTCGGCACCAGTCAAACCGGCGGACCCAGAGAGACAAGACGGGTCGATCGCAGGGGGAGACCGGGGTGCCGGCTCCCCCTTCGCTTTTCTACCAGGAGGACCCGTCCGATGACTCTCGAAAGATCCTGCGAAATCCGGCTCCCCGGAGAGATCTGTCTCCCCGTCCTCGAGACCGAGCGGCTGGTGCTTCGCACGCCGCGTCTTGAGGACGCGGCCGTGATCGCGGCGCTGGCCGACGATCCTGCCGTGGCCGTCAACACGGCCCTGATTCCGCATCCCTATCGAAAACAGGACGCCGAGGCTTGGATCGCCCAGCTCGCCGGTCCGGACGACGATGGCGCGACCTTCGGCATTTACCCGAAGCATCGCGACACGTTCGCCGGCGCGTGCGGCTTGAACCGCCTCGATGGCGCGATGCACCTCGGCTATTGGCTGGGTGCGCCCTATCGCAATGCCGGGCTGGCCACCGAGGCTGCCCGCGCCGTCATCGATTTTGCCTTCACGCGCCTCGATCTGCCCGAGATCACCTCGGCGGCGCGCGTCACCAACGCCGCCTCGCGCCGGGTGCTCGAGAAGTGCGGCTTCCAGTGGACCGGCGTCGGCCTGACGCGGGTCAAGGCGCTCGGCGCCTCGGTGCCGGTCGATCGCTTCCGGCTCGACCGCAAGACCTGGGCGTCTTTGCGCGCCTGGGGCACGATGCCGCTCACCGAGGGGCCGTCGATCCAGGCGGCGTGAGCCGGCTGCAATGATATGGGCCGCCTCTCTCCGGGTCCGCAGGGAGGCGGCCTCGCTTATGGGCCCCGGCTGGGCTAAGTCACAAGAACAGAGCGTCATCCCGGCCAAGCGGCGACAGCCGCGCGAGCCGGGATCGTCGTCAGAGCGGCCCTCTTTTCTGCAAACGGTCCCGGCTCGGCGCTTCGCGCCGTCCGGGACGACAACGCGACCAACCCATAGAATTCGATGAAATTCCTCGATCAGGCCAAGGTTTACGTGAAGGCGGGCGACGGCGGCAATGGCTGCGCCTCGTTCCGCCGCGAGAAGTTCATCGAGTTCGGTGGGCCGGACGGCGGCGATGGCGGCCGCGGCGGCGACATCGTCATCGAGTGCGTCGACGGCCTCAACACGCTGATCGACTATCGCTACCAGCAGCACTTCAAGGCCCAGCGCGGCGAGAACGGCAAGGGCAAGCAGCGCCACGGCGCCGGCGGCAAGGATCTCGTGCTGCGCGTGCCGGTCGGCACCCAGGTGTTCGACGACGACAAGGAGACGCTGCTCGCCGACCTCACCGAGGTCGGCCAGAAGGTGGTGCTGCTCAAGGGCGGCAATGGCGGCTTCGGCAACATGCGCTTCACCACCTCCACCAACCGCGCGCCGCGCCGGGCCAATCCCGGCGAAGTGGGGCCGGAGCGCTGGATCTGGCTGCGGCTGAAGCTGATCGCCGATGCCGGCCTCGTCGGCCTGCCCAACGCCGGCAAATCGACGTTCCTCGCCGCGGTGTCGGCGGCGAAGCCGAAGATCGCCGACTATCCCTTCACCACCCTGCACCCCAATCTCGGCGTGGCGCGGGTCGACGAGCGCGAGTTCGTGATCGCCGACATTCCCGGCCTGATCGAGGGCGCACACGAGGGCATCGGCATCGGCGACCGCTTTCTCGGCCATATCGAGCGCTGCCGGGTGCTGCTGCACCTCGTCGATGCCACCACCGAGCACGCCGGCAAGACCTACAAGGCGGTGCGGAACGAGCTCGCGCTCTATGGCGGCGGCCTTGCCGACAAGCCCGAGGTGGTGGCGCTGTCCAAGGCCGATGCGCTCGATCCCGACACGCTGAAGGAACAGGTGGCGCGGCTGAAGCGCGCCGCCAAGCGCACCCCGCTGGTGCTCTCGGCGCACACCGGCCAGGGCGTCGCCGAGGCGCTCCGGGCGCTGGCGGCGGTGATCGCCGACGCCAAGGCGATGGAGGCGGACGAGGAGGAGCCGGCGCTGGAGGGCTGGCAGCCGTGACACCCCGACAAGAGGGGGCGCGCCGCGTGAGGGCTCGATTAAAACACACAGTGGCTTTCTTGACCGAGTTGAGGGTGTGTGTATTCTTGCGTCATCCTCTTTAGGAAGGGAAAACCGGCATGTCTCGCTACGAGCCCCTTCGGCGGTATCTTGCGGGGTCGTCCGCCGCGGATCTGCCAATGACTTTTCCCGAGATCGAGCGCATCCTTGGGCGGCCTCTGCCCGACTCGTCCCGGCGTCACCGCGCGTGGTGGAGTAACAACCCAACAAACAATGTTATGACTCGCGCTTGGTTGGACGCCGGCTACGAAACGTCCGAGGTGGACATGGCCAAGGAACGGCTGGTGTTCCGGCGCAAGCGCGGCAGTCCCTCAGCTAGCGGATCGACGTCGCCAACGCCGTCTGGATCCCACGCGCCGCAAGCTGGCGCCGCCTCCGAGTCCGCTGGCTCTCAGCCGCGTCGACATCCGCTGTTTGGCATTCTGAAAGGTAAGTTCACGCTTGCTCCGGGCACCGACCTGACCCAGCCTGCCGACCCCGACTGGGGCAAGGAACTGTACGGTGATTAACCCGCTCCTGCTGGATACCTGCGCCGCCCTTTGGATCGCGGAGGACGCGCCGCTCGAAGACGAAGCCGCGGCGGCGCTCGATGCCGCGGCCAACCACCAAGGCTCCGTCTTCATCTCGCCTATTACAGCCTGGGAAATCGGCCTCCTGGTGGCGCGAGGGCGACTAAGGACGGCACTGACCCCGCTGGCGCTGTATCAGTCGATTTGCGATCTCCCCGCCATGCAGGCGACGATCCTGTCTCCCGAGATTCTGGTCGCGTCATCTTTCCTGCCTGGCGAACCACCCCGCGATCCGTTCGACCGGGCGATCATCGCCACCGCTCGCGAGCACGGTCTCACCGTGGTGACCCGCGACCGCGCCATTCTGGGCTATGCGAAGGAAGGTCATGTCCTGGCGTTGGCCTGCTGAGCACGGTGCGGCATTGCCAACCCGCCGGCCGCGTGCGACAGCCGCGCGGTCCTGACCCGCGCCCGTTTCCAGCTCCGACCCGCTTCCAGCTCCGTCCACTCCCATGTGCTCGTCCCCGTCCTCCAAGACCCAGCAAGCCGCGCCGCAGCTCGCGGCGTTCCGCCGCATCGTCATCAAGGTCGGCTCGGCGCTGCTGGTCGATCCCAAGGAGGGCGTGCCGCGCACCGAGTGGCTGGCCTCGCTCGCCGCCGATCTCGGCATGCTGCATCGGCGCGGCGCCGATCTGATGGTGGTGTCGTCGGGGGCCATCGCGCTCGGCCGCACCGTGCTGCGGCTCGGTCGCGGCCCGCTCAAGCTGGAGGAGAGCCAGGCCGCTGCCGCGGTCGGCCAGATCGCGCTGGCCCGGGTGTGGTCGGAGATGCTGGCGGCGGAAGGGATGAAGGCCGGCCAGATCCTGCTCACCCTGGGCGATACGGAAGAGCGGCGGCGCTATCTCAACGGCCGCAACACGCTCGACAAGCTGCTGGAGCTTGGCGCGGTGCCGGTGATCAACGAGAACGACACCGTCGCCACCACCGAGATCCGCTATGGCGACAATGACCGCCTCGCCGCGCGCGTCGGCACCATGGCGTCGGCCGATCTCGTCGTGCTGCTGTCCGACATCGACGGCCTCTACACCGCGCCGCCGCAGCAGGACCCGACCGCGACCTTCATCCCGGTGGTGCCGCGGATCACCGCCGAGATCGAGGCAATGGCCGGCGATGTCGGCTCGGAACTGTCGCGCGGCGGCATGCGCACCAAGATCGAGGCGGCCAAGATCGCCACCTCGGGCGGCGCCCACCTCCTCATCGCCTCAGGAAGGGTGCCGAACCCGCTGCGCGCCGTCGAGCAGGGGGCGCGGGCGACCTGGTTCCTGACGCCGGCCAACCCGGTCACCGCCCGCAAGAAATGGATCGCCGGCTCGCTGGAGCCGAAGGGCACGCTCCACATCGATGCCGGCGCGCGCGCCGCGCTGAAGCGCGGCAAGTCGCTGCTGCCGGCCGGCGTCATCAGGATCGAAGGCGCGTTCGCCCGCGGCGACGCGGTGATCGTGCGCGGCCCAGACGGCGCCGAGGTGGCGCGCGGTCTCGTCGCCTATGACGCCGAGGACGCCGCCAAGATCCTGCGCCGCTCGTCCGAGGACATCCTGATGATTCTCGGCTTTTCCGGCCGAACCGAGATGATCCACCGCGACGACATGGCCTTCGCCGGCGAGTGATTCGGTTCCCGGCTCAGGCGGTAGCCGCATCAAACGAAAATCCGGCCCGTGGGGCCGGATTTCGTCGCACGCGGAACCGTCTTCTCCATCCGCCCGGCCGGTCTCGATGGGCCGGGACGCGGGCGGTGAGGGGTCAGTGATGGCTGCCGGCGCGCTTGCGGCCGCCCTTACGGCCGGCGTCGGAGGCAAGCTCCCGATCCTGGGAAAAGGACCTGTTGGCGGGGTCGACGCTGCGCCCACCCTTCTGGCCTGCCGCAGTGGCGAGAGACCGATCCCTCGCGAAGACTCGCTTTTCCGGCGGGACACTCTGTCCGCCCTTGCGAGCGATCTCGCGCCGCGTCTGGCTGTCCATCGCCGCAAAGCCGCGCTTGACCTTCACGCTCGCTTCCATTCCACGCACTCCTGTTTGGGACGGTGCGAACCAAACGCAGGATGCCTCGGACGGTTCCGGACCGATTAAGGCCAAGTGAAACATTTGAGGGGCCGGACCCGAATTGCCCGCTTGCGTCACCGGATCGTGTCCGGTCGCGGGGAGACCACGCTTCCGCGCGCGGGCGGCCCGAACCCCATGGCAACGGCCCCGGACGCTGACGCGTGGGGCCGTTGACTCCCGCGGATTTTCTCTTGGGAAACAAAGGTCTTGGGAAACCAAGGTCTTTGGGAGTCAAGGTCTTGGGGACCAAAGCCTTGGAAAACCGAAGATTTCGCGAAAATCCACGACCGCAGCCCATGGTCCGCCTTCGCGGCCGTTGGTCTCAGCCCGTGGCCTGCAGCGCGGCGCGCGTCTGGTCGTCGGGGCCGAGATCGTCGACGCTCTCGACCGCGAGAAGCTGGGCCAAGCGCGTGCGGGCGCGGTTCACTCGGCTCTTGATGGTGCCGACCGCGCATTGGCAGATCTCGGCGGCCTCCTCGTAGGAGAAGCCGGAGGCGCCGACCAGGAGCAGCACCTCGCGCTGGTCGGGCGGCAGGCGGGCGAGCGCCGCCTTGAAGTCCTCAAGGTCGAGGCGCGCGCCCTGCTCGGGCTGGGTGGACAGGCGCGCGGCATAGACGCCGTCGGCGTCCTCAACCTCGCGGCGGCGCTTGCGGTATTCGGAATGGAACAGATTGCGCAGGATGGTGAACAGCCACGCGTTCAGATTGGTGCCGGGCTGGAAGCTGTCGATGTGCGAGAGCGCGCGCAGCAGCGTCTCCTGTACGAGATCGTCCGCCCGGTCGACATTGCCGGACAGGGAGATCGCAAAGGCGCGCAGGCTGGGAACGGCGCCAAGGAGGGCGTCCCGCATCGACGCGTCAATCGTCATCCAGTCGTTCCCTTCTCGGCACTCTTCTCGGCACTCTTGCCTCTGTCGGCCTTGCCCCTCTCGGCGCTCCGGCTCTTTCCAGTGCTCTTTCCCTGCTCGATGTCGTCGAGATCCTTCAGGAGGTCGACGAAACGATCCGGTATCGGCTGCTGAAGAAGATCGTCGTACATTGCCCGCAACTGCTCGCCCAATCGCGCCTGCGCATTGCGATCAAGCCGGGGGGGCGCGGGTGGCACATGTCCGGGAACCACGTCTTCCGCGACCTCCCTCGCCCTCTTCTGTGCCATGTCGGTCCTCTTGTTCATCGCGGCTCCACGCGACACTACGCCACAGTACGTGCTGTACCTGAAGTCTACCTATAATCGACTTGCGGGGACCGGTGAGCCAAGCATCCGAGCCAAGCGTCCACCCCGCCAGGATCTATCCTGCCGATTCTCTTCCGGACTCTCTTGTTCTGTTCCGGAATCTCTTGCGGCACCTCGCCCCGGTCCCTCGTCCCGGCGGATGCGCCGGGATGCGGCAGCTTGCCGCCCGGATCAACGTCGGATGCCGGGTTCGGTTCCCGCACGGGAACATTTTTCGGATGCGGACGTTTGGAAAACGGGGGCGTATGATCTTCGCCCATTGGGATTGTGTTGGGGGTGCGCGTCATGACGACAGCCGAACTGGTCGCAATGAGTCTGCCCTATCTTCGGCGGTATGCACGTGCGGTCACGGGGGACCAGACGGGGGGCGACGCCTATGTGGCGGCGACCTTGGAAGCCCTGCTGGCGAACGCCCCGCAGTTGAGCAAGGCGTCCGACACCAAGGTCGAGTTGTTCCGTATCTTCAGCAAGATCTGGAATTCGCTGTCGGTCAACCACGCGCAGGAGGCTGCGGCCGCGACGCCGGGCGAGGCGCGGCTGCGCCAGCTCACGCCGCTGCCGCGACAGGCCTTCCTGCTGGTCAGCCTGGAGAATTTCAGCGAGGAGGAGGGCGCGCGCATTCTCGGCGTCGACCGCTCGGCCTTCCGCGACCTCCTGGACAGCGCCGGGCGCGAGCTGGCCGAGGATATCGCCACCGACGTGCTGATCATCGAGGACGAGCCGCTGATCGCGCTGGATTTCGAGGCGCTGGTGGAATCGCTCGGTCACCGGGTGCTGGGCGTGGCGCGCACCCGTGACGAGGCGGTGAAGCTCGCCGCCGGACGGCGCCCGGGCCTGATCCTGGCCGACATCCAGCTCGCCGACGGCAGTTCCGGGCTCGACGCGGTCAACGACCTCCTGATGAAGGCCGAGGTGCCGGTGGTGTTCATCACCGCCTATCCGGAGCGTTTCCTCACCGGCGAGCGGCCGGAGCCCGCCTTCCTGATCGCCAAGCCGTTCCGGCCCAACCATGCGGCGGCGGTGATCAGCCAGGCGCTGTTCTTCGAGCGCAATGCGCGGCCGCGCCGCCGCGCCGTGGCGTAACCGGCCTGCGGCACGCGCCCCGAGTTGGAGCATTTTCCGCACAAGTGGATACCGGTTGTGCGAAAGACCCGAAGGGCCGCGTCAGCGAAAATGCGACAAACCAGAAACTTGGAGCGTCCGATCTGATGCAGTCAGATCGGATCACGCTCTGGGCTCCGGTTCGCTGCGTCGCACGGGTTCGCGGCGTGTCCGGTCGTCCCTGTCGGCGCGTGCTGCGCAATACCGGGAACCGGTGCTTGCGGACGCGACTGCGGCAATTCAACATCTCATAGCAACGGCCCCAGACGCTGACGCCTGGGGCTGTAGACGTTCCCGGATTCTCTCTCGGGACATCAAAGCTTTCGTAAAAATCAGCGATCGAAATCAGCGGATCGGTTGCGCGGCCATTGGTATTGGAGCGGCCGATCCGAGGCGGTCATACGGATTCCGGCAGATGAAGCCTTCAAGTCGTATTCCGATCGCTGAAAATCCCACAATCAATTCGTTATTTCAGGCTTTGTGTTTTCGCGGGATCGTTTCCGGTGCCCTGAGGGATCAACCGGAAGCCGTATCGGATCTGACAGCATGATTGAGCGTCCGTCGATCCGGTTGGATCAAGCGGACGCTCAAAGTTATTTTGTTATAGTTTTCGTCTTATGGCATTCGCTTTCGCGAAGCCGTCGCTGCGCTTCGCGGAGAATACTTTAGCTGTACAGAATCGCGCTCCAGATGGCGGGGAGGCCGAGGATCGCGAAGTTGATCCAAAGATAGGAATCGGTTATGCTCGGTGTAATTGTTCCGTCCGGATTGACGTAGGCGAGAGCAAGCGTCGAGGTGAGGAGCAGAGAGGCTGCCCCGATTGCAGCAGACTTGATCATATTCCACGCTCCGTTTGAGAAGAATTCTACCCGTTGTTCCGATTTGGATTTTCGAGCGTCTCTTATCTCGCGCTCTGTCAAAACATACGTAGGAACGCTCAACCGGATCGCGCCGATGGATAACAGACGCGTGAACCCGCTTCTGGCTCAGCTGCGCCGGGGGTGAGGGCGCCGGAGCCGCCTGTGCAAGCTTGGCTGCAAGCGCGGGCATGACGCGTCAGGGTCTGCGGCCGTTCGCGCCATCGGCAAACGTCATGCATGCGACGCGGGGATGGCCCCGACCGCCAAACACTTGAAAATGTAGGGAAGAAAGAAGGTGGTGCCGCAAGAGGGATTCGAACCCCCGACCCCATCATTACGAATGATGTGCTCTACCAGCTGAGCTATTGCGGCAGCCGGGCCGGCTTAAACGAACCGCCCCGCTTTTTCAAGCGAGGCGGTGCTGTTCGATGGCCGGTGGACACAGATCGGTGTCCGGACGGGGCGCCTTAGGAGGCTCGGCATCCGGTTCAGGCGCGGACCCGCGGCTCCGCTTCGATCTCGACTTCGGTAGTGGTGCCCGCGTCGGCGGTCGCGTAGGGAGAGGCTGCGACCTCATCGGCCACGGGGGCAGCCGCCGGCACCAGGATCGGCGCGGGCGCGGCCTTCACCGGCTCGGCCGGCGCCGCCACGGAGGCCGGCGAATGGGCGCTGGCGGCGGCCTCCACCACCGTGAAGGCGGTCTCGACCTCGTGCTCGAGGATCGGCCCGCCGAGCTCGATCGGCGGCACCTTCCACTCGAAGGCGTCGATGCGGCCGGTGACCGGCGAGATCGGCAGCCAGCGGTCGGAGACGTAGCCGTCGGCCACCCAGGCCGGATCCCGCTTGGCGCGGACGGCGCGGGCCGCCCACTCGCGGGCCTTGCCGACGTCGCCGTGCTCGGCCGCCTCCAGCTCCGCCATCAGCAGGCACGCCCGCTGGGTCGGCTCCTGGGTCAAATGGATGATGGCGCCGCGGGCGGTGGCGAAGTCCTGCGCGTCGAGGGCGGCGCGCACCACGGTGAGCGCGCCTTCGGCGTGGCCGGCCGGGGCCAGCCGCTGCAGCATGCGCGCCCGCTCCAGCCGGTCGCGCGAGCCGTCGCCGTCGCGCAGTCGCATATAAGCCTCGGCGATCTCGGGGTGCGGGGTCTCGCGCCACGCGGTCTCGAGGATCTTGGAGGCGCGGCGCAGTTCGCCGGCCCGGCCGAGCAGGCGCCCAGCCAGCACCGCCGCCGGCACCAGCGTCGGCTCCAGCTTGACGGCCTCGACCGCGCGCTCGCGCGCCACGTCGGGGGCGCTCTCCTGCTTCGCCATCGCGTCGGCGGTCAGCAGCACCGCCCGCAGCCGCTTGGCCGAGTTGCGGTCGGCGATGCCGCTGCGGCTGTTGCGGTCGAGCAGTGCCAGCGCGCCGCTCCAGTCGCCGCTCGCAGCCCTGGTGTCGAGCGCGGCCTGCGCCGCCCAGGGCAGCCCCGGCGCCTCTTCGGCGGCGGTCTCGGCATAGGCGCGGGCAGCGGTGGCGTCGTCGCGGCGCTGCGCCTCCATCCACAGGCCGCGCAGCCCGAGCAGGCGGGTCTCCTTGTTGGCGGCCATCTCGTGGAAGGCCGCCTCGGCGGCGCTCTGGTCGCCGCTGAGCTGGGCCGCCTGGGCCCGCAGCAGCAGCGTCAGCGGCTCGTTGCCGAGCAGGCGCTCGGCTTCGGCGGCCGCCCGGCGCGCCGTCTTGGGGTCGCCGGCGCCGGCGGCGACGATGCCGCGCGACAGCGCCGAGAAGCCGCGGGCCCGCCGCCGCTCGGAGACCGAGGACGACATCAGGCCGGGCAGATTGAACAGGGTCGAGATGATCGACCACACGATGCCGGCGGCGAGCACCACCGTCACCAGGGCCACCGCGGCGAACAGCACCGAGGTCTCGATTTGCCAGCCCTGCCACTGGACGGCGACGATGCCGGGCCGGTCGGCCAGCCAGCCGGCGCCGAAGGCGATCCCGGCCAGGACGAAGAGGAACAGTACGAGGCGGATCATGGCGCGTCTCCTGGTGTCAGCCGCCGGTGCGCGCCAGGGCGGCGAGGGCCTGGTCGGTCAGCTCGGCCAGGAGACGGTCGGCGTCGAGCCGGGTCTTGGCGATCTGCAGCCATGGCGTTGCGATCTTGACGAGATCGGGCGGCAACTGGCCGACCGTGGCGATGGCGCCGGCCAGATCGCCGCGCGACAATTGCGACTGGACACGGCCGACCAGCGCGGCGGGCGTGTCGCCCTCCATGCCGGGGGTCGGCCGGAAACGCACCAGCCCTTCGGCGCTGCGCGCCAGCTTGTTCAGCACCGCGCTGATGTCGTCGGCCGGCTCGTCGCGGGGCACGTTCGACAGAAGCTGGCTCACCAGATCGTCGAACCGGCCCTGCACCTCGCGCAGCGTCGGCACGCCGCTGTTGGCGATGCCTTCGAGGGCCTTGAGCCGCTCATAGCCCGGCCCGGCCAGCGTCATCGCCGCGTCGTATTCGGAGCGGAACGGCCGGCCCTCGTCGAGCGCGGTTCGCAGCGCCCCGAGCGCCACCGGCCAGGCGATCATTCGGCTCGGCGCCGCCGCGAGCTGCAGGCGCTGGTCGAGCGCCACCACCCGGCCGGGCAGGCTCGACAGTTCGGCGAGCTTCCGGTCGATCGCCGTGAGCTGGTCGGGCAGCGGCGTCGCCGCGGCGGCGGCGCGCTGGGCCGCCTCGCCCGCCGTGGTCGCCAGCCGGATCGCCTCCTCGGCGCCATGGGCGGCGCTGTCGATCTTGGCCTCCAGGCCCTTGACCTGGGTCTGCAGGGCGCCGACGCGGGCGTCCTCGCCGGCAGATCCGCCGCCGGACGAGCCGGCCGCCGGAGCCGCTTCGGCTTCGCGCGCCTGGGTCTCCAGCGCCGCGATGCGGGCGTCGAGCCGCGACAGCGCCTGGGCGGCCCGCTCCAGCTCGGTGAGGCGGTTGGCGAGCACGTCGATCTGGTCGAGCTTGGCGATGATGGCCGGGTCGGGCTCGGCCGGCGCCGCCGGGGCGGGCGCAGGTGCGGGCACAGGCGCCGGCTCGGGCCGGCTTTCGAGGGCGGAGAGGCGGGTCTCGGCCACCTGCAGGCGGGCCTGCGCCTCAAGCAGCGGGCCGGGATCGGCGCCGAGCGGCGGCAGGATGCCGGTATAGGTCAGCGCGCCGGCCGCCACCGCACCGGCCAAGAGGCCGGCGAAGGTGCCGCCGACGATCGCGCCGCCGCGGCCGCGCGACGGGGGCGGGGCGGAAACGGGCTCTCTGGCCTCCGGCGTCTTCGACTCCGGCTCCTCCGTTTCCTGCGCCTTCGTTTCCTGCGCCCTTGTGTCTTGCGCCGTCGTTTCCTGCGTCTCCTGCGTCGAGCCTTCCTGTGCCGGAGCTTCATGCGCCGGAGCTTCCTGCGCCTTCGTCTCTTCGGATGTCTCCGGCGCCTTGGCCTCCTCGGCAGCCGGGGCCTCGCCGGCCGGCGCGGCGGACGTCTCGGCGTTCTCGATGGCTGCGACCTCGATTTCCGCCGGTCCGGCGGCCGCCTTACGCGTGTCGTCCGCCGACGACGGGATCCTCTCCAAGGCGCTGGTCTCCTTCGCGGTCGTCTCGCTCGTTTCGGTGTCGATCCTGGGGGCCGGTTCGGTGGGCGTCTGCCCGGGCCTGTTCGGCACGTCGTCGGTTGCTTGTGATGCCATCGCCGTCCTCCCACGTGTCACGTCGCACGCGTCACCCGCTTGTCGTCCGAAGGGCAACAGGTCGAGCAGACTGCCTTCGTCCGGTGTCGCTGCGATGCGCACAACCGCGCCGCTCGCCACCAGCGGCTCGGCCACCCTCGGCGACAGCGCATAATGTTGCAGCCCCACGACAGCATCATAAACGCCGTCACGGATGCCCGCCGCCAGCAGAGTTTCGCAGCTTCGGCGGGAGTAGTGCAGTATTCCGTCGATTCGTCCCGCTGACAACGCCGCGAGCGTAGGCTCGGCGAGATGTTCAGCGGGTTCTGCGCGGTAGGCGACGACCGTTTCCACCGCGATGCCGCGGGGCTCCAGCGCCGCCTTCAGGTCGCCGGCGCGGTCCTCGCCGGCCACCCACAGCACCCGCTCGCCGGGAATCAGGCATTTGGCCAGCACGTCCGCCAGGTCGGCCACGTCGCCCTCGGCGGAGGTGACGTCGGTGAAGCCGGCGGCGAGCGCCACCTCGCGGGTGCGGCGGCCGACGGTGAACACCGGCAGGCCGGAATAGAACACCCAGACCAGCTCGGCCGCGGCCCGGGCGCCGTTGACGCTGGTCAGCGCCACGGCATCGAAACGGTTTGCCGGCGGCGTCGCCGCCACCGGCACGATGGTCATCAGGGGATCGAGCAGCGCCTCGTGGCCGCGGGCCATGAGCGCGGCCCGGGTTCGGCTGGCCCCGGGCTCCGGCCGCGTGACCAGCAGGCGCATCGCCTCAGGCTCCGGCCAGAGCGGCGAAGAACGCCGGACCCGCCCGCCCGCGCAGCTCGCGGCCGGCATCGGCGCCGAGGGCTGCGGCTTCCGTCACCGATCCCTCGCGGGTGGTGTCGTGGGCCTCGCTGCCGTCCGGCATCAGGATGATGCCGGCGAACGACAGCCGGTCGCCCGTCACCGTGGCGTGGCCGCCGATCGGCGTGCGGCAGGAGCCGTCGAGCTCGTGCAGGAAGGCGCGCTCGGCGGCCAGCGCCCGCTCGGTCGCCGGCTCGTTGATCGCCGCCATCAGCTCGCGGGTGCGGGTGTCGTCCTCGCGGCACTCGATGGCGATGGCGCCCTGGCCGACCGCCGGGATGAAGTCGGATGCCTCGATGATGGTGGCGGTGACGCCCTCGGGCAGCCGGTCGATCAGGCCGAGACGCTTCAGGCCGGCCAGCGCCAGCAGCGTGGCGTCGATCGCGCCCTCGCCCACCTTGCGCAGCCGGGTCTCGACATTGCCGCGCAGCAGCGACACGTCGAGGTCGGGCCGGGTGCGCTTGACCATCGCCTGCCGGCGCAGCGAGGCCGAGCCGACCTTGCCGCCCTGCGGCAGGCCGGCAAGCCCGCCCGGCGCGCGGCTGATCAGCACGTCGCGGACGTCCTCGCGCGGCAGGAAGGCCGGCAGCATCAGGCCCGGCGGCAGCACGGTCGGCAGATCCTTGGAGGAATGCACCGCGATGTCGATCTGGCCCGCCAGCATCGCGTCCTCGATCTCCTTGGTGAACAGCCCCTTGCCGCCGGCCTGGGACAGCGCGCGGTCGAGGATCTGGTCGCCGATCACCTTGATGATGTCGATCCGGATGTCGTCCTCGGGCACGCCGTGGGCGGCGGCGAGCCGGCGGCGGGTTTCATAGGCCTGCGCAAGCGCAAGGGCACTGCCCCGGGTACCGAGGCGAAGGAACGGAGAAGATTGCGTCATGAGGCAGGCCGATGTTACGCCAACGTGAGACATGCGCAAAAAAGCGCGGGCGGACGCGGATATGACGTATCCGCTTGGGGATCAAGCTGAGGGCCGGAACGCGGTGACGGACATGCTCGTACTCGGGCTGGAGACGACGTGCGACGAAACCTCCGCCGCGGTGGTGCGCCGCCACGAGGACGGTCGCGGTGAAATCCTGTCGAATGTCGTTCTATCCCAAGTTTCCGCCCATGCCGAGTACGGAGGCGTGGTTCCCGAGATCGCGGCCCGCGCCCATGTCGAGGCGCTGGACGGCATCGTCGCCCAGGCGATGGCGGAGGCGCGAATCGGCTTCAGCCACCTCAACGCGGTCGCCGCCGCCGCCGGCCCCGGCCTGATCGGCGGGGTGATCGTCGGGTTGACCACCGCCAAGGCGATCGCGCTCGCCGCCGGCAAGCCGCTGGTGGCGGTCAACCATCTGGAGGCGCACGCGCTGTCGCCGCGCCTCGTCGGCAAGCTCGGCTTCCCCTATTGCCTGCTGCTGGTCTCGGGCGGCCACACCCAGATCGTCGCGGTGCTCGATGTCGACCGCTTCGAGCGGCTCGGCACCACCATCGACGACGCGGTGGGCGAGGCGTTCGACAAGGTCGGCAAGATGCTGAGCCTGCCCTATCCGGGCGGGCCGCGGGTCGAGGCCGCAGCATCGCGCGGCAATCCGCGGCGATTCGCCTTCCCGCGGCCGATGCTGGGCCGGCACGAGCCGGATTTCTCGCTGTCCGGCCTCAAGACGGCGGTGCGGCTCGCCGCCGAGGCGATCGCGCCGCTGTCGGAGACCGACGTCGCCGATCTGTGCGCCTCGTTCCAGGCGGCGGTGGTGGAGGTGATCGAGGACCGGCTGCGCATGGGCCTGCGGCTGTTCGGCAGCCGCTTCGGCAAGCCCAAGGGACTGGTGATCGCCGGCGGCGTCGGCGCCAACAAGGCGATCCGGGCCGCGCTCGACCGCATCGCCGCCGAGAACGCGCTGCGGCTGCTGATGCCCCCGGCGTCGCTGTGCACCGACAACGGCGCCATCATCGCCTGGGCCGGGGCCGAGCGGCTGGCGCTGGGCATGACCGACGACCTCGACTGCCCGCCGCGGGCACGCTGGCCGCTCGGCCTGCCGCTCAAGATCGAGGCGACCGAACCGTGACCTGCTATTCCGCCATCGGAGTTGCCGGCGCCGGGGCCTGGGGCACCGCGCTGGCCAATGCCGCCGCCCGCGCCGGCCGGCGCGTCGTGCTGTGGACGGTGTTCCCCGACCACGCCCAGGACATGATCCGCACCCGCGAGAACAAAATGTTCCTGCCGGGGGTGCCGATCGCCCCGGACATCGAGATCACCGCCGACCTCGCGGTGCTGGCCGAGACCTCCGCCATCCTGATGGTGGTGCCGACCGGGGCGCTGCGCGAAGTCTCGGCGAATCTCGCGGCCCGGCTGCGGCCGGGCACGCCGCTCGTCGCCTGCGCCAAGGGCATCGAGCGCGGCACCGACCGCTTCGTCACCGAGATCGTCGCCGAGGCGGCGCCGTCCGCCATCCCCGCCATCCTGTCCGGGCCGAGCTTCGCCACCGACGTCGCCGCCGGCCTGCCGACCGCGGTGACGGTGGCGTCCGTCGACGAGGCGGTCGCGGCGGGCTTGGCCGAGGCGATGGGCTCGGCCTCGTTCCGGCTCTACCATTCCACCGACGTGCGCGGCGTCGAGATCGGCGGCGCCGCCAAGAACGTGCTGGCGATCGCGGTCGGCATCGCCCATGGCCGCAAGTTCGGCGCCAGCGCCGCGGCGGCGCTCACCACCCGCGGCTTCGCCGAGCTGCGCCGCTTCGGCCTCGCCTATGGCGCGCGGCCGGAGACGCTGGCCGGCCTGTCGGGGCTGGGCGACCTCATCCTCACCTGCGGCGGGCCGCAGTCGCGCAACTTTTCGCTCGGCTTCAGGCTCGGCTCCGGCGAGCCGTTGCCGGCGCCGGGCTCGGGGCCGCTGGCGGAAGGCTTCTTCACCGCGCCGGTGCTGGTGGGGATGGCGGCGAAGGCCGGGATCGAGATGCCGATCGCCGCCGCGGTCGATGCCGTGCTCGCCGGCCGGCTCGGCCTCGACGAGGCGATCACCGGCCTGCTGACCCGGCCGCAGAAGGCGGAGATCGGGTAACCGTCGGACCTAAACGGAACGTGTCCGGGCCAACCCCACCCCGACGGCTCCCGGCGGCGAGGCGATTCCATCGTCGACGTGTCGGGCTTCCGATGGCAATCCGAGACGGTTTCCGGCCAACTTCTGGATTCTGGCTTCGCTGCGCCCCCTCGAAGCCCCCCACCCCCGACCCCTCCCCGCCATTCACTGCGTTCATGGGGGGAGGGGAGAAGAGGCATCCCGCTTCTCCCCTCCCCCCGCGAGCTTTGCGAGCGGTGGGGAGGGGTCGGGGGTGGGGGGCGCGAACGCCCCGGCGCCCGTCGTCTGCATCCCGCCTAAACAGACCGTGTCCGGGCCAACTCGACCCCGACGGCTCCCGGCGGCGAGGCGATTCCATCGCCAGCGTGTCGGGTTTCCGGTGACAAACCGAGACGGTTTCCGGCTGGTCAAGCCTTCGAGCCGTATTCCGATCGCCGAAGGCCCCGTTATCGAAAAGGGGATTTCGGCGAGATTTTTTCCGGTATCCCGAAGGGATCACCGGCAACCGTATGATGAGCGCGCAAACGAAAGCCGCCCGGCGGTGCCGGGCGGCTGGAATCTCGGTTCACTCGGAGCCGTGCGTTTGCCCGGTGCTCAGGCCGCGGCCTGGGTCTGCTCGGCCTGCGCCTTCTCGACGGCGCGCTTCAGCTCGAGCGCGCGCGGCGACAGCTCCTCCGCCCGGGCCTTGACCAGGAACGCATCGAGGCCGCCGCGATGATCGACGGTCTTCAGCGCGTTGGCCGAGACCCGCAGCCGCACGTCGCGGTCCAGCGTCTCGGAACGGAATGTCACATTGCACAGGTTCGGCAGGAACCGGCGCTTGGTCTTCCGGTTCGAATGGCTCACCTTGTGGCCCACCAGGACCGCCTTGCCAGTCAGATCACAGCGCCGGGACATGGCACAACCTCAATGAGGCCGCGTCAGCGGCGGCCGTCTCAAACACGTCATGGGAGAGTGGGCGTATAGTCGCCTGCCTTTCGCGCGTCAAGCCGGACATCGTCCCGGATGGCGGATCGGGCGCCAGGTTGCGCCAGATTGCGACACAGTTCCGACAGAATTGCATCGCACCGGGGTTGAGCCATGCCATATCTCGTTTCGTCATCGATCCGGTCCGGTGCGCGGTTTGCGGCGATCGCCGGCGCCATCGCTTGGCAGTGCGCATCGGCTGCGGCCGGCGAGACCCGGGTCAATGCCCGCTACGACGTCACGCTGGCCGGCATGGAGATCGGCAAGGCGGCGCTGGTGGTCGACATCAACGCCACCAACTACACCGCCGCCGCCAGCGGCAAGATCACCGGCGTCGCCCAGTTCGTCACCGAAGGCAAAGGCTCGGCCGGCGCGCGCGGCCTGCTGACCAAGGAAAAGCCGCAGCCGGGTTCGTTCGCGATGACCGCCTCGGGCGACGACAAGCAGATCGCCATCCAGTTCGGGTTCGAGCGCGGCGCGGTCAAGGGCCTGCAGGTCTCCCCCACGCCGCAGCCGCGGCCGGACCGGATCGAGGTGACCGAGATCCACCGGCGCAATGTCCTCGACCCGATGAGTGCCGCGCTGTTCGTGGTGCCCGGCACCGGCGAGGTCACCGGCCCCGACGCCTGCAAGCGCGTGGTGCCGATCTTCGACGGCGTGTCGCGCTACGACCTGTCGTTCGAGTTCCTGCGCCAGGAGACGGTCGCGGCCAAGGGCTTCGCCGGCACCGCGGTGGTCTGCGCCGTCGGCTTCAGGGCCGTCGCCGGCCACCGGCTGGGCCGCAAGGACATCGAATACATGGAGAACAACAAGGACATGGCGGTGTGGCTGGTGCCGGCCGCCGGCAGCCGCGTCCTTGTGCCGTTCAAGGTGTCGGTGTCGACCAAGGTCGGCACCTGCGTCATCGAGGCGAAGTCGTTCGCCACCCAGTACGCCGAGACCCGCCCGGCGGCGGTGCCGGCCCAAGGTCCGACCCAAGGAAACGCCGCGCGCTGATGCGCGTCGCGGAAGCCGGGACGAACAGGCGTTTACCGGGGCAGCGCGGGCGGACCGCCGTCCGTATCGGGGCGAACGAATCCCGATTCCCGCAGAGTCAGCGATTCGGCCCCGGTTCGTTCGAGAGTCGTTCCAATGGGTTGCGGGTTGCCGCCACGCCGCTGCCCCGATCGTGTCGCAATATGATACGGATTGTGGCCCGAAGGACCGCAATCGTCGCAGACTCGGCGCCAAGAGCCCCCGTCCGAGACATGAGGCCCTCTCCGGCAAGGGATGTTTGCGTTCGCCGGACGGAAACCGTCCCAGGGGCCGGGTTTCCTGTGATACAAGCGCTCTGAAGCCGGGCATTGCCGCGCGCCCTCCGAACTCCAATCGCCCGTGTCCCAGTTCTCTTCCTCGGTGCTTCCGCCCTCCCTCCGCGCCCGCGGCGTCACCGCCGTGCTGGGGCCGACCAATACCGGCAAGACGCGTCTCGCCATCGAGCGCCTGCTGGCGCATCCGACCGGGCTGATCGGCCTGCCGCTGCGCCTGCTCGCCCGCGAGGTCTACGGCCACATCGTCAGCCGGATCGGCGACCGCGAGGTGGCGCTCGTCACCGGCGAGGAGAAGATCAAGCCGCCCAATCCGCGCTACTGGGTCGCCACCGTCGAGGCGATGCCGCGCGACCTCGACGTGTCCTTCGTCGCCATCGACGAGATCCAGCTCGCCGCCGATTTCGAGCGCGGCCACGTGTTCTGCGACCGCTTTCTCAACCGCAGAGGCCGCGACGAGACGCTGGTGCTGGGGGCGGCCACCATGCGGCCGCTGGTCGAGCGGCTCATTCCCGGCGTCTCGGTGGTGCAGCGGCCGCGCCTGTCCCAGCTGGTCTATGCCGGGGAGAAGAAGCTGACCCGCCTGCCGTCACGCTCGGCCGTCGTCGCCTTCTCGGCCGAGGAGGTCTACGCCATCGCCGAGCTGATCCGCCGCCAGCGCGGCGGGGCGGCGGTGGTGCTGGGGGCGCTGTCGCCGCGCACCCGCAACGCCCAGGTGGCGCTCTACCAGTCGGGCGACGTCGACTATCTGGTCGCCACCGACGCCATCGGCATGGGGCTCAATCTCGACGTCGACCACGTCGCCTTCGCCTCGGACCGCAAGTTCGACGGCTTCCAGTATCGCCGGCTGAGCCCGGCGGAGCTGGCCCAGATCGCCGGCCGCGCCGGCCGGGCGACCCGCGACGGGACGTTCGGCGTCACCGGCCGCTGCGCGCCCTTCGATCCCGAGATCGTCCAGCGGCTCGAAAGTCATAGTTTCGAGGCGGTCAAGGTTCTACAATGGCGCAACACGCAGCTTGATTTCGCTTCGCTCGCGGCGTTGCAGGCGTCATTGGCGCGAAATCCTGCCGAACCGGGGCTGACGCGGGCACCGATGGCGGAGGATCTGCTGGTGCTGGAGGCGGCGGCGCGTGATAGTGAGGTGCGAGACTTTGCCCGAACCCCCGACGATGTCGCCCGTCTATGGGAATGCTGCCAGGTTCCAGACTATCGCAAGATCGCGCCCGCCGCCCACGCCGAGCTGTGCACGACGCTCTTCGGTTTCCTGCAACGCAAGGGCCGCATCCCGGCGGACTGGTTCGCCCGGCAACTGGCGCTGGCCGACCGCACCGACGGCGATATCGACACGCTGTCGACGCGGATCGCGCATGTGCGAACCTGGACGTTCGTTGCCAACCGGCCTGACTGGCTGGCAGAGCCGGAGCATTGGCAGGACATCACCCGCGGGCTGGAGGACAAGCTGTCCGATGCCCTTCACGAGCGACTTACCCAGCGATTCGTCGACCGCCGCACCAGCGTGCTGATGCGGCGCCTCAGAGAAAATACCATGCTCGAAACCGAGATCAGCAAGACCGGCGATGTGCTCGTCGAAGGCCACCGCATCGGCCACCTCCAGGGCTTCCATTTCGCGCCGGAGGCAAGCGCGGCCGGCCCGGACGCCAAGGCGCTGCGCGCCGCATCGGCCAAGGCGCTCGCCGGCGAGATCGACCTGCGCGCCGCCCGCTTCGCCGAGACGCGCGACGACACCATCGTGCTCGCCGCCGACGGCACCCTGCGCTGGCTCGGCGAGGCGATCGCCCGCATCCAGTCGGGCGAGGAGGTGCTGAAGCCGCGGCTGCGGCTGATCGCCGACGAGCAGCTGACCGGCGCCGCCCGCGATTCGGTGCAGGCGCGCGCCGATCTGTGGCTGAAGACCCATCTCGAAAAGCTGCTCGGCCCGCTGTTCGCGCTGCTGGCCGCCGAGGACATCACCGGCATCGCCCGCGGCGTCGCCTTCCAGATCGCCGAGGCGCTGGGGGTGCTGGAGCGCCAGCGCGTCGCCGAGGAGGTCAAGGGGCTCGACCAGACGGCCAGGGCGGCGTTGCGCAAGTACGGCGTCAGGTTCGGCGCCCACCACCTCTATCTGCCGGCGCTGCTGAAGCCGGCGCCGCGGGCGCTGGCGCTGCAGCTGTGGGCGCTCAAGCATGGCGGGCTCGACCAGAAGGGCCTCGATACGCTGCCGCATCTGGCGGCCTCCGGCCGCACCTCGATCCCGGTCGACCACGAGGTGCAGAAGGCGCTCTACCGCGCCATCGGCTACCGGGTGGTGGGCGAGCGCGCGGTGCGCGTCGACATATTGGAGCGGCTCGCCGACCTGATCCGGCCGGCGCTGGCATGGCGGCCGGCCTCGCCCGGCCCCAAGCCGCCGGGCGCGGTGGACGGCACCGGTTTCACCGTCACGGTCGGCATGACCTCGCTGGTCGGCTGCTCGGGCGAGGATTTCGCCTCCATCCTCAAGGCGCTGGGCTACCGCATGGAGCGCCGCCCGGCGCCGGCGGAGACCCCGAGCCAAACCACACCCGAAGCCGTCGCCGAAGTGCCGGCCGAAGCCTCTGCTGAAACCTTGGCCGAGGGCACCGAGACCGCGCCGGCCGCCGCCGAGGAGGCGGCCGCGATCGAGGAGGTGACCGAGACCGCGGTCGAGGTGGCGGACGTCGAGGGGATCGAAGTCGTCGAAGTGATCGAAGCGGTTGAGGTCGTGGCGGTGGCGGAGGTCTCGGCCGAAGCCGCCGAGTCATCCGAGCCGGCACAGGCGGAGGCCGCGGTACCTGCGGCCGAGGCGGCTGTCGAAGAGGCTGCCCAGGAAGCTGGCCAAGAGGCGCCCCAAGAGACTGCCCAGGAGACTGCCCAGGAGACCGGCGAGCCGGCGGCACCGGCCGAGCCGGAGATGATCGAGGTGTGGCGGGTTGGCGGGCGCCATCACGACCAGCGTCGTCCGCGCCGCCCGGGTGAAGGCCAGGGCCGCCCGTTCCGCCGCGAGGCGGCGGGCACCGGCGAAGCGTCGGCGGACGGCCAGGGCCGGGCCCGCACCGAAGGGCCGGCCGGTGAGGCACCGGCCGGGGGGCGGCGGTTCGACCGTCCTCCGCGTCCCGACCATCGCCGGCGGCCGGACAGCGAGGCCGGCGGCCGGGGCGAACGCCCCGAGCGGGGCGAACGTGGGGATCGGAGCGAGCGCGGCGAGCGGCGCCCGCGGCCGCAAAAGTTCGATCGCGACCGCACCGAGCGGCCGGAGGGTCGCGGCGAGCGCGGCGGCCCGCCCCGCCGTGACGATCGGCCGCGCGGGCCGGCACCGGAGCGGGTGCGCCACGAGTCGCGCCCCGACCGGCGTGAGGACAAGCCGATCGACCCGGATTCGCCCTTCGCCAAGCTCGCCATCCTCAAGGCCCGGCTGGAAGCGGAGAAGCCGTGAGGCGGGCGTCGGGCTCACGCCTATCGGGGTTGAGCGCCGAACCAGCGTTCCGGACATCCGGCCGCCGTGACCGGACGGCGCCGGCATGAGCGATGAGGCCGGGCAGCGCATCGATCTCGTGCTGTGGCACGGGCGGATCGTGCGCACCCGTGCCGATGCCGCGGCGCTGGCCCGGGCTGGACGCGTGCGCGTCAATGGCGCGCGGGTCAGCACGGCCGCCCGTCTTGTCCGGCTTGGCGACGTGGTGACGGTGGCGCTCCACGGCGGGGTGCGGGTGGTGCGGGTGCTCGGCTTTGCCGCCCGGCGCGGCGGGGCCGAGGACGCCCGAGCGCTGATCGAGGACATTCGGGACAGCGACACGCCGGACACCAGCGCCGCAGGCCCGGCGTGGGACAAATCCGGCGGCGATGGCATGCGCTGACCGCATGTCATCGGCTCTCTCAGCGTTGTACGACGCCTTCAGGCTTGCCGGCGCGGTTCGCCTCGGATAGGGGGGTGTCCGAAATCCGACACATGCCGGCTGTCACCCGCGTCCCAGGGGCTGAAATGAGCTACGTCGTTACCGAGAACTGCATCAAGTGCAAGTACATGGACTGCGTGGAGGTGTGTCCGGTCGACTGCTTCTACGAAGGCGAGAACATGCTCGTCATCAATCCGGACGAGTGCATCGACTGCGGCGTGTGCGAGCCCGAATGCCCGGCCGAGGCGATCAAGCCCGACACCGAGCCCAATCTCGACGAGTGGCTGGCGCTGAACGCCCAATATGCCGGCCAGTGGCCCAACGTCACCGCCAAGCGCGAGCCGCCGGCCGACGCCAAGGATTGGGACGGCATCGCCGGCAAGAAGGCGCAGTTCTCGCCGAATCCCGGCGAGGGCGACTGAGACGGGGGCGGTGACGGGGTGGCCGATCCGTCCGGCCTGCCGGACCCGATCGCCCCGAAAAGTCCCTGGTCCGGAAAGGATTCCTCGGCGACAGGCGTGAGGTTCTCCGGCCCTGCGGGCCGGACGCCGCATGACCCGCCATCGCGACGCCGCCCGCGCGGCAGCCGGCCGCCCGCCACCGCCGCGGGTGGCCAAGATCAAATACGTCTTTGATTTTTTGGCTGTTCGTGATAGTGTTATCAGACAGTCGAATTCATTCGCGCTGAAGCGCTCCCCAAAGCAGGAAACGTGGAACAGGCCACGGTTTAGATCCATGGCATTTTGTGGGCGTGTTCCGTCTGCAGAATGTCGGGGCCTGTCACGTCATCATGCGATGTCGTCATGTCTGACGTCGGTGTGTGACGGGGTATGTCTGTTGAAGACATGCCATGGCGGTTCCGGACTCTTTGCCGCGAGGGGGCAGGTATCGGTTCAATCGACGTTAAGGCGTGCGACTTCGAGGCGCGCCGGTGGCGGAGTTCCGTTGTCGAGAGCGAACGGATTTGGTGCGAAGGACATTCGTTCTGTCGGCTGGCTGGCCAATCCCCCAGGACTCGAACTCCCTCCAGGACTCGATGCTCCTTTGGGCCGGCAGCAAAGCGGGCGCGCCTTCGGGCGCATCGTGGAAGGATTTTGGGCCGCCTCGCTCGCGCGCCGGCCAAATCCAGGAGTGTAAAAGCGCATGACCGCCAAGAAGACGGCCGCGGCCCAGACCCGTCATGGTTTCAAGACGAATGAATACATCGTCTATCCGGCTCATGGCGTCGGCCAGATCGTTGCCATCGAAGAACAAGAAGTCGCCGGTTTCAAGCTTGAATTGTTCGTCATCTCCTTCGAAAAGGAGAAGATGAAGCTTCGCGTCCCGACCAGCAAGGCGCTCGCGGTCGGCATGCGCAAGCTCGCCGAAGGCAATGTGGTCAAGAAGGGCCTGGACACCCTGAAGGGCCGTGCCCGCATCAAGCGGACGATGTGGTCGCGCCGGGCGCAGGAATACGAGGCCAAGATCAATTCCGGCGACCTCGTGGCGATCGCCGAGGTGGTGCGCGATCTCTACCGCTCCGAGCAGCAGCCCGAGCAGTCCTATTCCGAACGTCAGCTGTTCGAGCAGGCGCTCGACCGCATGGCCCGCGAACTGGCGGCGGTCGAGGATCTCACCGAGACCGAGGCGATCAAGCGCATCGAGGCGCAGCTCGCCAAGGGTCCGCGCCGCGCCGGCAAGGCCGAGGAGGCCGACAACGACGTCGATGCCGAGGCCGACATCGACGCCGAGGCCGAGGCGGCCTGAGGCGGGGGCCGGCCCTCGGGGCCGGCGCGCCGTCCGGACCGGGCGACCCGACCGTCGGCGAAGTCGCCTGGGTCGCCACGATCTCCAGACTCTCCAGGTTCCAGACTCTCCAAGTTCACCAAGGGCCCGGCGCAAGCCGGGCCCTTGCCGTTTCCGGCCGCCCCAGCGATGCCGCCTCCGCCGGCCGGGCGGACCGCGCACGCTGCGAACGGCCGCGCCTGCCCCCCCTGCGACAACATGCCTCAATGGCCGGATGCGGCCTCCGCCACGGTGCCGGCCGGCCCGGCTTCGGCACGATTCGGCGTTGCGGCGCAACATCTTGGCTTGACCGCCCGAGGGCGCCCGCCCGCCGGCCGGCCAAAATGTCGCCAGCGCACGACTTTATCGCGCGCGATATTTCCGCTAAACATCAATCCGCCCGTCAGGCTTCGCCCAAAGTGGAGCGGAACCAGGCGGCCCCGCGCCACGTTGCCACGCTGAGTGTGGCCGGTCCAAACCGGAAGTACGTCAATACACGTAAGACCGGTTCCGGCGGATCCTTCGGGATGCCGGACCCGGTCTCGCCGAAACCCCAGGACTGCAAGAGATTCTCGATGACGGGGCTTTCGGCGATCGGAACATGGGCCTCCGGCCTTGCGGGCCGGAAACCGCCCAGGGCCGAATTCGAACGGCAGAACGAGAATCGGGAAAGACGACGGGAGAGCGGCATGAACCGGGTGATGGGTGTCCGCCAGCGTTTCGTGAAGGCGGCGATGAACGCGCCCTTCCTCAGTCGCGAGGAGGAGCACGACCTCGCGGTGCGCTGGAAGAGCGAGGGGGATCAGGCGGCGCTGCACCGGCTGGCGTCGGCCCACATCCGTCTGGTGATCGCCATCGCCGCGCGCTTCAAGCACTATAATTTGCCGATGGCGGACCTGATCCAGGAGGGCCATGTCGGCCTGCTCGAGGCGGCCGCGCGGTTCGATCCGGAGCGTGAGGTGCGGTTCTCCACCTACGCCACGTGGTGGATCCGCGCCGCGATCCAGGACTTCATCCTGCGCAACTGGTCGATCGTGCGCGGCGGCACTTCCTCGGCGCAGAAGGCGCTGTTCTTCAATCTGCGGCGCATCCGCGCCCGCCTCGCCCAGCGCGGCGAGGACGGGCCGGCCTCGCAGATGTACCAGACCATCGCCGAGGAGATCGGCGTGTCGGTCGACGACGTGGCGCTGATGGATGCCCGCCTCACCGGTCACGACATGTCGCTCAATGCGCCGGTGGCGGATGCCGACACCTCCTCCTCCGAGCGCCAGGATTTCCTGGTGTGGGACGGCCCGGGGCCGGACGAGCTGGTGGGCGAGGAGATCGACCGCGATCGCCGGGTGAAGTGGCTGCGGGCGGCCATGGCGGTGCTGTCGGAGCGCGAGTTGCGCATCCTGCGCGAACGCCGGCTGGTGGAAAACGCCGCGACGCTGGAGGCGTTGGGTTCGCGCATGGGCATCTCCAAGGAGCGCGTCCGCCAGATCGAGACGCGAGCGATGGAGAAGCTGCGGCTGGCCCTCGACGCGCAGCAGCCGGACGCCCGCGCCGCGCTGGTTTGATGCGGTTTTCCGGCCGATCCGGCCGGCAACCCGTCCTACTCCACCACGATCTTGACCTTCTGGCCGGGCTGGAGCGGCTGGCCGCGTTCCAGCCCGTTCAGCACCAGGAAACGGTCGAGCGGGTGGTCGAGCGGCGCCATGCGGCCGGCGAGGCTCTCAGCGGTCTCTCCCGGCTGGACGGTGACGACCTTGAGCCGCAGCGGGCGCAGCTTGTCGGCCTCCTGCAGGCTGACGCGGCGGAATGACTGCGCCGCCGCCCGGAACTGGCGGTCGATCTCCGGGGTGAGCGAGCGGGCGGCGAAGATCAGCCGGTAGACTTCGCTGCCGAAGCGGATGGCGTAGAGCCGGAACGACCATTCATGGCCGCGCGCCACGGCGGTTGCCGCATCGAAGCCGTTCAGCGACAGCGTCTCGACCGAGGGCGTCTCGATGCCGTCGATCCAGCCGGAGGCGAGGTAGGTCGCCAGATCCTCGCTGCCGCTCGGCCGGGCGGCGTCGAGCCGCAGCGCCTCACGCCCGCCGGCGGAGGCGCCGAGCACCGCCTGCGGCGTGTTCTCCAGCGAGAAGCCTTCCGGCGCCAGGAAGGTGAAGCCGAGCTTGGGATGGATGAAGCGCCGGCCGCGCACATAGCCCTCGCTGGGGTCGTCGCCATAGGCGAGCCCGTCGATCTGGGCGAGGAAGCGGTCGCGCTCGCGCTCGCCGGTGCCGCCGGGACCGGCGAACTGCCGGGCATAGGTGACGACGATCGCCAGCCGGTCGGGCGTCGAGGGGTGGGTGGAGAGGAAGTCCAGGCTCTCGCTTGAGCCGCGGGCGGAGTCGCCGCCCAACGCCTGATCGCGCAGGGCGCCGTGGCGGCCGAGCGAGGTGAGGAAGCGCGAGGCGCCATAGGGATCGAACCCGCCGTGGGCGCTGATGCCGACGCCGATGGCATCGGCCTCCAGCTCCTGCTGGCGGGAGAAGCTGGCGATGCTGAGCTTGGAGCGGGCGAGCGACAGCGCGCCGAGCTGCGGATCCTGCAGCACGTCGGAAATCACCTTCGACACGATCGCCGCCTGCCGCACCTGCTCCTCGCGCTCCACGGCGTGGCGGGCGATGACGTGGGCCATCTCGTGCGACAGCACCGAGGCGAGTTCGGCGCGGTCATTGGCGAGCGCCAGCAGGCCGCGGGTGACGTAGAGCGAGCCCGACGGCAGCGCGAAGGCATTCACCGACGGCGAATTGAGGATGGTGACGCGGTAGCGCAGATCCGGCCGCTCGGACGCCGCCACCAGCCGCGCCACGGTGGCCTCGATCGAGGCCCGCAGCGCCGCATCCTTGTACTCGCCGCCATAGCTGGCGAGAATCCGCGCATGCTCGCGCTCCTCGCCGCGCGCGGGCGGCGGCGGCGAGGTCAGGCGCGCCCGCGGTATGTCGGTGTCGGGCCGGTCGAGATCGGGCAGGCCGATCGAGCCGCAGCCGGCGACGAGGCCGGCCAGCAGCACCACGAGCAGCGTCCGCGCCGCCCCGGCCGCCATCAGCCTGCTCAGCCTCGATTCCGTCACGTGCTGCGTCACCTGCCGGATCACTTGCCGGATCACTTGGTCTCTCGCCTGCCCGGTGATCATCTGCCCGGTCATTTGCCCGCCCCGAGGCGCTCGATCTGGCCGGGGACGCGGACCTCGATCGCCGGGCCGCCGCGGGCCTCGATATGGCCGCGCACCCGCACCGTTTCTCCGGCCATCCGAGCAAGTTCCAGGCCGGCCTGGGCGAAGGCCCGGCGGTCGCGCGACGCGATCATCACAGTGAAGTCCTCGCGCCAGCGCCGGCCGAAATTGACATAGACGGTGCGGCCGCGGGTGTTGACCGCCGAAATGCGGCCTTCCACCAGCGCGTAGCGGCCCTCCAGGGCGTTGAGGCGGGCCAGATCGCTCGCCGCCACCGGCCGGTTGGCCGGCTCCGCCCATCGGCCCCTGCCCGCATTCCGTGCCGCCTGCTCGCGCGTCAGCAGCGGCTGGATGCAGCGGGCGCCGGGACGCGGCGCGACGACGGCCAGCCCCTGCGCCACCAGCCGCGCCTCGAGCCAGAGCGGTGCGCCGCCGCCTGCCCCGGCCACCATCACCGCGCCGGCCGGCAGCCGGCCCCAGCGGTCCGGCTCGCTCTCCGCGCGGATCTCCACCGTCCGGCCGACCGCCTCTTTTGCCAGCAGGGCCGCGGCTCCATCCTCCAGCCGCAGCGCCGGGAAGGCCGCCAGCGCGCCACCCTGCAGCCGCAGCCCGCCCTCGGCCGGCGCGGTGACGCGGTCGCGAATCACCAGCTGCGGTGCGCACGCGGCGACCTCCGCCATGTCGTCCTTTCGCAAATCGTCCGCCCAGGCCGAGAGGCTCGCCGCAGGCATTCCGGCCGCGCCCAGCGCCGCCGCAAACACAAGGGCGCGTCCGCCGCCGCGACGGGTCCGCCCTGCCGACCTCAACCCCATGCCGCCATTCTCTCCAATGCCCAAACAAGAGCGCCAATCGGGCGACAGTGCGGCATTCCGGTGGGGCAGAGCGTCGATTCCGCCGGATCGCCCGCGCGGGCGCGTTGTGCTAGGAAGGCGCAGGCGGGTCCGTTCGGCGCAGCGGGTCAGCCGAGTCCCTGGCCGGCCCAGGTCCTGGCTAGCGAGGTCCTGGCTAGCGAGGTCCTGATCGCAACCTCGGTCGCCTGCATCGGTGACGGGACACGATCATGAGCCTCGACCATCCGGCGCGATCGCCGGGCTCGATCACGAGTCTTGATCAGCGGGGGGCGATCGCTTCATATGACTTGCGCCGCCCGGCTTGCCGGACGGCACGGAGACGAGGGTTCCACCTCCCGGTAGCTCAGCAGGATAGAGCACAGGTTTCCTAAACCTGGGGTCAGGGGTTCGATTCCCTTCCGGGAGGCCATTTTCCGCGAAACCGCTGTGCCGGCGATTTTCCCACCCGGACGATTCTTCCAGCCGGCGCTGCTTCAGATGGTTTTCGGTCGATCCCTTCGCGCTACCGGAACCGGTCTCGCCGAGCCCCCAGTTCTGCAGGCGCCTCTCGATGATGGGATGTTCGGCGATCGGACTCTGGCTGGAAGGCCTGATCAGCCGGATACCGCTTCGGGCCTGCGTCTCCGCCCGGCGTCGCGCCCCTTTGGCGTGACCAGAACCTCGCGCAGATCGATACCATGCCCGCCACGCGGCCGGTCCCGGTGTGACGGGAGAGGTTCGAGAGCCGGTTTGGAAGAGATGAGTGGCTGGTGGAGCCGAGGGGATTCGAACCCCTGACCTCTGCAGTGCGATTGCAGCGCTCTCCCAACTGAGCTACGGCCCCGCCACGCGGCGCCTTTTAGGTGTGCCGGCCCCACAAAGTCAATGGCGTTCGCACGGCATCGGCGTTCGCGTCGCACGGGGGCTATGGAAAGCCTCGGCGCGACGGCTTGCATCGGAAGGCTTGCAGGGGGCGCCCGCCGCCTATAGTCATTGCCGAACCGAGGCACGAGGGGCGCGCCATGAACTCGATCCTGTGGCTGTTCGACACCATCATCACGCTTTACGTCTGGATTCTGATCGCCTCGGCCGTGCTGTCGTGGCTGGTCGCCTTCAATGTGGTCAACCCGCGCAATCCCACCGTGGCGCAGGTTGGCGAAGCGCTGTGGCGGCTCACCGAGCCGGCGCTCGCCCCGATTCGGCGGGTGCTGCCCAATTTCGGCGGGCTCGACCTGTCGCCGGTGGTGCTGATCATCGGCCTGTTTTTCGTCCGCAATCTGGTGTTCGAAATCCTCACATAGTGGTCCGACCCTGACATTTGCATCCGCAAATGTCAGGAGAAGTCGGCCCGCAAGGGATTGATTCTGTGGATGAAATTTTTCCGACGCGTGGTTATCAAGCGTCGGATTTCATCCACTGGAGCATTCTCCGCAAAAGTGGGAACCGGTTTTGCGGAAGAGAATGCGACAAGCCAGAAACTTAGAGCATCCGATCCAATGCGGTCGGATCGGATGATATTCTAGTGGCCGGCGAGCCCCCCTGGCGCGCCATCGGCGGCGGCCTCGCCGTCACCGTGCGCTTGACGCCGCGCGGCGGGCGCGATGCGCTCGACGGCCTTGCCGAGCTGTCCGATGGACGCCGCGTGGTGGCGGCGCGGGTGCGGGCGGTGCCGGAGGCCGGCGCCGCCAATGCCGCGCTGGTGGCGCTGATCGCCCAGTCCCTGGGCGTGGCACGCCGCGACGTCGAGATCGTCGCCGGCGCCACCGGGCGTCTCAAGACACTGCATGTGACGGGCGATCCGGCGGCGCTGGCCGCGGCGCTCAGCAACGCGACGGAGAAGGCATGAGCGCGACCCTGATCGACGGCAAGGCCATCGCGGCGGACCTGCGGGCCAAGGTGGCGGCGGAGGCGGCCCGCCTCGCCCGCGACCACGGGCTCGTTCCCGGCCTCGCGGTGGTGCTGGTGGGCGAGGATCCGGCGAGCGCCGTCTATGTCCGCAACAAGGGCAAGGCGACGGTGGAGGCGGGCCTCCGCTCCTTCGAGCACAAGCTGCCGGCGACCGCCTCGCAGGCCGAGCTTCTGGCGCTGGTGTCCCGCCTCAATGCCGACCCGGCGGTGCACGGCATCCTGGTGCAGCTGCCGCTGCCGGCGCAGATCGACGCCCAGGCGGTGATCGAGGCGATCGACCCGAAGAAGGATGTCGACGGCTTCCACCCGGTCAATGCCGGGCGGCTGTCGGCCGGCCTGCCGGCGCTGGTGCCGTGCACCCCGGTCGGCTGCGTCATTCTCGCCAGGACAGTGCGGCCTCAGCTTGCTGGCCTGGAGGCCGTGGTGGTCGGCCGCTCCAACATCGTCGGCAAGCCGGTGGCGCAGCTCCTGCTGGCCGAGAACTGCACCGTGACGATCGCCCACTCGAAGACGCGCGATCTGCCGGAGGTGTGCCGGCGCGCCGACATCCTGGTGGCGGCGGTCGGCCGGCCGGAGATGATTCGCGGCGACTGGATCAAGCCCGGCGCCACCGTGATCGATGTCGGCATCAACCGGGTCGAGGCCGGCGAGGGCAAGACCAGGCTGGTCGGCGACGTGGCGTTCGCCGAGGCCGGCGCGGTGGCCGGCGCGATCACCCCGGTGCCGGGCGGCGTCGGGCCGATGACCATCGCCTGCCTGCTTGCCAACACGCTCAAGGCCGCGTCGATGCAGGCGGGGCTGACGGCGCCGGTGGTCTGATACGGTTTCCGGCTGATTGGTCCCGTTTCTTCCTTCCCTCTCCCCTTGTGGGAGAGGGTGGCGAGACCGAGCGAAGCGAGGTCGCGCCGGGTGAGGGGTACATACGGCATATGCGGGAAGATTCACCCCTCACCCGCCTCGCGATCTGAAGATCGCTCGGCACCCTCTCCCGCAAGGGGAGAGGGAAAAAAGGCGGCTCCCGACCAGAGGGTGTTCCGAGCCGGTCATGCCGGAAGCCCCCAGCGCTCGCCCTTGGCCCAGGCCAGCGCGTCGGCCAGCCGGTCGCTGCCCCAGAACAGCTCGCCATCCGCGGTCACGAAGCTCGGCGCGCCATAGATGCCGATCTGCTCGGCGCGGGCGGTGGCCGTCCGCAGCGCGGCCTTGACCTCGTCGGCGCCGGCCCGCGCCAGCAGGGCTTCCGCATCATGGCCGAGGCCGGCGGCGAGCCGGCCGATCACCGCCCGGTCGGAAATATCGTCGCCGGCCACGAATTCGGCGCGGAACACCGCCCGCGAGAAGGCCGGGCGGTCGGCGTCGGCCAGCGCGGTGGCGACCCGCGCCGCCAGCAGGCCGTTGGCCGGGAACGGGTCGGGCCGGACGATGGCGGGATGGCCGAGCTGGGCGGCGCGGCGGGCGAGATCGCGCCACATGTTGCGGCCCTTGAGCGGAAACAGGTTGAACGGCGAGGTGGCGTAGCCCTGGCCGGCGAAGATCGGCCCGAGCAGGAACGGCCGCCACAACACGCCGACGCCGGCCTGCTGCGCCGCCGCCTCGACCTCCTCGGCGGCGAGGAAGGAGTAGGTCGAGGCGAATTCGTACCAGAACTCGATGGTTGCCATATCTCCCCCGCCTGTCGTCCGGCTTTTCTGAGTTGTCGCATTCTCTATTCGCAAAACCGGTTCCCACTTTTGCGGAGAATGCTTCAGCGCGGCGGCAGGCGCAGCCCGCCGTCGAGGCGAATCAGCGCGCCGTTCAGCATGTCGTTCTCGGCGACATGGCAGACCAGCGCCGCGAATTCGTCCGGCCGGCCGAGCCGCGTTGGGAACGGCACGCCGGCGGCGAGCGACTTGCGCACGTCCTCGTCCAGGGCGTCGAACATCGAGGTGTGGAACAGGCCGGGCTGGATGGCACACACCCGGATACCCTCGCGCGAGAGGTCGCGCGCCGCCGGCAGCGTCATCGCCTGGATGCCGCCCTTGGAAGCGGCATAGGCGATCTGGCCGATCTGGCCCTCGATGGCGGCGATCGAGGAGGCGTTGACGATCACCCCGCGGCTGCCGTCCGGGCTCACCGGCTGCAGCGTCGCCATGCCGGCGGCGCTCTTCGACATCACGTTGAAGGTGCCGACCAGATTGGTGGTGATGACGCGGACGAAGGCATCGAGCTCGTGCGGCCGGTAGAAGCCGTGCTCGCGGTCCTTGGCCGCGGTCTTCTGGGCGATGACGATGCCGGCGCAGTTGACGGCGATGCGCTCCTGGCCGTTGATCGAGCGCGCCCGCGCCAGCCCGTCCTCGACCGACTGCTCGCTCGCCACATCGACCGCGCAGAACAGGCCGCCGATCTCCTGGGCCACCCGCTCGCCGCGCACGGCGTTGAGATCGAACAGCGCCACCTTGGCGCCGCGCGCCGCCAGCGCCCGTGCCGTCGCCTCGCCAAGGCCGGATGCGCCGCCGGTGACGACGGCGGCGACGTTGGAGCCGATGATCATTGCCTGTTCCCCCCTCGAGCATCTCCGCCGAGCCGGCAGGGCCAAGCCCACGACGGAAACCGCCGAATTCCAGTAGCTTGGAGCGAGTGGGCCGGCACAGTCAAACCGCCTTGGCAAACCGGCCGTCCCGGCCTGCGGCCGGGGGCCGCCTTGACCGGCGCCGCCGGCAGGCCCACCTCGAAGGGCGGCAGGCGCGGATGGCACGCGGGGACGATCTCGCGCCAGGGAGAACTCGCGATGGAACGCTTCGCCGGCTCGGGCGTGTGGGGCCTGACGGGATCGGCGGGCCGGTGCGCGGGCGAAAGTCCGGGCGAGGATCCGCGGGATGCGGCGCACGCGCTGCGCGGATTCTGGGCCAAGCTCGCCCGATCCCTCGCCCGGGTGCCGTTCGCCGAGGATCTGGTGGCGGCCTATTACTGCGTGATCGACCGCAACACCCCGCCGCAGGTGCGCGCCACGCTCATCGGCGCGCTCGCCTATTTCGTGCTGCCGGCCGACGCGGTGCCGGACATCCTGGCCGGGCTCGGCTTCACCGACGATGCGGCGGTGCTGGTGGCGGCGCTGAAGCTGGTCGGCGGCCACGTCACGCTTGCCCACCGGGCGGCGGCGCGGGCGGCGCTCGCCCGCCTCGGCCGCGGCGAGCGGCCGGAGGGCGTCTGACAGACTCAGGGCACCAGCACGACCTTGCCGCGCACCCGCCGGCCGGCGATCGCCTGCAGGGCCGCCGCGGTCTCGGTCAGCGGGAAGGTGGCGTCGATCGGCACCGACAGCCGGCCCTCGGCCGCCCAGTCGAACAGCTTGGCCAGCGCGGCGCGGAAGGTTTCGCGATGGCGCCTCGCCCAGCCGCCGAGATTGACGCCCAAGACGTCGCGGCTGCTGAGCAGCAGCAGGTTCAGCGGAATCTTCGGGATCTCGCCGGCGGCGAAGCCGACCACCAGGAAGCGGCCGCCGAAGGCGGTGCCGCGCAGCGCCAGCTCCGAATAGGGGCCGCCGACCGCGTCATAGACCACGTCGACGCCCGCCCCGCCGGTCAGCGCCCGCAGGCCGGCCTTCAGATCCTGCCGGGTGTAGTCGAGGCTGTCGTCGGCGCCGAGCGACCGGCAGAAGGCGAGCTTGTCGGGGGAGGAGGCGCAGGCGATCACCCGCGCGCCCATCAGCTTGCCGAGCTCGATGGCGGCGACCCCGACACCCCCCGCCGCCCCCAGCACCGCCAGCGTCTCGCCGGGCCTGAGCCGGGCGCGGTCCTGCAGCGCGTGGAACGTGGTGCCGTAGACGATGATCAGCGCCGCGGCGCGCTCGAACGACAGTGCGTCGGGCAGCTTCACGAGCTGGTCGGCCGGCACCGCCACCTTCTCCTGGGCGCAGCCCCAGCGCAGATAGGCGGCGACGCGGTCGCCCGGCGCGAAGCCCGCGACGCCGGGGCCGACCGCGGCCACCACCCCGGCGCATTCGCCGCCCGGCGCGAACGGGCGCGGCGGACGCTCCTGGTAGCGGTCGGCGATGATCAGCGTGTCGTAGAAGTTCAGCGCCGCCGCCTTCACCGCCACCACCACCTCGCCGGGGCCGGCCTCGGGATCGGGGAGGTCGACGAGTTCGAGCGCCTCGGGCGGACCGGGACGGGTGGACAGCACGGCTTTCATGGCGGGCTCCGGCAGGTTCGGCCGCACCATAGCCTCTGCGCTCGCGGCACGGGAGGGCCGCGCCGCCCGTCCTTGGTCGAAGGCCGGGGGAAGGATTAGAACGCGTGCCGGAGGTTCCCCATGCTGTCGCTGCCTGAGCTTGCGCTGCCCGTCCTTGCCGTGCCGGCGCCCGACGTGCTGGCCGCCTTCACGCTGGCCTGCGCGGTGCTGATCGTGACGCCGGGGCCGGACATGGCGCTGTTCCTGTCGCGCACCGTGGCGCAGGGACGGCTCGCGGGGCTCGTCACGCTGGCCGGGGCGCTGTCGGGCATCCTCATCCATTCGGCGCTGGCGGCGCTGGGCCTCTCGGCGCTGCTCGCGGCCTCGGCGACCGCGTTCGACGTGCTGAAGTTCGTGGGCGCCGCCTATCTGCTGTGGCTGGCGTGGCAGGCGCTGCGCCATCGCGGCGGGCTCACGCTCGATGCCGCGGCGCCCGTTCGGCTGAGCTATCCCCGGCTCTACGCCACCGGGCTCGGCGTCAATCTGCTCAACCCCAAGGTCATTCTGTTCTTCGTGACCTTTCTGCCGCAGTTCGTGGCCGCCGACGATCCGCAGGCGGCCGGCCGGCTGGGCTTCCTCGGCGTCTATTTCATCGTGCTGGCGGCGCCGTCCTGCTCGCTGATGGTGCTGGCGGCCGACCGCATCGCCGGCCTCTTGCGCGCCTCGCCCGCGGTGATGCGCGGCATCGACTGGCTGTTCGCGGGCGTGATGGGGGCGTTCGCGCTGAAGCTGATCACGGCCCGGGCGGGGGGGAGTTGAGGGCCGGTCTGTTGAGGAAGCCCGAGGCCTTGCGCCCGGCGACGAGCCAATAGACCAAGCCGACCACGCCGCCGGTCGCCGCCATCACCAGCACGGCGCGCGATTCCACCGGCGTCGCGGCGGGTGCGGTCTGGTCGAGGTTCATCACGTCGTAAAGGCCGGCCGCCGCCGCGGCGAGCGCCCCCAGCGCGGCGTTGGCGGTCATGTACAGGGTCAGCGAGCGCCAGCCGAACGCCTCGGCGAGGATCGCCACCAGCGCGCCCGGCATTGCCACCGGCACGATGATCAGCGAGGCGATGAGCAGGCCGAGCATCGAGGCCGGATCGAGGCCTTGCTCGGCGCTGAAGAAGGTGAAGAGCCAGGCGAACAGCGCGAACTGGGCGATGATCTCCGGCCCCGCCTCGCCGAAATCGGCCGACGCCAGCGCCGAGACGAGAAACACCAAGCCCGCGCCCGCCGCCACGATCAGGCCGAAGGCGATGACGACGACGCGCCACACTGCGTTCATTGGACGCCTATTCCGCCGCGGCCATGGCGCGCAGAGCGAGGCGCTCGCGGGCGGAGAGCCGCTCGGTCTCGCTCTTGAGCTGGCCGCAGGCGGCGAAGATGTCGCGCCCGCGCGGCGCCCGCACCGGGCTGGCATAGCCGGCGTCGAACACGATCTCGGAGAAGCGCTCGATGGTCCCCCAGTCCGAGCATTCGTAGGACGTGCCGGGCCAGGGGTTGAATGGGATGAGATTGATCTTGGCCGGGATGCCTTTAAGCAGGCGGATGAGTTCGCGGGCATCGGCCGGGCTGTCGTTCACGCCCTTCAGCATCACGTATTCGAAGGTGATGCGGCGCGCGTTCGACAGGCCGGGATAGTCGCGGCAGGCCTGCAGCAGCTCACGAATCGGATATTTGCGGTTGAGCGGCACCAGCACGTCGCGCAGGTCGTCGCGCACCGCATGCAGCGAGATCGCCAGCATGCAGCCGATCTCGGCGCCGGTGCGGCCGATCATCGGCACCACGCCGGAGGTGGACAGCGTGATGCGGCGCTTGCCGAGCGACAGCCCGTCGCCGTCGGCGACGGTGAGGAGGGCGCGCTTGACCGCCTCGAAATTGAACAGCGGCTCGCCCATGCCCATCATCACGATATTGGTGACGAAGCGGCCGCCGTCGGTCGGCACGATGCCGTCCTCGGGCGGGGTGGCGCCGGGCCAGTCGCCCAGCCGGTCGCGCGCCACCAGCATCTGGCCGACGATTTCGGCCTCGGTGAGGTTGCGCACCAGCCGCTGCGTGCCGGTGTGGCAGAAGGCGCAGGTCATCGTGCAGCCGACCTGCGAGGACAGGCACAGCGTGCCGCGGTCGGCCTCGGGGATGTAGACCGCCTCGACCGCGTGCGGCTTCTCGCCGTCCTCCTGCGAGGGCAGATGGAGCAGCCATTTGCGGGTGCCGTCGACCGACACCTGCTCGGCGGCGACGGTGGGCCGCGCCAGCGAATAGTGCTCGGCGAGCGTGGAGCGCAGGCCCTTGCCGACATTGGTCATGGCGTCGAAATCGGTGACGCCGCGCTCATAAATCCAGCCCCAGAGCTGCTGAACCCGCATGCGCAGCTCGCGCTCGGGCACGCCGACCTCGAACAGCGCCTTGGCGAGGCCGCCGCGGCCGAGCCCGGCGATCGAGGGCTTGCCCGTCGCCGAGGCGAGCGCCTTCGGGGCGGTCGCGGGCGCGTGGATGTGGTCCTCGGCGGGGAGGTGGTCGGTGTGGGGGATCATTGTCATGGGGGCGGTCATGGGAGGCGGGTCATACCACACCTGCGGTGCGATGACAGGCCGGCAATCGGCGGACGTATCGTCAACGGGCGCGTTGCCGCGAGAACCTTTCGCCCATATGACGTTTCGCCCATATGACGTTGACGGCAACTGACGTTGCGGCCCTGAGCGGACGGACCCATGCGCGAGAACACCAAGCCTGAGACCGCCTTTCCCGCCCGGCTGATCGCCGGCTACCAATCCTTCCTCGACCGCCGCTACGCCGAGGAGCACGAGCATTACGAGACGCTGGCACAGGGCCAGTCCCCCAAAATGATGGTGATCGCCTGCTGCGACTCCCGCGTCTCGCCGACCGTGATCTTCGACGCCATGCCGGGCGAGCTGTTCACCGTCCGCAACGTCGCCAATCTGGTGCCGCCCTACGAGCCCGGCGGCCACCACGCGGCCTCGGCGGCCATCGAGTATGCGGTGCTGGTGCTCAAGGTCGAGGATGTCGTGGTGCTGGGCCATGCCAGCTGCGGCGGCGTGATGGCCTATGCCCGCCGGCGCACCGACCTCGGGGCCGGCGACTTCATCGGCCAATGGATGTCGCTGCTCGAGCCGGCGGCGGCCACCGCCGGCATCGTGCCGGCCGCGGACCTGCCGGATGCGGCGGTGGCGCGGCTGGAATATGCCGGCATCCGCCAGTCGCTGGCCAATCTGATGACGTTCCCATGGGTCCGCGAGCGGGTGGAGGCCGGCCAGCTCAATCTGCACGGCGCCTATTTCGCCATCGCCACCGGGCTGCTCGAACGGCTCGACCCGGCCACCGACCGCTTCGTGCCGGTGGCGCAGCGCAATCCCTTCCGCGCCGAGGCGGTGGACGCCGACGGCGCGTGAGACGGGTTCCGGCCTGCAGGGCTGGAAACCGTATGCCGTATGACCCGAGTCCCCGGCGGCCGGGGCAAGCGGATCGCGCGGCGATGTGAGGGGAAACCGGATGCGGCGGCCGGCATTGACGGACCGGCGTCACGGCCCTAGAACACATTCGTATATTTACATGTGTTCCATTCAACCGCGCGGTGTCCCCATGACCGTCAGCTCCCTGTCACCTTCCACCGCCGCCCACGGCCGCATCGACTGGAGCCCCTATCTGGTGGGCGCCGGCATCGGCGTCCTCAGTTGGGTGGTGTTCGTCGTCGTCGCGGCGCCGATCGGCATCACCACCGCGGTGTCGCAGCTGTCCGGCGGGCTCGCCGTGCCGCTGGTCGGCGCCGAGGCCGTGGCGCAGAACGCCTATTGGGCGCGCCACCCGATGCGGCTCGATTATGGAACCCTGTTCCTGGTCGGCACCTTCCTCGGCGCGCTGGCCTCCTCGCTCGCCGCCCGCACCTGGCGGCTCGAGCAGGTGCCGGCGGTGTGGGCCGAGCGGTTCGGCCCCTCGCCGCTCAAGCGCTACGCCGTCGCCTTCATCGGCGGCGTCATCGCCATGTACGGTGCCCGTCTCGCCAATGGCTGCACGTCCGGCAACGGCATCTCGCAGGGCCTGCAGCTCGCTGTGGTCGGCTGGGTGTTCCTGGCGGTGATGTTCGCCACCGGCCTTCTCACCGCCTTCATCCTGTTCCGCCAGCCGCGTTGAGGAGGCGCCGATGTTCCCGATGACCGGTACTGCCGCCCTGGTTCTCGCCGTGGCGTTCGGCTTCGCCTTCGGCTGGCTGCTCGACCGCGGCCGGGTGACGCACTACGACACCATCCTCAACCAGTTCCGCTTCAAGGACTTCACCGTCCTCAAGGTGATGCTGACGGCGATCATCGTCGGCGGCGTCGGCGTGCTGGCGCTGGTCGATCTCGGCCTCGTCAAGATGGCGGTGCGCGACGCCAATATGGGCGGCGTGCTTCTCGGCTCGGCGCTGTTCGGGGTGGGCATGGTGCTCTACGGCTACTGCCCGGGCACGGGTGTGGCGGCGATCGCCACCGGCAGCGTCCACGCTTTGGTCGGTGCGGCGGGCATGCTGGTCGGCGGCATGCTCTATGGCTTCAACTATCCCTGGCTCAAGGACACGGTGCTGGCGTGGTGGAACCTCGGCCGGGTGACGCTGCCCGACATCACCGGCGTGCCGGCGCTGGTGTTCTTCGCAGCGCTGGCGGTGCTGGCGGTCGCCCTGTTCTCGGTGGTCGAGTCGCGGCGGCTGTGATGCCAGTTTATACTGCCGCCTGAACGACGAAGGGGCGCCCGAGGGCGCCCCTTCGCGTATCAAGCGTCGTCAATATCAAGCTCAGCAGGGCGGAATAGCGTCAGCGTCTTCCGCCGCATGCTTGGCGCAATACGATTCGCTATTGCGCCCTACGACGCTTTACTACGAAGCCTCATGCCGCCTTCTTCTTCGGCTCGATCAGCCGGCGGTTGATCAGCAGCTCGGCGATCTGGACGGTGTTGAGCGCCGCGCCCTTGCGCAGATTGTCCGACACGCACCAGAAGTTCAGGCCGTTGTCGACCGTGCTGTCCTCGCGGATGCGGCTGATGTAGGTGGCGTCCTCGCCGGTCGCCTCCACCGGCGTGATGTAGCCGCCCGGCTCGTGCTTATCGATGACGAGGCAGCCCGGCGCCTTGGCGAGCAGAGCGCGCGCCTCCTCGGCCGTCACCGGCTTCTCGAACTCGACGTTCACGGCTTCCGAGTGCGACACGAACACCGGCACGCGCACGCAGGTGGCGGTGAGCTTGATCTTGGGGTCGAGGATCTTCTTGGTCTCGGCCACCATCTTCCACTCTTCCTTGGTCGAGCCGTCCTCCATGAAGACGTCGATCTGCGGAATGAGGTTGAAGGCGATGCGCTTGGGGAACTTCTTGGTCTCCATCTCCTGCGCGGTGAACACCGCGCGGGTCTGGCTGAACAATTCGTCCATCGCGTCCTTGCCGGCGCCCGACACCGACTGATAGGTCGCCACCACCACCCGCTTGATGGTGAAGGCGTCGTGCAGCGGCTTCAGCGCCACCACGAGCTGCGCGGTCGAGCAGTTCGGGTTGGCGATGATCTTCTTCTTGGTGAAGCCCACCACCGCGTCGGCATTCACCTCCGGCACGATCAGCGGCACGTCGGGGTCTGTGCGCCAGGTCGAGGAATTGTCGATCACCACGCAGCCCTGCGCGCCGATCCGCGGCGACCACTCCTTCGACACGGCGCCGCCCGCCGACATCAGGCACAGATCGTTCGTCGTGAAATCGTGGTTCTCGAGCGCTTTGACCTTCAGCGTCCGGTCGCCATAGGAGACTTCCACGCCCAGGCTGCGGCGCGAGGCGAGCGGTATGACCTCATCGGCGGGAAAGCCCCGCTCGGCGAGGATCGACAGCATTTCGCGGCCCACATTGCCTGTGGCCCCGACGACTGCGACCGAGTAACCCATCCTTGACTCTCCGGCGAACATCCCGGGCCGCGGCCAATCGGCGGCAACCTGGGAGTCCAGGCCTTCTCCGGGAGCCTCGGCTTCTATTGCACAAGCGGCGCGGAGACAACACGCACGCGCGCGATCGCCGCCTCACACCGCCCGGCCGCGCAGCCGCCGCTTCGCCTGGGCCCGGGCCACGAAGGTGGCGAACGGCACCAGCAGTCCGCGCTCCTCGGCAAGGGCCGTCTGCGGCGCGCGCAGGCTGCGCGCCTTGCGCAGCGCCGCCCGCCGGTCGAGCCAGATCACCTGTCCGCGCTCGGGCGGATCCGCAAACAGCGCGTCGAACCATTTTCCGGGCTGATACATGCACGCGTTCCCTAAGTATTTACTGGCAACGCGATAGAGTTTGCGTGGTTCCGCGGGCGGGTCGCCGCAGGCCGTTGCGCCGATGCAACTGTGGGGCCCGATCGGCGTTGTCTTGAGCAATCCGCCCTGGCGGCGGCATGCGAAGGCCATTAGTGTGTGATCAAATCGGGATCGAGGGTGCCATGCGGCTCGCCAGTCTTCTTGCCTCCACCGCCGTGCTCGCCATCGCGGCGACCACCGTTCTGCCGAGCGCGGCCGACGCCCAGAGCCGGCGGGGTCCGTCGCGGATCACCGTGACGAAGGATCAGTCCTACCTCTATCCGGGCACGGCTGTTCCGGCGCGCACGGCGGCCGACTATGCGACCGACCTGCGCTTCCGCCCGGGCGTGCCGATGTCGTGGAATACCGGCCCCGGCGGCGATGGCGGCCAGTTCAACCTGCCGCAGCCGTTCGAGCTGGGCGGCATCCGGCCGCTGCAGTTCTGACCGGACGGCGTTGGACGTCGACTTCGACTTGGATTTGGACTTGGACTTCGAAACGAAACGGCCGGGCAGGTGCCCGGCCGTTCTGTTTTTCGGGGTGGTTGATGACGCTCAGCCCGCCAGCGCGTCGAGTTCGGCGAGAATCGCATCGCCCATCGCCGTGGTGCCGACCGTCGCCTGACCGGGCGCGGCGATGTCGCCGGTGCGCAGGCCCTTGGCCAGCACATTGGCGGTGGCCTGATCGAGCAGGTCGGCAGCGTCGCTGAGATTGAACGAATAGCGCAGCGCCATGCCGAACGAGCCGATCATGGCGAGCGGATTGGCGAGCCCCTTGCCGGCGATATCGGGCGCCGAGCCATGCACCGGCTCGTACATCGCCTTGCGCTTGCCGGTCGCCGGATTGGCCTCGCCGAGCGAGGCGGACGGCAGCATGCCGAGCGAGCCGGTCAGCATCGCCGCGATGTCGGACAGCATGTCGCCGAACAGATTGTCGCAGACGATGACGTCGAACTGCTTGGGCCGGCGCACCAGCTGCATGCCGCAGGCGTCCGCCAGCTGGTGCTCCAGCTCCACGTCGGGATATTCGCGCTTGTGGACGGCGGTGACCACCTCGTTCCACAGCACGCCCGACTTCATGACGTTGCGCTTCTCGGTCGAGGTCACCTTGTTGCGGCGCTTGCGGGCGAGGTCGAAGGCGACGCGGGCGATGCGCTCGATCTCGTAGGTGTCATAGACCTGGGAATCGATGGCGCGCTTCTGACCGTTGCCGAGGTCGGTGATGGTCTTGGGCTCGCCGAAATAGACGCCGCCGGTGAGCTCGCGCACGATCATGATGTCGAGGCCCTCGACCAGATCGCGCTTGAGCGAGGAGGACTCGGCCAAGGCCGGATAGCAGATCGCCGGGCGCAAATTGGCGAACAGGCCGAGATCCTTGCGCAGGCGCAGCAGGCCCGCCTCGGGGCGCACCTCATAGGGCACGCCGTCCCATTTCGGCCCACCGACCGCGCCGAACAGCACGGCATCGGCGGCATGGGCCAGATCCATGGTCGAATCGGTGATGGCGACGCCGTCGGCGTCATAGGAGGAGCCGCCGACCAGCCGCTCGTCATAGTCGAAGGCGGCGATGCCGCGCTTTTCGAACCAGGCGAGCAGGCGTTTCACCTCCGCCATCACCTCGGGGCCGATCCCGTCGCCGGGCAGAAGCAGGAGCTTGAACGAAGGCATGGCGCATCTCGCAGGGCTGTCAGCGGGTGTGTTGGCGTCATCCCGGCCGCAGCGAGGACATCTGGTCCGAGCGGAGAGCCGGGATCGTCAGCAGGTCATTTGTCTGCATGCGGTCCCGGCTCTCGGCTCCGCCTCGGCCGGGACGACGAGAATGAGACGATTCCTCTAGAAGCTCGCGGGGCGGGCCGCAAGTATCAGCGCGGGCTGCACGTCACCCAGCGCTGCGGCGGCCATTAAGATTTTGTTGGAGCATGATGTTATCGCAAAACCGGTTCCCACTTTTGCGCATCATGCTCAGCGCCCGCGGCGGAGCGCCTCCAGCACGTCGGCGGTGGCGCGGCCGGTGACCGGCAGGCCGTTCTTCTGCTGCACGGTGCGGATGGCGGCCACCGTCTGACGGCCGATGACGCCGTCGGCGACGCCGCCGATATCGAAGCCCGCCCGCATCAGCAGCGTCTGCAGCTCGCGCCGGCCGGCGCGGTCGAGCGGGCGCTCGGTCGTCGGCCAGGGGGTGGCGATCGGGCCGCCGCCGCGCAGCCGGTCGGCGAGGTGGCCGATCGACATGGCGTACACGATGGTGGGATTGTATTGGTAGAACGCCTCGAAATTGCGGGTGACCAGGAAAGCGGGGCCGCGCCGCCCGGCCGGCAGGATGATGGCCGACGGGGCATCCGCCGGCAGGCCGCCGCCGACCAGCGGCCGGCCGTCGACCCGCCGAACGCCGGCCCCGGCCCAGCTCGACACCGGCTTGCGGTTCAGCCGCCCGGTCTGGCCCTCGCCGATGCTGTCGGGCAGCTCGACCTCGACGCCCCAGGGCAGGCCGGCGCGCCAGCCGTTCAGGCGCACGAAATTGGCGATCGAGGCCAGCACGTCCGGCACCGAGGTCGCGACGTTGCGCCGGCCGTCGCCGTCGCCGTCCACCGCGACGCGGAAGAACACGGTCGGCATAAGCTGCGGCCCGCCGAACGCGCCGGCCCACGAGCCGTAGAGCGCGTCGTAGGGAATTTCATTGGTGGCGGCGACCTTGAGCGCCGCGATCAGCTCGGTGCGGAAATAGTCGCGACGCCGGGGCGCGGTGCAGGCCAGCGTCGCCAGCGAGCGCACGATGTGGCGCAGCCCCACCGTCTTGCCGTAGTCGCTCTCGATGCCCCACACCGCGACGATGGTGGTGGCCTCGACGCCGTACTTCGCCTCCAGCCGCGACAGCAGCGCGGCGTGCTCCTTCAGCAGCCGCTTGCCGTCGGCGATCTTCTCGTCATCGACCAGGGCGGCGACATAGTCCCAGGCCGGGGTGCGGAACTCCGGCTGGTTCTGCAGGAAGCCGACGACGGAAGCGTCGGTCAGCAGGCCGCGGAATGCGCGATCCAGCACCGCCTCGGGCACGCCCTTGGCGCGGGCCTCGGCCTTGACCCCCTCGATGCAGGCGGCGGGCAGCGGCGGGCCGTCGACCGGGCCGACCGCGCGGGCGGGCGTGGAGCCGAGGAAGGTCGTGCCAAGGAGGGCGGCGAGGGCGAGCGAGGCGATGGGCGCGATTCGAACCATGCCCGCCAGTGTAGCGGACTGCCGGCGCTCTGCCGATCCTGGCGTGTGAGGCTGGCGTGTGATGGAACGTCCGGTTGGACCGAGTGGAAACCGGATCACGCCGGGCGCGGCTGGCCGGTCGCGTCGAGATCCTCCAGGCGCTGGCGCACCCGGGCGAGTTCGGCCACGGTGTCGGCCATGCGCTGGGCCAGCAGCGCCTGCAGCCGGCCGGCGGCGACCGGAAACCCTTCCAGCGTGCGCAGGAAGGTGTTGCGGGGGATGCGCAGCAGCGTGGTGCTCTCGCGCGCCGTGGCGGTGGCGGGGCGGCGCACCTCGGTGATCAGCGCGGTTTCGCCGATGAGCGTGCCGGGGCCGGCCGGCACCTCCGGCTGGCCGGAATTCTGCGCGTGTTTCAGGCCGATGCTGCCGTCCACCACCACATAGGCGCAGTCGGCGTCCTCGCCTTCGCGGAACAGCACCTCGCCGGCCTTGAGCCGGCGGGTCTCGGCGCCGATCGCCAGAATGCGCAGCGTGTCGCGCCCCAGAACCTGCAGCACTGCCACCCGTTCCAGCAGCGCGACGTCGTCATCGAGAGCCATCGGCCTGCCGAACCGTCATGGAATGAGCTTGTACCCGCCGCCCTCGGTCACCAGCAGCTGCGCATTGCCCGGATCCTTCTCGATCTTCTGGCGCAGCCGGTAGATGTGGGTTTCGAGCGTGTGGGTGGTGACGCCGGAATTGTAGCCCCAGACCTCCGACAGCAGCACGTCCCGCGCCACCGGCTTCTGGTCGGCGCGGTAGAGATAGCGCAGGATCGCCGTCTCCTTCTCGGTCAACCTGATCTTGGAGCCCTTGGCGGTGATCAGCAGCTTCTGGCTCGGCCGGAAGCTGTAGGGACCGACGGTGAACACCGCGTCCTCGCTGGCATCGTGCTGGCGAAGCTGGGCGCGGATGCGCGCCAGCAGCACGGCGAAGCGGAACGGCTTCACCACATAGTCGTTGGCGCCCGCCTCCAGGCCGAGAATGGTGTCCGAATCGGCGTCGTGGCCGGTGAGCATGATGACCGGCGACTTGAACCCGGCCTGCCGCAGCTCCCGCACCGCGTCGCGGCCGTCCATGTCCGGCAGGCCGACATCCATGATCACCAAATCGATGTGGCCGGCCTTGGCGGCCTCGATGCCGGCCTTGGCGGTCTCGGTGGCGACGGTCTCGAATTCCTTGTGCAGGTCGAGCTGTTCGACCAGCGCCGTGCGCAGATCCTCGTCGTCGTCAACCACGAGGATCTTGCGCGAGCCCGATATGGTCGTACTCATGGTGCGGCTCTTCTGTTCTTCTTCCCGTCGGTCGCGCCGGCGTCCACCATCGGCCGCGACCTCGACCTGTGCGTCGCGGACGATAAGCTGCCGGAGCCGGAGCGCAAGCGGAACCGCGCCGCGAGACGATCATCGGGTCTGGATAAACATGGTCATGACGAGCCTGAGCCGGGTGCGGGTGGCCCGGCGCCCCGGCTGCCGCAGCGAGGGGCTGCTGTTCGCGGGCGGGCGCATGCTGCGCTGCGCGCTCGGGCGCAACGGCATCCGCGCCCTCAAGCGCGAGGGCGACGGGGCGACGCCGGCCGGCCGGTTCCCGTTCGGCCGGGCATGGTGGCGGGCCGACCGCGGCCTGCCGCCCGCAGGCAACTTGCGGCAACGGCGCATCCGCCGCGACGACGGCTGGTGCGATGCGCCAGGGGCAGCCTGCTACAACCGGCCGGTCCGGCTGCCCTGCCGCGCCAGCCACGAGGAGATGTGGCGGGCGGACGGGCTCTACGACCTTGTGGTCGAGATCGGCTGGAACCTCTCCCCGCGCCGCAGCCGGCACGGCAGCGCCATCTTCCTCCACGCCGCCCGCCCGGGCTCGGGCTTCACGGATCTGGCGCCGACCGCCGGCTGCGTCGCGCTGCGGCCGGCCGATCTGCGCCGGCTCGCCGCCCGGCTCGGGCCGCGAACCCGGCTGGTCGTCTGCCTGTGACCGCCCGTGCCCGCCTGACGCTGCTGGTTGCGGCCCTCGGGGTCGCCATTGTGCTCGGGGTGTGGCCGGGGCTCGATCTCGCCGTCTCGGCGGCGGCGTTCGATCCTGCCGCGGGCCGCTTTCCCGCCGCGGTCGACCCAATGCTGAGGGGGCTGCGCGAGGTCTTCCGCATCCTGCCGCATCTGATCTTCTGGCCGGCGCTGGCGGCGCTGACGGTGGCGGCGCTGCGTCCGTCGCTGCGCCTGCCGCGCCGCGCGCTGATCTTTCTGGTCGCCACCTTCGCGCTCGGCCCCGGCCTGATCGTCAACGGCGTGGTCAAGACCGCCTGGGACCGGCCGCGGCCGCGCGACGTCGCGACCTTCGGCGGCACGGCGCCGTTCCAGCCGTGGTGGCAGCCGGGAGCGGGCTGGTTCGCCAACCGCTCGTTCGTCTCAGGCGAGGCGTCATCTTCGGCGTGGATGCTGGCGCCGGCCGCCCTGGCGCCGCCGCCGTGGCGGGCGCTCGCGCTGGCCGCTGCCGCAGGCTACGCCGTGGCCACCGCGGTGCTGCGGGTTCTGTTCGGCGCCCACTTCCTGTCCGACGTGGTGCTCGGCGCGCTGGTGTCGCTCGTCGTGGTCTGGCTCGGCTGGCGCTGGTACCGCCGGGTCGGGGCGGGCGCGCTTGGCAGCGCGGAAGGGCGCTGATACACCGCGCGCGATATTTGGGGGCAAAACGCCCATTCCTCCGGAGTGCCGACATGCCGAAAGGCGACGTGAAGAAGGTGGTGCTCGCCTATTCGGGCGGGCTCGACACCTCGATCATCCTGAAATGGCTGCAGACCACCTATGGCTGCGAGGTGGTGACCTTCACCGCCGACCTCGGCCAGGGCGAGGAGCTGGAGCCGGCGCGCCAGAAGGCGCTGCTGCTCGGCATCAAGCCGGAGAACATCTTCATCGAGGATCTGCGCGAGGAGTTCGTGCGGGACTATGTGTTCCCGATGTTCCGCGCCAACGCCCAGTATGAGGGCCTCTATCTGCTCGGCACCTCGATCGCCCGCCCGCTGATCGCCAAGCGCCAGATCGAGATCGCCCGCCAAGTCGGCGCCGACGCGGTCTGCCACGGCGCCACCGGCAAGGGCAACGATCAGGTCCGCTTCGAGCTGACCTATTACGCGCTCGAGCCCAACATCAAGATCATCGCCCCCTGGCGCGAATGGGACCTCACCTCGCGTACCCGGCTGATCGAGTTCGCCGAGCAGCACCAGATCCCGATCGCCAAGGACAAGCGCGGCGAGGCGCCGTTCTCGGTCGACGCCAACCTGCTGCACACCTCCTCCGAGGGCAAGGTGCTGGAGGACCCGGCGCTCGAGGTGCCCGACTACGTCTTCTCGCGCACGCTGAGCCCCGAGCAGGCGCCCGATCAGCCGACCTACGTCACCATCGGCTTCGAGAAGGGCGATGCGACCTCGATCGACGGCGTTGCGCTCACGCCGGCGGCGCTGCTCACCAAGCTCAACGAGCTCGGGCGTGCCAACGGCATCGGCCGGCTCGATCTGGTCGAGAACCGCTTCGTCGGCATGAAGAGCCGCGGCATGTACGAGACGCCGGGCGGCACCATCCTGCTGCTCGCCCATCGCGGCATCGAGTCGATCACGCTGGACCGCGGCGCGGCGCATCTCAAGGACGAGCTGATGCCGCGCTATGCCGAGCTGATCTATAACGGCTTCTGGTATTCACCCGAGCGCGAGATGCTGCAGGCCTTGATCGACAAGAGCCAGGAGATGGTGACCGGCTGGGTGCGCCTGAAGCTCTACAAGGGCGGCGTCCACATCGTCGGCCGCGACAGCCCGTATTCGCTCTACGACCAGGATCTGGTGACGTTCGAGGAAGGCGCGGTTGCCTACGACCACCGCGACGCCGCCGGCTTCATCCGCCTCAACGCGCTCAGGCTGCGGACGTATGGGGCGAGGAAGCGGAAGCTGGAGAACTGAGGCCAGTCATTCCGGTCTCGTCGCCCCGGCCAAGCGGCGAAGCCGCGCGAGCCGGGGCCGTGACCCGAATGGGACGCCTTATGGGACGCCTTTCCTGCAGACGGTCCCGGGTCTCGCTCCGCTCGCCCGGGACGACAGGAAACCGACGCTCAAGGAGCCGGGCAGCGCCCGGCTCCTGTCGTTGCGGCGGCTATCGCGACCCGATCTGACCGCATTGAATCGGGTGCTCCAAGTCCTTGAGCTGTCGCATTCTCTTGCGCAAAACCGGTCCCCACTTTTGCGGAGAATGCTCTAGAAATCCGCCGCGATCCCCTTGATCTCCCAGTCGCCATAGCGGACCGGCTCCAGGCCGCCGCGGCCGTGGTGCTCGGGCGGCAGCTTGGCGGCGTCGTCGATGGCGGCGCGGCGCGCGGCGGCTTCCGCCAGGGCGCGCTGGGCGGCCGGCGGCAGGTCGCGCTTCGAGTCCGGTTGCTTGGCCTCGTCTTGCGGTGTGGTGTCTGGCAAGTCGGTCATGTCCGCACCATGGCGCGGCTCCACCCGTCCGGCAAGACCGGCGGCGAACCGCCTTGGTGTCTCGCACCCTCCAGACGTCTCGCCGGCGCGAGAGTCTTGCCGGTGCCATCGTGCTCCCCCATCTTGTTGGGCGTCCGGGCCTTGGGCCGGAGACGGGGCGTCATCCCCGCGGGAGGAGACCGATGAATTATCTGAAGACCGCCATTCTGCTTGCCGGCATGACCGCGCTGTTCATGGCGGTGGGTGCCATGATCGGCGGCCAGCAGGGCATGCTCATCGCGCTCGTCGTCGCTGCGGCCACCAATCTGTTCGCCTACTGGAACTCCGACAGGATGGTCCTGAGCATGTACAACGCTCAGGAGGTGGACGAGACCACGGCGCCCGATTTCGTCCGCATGATCGCCGAGCTGTCGCAGCGGGCCGGGCTGCCGATGCCGCGCGTCTACATCATCGACAATCCGCAGCCCAACGCGTTCGCCACCGGCCGCAACCCGCAGAACGCGGCGGTTGCCGCCACCACCGGCCTGATCAACAGCCTGTCGCCGGAGGAGGTGGCCGGCGTGATGGCGCACGAGCTGGCGCACATCAAGAACCGCGACACGCTGACCATGACCATCACCGCCACCCTCGCCGGTGCGGTGTCGATGCTGGCCAATTTCGGCCTGTTCTTCGGCGGCAACCGCGACAACAATTCGCCGTTCGGGGTCATCGGCGTCATCCTGATGGCGATCCTGGCCCCGATGGCGGCGATGATCGTGCAGATGGCGATCTCGCGCTCGCGCGAATACGAGGCCGACCGGCTCGGCGCCGAGATCGTCGGCCGGCCGCTGTGGCTGGCCTCGGCGCTGAACCGCATCTCCGGCGCTGCCCACCAGATCGAGAACTACGAGGCCGAGCGCAACCCGGCCACCGCCCACATGTTCATCATCAACCCGCTGTCGGGGGCGCGGATGGACAATCTGTTCTCGACCCACCCTGCGACCGAGAACCGCATCGCCGCGCTGCAGGATCTCGATGCCGAGATGCGCGCCCATGGCGACCCGCGCCTGTTCAGCGGCTCCGCCGGGCGGGCCGGCGCGCCGTTCACCGGCGGCTCGGTGCCGGGCGTCCGAGGCGGCCGGCGCGGCGGGCCGTGGGGATGATACCGCGTATCGTACCGGACGGATGCGACGCGTCCGCCCAGGACGACGGCTGACGGTGCCGGCGCGTGCAAAGACCCGGCAAACGCGCTAATCGCCCGGGCATGAGAAAACCGAACCGTTCCGCCGGCCGGGCCCGCCCGCCCGCGCCACCGGCCGGGCTCGCGCCCCGCCGGGTTGCCGCCGACCTGATCGAGGGCGTGCTGTACCACGGCCGCCCGCTTGACGAGGCGCTGGAGGCGGCGCTCGGCGCGGTCGCCGAGCGCGACCGCGCCCTGGTGCGCATGCTGGCCGCCACCGTGCTGCGCCGCCACGGCACACTGCGGGCGGTGGTCGGCACCTTCCTTACCCGCGCGCCCAAGGGCGGGCCGCGGCTCGATGCGGCGCTGCTGCTCGGCGCGGCCCAGATCCTGTTTCTCGACGTGCCGGACCACGCCGCGGTCGACCTGTCGGTGCGGCTCGCCCAGGCCGACCATGCCGCCCGCCACTATGCCGGCCTCGTCAATGCCGTGCTGCGCAAGGTGGCGGCCGAGGGGCAGGCCGTGCTGGCCGGGCTTACCGACCCCGCCCTCGATACGCCGGACTGGCTGATGGCGCGCTGGCGCGCCGCCTACGGCGCCGAGATTGCCGCCACCATCGCCGAGGCTCACCGGCACGAGGCGGCGCTCGATCTCACGGTGAAGGCGGACGCCGCCGGTTGGGCCGAGCGACTCGGCGGGCGGTCGCTGCCGACCGGCACGGTGCGGCTTCTCGCCAAGGGGCCGGTGCCGCAGCTTGCCGGCTTCGCCGAGGGGGCGTGGTGGGTGCAGGATGCCGCCGCCGCCCTGCCGGCGCGCCTGCTCGGCGACGTGCGGGGCCTGCGGATCGCCGACCTCTGCGCCGCGCCCGGCGGCAAGACGCTGCAGCTTGCGAGCGCCGGCGCGCTGGTCACCGCGGTCGACCGCGCCGAGAGCCGGCTCGACCGGCTGGGCCAGAACCTCGGCCGCACCGGCCTCGATGCCGAGATCGTCTGCGCCGACGTGATGGACTTCGCGGGCGGGCCGTTCGACGCGGTGCTGCTCGATGCGCCGTGCTCGGCCACCGGCACCATCCGCCGCCACCCCGACGTCGCCTGGACCAAGCGGCCGCAGGACATCGCGTCGCTCGCCGAACTGCAGGCGGCCCTGCTCGACCGCGCGGTCCAGCTGGTGAAGCCCGGCGGGCGGCTCGTCTACTGCACCTGCTCGCTGGAGCCGGAGGAGGGGCCGGACCAGATCGAGGCGCTGCTGGCGCGGCGGCCGGGCGTGACGCGGCTGCCGATCGAGGCGGCCGCGATCGGCGCCGATCCGGCCTGGATCACCGCGGCGGGCGAGCTTCGCACTTTGCCCTGCCACCTGCCGGATGCCGACCCGCGGCTCGCCGGCCTCGACGGCTTCTTCGCCGCCCGGCTGGCAATCGGCTGATCGATCCTTCCGAGATCCGGGCAGAGGAGGGCCGGCCCGGTGGACGTCCGCACCGCTTTTGTGGTGAACAGCACGTAAAGGATCGCTTGCAGATTTGTCCGAACCTGCCATGGGATATTGAACGGTGGGGGATCCTGAGGGGGAAAAGCGAGCATGGCGCGAGCGCGCACCGGCCTGTTCGTCGCCGAGCGACTGGCGCGCGACATGCGGGCTTCCTGGGCGGCCTCGCGTCTCGTGCGCTGGCGCTATGGCGCGGGCTCGCTCGACCGGCTGGTGATCGCCCCGCAGGATCTGCGCACCGCTGACCCCACCAATGCCAGCGAAATTTACGCGGGCCATTTCGCCTTCGCCGGCAAGATGGTGGCGGTCAATGGCCGCTCGCCGTTCGAGATGCCGGCGCCCTCGCAGGAATGGGCCGAGGAGCTGATGTCGTTCGCCTGGCTGCGCCATCTGCGCGCCGCCGGCACCGCCATCGCCCAGCAGAACGCCCGCGCGCTGATCGACGAATGGATCCATGTCTGCGGCGGCTATGACCCGCGCTCCTGGGAGCCGACCATCCTGTCGCGCCGGGTCATCTCGTGGCTCGCCCACGCGCCGATGATCCTGGAGAATGCCGACCACGACTTCTACCGCCGCTTCCTGCGCAGCCTGCTGAAGCAGGTGCGCTTCCTTCGTAAGGTCTCCCGCGATGCCCAGGACGGCTATCCGCGCCTCGTCTCGGCCATCGCGCTGAGCTTCGCCGGCCTGTGCATGGCCGGGCAGGGGCGGCTGCTCAAGGTGGCGCAGCGCCGGCTGGCCCATGAGCTGGGCCGCCAGATCCTGCCGGACGGCGTGCATGTCAGCCGCAATCCCGGCGTGCTGGTCGAACTGCTGCTCGACCTTCTTCCGTTGCGTCAGGCATTCGCCGCCCGCAGCGTGCCGCCCGACGCGCTTATGAACGCCATCGACCGCACGATGCCAATGCTGCGCTTCTTCCGCCACCGCGACGGCACGCTGGGCAATTTCAACGGCATGGGCGCCACGGCGGCCGACCACCTCGCCACGCTGCTGGCCTATGACGACGCGCGGGGCCGGCCGATCGCCGCCGCCCCGCATGGCGGCTATCAGCGCATGGAGGCCGGCAGCACGGTGGTGCTGATGGATACCGGCCCGCCGCCGCCGATCGCGGTGGCCGGCGAGGCGCATGCCGGCTGTCTGTCGTTCGAGATGTCGGTGGGCCGCCACCGGCTGGTGGTCAATTGCGGCGTGCCGACCGCCAACCGCGCCGCTTGGCGCGCCGCCGCCCGGGCCACCGCCGCCCATTCCACCGCGGTGCTGGCCGACACCTCGTCCTGCCGCTTCCTCACCGGCGGCTTCGCCGAGAGCGTCTGCGGCACGCCGATCGTCGACGGGCCGCACGATGTGCGTGCCGCGCGCAGCGAACGTGCCGATTCCATCATGGTGCGCGCCAGCCATGACGGCTATGCACCGCGGTTCGGCGTCCTGCACCAGCGCTCGCTGCGGCTGACCGCCGACGGCAGCCGGCTCGACGGCGAGGACGTGTTCCAGGACGCTGCGGCGCACATCAAGGTGGAGGATGATGATTTCGCCATCCGCTTCCACCTGCACCCGGCGGTCAAGGTCAGCCCGATCGGCGCCGGCGAAAGCCTGCTGCTGGTGCTGCCCGACCGCGATTCCTGGATGTTCGCGGTCCATGACTTGAAACCGGTCCTGGAGGAAAGCGTCTATCTTGGCGCGACCGACGGGCCGCGCCGAACCGTCCAGATCGTGCTGCACGGCCGGCTCCGGACCAGCACGCGCATCCGCTGGACCTTCATCCGTACCGACGCCGGCATGGCTGCCGGCCGTCCCGCCTGAACAAGTGGTGTCTTATGCCTGACCGTATCCGCCCCATCGGCCGCGCTCTGTTGTCCGTCTCGGACAAGTCCGGTCTCGTCCCCTTCGCCCAGGCGCTGGCGTCGCGGGGCGTCACGCTGGTCTCGACCGGCGGTACGGCCCAGGCGCTGAAGGACGCCGGCATTCCGGTGATCGACGTCGCCGAGGTCACCGGCTATCCGGAGATGATGGACGGGCGGGTGAAGACCCTGCACCCCAAGATCCATGGCGGCCTGCTCGCCATCCGCGACGATGCCGCCCACGCCGCCGCCATGGCCGAGCACGGCATCCCGCCGATCGACCTCCTGGTGGTGTCGCTCTATCCGTTCGAGGAGACGGTGGCCAAGGGCGCCGGCTTCGACGACTGCATCGAGAATATCGACATTGGCGGGCCGGCGATGATCCGCGCCGCCGCCAAGAACCATCCCGACGTGGCGGTGGTGGTCGATGTGTCCGACTACCAGACGGTGCTGGACGAGATCGCGGCCCACGGCGGCACCACGCTCGAAACCCGCAAGAAGCTCGCGGCGCGCGCCTTCGCCCGCACCGGCGCCTATGACGCGGCGATCTCGACCTGGCTGCTGAACGAAGTCGGCGAGACCACCCCGCCGTTCCGCGCCGTCGGCGGCCGCCTTCTCCAGGGCCTGCGCTATGGCGAGAACCCGCACCAGTGGGCGGGCTTCTACCGCACCGGCGAGGTGCGGCCGGGCGTCGCCACCGCCCGTCAGCTTCAGGGCAAAGAGCTCAGCTACAACAACATCAACGACACCGACGCGGCCTATGAGTGCATCGGCGAGTTCGACCCCGCTCGCACCCCGGCGGTGGTGATCGTCAAGCACGCCAATCCGTGCGGCGTGGCCGAGGCGCCGTCCCTGCTGGAGGCCTACCGCAAGGCGCTGATGTGCGACCCGGTGTCGGCGTTCGGCGGCATCATCGCCGTCAACCAGCGCCTCGATGCCGAGACCGCCCGGGCGATCGCCGAGATCTTCACGGAAGTGGTGATCGCGCCGGAGGCGGATGAGGACGCCATCGCGGTGTTCGCCGCCAAGAAGAACCTCCGCCTGCTGATCGCCGGCGGCCTGCCCGACCCGCGCGCCCCCGGCCTCACCGCCAAGACGGTGGCCGGCGGCCTGCTGGTGCAGTCGCGCGACAATGCGGTGGTCGATGCCATGGATCTGAAGGTGGTGACCAAGCGCGCGCCGACCGCGGCCGAGTTCGAGGATCTGAAGTTCGCCTTCCGCGTCTGCAAGCACGTCAAGTCGAACACCATCATCTATGCCAAGGATCGCGCCACGGTGGGCATCGGCGCCGGCCAGATGAGCCGGGTCGATTCCGCCCGCATCGCCGCGCGCAAGGCGATCGACGCGGCCGAGATGGCGAAGCTTCCCGAGCCGCTCACCAAGGGCTGCGTGGTGGCGTCGGACGCCTTCTTCCCGTTCGCCGACGGCCTGATCGCGGCGGCGGAGGCCGGCGCCACCGCGGTGATCCAGCCCGGCGGCTCGATCCGCGACGCCGAGGTGATTGCCGCGGCCGATGAGCGCGGCCTCGCCATGGTGCTCACCGGCACCCGGCATTTCCGGCACTGATGGAACGTCGCTGCTCCGGGCGCGCCATCCGTGCCCGGAGCGGCGGGGCTACCCCCGCACCACGTCCGGCGCCTCGACCCGCGCCAGCAGCGCCATGCCGATCGCGAAGAACGCCACCAGCACCGAGATGCCGAGCCGCTGGCTCAAGGTGATCGCGGTGACGAGGCCGACCGCGGTCGGGCCGGCGAACGAGGTGAGCTTGCCCGACAGCGAGAACAGGCCGAAGAACTGGCCGATGTCGTGGGCGGGGGCGAGTTGCGCCAGGAGCGCCCGCGAGGAGGCCTGGACGGGACCTGCGGCGGCGCCGATCAGCAGGCCGAAGGCGACATAGAGCCGCTCGGGCAGCGAGTCGTAGAGGCCGTGGCCGGGGGCTGAGGGCTCGGCCGGGATGACGAACAGCACGAAGTCGCGGCCGACTGACAGCACCAGCACGCTGGCGAGCGCCAGCACCGCGAGGCCGCCGAGGATCACCGGCTTCGGCCCCAGCCGGTCGTCGAGCCAGCCGCCGACGAGCGCGCCCGCCGTTCCGGTGACGGTGAGCAGGATGCCGAACACCCCAAGCTCCACCGCACTCCAGCCGAAGGTGCCGGCGGCATAGATGCCGCCGAAGGCGAACAGCGCGATCAGCCCGTCGGTGTAGATCATGTTGGCGGCGAGGAAGGTCAGCACGTTGCGGTGGGTCCGTACGTGGCCGATCGTCCGGCGCAGCCCGATGAAGCCCTGGCGCACCGCGGCGCGCAGCGGCAGCTCGCGCGGCGCATCGGGCGTGAACAGGAACATCGGGATCACGAATACCGCGAACCACAGCGCCGCCAGCGGGCCGGTGAGGCGCTCGCCCTCGCGGGTGGCGGCATCGAGGCCGAAGGCGGGGGCGTGGCCGAGCAGGGTCTGGCCGGTCGTCGGGTCGGCGGCGAGAAAGCCCAGCGTCAGGAACAGGCTGACGAGGCCGCCGACATAGCCGACCGCCCAGCCGGTGCCGGAGAGCCGGCCGAGCTTCGAGGGCGGCACCACCCGCGGCATCTGGGCGTTGTTGAAGGTCTGGGCGAATTCGGCGCCGATGGTGCCGAGCGCGAACGCCACGAGCCCCAGCATCACCGCGCCGGGGGCGCCCGGCGCCACCCACCACAGCGCCACGCAGGCGAGGCACATCAGCCCGCCGAACGTCGCGATCCACGGCTTCTTCGGGCCGCCGGCATCGGCAATGGCGCCGAGCGCGGGCGACAGAAGGGCGATGCAAAGCCCGGCCGCGCCGGTGGCGAACCCCCACAGCGCCTGGCCGGCGGCGGGGTCGGGCGCCACGGCGGAGGCGAAATAGGGGGCGAAGACGAAGGTGGTGACGAGAGTGAAGAAGGGTTGGCCGGCCCAATCGAACAGGAGCCAGCCGAACACCCCGGCCGGGCCGGCATAGCCGTGCGCGGCCGGGGTTGCGGTCATTTGCCCGCCTTGTCCTGCTTGTAGCGCTCGATCGCCTCAAGGATCAGCTTGTGGGCTTCCTCGCGGTCGCCCCAGCGGCTGACCTTCACCCATTTGCCGGGCTCGAGATCCTTGTAGTGCTCGAAGAAGTGTTGGATCTGCTGGCGGGTGATGTCGGGCAGGTCGGTATAGTGGTGCAGATGCTGGTAGCGCGGCGTCAGCTTGGGCGTCGGCACCGCGATGATCTTCTCGTCGAGGCCGGACTCGTCCTGCATGAACAGCACGCCGATCGGCCGCACCGCCATGATGGCGCCGGGGATGATGGCGCGCTGGTTGGGGATCAGCACGTCGAGCGGGTCGCCGTCGTCCGACAGCGTGTGCGGGATGAAGCCGTAGTTTCCGGGGTAGTGCATGGAGGTGTAGAGGAAGCGGTCCACCACCAGCGTGCCGGACGCCTTGTCCATCTCGTACTTGATCGGGTCGCCGCCGGTCGGCACCTCGACCACGGCGTTGATTTCGTAAGGGGGGTTGTCGCCGATCGATATGGCGTCGATGCGCATGGGGAATCTCCTTGTCCGCGCCTCTTCTATGGGGACGGCCGGTTGCGGACAATCATCAAGAGGGAGGACGGGTGCTCGCCTTGGCGGCGAAACGTTCGCCAGCGGCCATGGGGACGCAAGCGTGGGCGATCGGGCCTGAGCGAATAGACGGTTTCCGGTTGATCGGCTCGATCACCCGGAATCCCTGTCAGCCCTGGTCAATATGACCGACGGCAACGGCCGGCGCGAAAACCGGGCGCGGGAAAACACCGGGACCGAACGACACACCGCCATTCGCCTGTTCGGCAGACGGGCCTTACGTTAGGAAATCACTCCCGGCCCGGATCGATGCCGGTCGGGAAAGCTGGTCAGCCGGCCCAGGCGAACGCCACCTTGTCGAGCACCTGGGTGCCGAAGGTCTCGGATGAGCGGGCCACGGCGCGGCCGCCGAGCGCCCGGTAGAAGCCCGTGGCATAGTCGTTGTCGGAGAGCGCCCACACCACTGTGGAGGCGAGCCCGTTGCTCGTCAGGTCGCGTCGGGCGTGGCTGAACAGCCGGCGGCCGAACCCCAGGCCCTGGAATTCCGGCTTCAGATAAAGCTCATAGACCTCGCCGGCATAGGGCAGGCTCTTGGCGCGGTTGCGGCCGTAATTGGCATAGCCGGCAACCGAATCGCCGAACATGATCAGCGAGATGCGCGAGCCCCGGCGCACGGCGGTCTCCCACCATGCCGGGCCGCGGCGATTGATGAGCCGCTCCAGCTCGATGCCGGGAATCAGCCCGCGATAGGCGGCCCGCCACGCCTCGTCGTGGGCCTCCGCCAGGGCCAGTGCATCCTGAGGACGCGCGCGTCGGATTTCGATGGTGCTCGTCGACATGGACAGATCGAAGCACGGCGGCCGGCGCTCTTCAAGAAGGATCGTTAACAGACAGTTAATGGTCGCAGGCCGTCCGAACCCGGCGGGAGGCCACTGTCTGCGGCCGGCCGGGCGCCGGCGCGCCGAAACCGGCCCTGCGCCCATCGCACAAATGCCGGACGTGCCTATCTATCGGCTATGGTTTGGACGCCGCCGCGGATGGGGAGGCAGCGGGCGGCGCAGCAGGAGGTTCGGCATGTCCTGGTCCATCCCGATCGGCACCATTGCGGGTACGGTGGTGCGGGTTCACCTGACGTTCCTGATCCTGCTCGCCTGGATCGGCATCGCCGGCTATGCGGCGGGCGGCTCGGCCGAGGCGCTGGCCTCGCTCACCTTCATCGTGCTGCTGTTCGCCTGCGTGGTGGCGCACGAGTTCGGCCACATCTTCGCTGCCCGCCGCTACGGCATCCGCACGCCGGACGTGACGCTGCTGCCGATCGGCGGGGTGGCGAGCCTGGAGCGCATCCCGGAGAAGCCGAGCGAGGAGTTGTTGGTGGCGCTGGCCGGGCCGGCGGTCAATCTGGTGATCGGCATCGTCCTGATGGTGGCGATGGGCTCGGTGACCGACCTCAGCCACCTCGCCAATATCGAGAATGCCGGCACGAGCCTGGTGGCGCGGCTCGCCGCCGCCAACCTTTTCCTCGCCGTGTTCAACATGATCCCGGCCTTCCCGATGGATGGCGGGCGGGTGCTGCGGGCGCTGCTCGCCAGCCGCATGGGCTATGCGCGGGCCACCGCCACCGCCGCCTCGGTCGGCCAGGGGGTGGCCTATCTGCTCGGCTTCCTCGGTTTGTTCTTCAATCCGCTGCTGATCTTCATCGCCATCTTCGTCTATCTCGCCGCGACGGCGGAGGCGCAGGACGTGGCGCTGCGCGATGCCACGCGCGGCCTGCCGGTGGCCGCGGCGATGATCACCAAGTTCGAGTCGCTGTTGCCCAACGCCACCGTCGACCGGGCGGTCGACGAGCTGATTCGCACCAGCCAGAAGGAGTTTCCGGTGGTCGACGGGGCGGGGCGCCTGCGCGGCCTGGTCACCCGCGAGGCGATGGTGGCGGCGCTGCGCGAGGGCGGCGGCACGACGCCGGTGATCGAAGTGATGATCGAGTTCCCGGTGGTCCATTGCCGGGCGCCGCTGGAGGCCGCCCTGCAGCGGCTGCGTCAGGCGCAGGCGCCGGCTTTGGGCGTGGTGGATGACGAGGGGCGGCTGGTCGGCCTCGTCACGCCGGAGAATGTCGGCGAGATGATGCTGATCCGCACCGCGCGGCCCGAGCGGCAATTGCCGCGGGCAGCGTGAGAGACTGTTTGGCGCCGGCCGCCAAGGCCCTGTTTCGGCTTGCATTCCTGAGCTTGGCCGGCCCCGGCGCCCCGGGATGCGGCAATTGTGCCGTTCCTTCAAGAAATTGTGCGCGGTCGATTCCGGGGCTCACCGGCGTTGCCAGTTTGGAATGAACCCGGCAAAGTATGGGTCACGGGAGAGACGAGGCATGGTCTGGTCTTTTGCGCTCGGCAGGATCGCCGGCACGGTCGTTCGGATCCATCTGACGTTCGTGCTGCTGCTCGCGGCTGTGGCCATAGCCGGCTATGTGGTCGGCGGCCTCGCCGAGGCGGCCGACGCGCTGGCCTTCGTCGTCCTGCTGTTCGCCTGCGTGCTGGCGCACGAGTTCGGCCACATCTTCGCCGCCCGCCGTTACGGCATCCGCACCCCGGACGTCACCATGCTGCCGATCGGCGGGCTGGCGATGCTGGAGCGCATGCCTGAGAAGTCGGGCGAGGAGCTGGCGGTGGCGCTGGCCGGGCCGGCGATCAATATCATCATCGCCGGCGTGCTGGTGTTGGTCATGATGGGGATGGACGATATCCACTCTGTCGACGAGATCCTGAGCCCCGGCGGCAGCCTGATCGGTCGGCTCACGCTGGCGAACCTCATCGTTGCCGGCTTCAATTTGATCCCGGCCTTCCCGATGGATGGCGGGCGGGTGCTGCGGGCGCTGCTTGCCACCCGCATGAGCTATCCCGGCGCCACCACGGCGGCGGCCTGGATCGGCCGGGTGGTGGCGGTGCCGCTCGCCATTTTCGGCGTGTTCCACAACCCGCTGCTGGTGGTGGTGGCGGTGTTCGTGCTGATCGCCGCCAAGGCGGAGTCCTACGACGTGACGCTAACCCACGCGGCGCGCGGACTGCCGGTGGAAGCCACCATGATCACCAAGTTCGAAAGCCTCGAGGCCCACGCCACGCTCGGCCGGGCGGTCGACGAGCTTCTGCGCACCAGCCAGAAGGAGTTCCCGGTGGTCGACGGGGCCGGGCAGCTCAAGGGCTTCCTCACCCGCAAGGCCATGCTGGGGGCGCTGCGCCGCACCGGCGGCACCGCCCCGGTGACCAGCGTGATGACCCAGGTGCCCACCGTCCACCACCGCGCGCCGCTCGATTCCGTGCTCAAGCGGCTGCGCCAGCGGCACATTCCGGCGCTCGGCGTGGTCGATGACGACCAGCGCCTGATCGGCCTCATCACCCCGGACAATGTCCGCCGGCTGATGCAGGTGCGCTCGGCGTGGCCCAAGGAGCGCCGGGCCGGGTGGCTGCACGCGGCGTAGGGGCTGCGGGGGGCCGCTCGGTCACCGGCAGCTTGGGTACCTGCAGCTTGGGCATGGCGAGCTTGGAAATAGCTGGCTTGGCGTGGAAAGCTTGGACACGGCCGCGCCCCGCGCGGTCGTGAGGGGCTGTTTCGGCACGCCGTCATTGAACCGTCGCCCGCGGTCGGCTAAGCCGGGCGGCGAAACTTCCACCTCGTCCGCCGCGACGCGCGCCCGTCGGCTCCGCCGACGCCGGTGCGGCCCGCCGCGTGTGCCGGGCGCCGCCATAAGCCCTTTGTCGAAAGACCTTTCATGAGCCTGCGCAACATCGCCATCATCGCCCACGTCGACCATGGCAAGACCACCCTGGTCGACCGCCTGCTGCAGCAGTCCGGCGCCTTCCGCGAGAACCAGCGCGTCGCCGAGCGGGTGATGGACTCCAACGATCTCGAGCGCGAGCGCGGCATCACCATCCTCGCCAAGTGCACCTCGGTCGAGTGGCACGGCACCCGCATCAACATCGTCGATACCCCGGGCCACGCCGATTTCGGCGGCGAGGTCGAGCGCATCCTCAACATGGTGGATGGCGCCATCGTGCTGGTGGACGCCGCCGAAGGGCCGATGCCGCAGACCAAGTTCGTGGTCGGCAAGGCGCTGAAGCTCGGCCTCAAGCCGATCGTGCTGGTCAACAAGGTCGACCGGCCGGACGCCCGCATCACCGAGGTGGTCAACGAGGTGTTCGACCTGTTCGCCGCGCTCGACGCCAATGACGAGCAGCTCGACTTCCCCATCCTCTACGGCTCGGCCAAGGAGGGCTGGATCGCCGCCGCCCCCGAGGGTCCCAAGGACCAGGGCATGGCGCCGCTGTTCGACCTCGTTCTGAAGCACGTCGCCGCGCCGGAGGTCGACGAGGGGCCGTTCCGCCTGCTCGGCACCATCATCGAGGCCAATCCCTATCTCGGCCGCATCATCACCGGCCGGATTCGCTCCGGCACCATCAAGCCGAACCAGCCGGTGAAGGTGCTGTCGCGCGACGGCATGGTGGTCGAGCAGGGCCGCATCACCAAGATCCTCGCCTTCCGCGGCATCGAGCGCACCGCCATCGACGAGGCGGTGGCCGGCGACATCGTCGCCATTGCCGGCCTGACCAAGGGCACGGTGGCCGACACCTTCTGCGCGCCGGAGGTGGAGGAGCCGCTCAAGGCCCAGCCGATCGACCCGCCCACGGTGTCGATGACCTTCATGGTCAACAATTCGCCGCTCGCCGGCACCGAGGGCGACAAGGTGACGAGCCGCGTCATCCGCGACCGGCTGTTCAAGGAGGCGGAAGGCAACGTGGCGCTGCGCGTCGCCGAATCGGCCGACAAGGATTCCTACGAGGTCTCCGGCCGCGGCGAGCTGATGCTGGCGATCCTGATCGAGACCATGCGCCGCGAGGGCTTCGAGCTCGCGGTGTCGCGGCCGCAGGTGGTGTTCCGCAAGGATGGCAGCGGCAGCGTGCTGGAGCCGGTCGAGGAAGTGGTGATCGACGTCGACGAGGAGCACGCCGGCGTGGTGGTGGAGAAGCTGTCGGCCCGCAAGGCCGAGATGATCGAGATGCGCCCGTCCGGCGGCGGCCGGCTGCGCCTCGTGTTCCACGCCCCCACCCGCGGGCTGATCGGCTATCAGGGCGAGCTGCTGACCGATACCCGCGGCACCGCCATCATGAACCGGCTGTTCCATTCCTACGCCGCGTTCAAGGGCGAGATGGTCGGCCGGCGCAACGGCGTTCTCATCGCCAATGAGCCGGGCGAGGCGGTGGCCTATGCGCTGTGGAACCTGGAGGATCGCGGCCCGATGATGATCGAGCCGGGCTGGAAGGTGTACGAGGGCATGATCGTCGGCGAGCACACCCGCGACAACGACCTCGAAGTGAACGTCATCAAGGGCAAGAAGCTCACCAACATCCGCACCACCTCCAAGGACGAGGCGGTGCGGCTGACGCCGCCGATCCGCATGACGCTGGAAAAGGCGCTGGCCTATATCGACGAGGATGAGCTGGTCGAGGTGACGCCGAAATCGATCCGGCTGCGCAAGCGCATCCTCGATCCCAACGACCGCAAGAAGGACCAGCGCGCCCGCAAGGATGCCGGCCCGATGGTGTGAGGCGGTTTCCGGCTCATCAAGCCTTCGAGCCGTATTCCGATCGCCGAAAATCCCGTTATCGAAAGCGGGTTTTCGGCGAACGTGTCTCCGGGATCGCGGCGGGATGGTTCCGAAGCCGGATTATGCCGCCCGCTGCGTGCCCGAGCCGACGATCTTCACGATGTCGGCCATGATGCGGTTCAGCTCATAGTCCTTGGGGGTATAGACCGCGGCGACGCCGGAGGCCTTGAGCAGCGCCTCGTCCTCGGGCGGGATGATGCCGCCGACGATCACCGGCACGTCGTCGAGCCCCTCCTTGCGCATGCGCTCCATCACGTCGCGCACCAGCGGCACGTGGCTGCCGGACAGGATCGACAGGCCGACGACGTGGACGCCCTCCTCCAGCGCGGCGTTGACGATCTCGGCCGGGGTGAGGCGGATGCCCTCATAGACCACCTCCATGCCGGCATCGCGGGCGCGCACCGCGATCTGCTCGGCGCCGTTGGAGTGGCCGTCGAGTCCCGGCTTGCCGACCAGGAATTTCAGCCGGCGGCCGAGCGTCTTCGACACGGTCTCGACATCGCGCCGCACCTCGTCGAGGCCGGTGACGTCGGCGCGGGCGGCGCGGCCCACTCCGGTGGGCGCGCGGTATTCGCCGAACACCTCGCGCAGCGTGCCGCCCCATTCGCCGGTGGTGACGCCGGCCTTGGCGCAGGCGATCGACGGCTCCATGATGTTGCGGCCTTCCGCCGCAGCCGCGCGCAGATTGGCGAGCGCGGTCTCGACCGCGCGGGCGTCGCGGCCGGCGCGCCATGCCCGCAGGCGCTCGACCTGCTCGGCCTCGACATGCGGCGGCACGGTGAGGATCGCGCCCTCGCCGGTGGTGAGCGGGGAGGGCTCGGTGCCGGTGAAGCGGTTGACGCCGACCACGATCTGCTCGCCGCGCTCGATCGCCTCCAGCCGCCGCGTGTTGGCCTCCACCAGCTGCTGCTTCATGTAGCTGGTGTCGACCGCGGCGATGGCGCCGCCCATGGCGTCGATCCGGGCGATCTCCTCGCGCGCCTCGGCCTTCAGCGCCTCGACCTTCGCCGCGATCTCGGTCGAGCCGTCGAAGATGTCGCCGAACTCCAGCAGATCCGTCTCATAGGCCAGGATCTGCTGCATGCGCAGCGACCATTGCTGGTCCCAGGGCCTAGGCAGGCCCAGCGCCTCGTTCCAGGCGGGAAGCTGCACGGCGCGGGCGCGGGCGCGCTTCGACAGCGTCACCGCCAGCGTTTCGAGCAGGATGCGGTAGACGTTGTTCTCCGGCTGCTGCTCGGTGAGACCCAGCGAATTGACCTGCACGCCGTAGCGGAACAGCCGGTGCTTGGGATTGGCGACGCGGTAGCGCTCGCTTGTGATCTCGTCCCACAATTCGCCGAACGCCCGCATCTTGCAGATCTCGGTGACGAACCGCATGCCGGCATTGACGAAGAACGAGATGCGGCCGACCACCTCCTCGAACCCGGCATGGTCGACCTCGCCCGAGGCCAGCACGGTGTCGAGGATGGCGATGGCGTTTGAGAGCGCGAACGCCAGCTCCTGCACCGGTGTCGCGCCCGCCTCCTGCAGGTGGTAGCTGCAGACGTTCATCGGGTTCCACTTCGGCATCTCGCGCGTGGTGAACAGGATGACGTCCTTGGTCAGCCGCATCGAGGGCGCCGGCGGGAACACGTGGGTGCCGCGCGACAGATATTCCTTGATGATGTCGTTCTGGGTGGTGCCGGCGAGCGCGGCGCGGTTCGCGCCCTGCTCCTCGGCCACCGCGATGTAGAGCGCCAGGAGCCAGGGGGCGCAGGCATTGATGGTCATCGAGGTGTTCATCTCGACCAGTGGGATGCCCTCGAACAGCATGCGCATGTCGCCGAGATGGGCGACCGGCACGCCGACCTTGCCGACCTCGCCCTTGGCGAGCACGTGGTCGGAGTCGTAGCCGGTCTGGGTCGGCAGGTCGAAGGCCACCGACAGGCCGGTCTGGCCCTTGTCGAGATTGCTGCGGTAGAGCTTGTTCGATTCGCGGGCCGTGGAATGGCCGGCATAGGTGCGGAAGATCCAGGGCTTGTCGCGATTGGGGCGGGTCATGCAACGGGCTCCGGCACGGCAGCGGAACGGAACGCCGGGATCGGCGTGGCGATTGTCCTACCCGGTCCGCTCGCGCGCAACCATGCCGCCTTTGGTCGGAGGAAGCTACCTTCGGACCAGCCGCAGCAAAAGGAGCAGCACGATGGCGCCGATCGTCGCCCGGATGATGGCGCCGACGATGCCGACGCCGAACAGAAGGCCGGCAGCGCCGAGAAGCCAGTTGCCGAGCGCCGCGCCGACGATGCCGACCGCAATGTTGCCGGCGAGGCCGAAGCCGTAGCCGGTGACGATGACGCCGGCGAGCCAGCCGGCGATGCCGCCGACCACGAGCAGGATGATGATGGCGGCGATCGAGAAGTCCATGCGTCTCTCCCGGGTCATGCGAAGGGTACGGCGACCCAACGCCGCAGCCACCCAATCGGTTGCAAAGCCGACCAAGGTCGAAGGCGGACGCTCTCGCGCCGCTGTCGGCGATTGGATATGTTGCGCCGCCAAACGGCCACCCATGACGGCCGCTTCTCATACGGTTTCCGGCCGATCAGGCCGGATAACCGTATGCCGTGCGCCGAAAATCCCGTTATCGAACAAGGGGTTTTCGGCGAGGCTGTTTCCGGTATCCCGAAGGGATCAATCGGAAACCGTATCACAAGGGAGACCGCGATGGCCGCTCCGGTTCCAGCCGAGGCCTCTGCCGCCAAGGATCTGTATGCGATCGGCGAAATCCCGCCGCTCGGACACGTGCCCGCCAACATGCACGCCTGGGTGATCCGCAAGGAGCGCCACGGCCCGCCCGAGCAGTCGTTCCAGCTCGAAGTGGTGCCGACTTGGCCGATCGGCGACGACGAGGTGCTGATCCTGGTGATGGCCGGCGGCGTCAACTACAACGGCATCTGGGCCGGGCTCGGCCAGCCGATCTCGGTGCTCGACGTCCACAAGCAGCCCTATCACATCGCCGGCTCCGACGCCTCGGGCATCGTGTGGAAGGTCGGCGCCAAGGTGCACCGCTGGAAGGTCGGCGACGAGGTCATTGTCCACTGCAACCAGGATGACGGCGACGACGAGGAGTGCAATGGCGGCGACCCGATGTTCTCCGCCTCCCAGCGCATCTGGGGCTACGAGACCTGCGACGGCTCGTTCGCCCAGTTCTGCCGGGTGCAGTCGCGCCAGCTTTTGAAGAAGCCGGCCCACCTCTCCTGGGAGGAAGCGGCCTGCTACACGCTGACGCTGGCCACCGCCTACCGCATGCTGTTCGGCCACCCGCCGCACACGCTGAAGCCCGGCGACAATGTGCTGGTGTGGGGCGCCTCCGGGGGCCTCGGCGTGTTCGGCGTGCAGATCTGCGCGGCCTCGGGCGCCAACGCCATCGGCATCATCTCCGACGAGACCAAGCGCCAGTACGTGCTCGACCTCGGCGCCAAGGGGGTGATCAACCGCAAGGACTTCAACTGCTGGGGCCAGATGCCCAAGGTCAACACGCCCGAATACGACGCCTGGCTCAAGGAGGCGCGCAAGTTCGGCAAGGCGATCTGGGACATCACCGGCAAGAAGGACGTCGACATCGTCTTCGAGCATCCGGGCGAGGCGACGTTCCCGGTGTCCTGCCTCGTGGTCAAGCGCGGCGGCATGGTGGTGTTCTGCGCCGGCACCTCGGGCTTCAACATCACCTTCGACGCCCGCTATGTGTGGATGCGCCAGAAGCGGGTGCAGGGCTCGCACTTCGCCCATCTGAAGCAGGCCTCGGCCGCCAACCAGTTCGTGCTCGACCGTCACGTCGATCCGTGCATGAGCGAGGTGTTCGGCTGGAACCAGATCCCGCTCGCCCACACCAAGATGTGGAAGAACGAGCACGCGCCGGGCAACATGGCGGTGCTGGTCAATGCGCCGACCACCGGCCTCAAGACGCTTGAGGACGTGGTGGCGGCGGAAGGGTGACGCGGTTTCCGGACGATCCCTCGAAGGATCGGATCCCTTGGAGCGTTATCCGATCTGACTGCATCAGATCGGACGCTCCAAGCTCTTGAGCCGTCGCATCTTCTTCCGCAAACCCGGTATCCGCTTTTGCGGAAGATGCTCCAGGGAGCGAAGGACACGGTCTCGAAGCGCACGGTCTCGCCGAGGACCCTTGCGGATGGCGGGTTTTCGGCGATCCGGCGCGGCAGCTCTGAGGCTCGTTCGGCCGGACGCCTCTCACGCCGCCGTCAGAACCCGGCTGCGCACGGGCGGGGTGGCGGAGCTGGCGCGATAGGCGGCGGTGGCGACGTCGGGCGCCGCGCGGCGCTTCTCGCGGGTCCACTCGAACCCTTCGCGGTGGGCGATGAGCTGGGCGATCAGCCCGGCCTCGGCGAGGCGGCGGATCTGCGGCGTCAGCGGCGTCGGATCGGCGGGCTCGACCGGCACCAGCGCGCCATAGACCACGGCGGCCGGTTCCTCATCCAGCCGGAACGCATCGTCCGCCGCAGGGTCGGCGGCCTTGTGATGGGCGGGCTTGTGGCTGGCGGGTCTGGCGGTCGTCATGGCGCGGCTCCTGTGCCAATTCGGGACGCCCGAACGGGTTCCCGCCCTCCGCAGTTCAAGCCGTGGGCCAAACGGCCTGGTTGATCGGCTGAGGCCCACAACCGGGCCGGCGCGCCGGCCGCTCGCGGCGCCTGCGCGCCACCGGCAACCCCTTGCGGCACGCGGAAAACTTGCGACGCACGGCAAGTTCGCGGGCGGGCGACGCCGGCTCGCGCCATCGGCCCCGCGGCCGACGGCACATCCGTCATCCGTCTCCATGCCCCCGGCCGAGGCTTCGCCGCGCGCATCGTTCCGCAGACTCCGTCCCAATTCGGCACCCGCGCCGCCCGGGCAGGGACGATTCGGGCGCGGGCTAAAATTCAACTCAAAATGTAGAATACACCCGCAAGAATAGCAACCGCCTTCGCTTTCGCGCGGCGTGCGAGGCGCTCGGACCCATCGCCGGTCCGGTCGCGGACAAAGCCGGCGGACATGGCGGCGTCCTGAAACGCCAACGCCGGCCCAGGGGCCGGCGTTCCGTTGCGCGCGAGGTCTCGGGATCGTGGGCTTGCGGACCCTTCAGGCCGGAACCCGTCGCGTGGCTTCCGGCGGATCCTTTCGGTCCGGAATCCGTCTCAGCCTTCCTTGTCGGAGAGCTTGTCGAGGCGTTTCTGCATGTCCGAGATCTGGCGCTTGAGGTCGCCGATCTCGTCGGTCAGCTCGGCCTTGGGGGTCTCGCTGGGCTCGCGCTTGGCGAAGGGCAGGAACATGGTGAAGGTGCGCTCGAACATCTCCATGTTGCGCCGCGCCTGCTCCTCGAGCAGGCCGCCGAACGGCCCGTGGCCGAAGCTCGACGTCATCATCTCGCGGAACTTCTCCTGCTCCTTCGACAGATTGTCGAGCGACATGTCGAGATAGCGCGGCACCAGCATCTGCATGCTGTCGCCGTAGAAGCGGATCAATTGCCGCAGGAAGGTCACCGGCAGGAGGTTCTGGCCTTCCTTGTTCTCCTGCTCGAAGATGATCTGCGCCAGCACCGAGCGGGTGATGTCCTCGCCGGTCTTGGCATCATAGACGACGAAGTCCTCACCGTTCTTGACCATGACGGCAAGGTCTTCGAGCGTGACATAGGTACTGGTGCCCGTGTTGTAGAGCCGCCGGTTTGCGTACTTCTTGATGGTGACCGGATCGTGCGTCTTGGCCATGTCGTAACGTGTCCCCCCAACTCCCGCCGCCTCCTGTGGCGGTTCTGCGCCAACAATATGGCGTTTGTGGCCGGGCGGCTAGAGCGACTTCCGATGCAGCCGCGCCGGACGGGCATCCGAAGTCCTTGCGCCGTCGCATCTCTTTCGCAGAGCCGGTATCCCGGTCTGTAGAGACGGCCGCCAGTGGCGCTTCGGCGGCGAAGGCGCGGCGAGGGCGCCCTTCGCCGGCCTACCCCTGTCCGAACGCATGAATTGACAGCGCAACGCACGGTAATGAAGGATGCCCGTGCTGGGCGGCGCGAGCTGCGGCGGCATGCCGGAAGAAGAGCCGGCCAAAGTCAATCAGGCGGATAACGTTACGGGAGCGGATTATGAAAGACGACGTCGTTATCGTCGGTGCAGCGCGCACGCCGGTCGGCAGCTTCAACGGCACGCTGTCGAGCCAGCCGGCCCATGTGCTCGGCAAGATCGCCATCACCGAGGCGCTCAAGCGCGCCAAGGTCGAGGGCGGCGAGGTCAGCGAGGTGATCCTGGGCCAGATCCTTGCCGCCGGGCAGGGCCAGAACCCGGCGCGCCAAGCTGCCATCGCCGCCGGCCTGCCGGTCGAGGTGCCGGCCTGGGGCATCAACCAGCTCTGCGGCTCGGGCCTGCGCTCGGTGGCGCTGGGCGCGGTGGCGATCGCCAATGGCGACGCCGACATCGTGGTGGCCGGCGGCCAGGAATCGATGAGCCAAGCCCCCCACGTCGCCTATCTGCGCTCCGGCGCCAAGATGGGCACGGTCGAGTTTCTCGACACCATGCTCAAGGACGGCCTGTGGGATGCCTTCCACGGCTACCACATGGGCAACACGGCGGAGAACGTCGCCAAGAAGTGGCAGATCACCCGCCAGGAGCAGGACGAGTTCGCGGTGGCCTCGCAGAACAAGGCCGAGGCGGCCCAGAAGTCCGGCCGCTTCAAGGACGAGATCGTGCCGGTGGTGATCGCCTCCAAGAAGGGCGACATCGTCGTCGACACCGACGAGTTCCCGCGCCACGGCACCACGCTGGAGGCGGTGCAGAAGCTGCGTCCCGCCTTCGAGAAGGAGGGCACGGTGACCGCCGGCAACGCGTCGGGCATCAATGACGGTGCGGCCGCCGTGGTGCTGATGCGCGCCAGCGAAGCCGCCAAGCGCGGCCTCACCCCGCTCGCCCGCATCGTGTCGTGGGCCCAGGCCGGCGTCGATCCGGCGGTGATGGGCTCAGGCCCCATCCCGGCCTCGCGCGCGGCGCTGAAGAAGGCCGGCTGGACGCCGGCCGACCTCGATCTGATCGAGGCCAACGAGGCGTTCGCGGCGCAGGCCTGCGCGGTCAACAAGGACCTCGGCTGGGATACGTCGAAGGTGAACGTCAATGGCGGCGCCATCGCGCTTGGCCATCCGATCGGCGCCTCCGGGGCCCGCATCCTGGTGTCGCTGCTGCACGAGATGCAAAAGCGCGACGCCAAGAAGGGCCTCGCCACGCTGTGCATCGGCGGCGGCATGGGCATCGCCATGTGCGTCGAGCGGGCTTGATCCTTCGTCGACTGCGACGGGACGCCACAGCGTCCCGTCGCGCGCTCCCGGCACAAAATGGTCAAGTTCGAGTTTTGCTCAAAGACGCCGGACAAGAACCTGCGCAAAACGTCCAATTTCAAAAGGGGAAACGACAATGGGGCATGTGGTTCTGGTCACCGGAGGAACGCGCGGTATCGGGGCTGCGGTGTGCCGCTCGCTGCAGGCCGCCGGGCACACGGTCGCGGCGAATTATGCGAGCAATGACGCCGCAGCGGCCAAGTTCAAGGAAGAAACCGGCATCCCGGTCTACAAGTGGGACATCTCGTCCTACGAGGCCTGCGCCGCCGGCATCAAGCAGGTCGAGGCCGATCTCGGCCCGATCGAGATCCTGGTCAACAATGCCGGCATCACCCGCGACGCCATGTTCCACCGCATGACGCTCGAACAGTGGACGGCGGTGATCAATACCAACCTGAATTCGCTGTTCAACATGTGCCGGCCGGTGATCGACGGCATGCGCGAGCGCAATTTCGGCCGCATCATCATCATCTCCTCGATGAACGGCCAGAAGGGCCAGATCGGCCAAGCCAATTATTCGGCGGCCAAGGCGGGCGAGCTCGGCTTCGTCAAGGCGCTGGCCCTGGAGAACGCCAAGAAGGGCATCACCGTCAACGCCATCTGCCCGGGCTATATCGGCACGGAGATGGTGCAGGCGGTTCCGAAGGACGTGCTGGAGAAGTCGATCCTGCCGCTGATCCCGGTCGGCCGGCTCGGCGAGCCCGACGAGATCGCCCGCGCCGTGCTGTTCCTGGTCGACGACAAGGAAGGCTACATCACCGGCGCCTCGATTGCGATCAACGGCGGCCAATACATGCCGTGATCTGTGAATTGCGCGGCCGCGGACGCCCTGGGACGGCTTTCCGGGCGCCTGCGGCTGCGTGCCCGTCACCGGCAGCCTTGACGCTTAGGCACCGTCCGGCGACACCGGGGCATCGGTCCGGTCTTCTCCCGCGGCCCGTTCCCCTGGCCCGTTTCCATGCCCGCACAGTCCGCCTCCACCCGCTCGGCCACGCTCGTCGGCCTCGCCGCCATCCTCCTGTGGTCGACGCTGGCGACGCTCACCGCCGCATCCGGCGGCGTGCCGCCGTTCCAGCTCGCGGCGATGACCTTCCTGCTCGGGTCGGCGGTCGGCGCGGTGCGCTGGCTCGCCCGGCCGCAGGGCGCGCGGGCGCTGATCCAGCCGCTCCCGGTCTGGCTACTCGGGGTCGGCGGGCTGTTTGGCTACCACGCGCTGTATTTCATCGCGCTGCGGCTTGCGCCGCCGGCCGAGGCCGGCCTCATCAACTATCTCTGGCCGCTGCTGATCGTGCTGTTCTCGGCGGCGCTGCCGGGCGAGCGGCTTCGCGCCTATCACGTCATCGGCGCCGTGCTCGGCTTTGCCGGCACGGTTCTGGTGGTCACCGGCGGGCGCGGCCTCGCCATCGACGACGCCTATCTGCCGGGCTATGCGGCGGCGTTCGTGGCCGCCTTTGTGTGGGCCACCTATTCGGTGCTGTCGCGCCGCCTGCCGGGCGTGCCGACCGACGCGGTGGCCGGCTTTTGCCTTGTCACCGCGCTCTTGTCGGCGCTGTTCCATCTGGCGCTGGAGGACACGGTGTGGCCCGCCTCGCCGGTCGAATGGGCGGCGGTCGTGGCCTTGGGCCTCGGGCCCGTGGGGCTCGCCTTCTATGTGTGGGACCACGGCGTCAAGCGCGGCGACATCCGGGTGCTGGGGGCGGTCTCCTACGCCGCGCCGGTGGCCTCGACCAGCCTGCTGGTCATCGCCGGCTATGCGTCGGCGAGTTGGACGTTGCTGTTCGCGGCGGTGCTGATCACCGCCGGGGCGGTGGTGGCGGCGCTGGATTTTTTCCGGAGATGATCACCCCTTGGGCGCCCAGCCCTTGGGGGCCAGCTCGAAGCCGGGGAACACGAAGGCCGGCGCCACGGTGCAGCCGACCAGGGTCCAGGCTCCGAGGCTCTCGGCCGCCTGCCACACGCCGGCCGGCACCACCGCCTGCGGCCGCTCGCCGGCTGCGAGATCGGGGCCGAGCACGCTGGTTCTGACTGGCCCGGCGTCGCTCTCCGCGGTCATCAGCGTCAGCGGCGCGCCGGCATAGAAGTGCCAGACCTCGGCGGCGTCGACCCGGTGCCAGTGCGAGCGTTCGCCTTCGGCGAGCAGGAAATAGATCGCCGTCGAGGCGCCGCGCCCGCCCGGAATGTCGCCAGCATCGCGGAAGGTCTCGCAATAGTGTCCGCCCTCGGGGTGGCGCTTGAGGCCGAGCAGGCGGATGACGTCGTGGGCCGACAGGCCGCGCAAGGCATTTTCGCTCATCAGAACCGGTCCTTTCGCCGCCGCAGCTCGGCGAACACCTCGACCGCCGGGGCGCCCGGCAGGCCGATGGCGGCGGCGAGTTGCGGCTGGTCGGCGCGCAGGAAAGGGTTGGTGGCCTTCTCGACGCCGATGGTGGTGGGAATGGTCGGCTTGCCGGCGGCAGCCTGCCGCTCGGCCTCGGCGGCGCGGGCCTGAAGCGCCGGATTGTCCGGCTCGACGGTCAGCGCGAACGCGGCATTGGCCAACGTGTATTCGTGGCCGCAATAGACCAGCGTGTCGTCGGGCAGCGCCCGCAGCTTCAGGAGCGAGGCCCACATCTGGGCCGGCGTGCCCTCGAACAGCCGGCCGCAGCCGAGCGAGAACAGCGTGTCGCCGACGAACACCGCCCCAGGATCCTTGAACCAGAAGGCGATGTGGCCGCCAGTGTGGCCGGGCGTCGCCATCACCAGGGCTTCGAGCGTGCCGACCGCGACGCGGTCGCCGTCGGCGACCAGCAGGGTGACGGGACCGATGCGGCCGGCGTCGGCGCGGGCCGCCACCACCCGGCAGCCGGTCTCGGCGGCGAGCTGACCGAGGCCGGCGATATGGTCGGCGTGGTGGTGGGTGATCAGGATGTCGGTGAGCCGCCAGCCCGCAGCGGCGAGTTCGGCGCGGATCGGCGCGGCGTCGGGCGCATCGACCGCGGCGGTGGCACCGGTCGCCGGGTCGTGAATCAGCACGCCGTAATTGTCGGTTCGGCAACGAAAAAGGCGGATGCTGGCGGGCATGGATGTGGCGGTCATGCTGTTTCCGGCCTATCTGCGGAAAGGCTACCATCAACCCGCCGCCGCCTGAAGCGGACAGGATCCGTCCCACCCATGGCGCTCGATGTCGTCGATCTGCGCAGTTTCTACGCCCAGCCGCTCGGCATGGTGGCGCGCCGCTTCGTGTCGCGGGCGATCCGGGCGCGCTGGGGCAACGTCACCGGCGACCGCATGGTTGGGCTGGGCTATCCCACGCCCTATCTCGGCGTGTTCCGCGACGAGGCCGAGCGCACGCTGGCCTTCATGCCGGCGCACCAGGGGGTGATGTACTGGCCGACGCGCGGGCCTTCGCTCGCGGCGCTGGTCGAGACCGGCGAACTGCCGCTGCCCGACGCCTCGATCGACCGGGTGCTGTGCGTGCACCTGATCGAGATGTCGGCCGACCCAGCCGAGGTGCTGCGAGAGGTGTGGCGGGCGCTCAGCGCCGGCGGGCGGCTCTTGGCAGTGGTGCCCAACCGCTCGGGCCTGTGGGCGCGCATCGATTCCACGCCGTTTGGCCAGGGCCGGCCCTATTCGAAATCGCAGATCATCCATCTGCTGCGGGAGACTTGGTTCACGCCGGTGGGCTGGTCGGAGGCGCTCTATCTGCCGCCGGTGCCGCGCGGCCTTCTCTTGCGCTCGGCGGTGGCGTGGGAGCGGGCCGGCGCCTCGCTGGGGCTGCCGTTCGCCGGGGTGCACATCGTCGAGGCGACCAAGCAGGTCTACCGGCCGGCGCCGGTGCGGCGGGCCCGGCTGATGCCGGCCCTGGAACCGGCGCTGGGGCCGGCCGCCGCCGGGGCGCGGGTCACCACCGGCGAAATGCGGTGCGATGCGGGCTGATTGGGCCGGAAGCCGTCTCGGTTTGCCACCGGAAACCCGACCCGCCGGTGATGAACGCGCCTCGCTGCCCGGAGCCGTTGGGGTGGGGTCGGCCCGGACAATTTCTGTTTAGAGCATTCTCCGCAAAAGTGGATACCGGTTTTGCGAAAGAGGATGCGATAAACCAAGAACTTAGAGCGTCCGCTTGATCCAATCAGATCGGCGGACGCTCTAAGCGTCGAGGCGGCTCGCCTGCGTGTGGCTCGGCGGGCCGTTGCGCGGGGGCGCGGCCTGTCCCGGGCGGTTGACGATGGCGCGCAGCCGGTAGAATCGCGTGACGCGCTGGGCGGTCTCGCGGCTGAGATGCATGTAGTTGATGCGGCAGTCCTCCAGCGTGCGCGGCGCGATCGGCCGGCCGCCGCTGCGCATCACCAGCAGCGCCTGCACGGTGGGCCAGGACATGGCGGCCGCCTTGCCGATGATCAGGGCCGGATCGCCGGCTTCGTTCATCATGGCCTGGCCGACCACGTCGGTGGACAGGCCGCTCAAGGCGGCGAGCCCGGCCACCGCCTCCTCGAACCGGCCTGCGCTGGCAAAGCCGCGCACGGTCTCCTCGTCGAGGCTGCCCTCGCGGGCGAGCGCCGACACCAGCCGTTCGGCAGCGGCATAGTTGCGCTGCGGCGTCGTCCGCCCGGCCACGTCCGGGACGATGGCGCCGATGGCGCGTCCGCGCGCCGGATCCTGGGCGGCGAGCTTCCTTCGCACCGGCTCGGAGGCCTGCCGCACCAGCCGCTGCAGGCTGGCGGGCGGCAGGTCGGCCCGCAGGCCCACCGTCTCGGCCAGCAGGTCGTCGTCGCCGGCACGGCTGACCAGCACATGGAAGCCGGCGTCCGAGAAGCGGGCGCCGTCATTGCCGGCCACCGTGCGCACCACCTGCTGGTCGCCGCGTGTCACCAGCACGTCTGTCACGCCCGGCCTGAGGAGGCGGCGCCGCGAGATGGCCATGAGATGGGCCTGGCTCAGCCGGGTGGCGCAGTCGCTGAGCGTGTGGTCGTCGAGGCGCTCGGAATATTGCAGTACCGGCGCGGCGACGCTGATCGAAGGGTCGCGGGCGAGATCGCCGACCAGCGCCAGCGGGGCGTTGGCGACCGGTGCCAGCGACCGCGCAAGCTCGGCGCGGGCGCGGCTCTCGATGCCCTCGGCAAGCCGCAGCAGAACCTGGTCGAACACCGCGACCTGGGCCTCGCCGGCCGCCCCGGCCCGCGCCAGGAACAGCTCGGTCACCCGGTCGAGCATGCCCAGGCGGCGCTCTCCCGACCCCGAGGCCAGCGCGGCTTCCAGATCCGAAATCAGCGATCGCACCGGTTCCTGCATTCGGGCCCCAATTCATCTCTCCGGCCGTGGCGCGCGATGCGGCCGATCCACTCCGGTCTTCCGAAGGGGTCAACCGGAACCCACATCAAGCGGTTGGGACGGAGTCTGACACGCAAGTGTTAATTTGTGCTGCAATGACTCTGCGGCCCGGCGTCAGCCGGGAAGGCGCCGGCCCCCGGGCGGTGTTGAACCTGCAATCGGGCGGCGTATGATCCCGCTTGGGCGACCAATCACAAGTCGCGGAGGGCGATCCCATGGCGAATCTGCCGACCAGACGGCCGACCGGTGTCAGCGCAGGATTCCGGCTCGGCGTTCTCGCCGCGTGCGCGGGGCTGGCGCTGTCCGGCCTGCCGGCCTCGGCCCAGAAGGGCATGGGCGATGCGACCGGCGTGGCGCGGCAGGCCGGCAAGCCGGCGGTCCAGTCCTTCTCCGGGACGGTGGAGAATATTGAGATCGCCCCGTGCAAGCGCACCACCGGGCGGTTCGTCGAGGGCGTGCATGTGAAGGTCCAGATGCCGGACCGGATCGTCGATGTGCATCTCGGCCCCTCGGCGGCGCTCGAGGACCTGCTCGATCAGATCACCACCACCAATCCGGTCAGCTTCGAGGGGTTCCGCACCGATCAGATGCCCGAGAACACCTATGTGGCCAAGACCTTCACGCTGGCCGGCACCACCTATGAGCTGCGGGACGATGCGTTGCGGCCGAGGTGGGCGATCGGCGGCCGGCGCGGCGGCGCGCCCAGCCTCGATGTCGGCCCCGGCTGGCAGGGCGGAAAGGGCGCCTGCTACTGGTGATGTGGCGTCCGGCCGGGTCGGCCGGGACCCGTCTCACTCCCCCCCGCCATAGGGGCGGGGGATGGGAACCGGCTTGCTCTCCGCCGCCGCGTGACGTCCGAAGTCGGGGGCGGCGGTCTCCTGGCCGCTCTCGATGATCGAGCGGCGGATGGCGCGGGTGCGGCTGAACAGATCGAACAGCTTGTCGCCCTCGCCCCAGCGGATGGCCCGCTGCAGATAGGCCAGATCCTCGGTGAAGCGGCCGAGCACCTCCAGCACCGCGTCGCGATTGGCCAGGAACACGTCGCGCCACATCGTCGGGTCGGAGGCGGCGATGCGGGTGAAATCGCGGAAGCCGCCGGCCGAGAACTTGATCACCTCGCCCTCGGTCACCGTCTGCAGGTCGTCGGCGGTGCCGACGATGTTGTAGGCGATCAAATGCGGCAGGTGGCTGGTGATGGCCAGAACGAGGTCATGATGCTCGGGCGTCATGATCTCGACCTTGGAGCCGAGACGCTCCCAGAACGCCCTCACCTTGGCCACGGCGGCCTCGTCGGCATCCTGGGGCGGGGTGAGGATGCACCAGCGGTTCTGGAACAGGGTCGCGAAGCCGGCGTCGGGTCCGGACTGCTCGGTGCCGGCCACCGGGTGGGCGGGCACGAAATGGACGTGCGCCGGCAGATGCGGCGCCATCGCCCGCACCACCGCGCCCTTGACCGAGCCGACGTCGGAGACGACGGCGGCGGTGCCGAGCGCCGGGGCGATCTCGGCCGCGACCTCCCCTTGCACCCCCACCGGCACGCAGACGATGACGAGGTCCGCGCCGACCACGGCCTCGGCCGCGCTGGTGGCGACGACGTCGGCGAAGCCGAGCTCGCGCACCCGTGCCCGCACCGTCTCGGACGCGTCGGTGACGACGACGGCCTTCGCCGCATGGGTGGCGCGGGCCGCCCGCGCCAGCGACGAGCCGATCAGGCCCGCGCCGATCAGCGCGACGCGCTCGAAAACCGGTGCATCTTCAGGCACCGAGGAACTCCGCCAGGGCGGCCACCACCAGCCGGTTGGCTTCCTCGTCGCCGACGGTCAGGCGCAGCGCGCCGGGCAGGCCGTAGGCGCCCACCCCGCGCAGCACCAGGCCGCGGGCGGTGAGGAAGGCGTCGGCGTCCTTGGCGGTCCGGCCGGGCTCGGACGGGAAGTGGACGAGCAGGAAGTTGCCGACGCTCGGCGTCACGTCGAGCCCGAGGCTGGCGATCTCGGCCGTGAGCCAGGGCAGCCAGCGGTCATTGTGGGCCACGGCGGCCGCGACGTGATCGGTGTCGGCGAGTGCCGCGACGCCCGCGGCAATGGCCGGCGAGCCGACATTGAACGGCCCGCGGATGCGGTTCAGCGCATCGACGACGTGGCTCGGGCCGTACATCCAGCCGATGCGTAGGCCGGCGAGGCCGTAGATCTTGGAGAAGGTGCGGCACATCACGACATTCTCGCTGGTCGCCACCAGTTCGATGCCGGTCTCGTAGTCGTTGCGCCGGACATATTCGGCATAGGCCGCATCCAGCACCAGCAGCACATGGCCGGGCAGGCTGCGCTGCAGCCGCTTCACCTCGTCGAACGGCAGATAGGTGCCGGTCGGGTTGTTGGGGTTGGCGAGGAAGACGATCTTGGTACGCGGCGTCACCTTGGACAGGATGGCGTCGACGTCGGCGGTGTAGTTGGTCTCCGGCGCCACCACCGGCACGCCGCCGGCGGCCAGGATCGCCAGCCGGTAGACCAGAAAGCCGTAGGTGCAGAAGATGCCCTCGTCGCCCGGCCCGATATAGGCGCGCGCCAAGAGGTTCAGGATCTCGTCGGAGCCGGCGCCGCAGACGATGTGGTCCGGATCGAGGCCGAAGGTGGCGCCGACCGCCTCGCGCAGCGCGGTGGAGGCGCCGTCCGGGTAGAATTCGAGCTTGTCGGCCAGCGCCGCATAGGCGGCGACCGCCTTGGGGCTCGGGCCGAGCGGCGTCTCGTTGGACGACAGCTTGAACACCTTGGCGGCACCGGGCGCGGAGCTCTTGCCCGGCACGTAGGGGGAGATTGCGAGCACGCCGGGACAGGGCAACGGGCGGACGGGCGCGTTCATGGCGCAAGAACTCCGAAATTGATGCGGGATCCGCGGGATCACGTCGTGATCCGCGGTTCCGAACTCGCCGAAAATCCTTTGCTGAAAAGGGGATTTTCGGCGACCGGAATACGGTTCTCCGGCCCTGCAGGCTGGAAACCGTATGACTGGAACCTCAGCGGCCCGCCGGCTCCGGCGCGGCCCCTTCGGAAGCCACGGTATAGCGGCTGGCGTGGCCGCCGACGAGGGCCGTATTGCGGACCGAGGCGCCCGCCTGCCGCATGGCGGCGAGCACCTCCTCCTCCGTCCGCCCCGGCGGCAGCGACACCAGCAGCGCTGCGCCGTCGAGTGCCGCATCCGGCGCCGCCACGGTGTCGGCCAGCGGCGACAGCGCCGCCGCCACCTGCGGCCCCCAGCCGGCAACCCGCACGCTGAGGGTGCGGACCTCGTTCGCCACCGCGTCGGGCGCCGGGCGCGCCACCACGAAGGTGGGCAGGCCGGCCGGATGGTCGGCGCGCTCGACGAACGGCAGGCGGGCGATGATCTTCGGCGCGCCCTCGGCCTCCAGCGCCCGCCACCACGCGCCGTTGCCGCCGAGACCCGCCGCCGGCACCAGCGCGAGGTCGCCCTTGGAGGCTGCAACCGCCGCCACCGCGCCGGCCGCCCCCATATGGGGCACGAACGGCACGGTGAAGCCGAAATGGAAGCGCACCACGTCGCGCATCACCGCCTCGCCGGCGGAGAAGTCGGCGTGCACGGTGTAGGGCGCCTGCACCCAGGTGAAGGTGGCGATGATCACCCGCCAGATGCTCTCCACCGTGTCGAGCGGCAGCCGGCCGTGGTGGCGTGCGACGAGCCGCCGCATCATGTCGGCCTCGCGGGCCGGGCGGAAGGCCGAGCCGCTCTCGTCGGTCTTCTTCACGGCGACCAGCCGGTCGATGATCTCGCCGCGCGCCATCAGCAGCCGGTGCATCTCGGCATCGAGGCGGTCGATCTCGGCCCGGAGCTGGGCCAGCGCGGGGGAGGGCGGCGGGGGCTTGGTCATGACGATGTGATAGGCCGGCGCGCGCCGGATGCAAAGCGGCCCCGCCTGCGGTGGAGGCCGCTTGTCCGGCCGTTTCGTTCGTTGTACCGAACGAAACGGCGCTTGACGAGAACGGAACGGTTCCACAAAGCTGTCAGGACCAGTATGACCAAGCACGAGAAAGCAAAGGCGTTCGACTTGGCGCGGCGTGAGGCCGACGAGCCGTCGTCGCCTGTCGTGCGGTTCGGCGCCGAGGCGCCGCTCAAGCTCGTCTCCGGCGCGGTGCTGGCGCCCTGGCAGTGCGCCTACCAGACCTACGGCACGCTGAACGCTGACCGCTCCAACGCCATCCTGATCTGCCACGCTTTGACCGGCGACCAGCATGTCGCCAATTCCCACCCGGTCACCGGCAAGCCGGGCTGGTGGCAGACCATGGTCGGCCCGGGCCGCCCGCTCGACACCGACCGCTTCTTCATCATCTGCGCCAATGTGCTGGGCGGCTGCATGGGCACCACCGGCCCGTCCTCGACCAACCCGGCCACCGGCAAGCCGTGGGGGCTCGATCTGCCGGTGGTGACCATCCACGACATGGTCGATGCCCAGGCGCGGCTGATCGACCATCTCGGCATCGACACGCTGTTCGCGGTGGCCGGCGGCTCGATGGGCGGCATGCAGGTGCTGCAGTGGGCGTCGAGCTACCCGGAGCGGGTGTTCGCGGCGCTGCCGATCGCCGCGGCCGCCCGCCACTCGGCCCAGAACATCGCCTTCGGCGAGGTCGGCCGGCAGGCGGTGATGGCCGATCCGGAATGGCGCGGCGGCCACTATCTGGAGGCCGGCACCCGCCCCGAGAAGGGCCTCGCGGTCGCCCGCATGGGCGCCCACATCACCTATCTGTCGGAAGCGGCGCTGCACTCGAAGTTCGGCCGCCGATTCCAGAACCGCAGCGCGCCCGGCTTCCATTTCGACGCCGACTTCCAGGTGGAGAGCTATCTGCGCCACCAGGGCCTGAGCTTCGTCGAGCGCTTCGACGCCAACTCCTATCTCTATGTGACGCGGGCGATGGACTATTTCGACCTCGCCGCCGACCATGGCGGAGTGCTGGCGCGCGCCTTCCGGGGCTCGAAGACGCGGTTCTGCGTCATCTCCTTCACCTCCGACTGGCTGTTCCCGACCTCCGAATCGCGCCAGATCGTCAAGGCGCTGAATGCGGCGGCAGCCTCGGTATCGTTCGTCGAGATCGAGACCGACAAGGGCCACGACGCCTTCCTGCTCGACGTGCCCGAGCTCACCACCACGGTGCGCGGCTTCCTCGACGCCGCCGCCAAGGCGCGCGGCCTGAAGGTGGCGTCATGACCTCGCTGGACAGACCTGCCGCGGACATCGCCACGGCGGCGCCGGCCAAGCCGTCGAACGGCACCCATGGCGCGCGCGTCGACCTCCTCACGGTGGCCGGCATGATCGCGCCGGGCGCGCGGGTGCTCGACGTCGGCTGCGGCGACGGCGCGCTGCTGCGCCTCCTGGCCGAGACCCGCGGCGCCGATGCCCGCGGCATCGAGATCTCGCGCGAGGGGGTGGCGGCCTCGATGGCCAAGGGGCTGGCGGTGATCCAGGGTGACGCCGACACCGACCTTGCCGACTATCCCGACGACGCCTTCGATTATGTGGTGCTGTCGCAGACGCTGCAGGCGATGCGCCGGCCGCGCTGGGTGATCGAGCAGATGCTGCGCATCGGCCGGCGCGGCATCGTGTCGTTCCCCAATTTCGGCCACTGGCGCATCCGCGCCCACCTTCTGCTGCGCGGCCAGATGCCGGTGACCGAGAACCTGCCGGACAGCTGGTACGACACGCCCAATATTCATTTCTGCACCATCCGCGACTTCGTCGAACTGGTGCACGAGCTCGATGCCGAGATGGAGAAGGCGGTGGCGCTCGACCGCTACGGCCGGCCGGTGCGGGTGGACGTGCCGTGGTGGTTCTGGAACCTGTTCGGCGAGCAGGGGGTGTTCCTGCTGCACCGGCGGGGGTGACACGAAATCCGGCCTGAAGGCCAGATTCCGCATCACCGCCCCCGTCACCGCACGGCTGCGCCCGGCGGTGGGTATTCGAGTGTGTTGCGCAGTTCGCGGATGCGGTCGGGGTGGAAGCGCGGCACCTGCAGCTCGCCGGCCTCCTGCCACTGCTTGACCGAGTCGCGCGCCGCCGTGGCCTTCTCGCCGTCGCGGACGGAATCGCGCGCGACATAGACGGTCTGCGACGGGAAGGCGAAGCCGCTGCCGCTCTTCGCGACGATCTCCATGCAGCGCAGCAGCAGATCCTCCTGCACTTCGAGATAGTCGTCCATATTGACGGCATAGACGTAGGCGAAGATCTCGATGTCGAGCGAGCTCGCGCCGAGCCGGATGAACCGCACCCGCGCCGGGTCGGGATCGACCCGCGGATGGGCATAGAGCATGGCGCGCAGCTCCTGCAGCAGGAAGCGCATCTGCTCGGGATCGGTGTCGTAGCGGACGCTGAGGGTGGGGTGGAACCAGAAGCGGTCGCGGCGTGAGAAGTTCTCGATGTGCAGCGCCGAGAACTCGCCGTTCGGCACGGTGAGCACGGTGCGGTCGAGGGTGCGGATGCGGGTGGAGCGCATGCCGATGTCCTCCACCGTGCCGAGCGCGGTGCCGAAGCGGCAGAAGTCGCCCACCCGCACCGGCTGGTCGAGGATGAGGGTCAGGCTGCCGATCAGGTTCTCGAAGAACTTCTGGGCGCCCAGCGCGATGGCCAGACCGCCGATGCCGAGCGCGGCCAGGGCGGTGGTGAAGTCGATGCCGAACACGTGCAGCAGCGCCGCCACCAGGGCGAGCGCGACGAGGCCCTGGAACACGCGCCGCAGGAAGCTGACGATGGCATAGGCGGACAGCTGGCCGCGCCGCGACATGCGGCCGAGCGCCACCTCGCCCGCCGCGCCCGACAGGCGCCACATCAGCCAGGCGAGGCCGAACCAGCTCGTGAGCTGCGCCCCGAATTCCGCGTAGTAGCGGATGACGACGGTGACCTCGATCCAGCGCAGGGCGACGACGAACAGCACCGCCGTGAGCAGCAGGCGGGCAGGTGCGGCGGCAGCCTCCATGAACCGGGTCACCGTCGTCTCGCCGTGGGCGCGCTTGATCAGCCGCACGATGAGGCGCACCAGCAGGATCACCAGCCACGCCGCCACATAGGCCAGCCCGGCGATGACCAGCAGCATCCCCCAGTGCACAACCGGGGCGCCGCCGACCACCGGGCCGGCCGGGACGTAATTGGTGAGCGCGGCGAACGACAGGCTGTCGGGATTCGTCCGCGCCAGAGCGGGGATGGCGGAGAGCGTCTTGGCCGAGATGACCCAGACCATGACGCCGTCGCTCTCGACCCGCTCGGCCAGAAGCTCGACCTTGCCGTCCTCGGTCTGGATCGTGCCGATGCGCTCCAGCCCTTCGCCCAGCCCGTCGTCGATACGGCCGTTCGGATCGGTGCTGAGCTCGGCCGGGGTGGTCAGCCGGCCGTTGCGGTCGAGAACCTGCTGGAACGTCTTGGCCAGCGCTGCCCTTGAGGCGGCCGTGCCGGCGTTGCCGGCAATCTTCTTGGTGGTGAAGAAGCGGGCGGCGCGGTCATAGTCGCCGGCGGCAAACGCACTGATCAGGCCGGTCACCAACCCTTGCGGCGTCTCGCGGCCGAGGGCGTCCTTGGCGGGGGCCTGTGCCGGGGCGGTCTGGGGGGCGGGGCTCGGCGCGGTCTGCGCCACCGCCACCGACACGCTCAAGGTCAAGAAGATCGCCAGCAGGAATCTGATGAATGCCGGGCGTTTGGTGCGTCTCCGCTGAACAGGGGCGGGCGCGGCAGGCAAATACATGCAGAACGGGTTCCGTGGGGCGCGTTTCATCGTGTCGCGAATGGAAATCGCCATCTTGATCCTTTGCGGCTGTTCGGCTCAACGATCGGAACGGACCGGTCCTGGTCGGCCAATCGGCGCCGCCGGTCAAGTCTTGGACGCAGAAGATGACAAGTCTCGGGCGCAGGAGATGATCCGAAGGGCCGAGTCCGCAGGGCGAGCGGACGCCGCCTTGCCGGCCACTCGCGCTCTGCAGTAAAGCGCCGGTCCGATCAGCCGGATCCCGCGTCAGAACACCGGCGGCAGGGCGCCGACCGGCATCGGGCCGATGCGGATCAGCCCCTCGCGCAGATTGACCGGCAGCACCATCGCCGGGCGGCCGTCGATGTCGCCCTTCTGGCTCAGCGCCGCCAGGGTCGGCACCATCGTCATCATCTCGCGCGGCATCAGGCGGCGCTCGATCAGGTCGCCGAGCATCTGGTCGATCCCGTGCACCAGAACCTTCAGCGCGCCATTGACCCGGCCGCGGGTGTCCAGCGCCAGCGTGCCCGAGGTCTCGCTCGCCGCGCCGGGGCTGAGAACGCGCAGCCGCGCAATCTCGGCGCGCCCGCCGGCTCCGGCCCAGCTCCGCAGCCGCTCGGCCTGGGTGGCGCCGTGCACCCGGTCGAGTCCGGAGACGGTCAGCTCGGCATCGAGGTCGATGGCGCCATGGATGCCGGGCAGTTGCAGCGGCCCTTCGAGGCGCGACACCGCGGTGGTGATCTCGACCGGGTGGCCGCCGTCGCCGTCCTGGGCCTTGCGGCGCATCACCAGCTCGGCGTGCGGGCTGCGATAGGGCTCGGCGGCGCTGGCGAGGCGGATGGCGATGTTCTGGGCCGAGGCGGTCAGACCGTGGCGGCCGCTCCAATCATAGAGGGCCTCGGCGGTGGCGGCCGAAAACGCGACCTCGGCGATCTCGCGCCCGCCTGGGCCTGGCTCGGCGACGCGCAGCGGGCCGGTGATGTCGATGCGCACACGGCGCGGCTGCCAGACCACGGCGTGCGCCGTCAGCCGGGCCGCGGTGACCTCCAGAAGCTGGCCGCGGCTCTGGGCGAACAGCGGCCGGGCGCAGGTCATCTCGATGCGGAACGGGAAGCCGGCGAGGGTGCGCTCGGCGCAGGCGATCTGCCGCCCGGCGCGGGCCTCGCGCGCCAGGGCGCGGTCGATCTCGGCCTCGACGCGGTCGCGCGCCGTGAACCACAGTGCCGACCAGCCGGCCAGGGCCAGCACCAGCAGCACGATGAGAGCGGCAAGAAGCTTGAAACGGCGGGAGGACGGCATCGGCAATCGCGGATCTGGGGCTGAGCGGGCTCGGTTCCCGGTCTGCGGCACTTCTTTTCCGCAAATCCGGTTCCAACATTCACCGAAAATGCTCTAGTCGGGAATCATGGCGAAAGCACCGGTTTACGACGCTGCTGTCAACGCATGTGCAGCGGACCCCAGCAATGCCGATCCGGCACCGCAGATCGACGTCTCGGGCCATTGGGTGTTCGGCTACGGCTCGCTGATGTGGCGGCCGGACTTTGCCTTCGTCGAGCGCCATCCGGCGCGCCTGATCGGCGCCCACCGCGCGCTCTGCCTCTATTCGCACGTCCATCGCGGCACGCCGGAGCGGCCGGGTCTGGTGCTCGGGCTCGATCTCGGCGGCCAGTGCCGCGGCGTCGCCTACCGCGTCGAGGACGGCGTCTGGCCGCAGACGCTGGCCTATCTGCGCGAGCGCGAGCAGACCACCAAGGCCTATCGCGAGGTGCACCGGCGGGTGCGGCTCGCCAGCCACCCGGCGCGCGAGGTGCTGGCGCTGGTCTATGTCATCGACCGCGCCCATCCGCAGTATGCCGGCAATCTGACGCGCGAGGAGCAGCTCCACCTCGTCCGCCAGGGCCACGGCCGCTCCGGCCCCAATCGCGACTATGTGCTGGCGACGGTGGCCGAGCTGGAGCGGCTCGGCATCCGCGACGACGGGCTGTCCTGGCTGGCCGAGCGGCTGTGGAGCAGCGCCGACAAGGCGTGAGCCGACAGGCGCTTTCCTTTCCGCGCCCCGCACCGACGGAGGAGAAAAACCCGGACGGTCAGCTTGCGGTCGTCTCCGCCACCGGCTGCGGGCCGATGGCGCCCGCCCGCCCCTCCGCCACCAGGGCGGTACTGGCGCGCTCGATCCCCTCCTGCAGGCGGGCCATGAACTCCGCCCGCGGCAGGCCGGGCGGGATCGGCGGCAGGAACTCGACGATGATGGTGCCGGGATAGCGGCGGAAGGTGCGCCGCGGCCACACCAGCCCGGAATTCAGCGCCACCGGCACGCACGGCACGCCGAGCTGACCGTAGAGCAGCCCGATGCCGGGCTTGTAGTCGGGAGCCGCGTCGACCGGCCGGCGGGTGCCCTCGGGAAAGATGATGATCTGCCGGCCCAGCGCCATGGCGCCGCGGGCATCCTCGGCGAGACGGCGCAGCGCCGCGCCGCCGCCCGAGCGGTCGACCGGGATCATGCCGGCGCGCCGGCAGTACCAGCCATAGAAGGGGATCCGCATCAGCTCGCGCTTCATCACGAACACCGGGTCGGTCAGGAACAGCAGCAGGCCGAAGGTTTCCCAGGCCGACTGGTGCTTGGCGGCGACCAGCAGCGGGCCGGGCGGAATGTTCTCCAGGCCGCGACACTCGATGCGCACGCCGACGACGGTGCGCAGCAGGAAATCCACGGTACGCGCCCAGCTCTGGGTGGCCCGGATCACCGCCTGCCGCGACATCGCCAGCGTCGGCATGAAGAGCACGGCATGGACCAGAACGCTGAGATAGAACAAGAAGTTGAAGGCGAGCGAGCGCAGCAGCAGCACGGGCGGGTTCCTTTGCCGGTTTGTCGGCCGGTCCTCTGGGCGGGGTTGTCGGAGCCTTCAGCGGGACTGGGCGGTCGCCAGCGCGGCGGCGTGCGCCGGCGGGTCGAGCCGGAGGCGGACATGGGCCATGAGAAACTTGACATATTCCAGCGCCACCAGCCGGGCGGTGCGCGGGCTCGTCCACCACGGCTCGGCGCGGAGCTGGTCGGAGATTACCGGGAAGGGGATCAGCGCGACGTCCGGCATGGCGCCGCCGAGCTCCACCAGCGCGCGCGGCATGTGGTAGGCCGAGGTGACGACGATCAGCGAGCGGAAGCCGTGCCGGCGGGCCCACACTCCGGTTTCGATGGCGTTGCCGTTGGTGTTGAGGGCGCGGCGGTCGATATCGACGCAGCAGGCGAACAGCGTCGCGTTCTGCGGGGCGAGCCGGGCCAGCTCCTCGGCCCGCGTCGAGCGGTTGACGCCGGTGATCAAGAGCCGCTGGCCGAGGCCGCGCCCCAGCAGCACCAGCCCGTCCTCGATGCGCGAGGCGCCGCCGGTCGGCACGACGATGGCGTCCGCCTTCTCGCTCAGCGGCCGCTCCTCCATGTCGATCCCGGCGGCGAACCAGAAGAACCCGCCGATGCCGGCGCACAGGCCGACGAGCGTCGCCAACCCCACCAGCTCCAGCGCCAGCCGGAACAGGTGGAACCGGCGCCGCGGCGGTATCGCCGGCTCTCGGTTCTGCCCTATGGTCATGCCCCTCTCCGGGGCGAATCATAAGCGCGCGGCATCGGCCTGTGAATCGGGTTTGCGCGGCGCCCCGGCCCGACTCAATCGAACGAGTGCAGCGTTGCGCGCACCGTGGCGCGGGTGGTCAGCGCGGTGACGGCCGCCACCACCAGCACCAGGGCGGCGATCAGGACATAGCTCTGGCGCGGCAGCGACATGCTGCCGAGCAGCGCCGCCGCGCCGCCCGCCCCGTCGGCGAGCCCGCTGCCGGCGATCAGGCTGACCGTCAGGAACAGCACGGTGGCGAGCAGGCCGCCGATCGCCGCGCCCTTCAGCCCCAGAAGCAGGAAGTGGCGCTGGAACTGGCTGGCGATGAACGAATCGCGGGCGCCGACCAGATGCAGCACCTCGACGATGTTGCGGTTGATCGACACCGCGCCGCGGGTGGCGAAAGCCACGCACAGCGCGGTAGCGGCCAGCACCAGCGCGGTGACGCCGATGCCGACGGCCACCACCGTGTCGGCCATCGTCACCAGATAGGCCGACCAGGTGCGGTGATCGTCGAGGCTGGCGTTCGGCACCTTCTCGGCCAGTTGCCGGCGCAGCGCCGCCGAATCGAGACCCGTCCCGCCGACGTGCAGGCCGATCAGCCGCGGCACCGGCAGGCCGGTGAGGTCGAGCCCCGAGCCCAGCCATGGCTCGAGCAGGCGTTCGGATTCCGCCTGGGCGTAGACGCGCACGCCGTCGACGCCGCGCGTGGCGCGGGCGACCTCGCTGGCGCGGCGCACGTCGTCATTGACGTCGCGCCCGTCCACCGGGCGGATCTGGATGGTCATCTCCCGCGCTACCTCGGCGCGCCAATCGGCGGCGGCGACATGCACCAGCCCCACCGCGCCGATGGCCAAGGCGGCGAGAAAGGTCATGATCGCCACCACCGCCACCAGCGCGTTGCCGGAGATGCTGCCCGACGGGATGATCGGACCGGGCGGCCGGATCGTGCTCGCGGGGTCCATCGCGTCGGGATCGGCGGACATCGGCTTCATCGTGGCCATGCTCAATCGTAGACGTGCAGCCGACCGCCGGCGAGCACGAAGCGGGTGGCGTCGAACTGGTCCATCAGGGCCAGATCGTGGGTGGCGATCACCACCGAGGTGCCGGACTTGTGCAATTCGGCGAACAGCTTGAGCAGGCGGCGGGCGAGGGTGGGATCGACATTGCCGGTCGGCTCGTCGGCGAGCAGCAGGTCGGGGCGGGCGATCAGCGCACGGGCGATGGCGGCGCGCTGCTTCTCGCCGCCCGACAGCGTCTGCGGCAGCGCCGAGGCGCGCTCGCCGAGCCCCACCCAGCGCAGAAGCTCGGTCACCTCGATGCGGTAGCTCGCCTCCTCCCGTCCCATCACCCGCAGCGGCAGCGCCACGTTCTCGTAGGTGGTCAGGTGGTCGAGCAGGCGGAAATCCTGGAACACGATGCCGATGCGGCGGCGGATCGCCGCCACCTCGTCGGGCGCCAGCCCCGTCACCTCGCGCCCGAACACCGACACCAGCCCGCGCGTCGGCTTGAGCGACAGGAACAGCAGCCGCAGCAGCGAGGTCTTGCCCGCCCCCGACGGGCCGGTGAGGAACTGGAACGAATGCGGCTCGATCGAAAAGGTGAGGTCGCGCAGAACCTCCGGCCCCATGCCGTAGCGCAGACCGACATTCTCGAAACGGATCACGCGCACCCCCCGGACCGGCTCAACGGATTCTTGAACGCCGCCATGTCATAACGCTGCCATGACATGATCGCCGCTGGAACTCCGCCACATCTCCGCCACGCAATTGCGGCGGCAGGCGGGCCGTGGCCCGCCCGCGGCGGTTCGAACCGTTCTGCCCGCGGTGGCCGAAAATTCGAAACGAGGTTTCCAATCCGTTAAGGGTCGCCGGGGCACAGTGGCGGCGAAACCCCTGGGTCGGCCATGCTGCTCGTCTGTCCTTCCTGCACCTCCGCCTTTCGCATTCCGCCGGCCGCGATCACGGCCGCGGGGCGGACGGTGCGCTGCTCGCACTGCCAGCACGTCTGGACGGCGATGCCGGCCGACCTCGTGCCCGAGCCCGACCTCGAAACCGCCGAGGCGGCGGGGCGGGCCGCGGGCAGGAACACACTTCCGACGGCCGCGGCCTCGGCCGCCGACGCTTCGGATGCCGACTCCCAGACGGCCGAATCCCGGGCCACCGAAGGCTGGGCCACCGAAGGCTGGGGCAATGAGCCCGAGGCCGACCCGCGTTTCCAGATCGACGGCGACGACATCATCGCCGTCGACCGGCCGCTCGATGCCGAGGAGGCGATGATCGACGCGGCCGATGCGCCGCCGCTGGCGCCGCAGGACGCGCTGCCGGCCGGCGATGCCTTCGGGGACGAGCCCAGGTCGCCGACGGGCGACGGGCCGGATGCGGACGATGCCGATGGCGTCGACGAAACCCGCTCACCGGCCGGGCGCGCGCTGGAGACCGCGTCCCTCGACGCCATCCGGCTCGACGGGCGCCCCTCGGATGGCGGCTCCAACGATGGCGAGGCGACCGCCCCACGGCTGCGCCGGCCCTCCGCACCGGCCAAGCCGGGCGTGCTGTCGCGTCTGCTGGGTGTCGCGGCGACGGCGCTGCTGGTGGCGGTCGCCGTGCTGTTCATCTGGCGCAGCGACCTCGTACGGCTGGCGCCGAGCCTCGCCGGCTTCTATCGGCTCTTCGGGATCGAGGTGAACCTGCGCGGGCTGCAGCTTCACGAGGTGCGGGCGATGCGCACCGCCGTGGACGGCGTGCCGGTGCTGTCGATCGAGGGCTTCGTGTTCAATCCCGGCCCCAAGGCGGCCGAGGTGCCCAAGCTGCGCATGGCGATTCTCGGCGCGGGCGGGCGCGAACTCTATGTCTGGACGGCGGAGCCGCCGCAGCCCATGCTGAAGGCCGGCGAGAGCTTCGCGCTGCGCAGCCGTCTCGCCGCCCCGCCGCAGGATGGCCAGGAGGTCGTGGTGCGTTTCCTGCGCAAGCGGGATCTGGCCAACTCCAAGCCCTGAGAGCTCATGTCGCCTTCGGACCACCCCCCCGCCGACACCCCTGACCCGAACCCGGCCGTGGTGCCGCCGCTTCCTTCCGTGCGCGTCCTCTACGACGCCGAGACCATCGCCGCCCGCAACCGCGCGCTCGCCCATGAGATCGCCGCCATCAAGCCCCAGCGGCTCCTGGTGGTGTGCGTGCTCAAGGGCAGCTTCGTGTTCGCCGCCGATCTGATCCGGGCGCTGCACGCCGCGGGCGTCGCGCCCGAGGTCGAGTTCATGATCCTGTCGAGCTACCGCACCTCGACCGTCTCATCGGGACGGGTGCAGATCCTGCGCGACGTCGAGAGCGAGGTGCGCGGCCGCGACGTGCTGCTGATCGACGACATCCTCGAATCCGGCCGCACGCTGGCCTTCGCCAAGGATCTCCTGGCCGCGCGCGGCGCCGCCCGGGTGCTCACCTGCGTGCTGCTGGAGAAGCCGGGCAAGCGCGCCGTCAAGATCGACGCCGACTTCCTCGGCTTCCGCTGCGAGGACCTGTTCGTGGTCGGCTACGGCATGGATATCGCCCACGCCTTCCGCCAGTTGCCGTTCGTCGGCGTGGTCGAGCACGATGAGGCCGATGCCGGGTGATTGCCGTTCCGGATTTCCTGCGGAACCTCGGAGCCGGTCTTGCCGAAAATCATCATTTTGAAAGGGAATTTTCGGCGAAATGGATGCGAAAAACCGGCGTGATGCGGTTTCCGGTTGATCCCTTCGGGATACCGGAAGCGGTCTCGCCGAAAACCCCTTGTTACACAACGGGTTTTTCGGCGAACGGAATACGGTTGTCCGGCTTGATCAGCCGGACAACCGTATGACCGGCTGGGTTCCGTGGGGGACGGAGTGAAGCGATGGCGCGTATCCTGATTGCCGAAGACGATTCCGAGGTTCGCGCCCTGGTGGTGCGGGCGCTCGCCGCCCAGGGGCACGAGATCACCGCCGCCGAGGACGGGGGTGCCGCGCTCGACATTCTGAGCCGCGAGGACGGCCATTTCGACCTGCTCCTGTCGGACATCCAGATGCCGGTGATGGACGGCATCGCGCTCGCTCTGGCGGCGGCGCGCGACTATCCCGGCCTGCCGATCCTGCTGATGACCGGCTATGCCGACCAGCGCGAGCGCGCCCACGGCCTCGATGCCATCGTGCGCGAAGTGCTCTCCAAGCCCTTCACGCTGCCCGAGCTGCGGGCGGCGGTGGCAGCGGTGCTGACGCCGACGGGATAAACGGCTCCGGTCGCGTCATCCCGGCCGAGCGTGCGCGAGAGCCGGGATCGTTCTCCGGAATTGGTTCCCCTTCCGGCCAACGGTCCCGGTTCGCGCAGCTTCGCTGCTTGCCCGGGACGACGACCTCTCCATCCTTTGTCATCCCGGACGGCGCGAAGCGCCGAGCCGGGATCGTCCTCCGGACGAGGGTCTCCCTTCCTGGAAACGGTCCCGGGTCGCGCGGCTTTCAGCCGCTTGCCCGGGACGACAGCCTGGGCCTCGCCGTCCTCTGAGCGTCCGCCAATCCGGTTTCACCGGGCGGACGCTCCAAGTTCTTGGTTTATCGCATTCTCTTTCGCAAAACCGGTGCCCACTTTTGCGGAGAATGCTCTAGAACTCCCGAAGCAGGCGCTCCAGATAGTCGAGCTCAAGGCGCGGACGCTCGGCCTCGCCGAGCCGGCGGCGCAGCTCCTCCAGCACCCGGCGGGCGCGCTGGGCGTCGATGGCGTCGGGGATGCGGTCCTGGCTGGTGGTGTCGAGGTCGCGGTTGCCGGCGCGCGGCCGTCCGAGCGGGTCGGTGTCATTTTCGCTGGCGGGGCCGCTGCGGCTGCCCATACGGCCCTGGCCTTCGCCCTGGCGGTTCTGCGCCAGACTCTGGGCGCCGCGGCGCAGATTCTCCAGCGCCTTGCCCTGCGAATCGACCGCGCCGTCGGCATTGCCGCCGCCGAGCCGGCGCTCGGCATCGCGCATCGCCTCGCGGGCGCGGCCGAACGCCTGGCCTTCCGGTCCCTCGGCGCTTTCGCTCTCGCCGGCCTCGCCGGTGCCCTGCTCGCGGCGCGAGCGCTGGAGCTGGTCGAGCAGATTGTCGAGCTTCTGGCGCAGCGCCTCCTGGTCGTGCTGCAGATCGTCCAGCCGGTCGCTGCGCTCGGGGTCGGCCTCGCCGCGGCGCTGGCGCTCGCGCTGCTCGCGGCCCTCGCGCCAGGTGCGGTCGCGCAGCTGCTGCTGGTTGCGGATCATGTCGCCCAGCTCGTCCAGCGCGTCGCGGTTGCCGTCCTGGCCTTCGGCCATGTCGCCGGAGCGGCGGCGGTCGATGCTGTCGAGCATCGCCTGCAGCTCCTCCAGCATGCGCCGGGCGGCATCGCGGGAGCCGGAGCGGGCGAGGTTCTCCAGCCGGTCGATCATGTTCTGCAGGTCCTGCGGGCGCAGGATGCGGGCGTTGCGGTCGGGCGTCGCCCTCTGGGCGTCCTGGCCCTGGTTGCGCCGCATGTCCTCGGCCAGCTCGCGCAGGAAGCGGTCGAGCGTCTGGCGCAGGGCGTCGGTGAGCTGCTTCAGCTCCTCGTCGGTGGCGCCGCGCTCCAGCGCCTCACGCAGGGCGTCCTCGGCGGCGCGCAGCTCGCGCTCGACGTCGGCGAGGTCGCCGTCCTCGACCTGGACCGCGATCTCCCACAGATAATCGGCCACGCCGCGCAGATCGTCGTCGTCGCGGGCATTGGCGAGCCGCCAGAAGGCGCTGCGCAGGCCGAGATAGAGGCTGGGGTCGGGCGTGAAGCGCTCGGGCGCGATCGCCAGGGCGTCGAGCGCGCGCTCGACCTGCGGCCGGCGGTTGGCGTCGAGCGCCAGGATGCGGCGCTGCTCGACCAGCGCCCGCGCCACCGGGTTTGCGAAGCTGCGCTGCGGCAGCACCAGCTCGGCCGGCTCGCTGCGGCCCTCATTGCCGGCGTCGTCGCGGGCGTGCAGCGTCAGCGTCACCTTGGCCCCGGCGAAGGGCAGGTCGGTGAGGTCCTTCACCGTCTCGCCGGTGCCGGCGCGGGTGCGGGCCTGCGGCAGCGCGAGCGGCAGGACCGGCAGCGCATAGAGCGGGCGGCCGGCCTGGACCTCGTCGCCGAGCCGCAGGCGGGCCTCGGCCGAGATCACGCCGTAATCGTCCTCCAACCGGTAGGCGAGCGACAGCGCCCCGCGCCCCACCGCATTGGGCGGGCGCGTCAGGCTGACGGCGGGCGGGCGGTCGGGCACGGCGGCGAACGACCATTTCAGGTCGGCCTCGCCGACATCGTGCAGCGACAACTCTCCGCCGCCGGTGATGGCGAAGCGCCGCTCGATGGTGCCGGCGGGTGGGGCGGGGGCGTCGCCCTGGCCGGAGAGGTCCTCCAGCCCGCCCTGGGTGCGCAGCGCCAGGGTGCCGAGGCCGGTCGCCCGCACCGTCACCACGCTGCCGGCCGGCACCTCGATCGGGCCGGAGCCGCGGGCCTCGCTCACCGGCTCGCCGGAGCGCACGCCTGACAGCAAGAGCGGCGGCCGGCCGGTGTAAGCGGGGGGCGTCACCCAGGCGTCGATGCGGTAGGGCGGCGCCGAGGCCGCGCCGCTCCAGTCGAACGCCGTCAGGATGCGGCGGCCGCGGTCGCCCTCGGCCATGAACCAGGTTGCGACCACCAGCAGCAGCACGAGCGCGCGCAGCGCCCACGGGTCGCGCTCCACCATGCGCGGGCTCGGCAGGCCGGCATCGAGCGTGCCGCTCTGTGCCAGCATGCGTTCGCGGTGCGCTTCCCACAGCGCCCGCGACATCGGGTCGTCGCGCCGGGTGGCGAGGCGGTCGTCGAGCGCGCTCACCGGCCGGTGCGGCTGTCCGGACACCGCGTCGAGCCGCCGCAGCGCCGCCGCGCGGTTGGGCCGGCGCAGCCGCAGCAGCGGCGCCCCGGCATAGGCGGCGAGCACGATGAAGCCGAACAGCACGAGCGGCCGGGCGAACGGCGGCATCACCGACCACAGATCGGCCCAGGAGGCGGCCAGGAACAGGCCGATCGCCGCGGCGAGGCGCACCAGCGGCGGCCAGACCTGCTCCCACAGCAGCACGCGGCGGGCATGATCCAGCGCCGTCGCCAGCGACAGGCTGGCGGGGGCCTCCGGCGGGCGGGGGTCAGGCGGTTCGTTCCGTAGGGTGTCGGTCACGCAAGCTCCGGGGACATCCCAAGCAAGCATAACACGGGCCGAATCGGCCGAAAGTGCGCCCGCGCACACGAGCGCGTCAGCGCTAGGGGAGGGACGGGGGGAAGGTGGGAGTGATTGCTTGGGTCCAATGAGCGCAATTAAATCAGAATCGAAAATCTTTGCGGCGCATAAATTAAGGTGAGAATAAATCCTTCTTGTGTCTCGTTTGGGGAGTTCGCGGGCCGTTAGCTCTATATTCTCGCCACGACTCGCGGAATAGTGACAAAAACTTCTCGAGATCGCCCTCATTCAGCGGTTTTAAGCGATCCCACCCGTATCGTTCAAATGTTCTCCTACTTAATAGGTCATTCTCGCTAATCGCTATCAAATCAATTTCAAGTCCAGATAGATCGCTGCGGCAGCATGATATTCCACCTTTGATTATTGCCCCCACCGCGCTTAATTGCCCTGAAGTGAGTTTTTTCTTCCAAAAATACAATGACAATACGCGAAAAATATTGCCTATCCTTCTAAGCCATATTGGAGATACGTTTATTTTCAACTCGCTGCCGATTGGCAGGGCTATGTCGGGTATCTTGGTGATGCAATGCGCAGATTCAAGAGAAAGGAAATTGTCTGCTTCTAGCAACACGTTAGTTGCGCAACGATTTTGCGGCTCCGGAAGACGAGAAGCCTGAACTATTGCGCCTTTGAATGAAATTTTCTTCTCAAGTACAGCGATAAAAAGATCTACCGCTGGCGTATATATACTGGGAGATGGGCGTTCTGCGTCTCTCAGCCTGCTAATTATTTCTGATTTGCTGCAGCCGTACATGCCTGCGATCGAAAAGTATGCAGGCGGCTCTAGAAGTGGTTTGCCGTAGGTAATGGGCACCGCAGTCTCGAATCAATATCAATGCAGAGAATGATATTATAAATTGTAGAATGGCGCTCGGCGAATATCCTTGATCGAAGCGGCCTCTCACTGAACGAACAGAAAGTACTGATGTTATTTCGCTGCCGCTGCACCGCTCACAGCCAGGGCGGCAGGCGGTCGAGGGCGATCAACTCCTCGACCTCGACGCGCGGGCGCACCAGTGCCCATTCGTCGCCCTTCACCAGCACCTCCGGCACCAGCGGCCTTGTGTTGTAGGTCGAGGCCTGCACCGCGCCATAGGCGCCGGCGGTGAGGATGGCGATGAGGTCGCCGGCCTTCATCTCCGGCAGATCGCGGTCCTGGGCCTGGAAGTCGCCGGTCTCGCACACCGGGCCGACCACGTCGGCGATCATGCGCGGCCCGCCGGGCGGGGGCTCCTTCAGCGGCCGGATGTCGTGGAACGCCTCGTAGAGGGTGGGGCGGATCAGGTCGTTCATGCCGGCGTCGGTGATGACGAAGGTCTTGGCCTCGCCTTCCTTCACGTAGAGCACCCTGGCCAGCAGCACCCCGGCATTGCCGACGATCAGCCGGCCGGGCTCGATGATCACCCGGCAGCCGAGCGGGGCGATGTGCCGGCGCACGATCTCGCCATAGCGCAGCGGCTCGGGCGGCGGCTCGTTGTCGGTGCGGTAGGGGATGCCGAGCCCGCCGCCGAGATCGACGTGGTGGATGGCGTGGCCGTCGGCGCGCAGCTCGCCCACCAGCTCGGCGAGGATGGCGAAGGCGTCCTCGAACGGCGCCAGATCGACGATCTGGCTGCCGATATGCATGTCGACGCCGGCAACCCGGATGCCGGGCATCTTCGCCGCCTCGGCATAGACGGCGCGGGCCTTGGCGCGCGGGATGCCGAACTTGTTCTCAGCCTTGCCGGTGGCGATCTTCTTGTGGGTCTTCGCATCGACGTCGGGATTGATGCGCAGCGACACCGCGGCGACCTTGCCCTTCGCCTGGGCCACCTTCGACAGCGCCGCCAATTCGGGCTCGGATTCGACGTTGAGGCAGAGGATGCCGGCGTCCAGCGCGGCGGCAAGCTCCGCCTCGGTCTTGCCGACGCCGGAGAACACGATTCGATCGGCCGGGATGCCGGCGGTGAGCGCGCGGGCAAGCTCGCCGCCCGAGACCACGTCGGCGCCGGCGCCGAGCCCGGCCAGCGTCGCCAGCACCGCCTGATTGGAATTGGCCTTCAGCGCGTAGCAGATCAGATGGTCGAGCCCGGCCAGCGCCTCGTCGAACACCTGATAGTGGCGAGCGAGCGTCGCGGTCGAATAGCAGTAGACCGGCGTGCCGACGCGCGCGGCGATCTCGGCCAATGCGACGTCCTCGGCAAACAGGGCGCCGCCGCGATAGGCGAAATGGTTCATGGCGTGCCGGTGAAGCTCAGTTCAGCAGCTTGTCGAGCAGGATCGGATCCTTCGGCTTGACCGGCCCCTTGGGCGGCTTGGCCTTGTCCCTGTCGGTGCCGGGCGGCGGCTCCCAGCTGCCGGGCGGCGGCTCCAGCGCGCCCTTGCGGCCGCAGCCCGCCGTGGCCGCGGCCAGGGCAAGCGCGCCGGCGAGGAGGAACAGGCGGCGGCGGGAGGGGAGAATCGCACTCACGCGGGTCGTCTCCATGAAGCAGGGCCGTATCAAGCGGGGCCGTGCAGTCCGAACGTCCGGCCCGAGGTCGCGACGGACGCCCGAGCCGGCAAAATCTCTGCCTTGTCTACGCCGCGCCGCCCTCGGCCGCCAGTTTTTCCAGCCAGCGCTTGGCCTGGGCCTCGACATTGGCCGGGGCGGTGCCGCCATAGGAGGTGCGGCTCTTCACCGAGTTCTCGACCGACAGCACCTCGAACACCTCGGCGGTGATGCGCGGCTCGATCGCCTGCATCTCATCAAGCCCCAGTTCGTCCAAGGCGAGGCCGGTGGCGGCTGCGGCGGCGACGATGCGGCCGGTGACGTGGTGGGCCTCGCGGAACGGCAGATTGAGGCGCCGCACCAGCCAGTCGGCGAGATCGGTGGCGGTGGAATAGCCGCCGCCGGCAGCGGCCTTCATCGCCCCGGCATTGGGTTCGAGATCGCGGATCATGCCGGCCATCGCGGCGAGCGCCAGCGACAGGGTGGCCAGCGCATCGAAGCCGCCCTCCTTGTCCTCCTGCATGTCCTTGGCATAGGCCAGCGGCAGGCCCTTCATCACCGTGAGGATGCCGATCAGCGCGCCGGTGATGCGTCCGGTCTTGGCACGCACCAGCTCGGCGGCGTCGGGGTTTCTCTTCTGCGGCATGATCGAGGAGCCGGTGGTGAAGGCGTCCGACAGGCGCACGAAGCCGAACGGCGCCGAGGTCCAGATCACGATCTCCTCGGCCAGCCGCGACAAATGGACGGCGGCGATCGCGGCCATGGAAAGCGCTTCCATCAGGAAGTCGCGGTCGGAGACCGCATCCAGCGAATTGGCGGTCGGCCGGTCGAAGCCGAGCTCGGCCGCGGTCATGTCGCGGTCGATTCCGAACGAGGTGCCGGCCAGCGCCGCCGAGCCCAGCGGGCATTCGTTGAGTCGCCGCCGGGCATCCTGGAGGCGGCCGCGGTCGCGCGCGGTCATCTCGACATAGGCCAGCAGATGGTGGCCGAAGGTCACCGGCTGGGCGGTCTGAAGGTGGGTGAAGCCCGGCATCACCGTGGCGGCGTGGGCCAGCGCCTTTTCGGCCAGCGCCTGCTGGAAGTCCTTGAACTGGAGGTCGAGCGTATCCAGCGTGTCGCGCACCCACAGGCGGAAATCGGTCGCCACCTGGTCGTTGCGCGAGCGCGCGGTGTGCAGCCGCCCGCCCGCCGGGCCGATACGCTCGGTCAGCCGCGCCTCGATATTGAGATGGATGTCCTCCAGCTCGCGCGAGAACTGGAAGGTGCCGGCGTCGATCTCGGCCTCGATGGCGGCGAGTCCAAAGCGGATGGCGGCGGCGTCCTCGGCCGAGATGATGCCCTTGGCCGCCAGCATGGCGGCATGCGCCATCGAGCCGCGAATGTCCTGGGCGTGCAGGCGCTTGTCGAAGCCGATCGAGGCGTTGATCTCCGCCATGATCTCGGCGGGCGGCGAGGCGAAGCGGCCGCCCCACATCCTGTTGCTCATGATCGTTCTCCGAGGCTGAGACGGCGGGGGCACGAGCACCGGGCAGACGGAAGCGCCAAGGCGGCGACGCCCCCGGACGTGGAGGAATGCCCGGCTTTCCGCAGCGGCCCTCGCCGGACCGGGGGTGTTCTAAGGGATCGGCGGCGGTGGGGGCAAGGTGGCGGGCGCGATCCGTCGCGCACCGCGGCGCCGTCTGTCAGCGCGCCCGCCGATTTGCGCGAATCAAGCGCACGCTCCGCGGTTTGATCTGTCGCAGTCCCGTCCGCAGGAGCGGTTCGCGCTCTTGCGGAGAATGCTTCAGAGCGCGATTCGATCTGACTGCATCAGATCGGGCATTCTAACTCTTTGAACTATCGCATTCTCTTTCGCAAAACCGGTATCCAATTTTGCGGAGAATGCCCTAGCGGGTCGGCACCGGCTTCTCGCCGCGATAGTCGTAGAAGCCGCGCTGGGTCTTGCGGCCGAGCCAGCCGGCCTCGACGTACTTCACCAAGAGCGGGCAGGGCCGGTACTTGGAATCGGCCAGCCCCTCATAGAGCACCTGCATGATCGACAGGCAGGTGTCGAGGCCGATGAAATCGGCGAGCTGCAGCGGCCCCATCGGGTGGTTGGCGCCGAGCCGCATGGCGGTGTCGATGGCCTCGACGGTGCCGACGCCCTCATAGAGCGTGTAGACCGCCTCGTTGATCATCGGCAGCAGGATGCGGTTGACGATGAAGGCCGGGAAATCCTCCGCCACCGCATAGGTCTTGCCGAGCCGCCGCACGAACTCCTTGGAGGCCTCGAAGGTCTCCTCGCCGGTGGCGATGCCGCGCACCAGCTCCACCAGCTCCATCAGCGGCACCGGGTTCATGAAGTGGATGCCCATGAACCGCTCGGGCCGGTCAGTCACCGCGGCGAGCCGGGTGATCGAGATCGACGAGGTGTTGGTGGCGATCATGGCGCTGGGGTTGAGGACGGCGCACAGATCGACCAGGATCTTGCGCTTGACATCCTCCTTCTCCACCGCGCTCTCGATCACCAGATTGCAGTCGGCGAGCCGGGCGAGGCCGACCGAGGGCTTGATGCGGTCGAGCGCGGCCTTGCGCGCCTCGTCCGTCAGCTTGCCGCGGGTGACGAGGCGGGCCATGTTGCCGGTGATGGTGGCGAGGCCCGATTTGACGCGATCCTCGGACACGTCGCTGAGAACGACGTCGTAGCCGGCCGCGGCGCACACATGGGCGATGCCGTTGCCCATCTGGCCGGCGCCGATGACCCCAACCTTCTTGATTTCGAACGTCATCGTTCCCACTCGCCCAGGTGCGCGGAGAGCCGTCCCGCCGCGCGAGAGCACCTTATACGGATTCCAGCCTGATACGGATTCCGACCTGACCGGCCGCAATCCGTATGACACGAACCCCGGCGCGGGGGCCGGCGTTCGTGTCACATGAAATCGGGCTGATCAAGCCGGATTTCCGAGTTCGAGTCGCCAACAATCCATTATCGTACAAGGATTTTTGGCGAGTGTGGTTCCGCGATCACGGTGCGGGCGCCGGAAGCCGGATCGCCCGCAGACTCGTTTGCCGACATACATTTCGGCCGACCCCATGGTTCCGGTTTCTGCCGGCTCCACGGCGCCGACTCAACGACGCCGACTCCAACGATGCCGACTCACTTGCCGATCTTGGCCAGTTCGTCCTGCAGCGCCGGCAGCGCCTGATAGAGATCCGCCACCAGGCCGTAGTCGGCGACCTGGAAGATCGGCGCCTCCTCGTCCTTGTTGATCGCCACGATCACCTTGGAGTCCTTCATGCCGGCCAGATGCTGGATGGCGCCCGAAATGCCGACGGCGATGTAGAGGTCCGGCGCCACCACCTTGCCGGTCTGGCCGACCTGCCAGTCGTTGGGGGCGAAGCCGGCATCGACCGCGGCGCGCGAGGCGCCCACCGCCGCCCCCAGCCGGTCGGCCAGCGGCTCGATGTATTTGGTGAAGTTCTCGCGCGATTGCATCGCCCGGCCGCCCGACACCACCACCTTGGCCGAGGTCAGCTCCGGCCGGTCGGAGACCGACAGCTCCTCGCCGACGAAGCTTGCGAGGCCGGGGTCGGCCGCAGGCGCGACCGCCTCGACCGGCGCCGCCGCGCCGCCCGCCGGGGTGGCGGCGAAGCTCGCGGTGCGCACGGTGAGCACCTTCACCGTGTCGGTCGACTGCACGGTCTGGATGGCGTTGCCGGCATAGATCGGCCGCTCGAACGTGTCGGGCGAAACCACCTTGGTGATCTCGGACACCTGCATGACGTCGAGCAGGGCGGCAACGCGCGGCATCAGATTCTTGCCGGCGGTGGTGGCAGCCGCGACCACCGCGCCATAGCCGCCGGCGAGCGACACCACGAGGGCGGCGACCGGCTCGGCCAGCACATGGGCGTAGCGGGCGTCGTCGGCGAGCAGCACCTTCTCCACGCCGTCGAGGGCGGCTGCGGCCTCGGCGATGGCGCGCACGCCCTCGCCCGCCACCAGCACATGGACCGGGGCGCCGAGCCCGCGGGCGGCGGTGAGCGCCTTGGCGGTGGCGTCGGAGAGATGGCCCGCGGCGTAATCGGCGATCAGCAGCGTCGTCATCACAGCACCCCCGCTTCGTTCTTGAGCTTGGCGACCAGCTCCTCGACCGAGCCGACCTTGGAGCCGGACTTGCGGGCGGGCGGTTCGGCGGTCTTGAGCACCTTCAGGCGCGGCGAGACGTCGATGCCGAGCGCGTCGGGCGTCTTCTCGTCGATCGGCTTCTTCTTGGCCTTCATGATGTTGGGCAGGCTGGCATAGCGCGGCTCGTTGAGCCGCAGGTCGGTGGTCACCACCGCCGGCAGCTTCAGCCGCACGGTGGCGAGGCCGCCATCGACTTCGCGGGTGACGTCGAGCGAGCCGTCGGCCGCCACCACTTTGGAGGCGAAGGTGCCCTGCGGCCAGCCGAGCAGGGCGGCCAGCATCTGGCCGGTCTGGTTGCAGTCGTCGTCGATCGCCTGCTTGCCCATGATCACGAGGCCCGGGGCCTCGGCCTCGACCAGCTTGGCGAGGATCTTGGCGACCGCCAGCGGCTCGACCACCGCATCGGTCTTCACCAGGATGCCGCGGTCGGCGCCCATGGCGAGCGCGGTGCGCAGCGTCTCGGAGGCCTGCGCCGGGCCGACCGACACCGCCACGATCTCGGTCGCCGTGCCCTTCTCCTTCAGTCGGATAGCCTCCTCGACGGCGATCTCGTCGAACGGGTTCATCGACATCTTGACATTGGCGAGATCAACGCCCGAACCGTCCGCCTTGACGCGGATCTTGACGTTGTAATCGACCACCCGCTTCACGGGCACCAGAACCTTCATCCAAATCTCCCCGCCGGAGCAGCACTCTCGCCGGCCTCGCCAGGGCGCGAACGGCGGCTGCGTGTCTTGTTATGCGAAATCCGCCCTCGAGGGCGGATTTCGGCGTCCGGTCGCCGAATTCCCGTTGCCGAACAAGAGTTTTCGGCGAAGCCGCATCCGGGATCGCAACGGGATCAGCCGGAAACGGCGCTGTTTCGCCGCCCTCGGGCGCACGAAGCCGGGGCACGGTAGCGGTGGGGCAACGATTGTCAATTATGCGGCCGGCGTAGAGCGCGGCCCGATTCAGGGCGTCCCGGCGTCCAGGCCGCGGTCGAACAGCGGCACGCCGGGGCGGCGCAGCGGCACCACCAGCACGGCGCCGGCGATCAGGCCGCCGATGTGCGCCCACCACGCCGTGCCGTCGTCATTGGCCAGCACGCCATTGACCCCCTGCAGCACGATCCAGGCGCCGAGCGCGATGGCGGCCGGAATCCGGATCGGGATGCGCATCAGCACCAGCACCCACACCTTCACCCGCGGATGCAGGATGAGATAGGCCGACACGCATCCGGCCACCGCCCCCGAGGCGCCGACCAGCGGAATCTCCGAGCCCGGGGCCGAGGCGACATGGGCGAGGCCCGCCACCACCCCGCACACCAGATAGAAGACGAGGAAGCGGGCGTGGCCCATGGCGTCCTCGACATTGTCGCCGAACACCCACAGGAACAGCATGTTGGTGACGAGGTGCAGCCAGCCGGCGTGCAGGAACATGTAGGTGACGAGCGTCGCCTCGGTGGGCAGGCGCACCAGTTCCGGCGGCAGATAGGCGAGGTCGGTCATCACCGCCGGAATGACGCCGAACGAGGCCAGCATCGCCTCGGACGCCGGCTCGCCGACCAGCCGCGGCTCCTGGAGCAGGGCGTAGACCGCGACATTGACCAGAATCAGGGCGCGCGTCACCCACGGCACCGCGAGATGGCGCAGCGGGTTGTGGTCGTAGATCGGGACGAACATCGGGCGCGGCCTCCACGGCCCAGCTTGGCGCCAAACCGCACCGGCGCCAAGCTGCACCATGGAAGCTGCCCACGAAGCCGGCGAGAAGGGCCGGCGATGCGGTCCGGCTCTTCGCCGTGCGCCTCAGCCCGCGAGCAGCCGCTCGATCTCGGGCACCGGGTGGTTGGTGAGTGTCTTGTCGAGCTCGCCGATGATCTTCTTCCGGACCGGATCGTCGAACGCGTCGCGAAGCTCGGCCAGCGTCTTGGGCGGCGCCACCACCGCCAGCCTGTCGAACCGGCCGGCGCGGGCGGCCTCGGCCAGGGCCGAGGCGACGTCGCGGGCGAAGCGGGCCTCGGCGATCTCGTGCCAGTCGGTGGCCTCCACGGCGCTGCGCCGGGTGCCGCCCTCGGCGGAACTGATGACCCGGCCCGGCCGCTCGCTGCCCTGCGCGCCAGCCGGGGGATTGGCCGGGGCCTCGAACACCTCTTGGACAACGAGCCTGGGCTTGTCCGGCGAGCCCTCGTTCTGGAACACCAGCGCCTTGCGGCCGTCGCCGACCAGCACCCAGGCGTCGTGGGGAATCCGCACGGCGTCGCCCATTGCATCCTCCGCGTTTTGGGGTCGAACGTGTTTTGGGGTCGAAGCTCGCGGAAAGGGTAGTGCAGCGGCGCGGTTCGTCAAATGCGGGCGGTTGCCCCCTGGCGATCACGCACTCGGCCCGCCTCAGTTCCCGCCGTCGAGCACCCGCCTTGCGATCACCTGCGCCTGGATCTCGGCGGCACCCTCGAAGATGTTGAGGATGCGGGCGTCGCACAGCACGCGCGACACCGGATATTCCAGCGCGAAGCCGTTGCCGCCGTGGATCTGCAGCGCGTTGTCGGCCGCGGCCCACGCCACGCGGGCGGCGAGCAGCTTGGCCATGCCGGCCTCAAGGTCGCAGCGCTTGCCCTCGTCCTTCTCGCGCGCGGCGAAATAGGTGATCTGGCGGGCTATCATGATCTCGACGGCCATCATCGCCAGCTTGTCGGAGACGCGCGGGAAGGCGATCAGCGGCTTGCCGAACTGGATGCGCTCCTCGGCGTAGCGCAGGCCCAGTTCCAGCGCCGACTGCGCCACGCCGATGGCGCGCGCCGCGGTCTGGATGCGGGCGGACTCGAAGGTCTGCATCAGCTGCTTGAAGCCCTGGCCCTCGACGCCGCCAAGCAGGTTCGCCGCCGGCACGGTGAAGCCGTCGAAGCCGATCTCGTACTCCTTCATGCCGCGATAGCCGAGCACCTCGATCTCGCCGCCGGTCATGCCCTCGGCCGGGAACGGGTTGTCGTCGGTGCCGCGCGGCTTCTCGGCCAGCAGCATGGAGAGGCCCTTGTAGCCGGGCTCGGCCGGGTTGGTGCGCACCAGCAGCGTCATCAAATCGGCGCGCACCGGATGGGTGATCCAGGTCTTGTTGCCGGTGACGCGATAGACCTCGCCGTCCTTCACCGCGCGGGTGCGGAGCGAGGCGAGGTCGGAGCCGGTGTTGGGCTCGGTGAACACTGCGGTCGGCAGCACCTCGCCCGAGGCGATGCGCGGCAGCCATTCCTGCTTCTGCTCTTCGGTGCCGCCGCCGAGGATGAGCTCGGCGGCGATCTCCGAGCGGGTGCCGAGCGAGCCCACGCCGATATAGGCGCGCGACAGCTCCTCGGAGACCATGCACATCGATTCCTTGCCGAGGCCGAGGCCGCCATACTCCTCGGGAATCGTCAGGCCGAACACGCCGAGCTCGGCCATTTTCGCGATGAGGTCGAGCGGGATGTAGGCGTTCTTGAGGTGCCAGGAATGGGCGTTGGGCATCACCTCGGCGTCGGCGAACCGGCGCATCTCGGTGCGCATCTGCTCGTAGGTGTCCTCGAGCCCGGTGTCGCCGAAGGTGGCCGAGCCGTGGGCCACCTGCATCAGCTCGACGAGGCGGGCGCGGTTCTCGGCGGTGTTGCCGCGGGCGATCAGCGTGGTGACGGCCTCGCCGGTGAGCGCGGCATGGTGCGCGTCGAGGCCGAGGTCGGCGAGGCGGACGATCTCGCCCTGGCTCATCGGGATGCCGCCGGCAACCTGGGCGAGGTATTCGCCAAGGCCGATCTCGACCAGCAGCGCCTCGGTCTCGCCGAAGCGGCCGGCCTCCTGCATGCGCCCGGCATAGGCGGCGAGCTGGCGCACCGCCTCGACATAGGTGGCGAGCCAAGCCAGCCCATGGGTGGCGCGCTGCTCGCGGTCGAGCGCGGCCGAAGACAGCCTGCCGTCGACGGCCACCTTGGCCCGCACCGCGCCTGCGGCGTCGGCGAGGAGCTGGTCCATCGCCGTGGCGGCGGCCGCGGCAGCCGCGACGATGTCGAAGTCGGCGGGAACACGGGCGGCGGCGCTGCTCATGGCGGATCCTTTCGCAGTTGCGGCAAGTGGCAGGGCCGGCACCCTAATGCCGGTGGATTGGTTTGCAATGGGACGAAAGACGGGCCTATCCCCGGGTTGCCCGCCACACGCCGATGGCGGCGAGCGCCATGCCGAGAACCTGCACCCAGGTCAGCGTCTCGTCGAACAGAAAATAGGCCTGCACCGCGGCGGCCGGCGGCACCAGATAGATCAGGGCGGCGGCGCGGGCCACCGCGCCGCGGCGGATCAGCAGCAGCAGCAGCGCCACCGCGCCGATCGAGATGGCCAGCACCGACCACGCCATCCAGCCGATGGTGACGGCGTTCCACTCCAGCCGCATGTCCTCCAGCAGCAGGGCGGCCGGAATGGTGAGGATCAGCGCCCCGGCATACTGCACCACGGTGGCGGTGCGCAGGTCGGCGGTGGCGACGAAGCGCTTCTGGTAGAAGGTGCCGAGCGTCACCGACACCATCGCCGCGACATTGACGGCGAGCGGCACCAGCACCGCGGCGAGATGGCCGGGCTCGGCCGAGCTGATCTTCGGCGTCACCACCAGCACGATGCCGATGAAGCCCAGCACGATGCCGATCCAGTGCCCGCTGCGGATGCGCTCGCCGGCCAGCCAGGGGGCGAAGGCGGCGGTGAGGATCGGCTGCAGCGCGGCGATCAGCGCCGACATGCCGGCCGGCACGCCGTTGGCGACCGCCCACCACACCCCGCCGAGATAGATCGCATGGATCAGCATTCCCGACACCAGGCCGTGGCCGATGTCGGCCCGCCGCTGTGGCCAGGGGGCGGCCACCGCCAGGGCGAAGATGGCGAGGCAGAAGCCGGCGAAGGCGTAGCGGGCGGCGAGAAAGGTCAGCGGATCGGCATAGGGCGCGATCGCCCGGGCGACGATCCAGCCGGTCGACCAGATCAGCACGAAGGACAGCGGCGCGAGCCGGTTGAGCGTCGTGGCGGTCATCGGGGCTTCCTGCGGGGCAGACGAGGGGGCGCGGGAAACTCCACTCGGAGCCAGCGGCTCCAACCGGAGCAGTACCCCGCGCGAGGCGCGGGACTTCAGACGAAGTCCGGCGGACCGAGCCGGCGCCTCGCAGTCCGTTCAATGAAAATCCCAGTCCCGAAAAAGGGGTTCCGGCGAGATCGGTTCCGGTATCCCGAAAGGATCATCCGGAATCCCGATCAGTCATAGCTTAGTCGGCTTGCGCAGGGAAACCGCGCCGCCGCAGCCCTGGCCGGCGCTTTCGCCCCTGCACCCCCCCTTGCCAAACCGGCCGGCACCGACGATCTGATGCCGGCGCCGGGTCTTCCGCGAAAGCATCCGCCGATCCGAACGAGCCGGCCGGATGCTCCAATTTCCTGGATTGTCGTTTTTCTTTCGCAGGAGCGGTGTCCTGCTGCTGCGGAGGATGCGTTGATTCTGTCGGGTTGATTCATGTCGGGCCTGTCCGCTTTCTTCAGTCCCGGAGACCGGAAGCCGGGATCGGCGGACAGGCGGGGAGGCGTGATGCTGCGGCTGTGGCGAATCGGCTACGACGCGTTCTGGCGGTTCGTGGACGATGACGGCTGGGCGCTGGCCAGCCACGTCGCGCTGTCCAGCCTGATGGCGCTGTTCCCGTTCCTGATCTTCGTGACCGCGCTGGCCGGCTTCTTCGGCTCCAAGGATCTGGCCGACGAGGCGGTGCGCATCATTCTCGAAGCCTGGCCGCAGCAGGTGGCGAGCCCGATCGCCCGCGAGATCCACAGCGTGCTGACCCGCGTGCGAACCGATGTGCTCACCGTCGGCGTGGTGCTGGCGCTGTACTTCGCCTCGAACGGCGTCGAATCGCTGCGCATCGGGCTCAACCGCGCCTACAGCGTCAAGGAGACTCGGCCCTGGTACTTCCTGCGGCTGGAATCGATCGGCTACGTGCTGGTCGGCTCGATGGCGATGCTGGCGGTGTCGTTCCTGGTGGTGCTGGGGCCCTTGGCCTGGGCCACCGCGGTGCGCCTTGCCCCGGCGCTGGAGCCGCTCGGCTGGACCGTGACCTTCATCCGGCTGGCGGCGGCGGCCTCGGTGCTGGTGATGACGCTGATCGTCGTGCACCTGTGGCTGCCGGCGGGACGGCGCACCATCGGCGACGTGTGGCCGGGCATCGTGGTGACGCTGCTCTTGTGGCTCGGCGCGGGCGCTGCCTTCGGCCGCTATCTTGCGGAATTCGCCTCGAACTACGTCACCACCTATGCCGGCCTTGCCTCGGTGATGATCGCGCTGGCGTTCCTCTATTTCGCCGCGGCGATCTTCGTCTATGGCGGCGAACTCAACTCGGTGATCGAGGAGGAGCGCCGCGGCCTGCGGTGATCCGCCGGGCCTTGCGGTCATGCGGTTTCCGGTCGATCCCTTCGGGATACCTGAAACAGCCTCGCCGAAAAGCCCTTGGCTCGTAACGGATTTTTCGGCGATCGGAATACGGTTTCCCGGCCTGATCAGCCGGGAACCGTATCAATCCGACAGTCGCTGGACGCTGAAGTCGCGCGAGGCGGTGCGCACCGACACCGACCAGCCGCCGATGACGTCGACGAACGAGATCACCACCAGGATGGCGAAGGTCGAGGTCGCGGCCTGCGGCAGGGTGATGAAGGCCGCCATCGCGCCGACGAAGATCAGCGTCGACAGCAGATGGTCGACGATCGAGCGCGCCGCGGTGCGGGTGGCCTTGAGGATTTCCAGGAACAGCAGGAACAGCGCACCGCAGATCAGGGCGTCCGAGAAGGTGACCCTCCAGGTCGCGCCCGACATCATCGGCACGTCGGCCAGCACGGCGGTCCACTCCACCCCCGGCATCAGGAAGGCCAGGATGAAATAGATCGCGAGCGGAATGAGCAGAAGCGGAAAACCCACCACGGCGGCAACCTCCGGGGGGCAACCCGGCGGACACCATTGCGCCTGCCGCAGGTGCGGCAGGCCGGAACGGCGCAGGCTGCCCCCTGATGATCCCGCGCGCGCCCGGTCGATGATCCGCCGGCGCGCGGCGCCGGCCGGGATCGGTCGAAGGCGAGACTCAGTACTCGGCCTTGGGCGTCAGAATCTGCCGGCCGCGATACATGCCGGTCTTGCGGTCGAGGTGGTGCGGACGGCGAAGCTCGCCCGAGTCCTTGTCCTCGACATAGGTCGGCGCCTTCAGCCCGTCGGCGGAGCGGCGCATGCCCCGCCGCGACGGCGAGGTCTTCTTCTTCGGAACAGCCATGATGGTCCTCGAAACACTTCCCGCGCGGGTGCCCGCACGCGCGGCCCGCGAAACCGATCGGAGGGGTGCCTATAACCGATCGTTCGGCCATTGGCCAGAGGCAGCGGCCACGGTTGCCGCCCGGGCTTGACGGGGCGGCCGGGCTCGGGCATCGCCCCGGCGGGGGGAAATTGTCGCATGTCTAACGTGATCAGCCCGGCCGCCTTTTCGGCCCGCCTCGCCGACGTTGCCGCCGCCACCGAAACGGCGCTCGAAACGCTCCTGGCCGACGGGCCCGAGGCGAAGGGAAGCGACCGACTGGTCGCGGCGATGCGCTATGGCGCTCTCGCCGGCGGCAAGCGGTTCCGGCCGTTCCTGGTGATCGAGACCGCCGCGCTGTTCGGCGTGCCGCTCGAAGCGGCGATGCCGACGGCGTGCGCGCTCGAACTGGTGCACTGCTATTCGCTGGTCCATGACGACCTGCCGGCGATGGACAATGACGCGCTGCGCCGCGGCCGGCCGACCACCCACATCGCCTTCGACGAGGCCACCGCCATCCTGGCGGGCGACGCGCTGATGACGCTGGCCTTCGACGTGCTGGCGAGCGAGACCGCCCATCCCGACCCCGCGGTCCGCGTCGCGCTGGTGCTGGGGCTCGCCCGCAATTCGGGGGTGGGCGGCATGGCCGGCGGCCAGATGCGCGACCTCGCGGCCGAGGGCCGGTTTGCCGCCGACCGCAAGCCGTTGGCGCTGTCGGAGGCCGAGGTGCTGGAGCTGCAGGCGATGAAGACCGGGGCGCTCCTGGCCTATGCCTGCCATGCCGGGGCGCTGATCGGCGGCGCTTCCGCGGCCGAGACGGCGGCGCTTGCCGCCTATTCGAACGCGCTCGGCGTGGCGTTCCAGATCGCCGACGATCTGCTCGACGCCGAGGGCGACGCCGCCACCACCGGCAAGGCGGTGGGCAAGGACGCAACTCTCGGCAAGGCGACGCTGATCAGCCTGATGGGCACCGAGCGCGCCCACGCCCGGCTGGAGGAGTTGGTGGGCGAAGCCGCCGCCGCCCTCGCGCCGTTCGGCGCGCGCGCCGGCATGCTGGCCGCCGCCGCCCGCTTCGTCGCCGACCGCAAGGCCTAGATGTGGGCTTTCAGGAGGTTGTCCATTCGGCCCTGGCCGGGAACGCTGATGTCGCCAGACGTCAGTGATTCGCGGAGGACCGAATGGACACTCACAAGAATGCTCGCCTGACCCCGAAAGGTCGAGAGGTGATGGTGGGCGCCGTGGTGGATGGCGGACTGACCAATGCCGAGGCCGCGCGTCGCTACAACACCACGCCGAAGACGGTCGCCAAATGGGTCGGGCGCTTCCGCGCCGAGGGTGTCGATGGTTTGCGCGACCGCTCCTCCAGGCCGCTTTCATCGCCAGGCCAAACAGCGCCCGCCACGTGCGCTGCGGTCGAGGCGTTGCGCCGCCAGCGCTGCACCGGCAAGCAGATCGCGGCCGAGCTCGGCCTCTCGCCGGCCACCGTCAGCCGTATCCTGCGGCGGCGCGGCTTGAACAAGCTCAGCGCCCTGGAGCCGGCCGAACCGGTCCGGCGCTACGAACGCCAGCATCCCGGCGAGATCATTCACATCGACATCAAAAAGCTCGGCCGGTTCAACACGGTGGGCCACCGCATCACCGGCGATCGCAGCGGGCAAAGCAACAGCCGCGGGGTCGGCTGGGAGTGCCTGCATCTCGCCATCGACGATCATTCGCGGGTCGCCTACTCGGAAATCCTGCCCGACGAAAAGCGCCCGTCCTGTCTGCGCTTTCTGTTCAATGCACTGCGCTTCTTCAGGGCCCATGGCGTCAAGGTTCAGCGCGTGATGACCGACAACGGCGCCAGCTTCCGCTCCTTCCGCTATGCCAGGGCGCTGCGCCTACTCGAGATCAAGCACCTGCGCACCAAGCCGTATACGCCCAAGACCAACGGCAAGGCCGAGCGCTTCGTCCAAACGAGCTTGCGCGAATGGGCCTACGCCAAAGCTTATCTGCACTCCGATCAGCGCGCCGCAGAGCTGCCGATCTGGCTGCATCGCTACAATTGGCACAGGCCCCATGGTAGCTTGCAAGCCAAGACACCCATCAGCCGCCTCGGTCTGACCGAGGACAACCTGTTGAGGCTCCACAGCTAGAGCATTTTCCGCACAAGTGGATACCGGTTGTGCGAAAGACCCGAAGGGCCGCGTCAGCGAAAATGCGACAAACCAGAAACTTAGAGCGTCCGATCTGATGCAGTCGGATCGGACGCCCTAGACAGGACTGGGGTCGTCCCGGGCGAGGCCCGGGACCGTTGTCAGGAAGGGGTGCCTTTTTGGATGACGGCCCCGGGTCTGGCGTTGCGCGCCCGGGGCGACGAGAACTGCCCGCCGCTGGACCGTTTCGCCGCTACACCGTGATCTGGGTGCCGACCTCCACCACCCGGCCGGCCGGGATCTGGAAGAAGTCGGTGGCGTCGCTCGCCGTCTTGGACAGCAGGATGAACAGGTGGTCCTGCCACAGCGGCATGCCGGGTTCGGCCGCGGGCCGGAGCGAGCGGCGCGACAGAAAGAACGACGTCGACATGATGTCGAAGCTGACGCCCAGCTTGCGCGCCAGCGCCAGGCCGCGCGGCACGTTCGGTGACTCCATGTAGCCGAAGGTCAGCCGGATGCGCATGAAGCTCGGCGACAGGCATTCCACCACCGCCCGCTCGTCGTCCGGCACCCGCGGCTCGTCGGCGCTGGCGACGGTGACGATCAGGTTCTTCTCGTGCAGCACCTTGTTGTGCTTGAGATTGTGCAGCAGCGCGCTGGGCGCGGTCTCCGCGTCGGTGGTGAGGAAGACCGCGGTGCCCGGCACCCGCGGCGGCGGCCGGCGTTCCAGCGAGGCGACGAGGCCGGTGAGCGCGACGTGGGACTTGCGGGTCTTCTCGAACAGGATGCGGGTGCCCTTGACCCAGGTCCACATCAGGAGCGCCAGGAACAGGCCGAGCGCCACCGGCACATAGCCGCCCTGGACGAACTTCAGCGTGTTGGCGGCCACGAACGACAGGTCGATGAACAGGAACGGCAGGATCAGCGCGGCAGCGGCGGCGCGGTGCCAGCCCCAGATCTTCCAGACCACGATGAAGGCCAGCATGGCGTCCACCGCCATCGATGACGTCACCGCGATGCCGTAGGCGGCGGCGAGGTCGCCCGAGCGCTGGAACAGCAGCACCAGCGCCACCACGCCGGCGAGCAGGAACCAGTTCACACGCGGCATGTAGAACTGGCCGGCGTGGCTCTCGGAGGTGTAGTGCACCGACAGCCGCGGCATCAGGCCGAGCTGCACGCCCTGGCGGGTCAGCGAATAGGCGCCGGTGATCACCGCCTGGCTGGCGATGACGGTGGCAAGCGTCGCCAGCACGATCATCGGCACCAGCGCCCAGTCCGGCGCCATGCGGTAGAACGGGTTCTCGATCGCCTCGGGGTGGGCGAGCACCAGCGCGCCCTGGCCGAAATAGTTGAGTACCAGCGCCGGGAAAACGAAGCCGAGCCAGGCGATGCGGATCGGTTTCCGGCCGAAATGGCCGAGATCGGCATAGAGCGCCTCGGCACCGGTGACCACCAGACACACCGCGCCCAGGGTGATCAGCGCCACCTTGCCGTGGGTGACGAGAAACGCCACGCCCTCCAGCGGATTGAGCGCCGCGAACACCGCCGGATCGTCGGTGATGTGGCTCAGGCCGGTGGCGGCCAGCGTTGCGAACCAGATCGCCATGATCGGCCCGAAGAACGCCGCGACGCGGCCGGTGCCATGGCTTTGGACCGCGAACAGCGCGATCAGGATGACCAGCGTGATCGGCACCACCACCGGCTCCAGCGCCGGGGCGATCAGCTCCAGGCCCTCGACCGCCGACAGCACCGAGATCGCCGGGGTGATGATCGAATCGCCATAGAACAGCGCTGCGCCGGCGATGCCGAGCAGGATCACCAGATTGTTGCTGCGCCCCAGCGCCCGCTGGGCGAGCGCCACCAGCGTCAGCGTGCCGCCTTCGCCATTGTTGTCGGCGCGCAGCAGAATGACGACGTATTTGACCGTCACCACCAGGATCAGCGACCACAGGATCAGCGACAGGATGCCGATCACCGCCGCGCGGTCGACCGCGCCATGGCCGCTCGCCGCCACCACCGCCTCGCGGAACGCATAGAGCGGGCTGGTGCCGATGTCGCCATAGACGACGCCGAGCGAGCCCAGCGCCAGGGTGGCGACCCCGGCCGTCACCCGGTGCTCGCGGCTTGCCGGCTCGCGCACGGCCGGCAGCCCGGCCGAGCCCGCCGGCGGCGGCAGGCCTTCCGAGGCCGGATGGTTTTCGGGGGGCGGCGCGCCGTCCGGAGCGGGCTCGCTCTTTGGGCGTTCCGGCGTATCGCGGCCCGAGGGGGCGGCCTCGATCTTGTTGTTCATGGCCAGGGCAATCGTTCGCGGGCTCGCGGCCGAGGGCAAATCGTTCCGTCGTCTCTAGAACATTTTCCGCTCAGATGCACCACACCGACGCCGCGGTCAGGGCGCGGTCAACCGGCTGACGCACTGTGTTTTGCACGACGTTCTGCACGACGTTCTGCGGGCTTTCGTGCCCGGAGTCCTTTCCACCATCTTGTGCAGGACAGATCGCGACGTGCTGAAGACGTTCCTGCCGAAGACGTTCTTGTGGACGGCGTTCCTGTGGACGGCGCGCCCGGCGTGGGCGGGGCGATGTCGCGGCACCTCGCCGGGGCGCGTGCTTTACGGCCAATCCCGCCCGGCGGCCATCCCGGCGGCGGCGGATGGGAAAGCTGCGTCGAATCGCGTCCCCGTCCGCCCGCGGGTTCGGGCGCGCACTCAGAAGGTCGCGGAGCCGGTGCCGTCGCCGAACCGGCGCACGACATATTCCTCGACCATGGTCTGGAAGTCGGCGGCCATCGTCGGGCCGCGCAGGGTTGCCGCCTTCTTGCCGTCGATGAACACCGGCGCGGTCGGCGCCTCGCCGCTGCCGGGCAGCGAGATGCCGATGTCGGCGTGCTTGGATTCGCCGGGGCCGTTGACGATGCAGCCCATCACCGCCACCTGCAGCGTCTCGACGCCGGGGAACGTCTTCCGCCACTCCGGCATGCGGTCCAGGATGTAGGTCTGGATGGTCTTGGCCAGCTCCTGGAAGGTGGTGGAGGTGGTGCGCCCGCAGCCGGGGCAGGAGGCGACCAGCGGCACGAAGGTACGGAAGCCCATGGTCTGCAGGATCTCCTGCGCCACCTTGACCTCCAGCGTGCGGCTGGTACCGGGTTCCGGCGTCAGCGAGACGCGGATGGTGTCGCCGATGCCCTCCTGCAGCAGCACCGACAGCGCCGCCGCCGAGGCGACGATGCCCTTGGAGCCCATGCCGGCCTCGGTGAGGCCGAGATGCAGCGCATAGTCGGAGCGGCGGCCGAGCTCGCGATAGACCGCGATCAGGTCCTGCACCGCCGACACCTTGCCCGACAGCACGATGCGGTCGCGGCCCAGGCCGATCTCCTCGGCGCGCGCCGCCGACAGCAGCGCCGACTGCACCATCGCCTCGCGGGTGACCGCGCGCACATCGGCCGGCCGGTCGGTGCGGGCGTTGATGTCCATCAGATGGGTCAGCAGCTCCTGGTCGAGCGAGCCCCAGTTGACGCCGATCCGCACCGCCTTGCCGTATTTCGCGGCAAGCTCGACGATGGTGGCGAACTGCTTGTCCTTCTTGTCCTTGAAGCCGACATTGCCGGGGTTGATGCGGTACTTCGCCAGGGCCTCGGCGCAGGCCGGATATTCGGCCAGCAGCTTGTGGCCGACATAATGGAAGTCGCCGATCAGCGGCACGTCGACGCCCATGCGGTCGAGCCGGTCGCGGATCAGCGGCACCGCGGCGGCGGCCTCCTCGCGGTCGACGGTGATGCGCACCAGCTCCGAGCCGGTCCGCGCCAGCGCCGCCACCTGCTCGGCGGTGGCCTCGACATCGGCGGTGTCGGTGTTGGTCATCGACTGCACCACCACCGGGGCGCCGCCGCCGACCTGAACGCCGCCGACCGAGACGGCGACGGACTTGCGGCGGGGCGCCGGCCCGGCGTCGGAAACCGCCAGGCTGACCGGGATGTTGTCGAGTTGGATGTCGGCCGGGGCCGTCAGGGGCGCGTTCATCGGCACCACTCCGTTCGCTGCCGTCGAGGTAGGAGACCGCGGCCTCCCAGTCAATGCGAACGTCCCCTCAATGCCGACCCGCCGGGGGCAACATTGCCGCAGGCGCTCACGGCCGCCGGCAGGAGGCGCACAGGCCCGGCACCTCGATCACCGGCGCCCGCGCCGCGAAGTCCCGGCCGGCGGCGGCGGCCTGGATGGCGTGCTGCAGGTCGGGCGAGCTCGCCTCGGCGGTGGCGCCGCAGCGCTCGCAGATCAGGAACACCACCGGCTCGCCCGCGCCGTGGCGGTGGGTGCAGACGATGAAGGCGTTGCGGCTCTCCAGCCGGTGGACGAAGCCTTCGGCGACCAGAAAGTCGAGCGCCCGGTAGACCGAGATCGGCGCCGGCCGCACGCCGTGCCGGCCGAGCCGGTCGATGATGTCATAGGCGCCGAGCGGCACCTCGCTGGCCGCCAGCGCCTCCAGAACCCGCCGCCGCATCGGCGTCAGCCGCCGCTCGCGGCCGCTGCACGTCGCCTCGGCGTCGGCCAGCACCGCCGCCACGTCGCGCGGCTGGCAGGCGCAGGGGTGCACGCCGTGGACATGTCCGTCCCGGCGGCCGCCGGTCGGGCTCTCGATCAGGACGTGGGGGTCATCGGACACGGACATCGAAGCATCATACCGCAGGATCGGCGCGGCGCACCCTGCGGGCGCGAGGGATTGCCGGGATTCCGGCGGGGGCTGCCCTTCCTTTCCCGGCGCCGTGGTCTATAACCCGCGCCCCCGCTTCGGCTTCCAGACGGCGCCCTGCGCCGCGCCGCCGTTTTTCCCTGAAGGACCGATGAAACAATCCCCCCGCCGCGCCTGTGGCATCGATTTCGGCACCTCCAACTCCACCCTCGGCGTCGTCGAAGGCACCCCGCGGCTGGTGCCGCTGGAGGGGGCGTCCACCGACCTTCCCACCGCGGTGTTCTACGGCATCGAGCACGACACCCGCTTCCTGATCGGCCGGGCAGCGGTGGCGGCCTATGTCGAGGGCCATGGCGGGCGGCTGATGCGCTCGCTGAAATCGGTGCTCGGCACCGCGCTGATCGAGGAGACGACGCAGGTCCACCGCCGCCGCATCGCCTTCCGCGACATCGTCGCCGCCTTCGTGCGCGAGGTGAAGGCGCGAGCCGAGCACCAGCTCGGCGCCCCGCTCGGCCGCGTGGTGATGGGCCGGCCGGTGCATTTCGTCGACGACGATGCGGAGGCCGACGCCCGCGCCGAGGCGACGCTCGCCGAGGTGGCGCACCATGTCGGCTTCAAGGAGGTGTCGTTCCAGTACGAGCCGGTGGCGGCGGCGCTGGCCTATGAGCAGCAGGTCGCGCGCGAGACGCTGGCGCTGATCGCCGACCTCGGCGGCGGCACCGCCGACTTCACCCTGGTACGGCTCGGCCCGGCGCGGCGCGAGGCCGCCGACCGCGCCTCGGACCTCTTGGCCAATGACGGCGTGCGCATCGGCGGCACCGACTACGACCAGCGGCTTGCCATGGCGAGCGTGATGCCGGCCCTCGGCTTCGGCTCGCGCATGGCGCGCGGCGACATCGACGTGCCGGGCGGGCCCTATTGGGATCTCGCCACCTGGTCGCAGGTCAACCGGCTCTATGACCCGAAGGCGATTTCGCAGATCCGCTCGACCCGCCGCGACGCGGCGCAGCCGGAACTGGTCGACCGGCTGCTGCACGTCATCGAGATGCGGCGCGGCCACGGCATCCTGATGGCGGTGGAGGGGGCCAAGATCGCGCTGTCGGGCGACGAGCGCGCCGCGATCGACCTCTCCTGGCTGGAGGCGGGGCTTACCGCCGAGGCAACGCGCGAGGGCTTCGAGGAGTCCACCGCACGCCTCACCCAGCGCCTTGCCGACACCGTGCGGCGCTGCCTTCAGGCGGCGGGCGTTCAGCCGGACGATGTCGATGCGCTGTTCTTCACCGGCGGCACCTCGGCCATTCCGGCGGTGCGCGCGACCATCCGGGCTCTGGTGCCGCAGGCTGAGGTGGTGGACGGCGACCGCTTCGGCGCGGTGGGCACCGGCTTGGCGGTGGAAGCGCAGCGACGGTATGGGTGATCCGAAACGAAAACCCCGCGCCTGAGGCGCGGGGTTCTCAGTCTGAAAGCGGTGATCTGCAGGAAGCGCTCAGCGCCACTCGCGCACGTCCACGAACCGTCCGGCGATCGCTGCCGCCGCCGCCATCGCCGGCGAGACGAGGTGGGTGCGGCCCTTGAAGCCCTGGCGGCCCTCGAAATTGCGGTTCGAGGTCGAGGCGCAGCGCTGGCCCGGCTGCAGCCGGTCCGGGTTCATGGCGAGGCACATCGAGCAGCCGGGCTCACGCCACTCGAAGCCGGCGGCGGTGAAGATCTTGTCGAGCCCCTCGGCCTCGGCCTGCGCCTTCACCAGCCCCGAGCCCGGCACGATCAGCGCCCGCACGCCGGCATGCACGGTCTTGCCGGCTGCGACCTTCGCCGCCTCGCGCAGATCCTCGATGCGGCCATTGGTGCAGGAGCCGACGAACACCACGTCGACCGGGATATCGGTGATCTTCTGGCCGGGCTTGAGGCCGATATAGTCCAGCGCCCGCCATTTGGAGGCGCGCTTGTTTTCGTCGGCGATGTCGTCGGGGTTCGGCACCACGCCGGTGATCGCGACGACGTCCTCTGGCGACGTGCCCCAGGTGACGATCGGCGGCAGATTGGCGCCGTCGAGCCGGATCTCGTGGTCGAAGTGGGCGCCCTCGTCGGTGCGGAGCGTTTCCCAATAGCGCAGCGCCGCGTCCCAGTGGGCGCCCTTCGGCGCCTTGGGGCGGTCCTTGATATAGGCGAACGTCTTCTCGTCGGGTGCGATCATGCCGGCGCGGGCGCCGCCCTCGATCGACATGTTGCAGACCGTCATGCGGCCTTCCATCGACAGCGAGCGGATGGCCTCGCCGGCATATTCGATCACCGAGCCGGTGCCGCCGGCGGTGCCGATCTCGCCGATGATGGCGAGCACCACGTCCTTGGCGGTGACGCCGGGCGGCAGTTGGCCGTCCACCGTCACCCGCATGTTCTTGGCCTTCGACTGGATCAGCGTCTGGGTGGCGAGAACGTGCTCGACCTCCGAGGTGCCGATGCCGTGGGCCAGCGCGCCGAACGCGCCATGGGTCGAGGTGTGGCTGTCGCCGCAGACGATGGTGGTGCCGGGCAGCGTGAAGCCCTGCTCGGGGCCGACCACGTGGACCACGCCCTGGCGGACGTCGATCTCGTTGTAATACTCGATGCCGAAGTCGCGGGCGTTCTCGGCCAGCGTCGCCACCTGCAGCGCGCTCTCGGCATCGTCGATGCCCTTGGAGCGGTCGGAGGTCGGCACGTTGTGGTCGACCACGGCGAGCGTCTTCTTCGGGGCGCGCACCTTGCGGCCGGCGGTGCGCAGACCCTCGAACGCCTGCGGGCTCGTCACCTCGTGGACGAGGTGGCGGTCGATATAGAGCAGGCACGTTCCGTCGGGCTGAACCTCGACCAGATGGTCGTCCCAGATCTTGTCGTAGAGCGTGCGCGGCTTGGTCATCGGATCGCGAACTCGTGAACGGGCGCGTGGCGCCGGATGTTGGGGAGTGGCGCGGGGTACCATGCGCGTTTCGCCGGTGCAACGCCGGGGCGATCAACAGCGTGCGACAGAGCGCCTGGAGCGTCCGCCGATCTGATTGGATCAAGCGGACGCTCTTGGTTTTTGGCTTATCGCATTCTCTTTCGCAAAACCGGTATCCACTTTTGCGGAGAATGCTCCAGGGCGCATTGCGGATGAGCCGGGCCGGCACGCCGGACCGGCCGTGGCGAACCGCCCGGTCCGCATGCGGGATTTTACGGAAAAGGGGTGCGAACTTCCGGCGCGGCGGGGCGGATTTCGCACAACTCGCCGGGTGCCATCAATCGGCCGGCCTTTTGCCGGCGTTTGGCCCGGTTCCGCCGCTATGCCTTGGCCGAAGCGGATCGGCCGCAGCCCGGCGGAATAGGCAATCCTCCGAGCTATGTTTGAGCCACCCCCCTGACGAAATGTGAGGGCGTGGCCTCGCAGCCCCAAGGCGGCCGAGGGGGCGAGGCGTCGAGGGTCACGCATGCTCGCAGTCGGGCGGGATTATCCGCCGGTTGCCCCCCATTTGACCGTACGGAGCGCATCGGCAGCGATGGCGTTCTACCGCGCGGCGTTCGATGCCGTGGAGCGGCGTTGTCTCGCCGGCCGCGACGGCATCGTCGTGCATGCCGAGATCATGATCAATCGCGGTCTCATCGTGCTGTCGGACGCGCGCGCCGCCTGCAGCGCCACCGCCGCGCCGACGCCCGAATGCGCCACCCCGGTGTCGCTGCGGCTGATGCTGTCCGGCCCGGCGCAGGTCGATGCGTGGTATGCGCGCGCGGTCTCCAACGGCGCCGCCCCCGACATGGCGCCGACCAGCGCCTATTGGGGCCTGCGCTTCGCCGCGGTGCGCGATCCGTTCGGCCATCGCTGGATCCTGCAGGCGCGCACCGAGGCCGAGTGATACGGTGCTTGGGCTCTCACCCGGAACCCGCGATCCGCGTTTTCAAGGCTCCCAAACGCTTTCAGGCCCTAATTTCGGCGGCTCTCGGTTTTGCCCCGCCGTCGTCTGGCCGGGCCTTGTCCTGGCCATCCACGTCTTTGTTTTAAAAGACGTTTTAAGTCGTGGATGCCCGTGCAGGCAAATTCATGCAGCCTGCGCAAGATTGGCTGCAAGCACGGGCATGACGAGTCATGCTTTGCGGCCCTTGGCATAAAACGCACATGGCCGGGACGAGGCCCGGCCATGGAGAAGACAGTGTGGCGGCTGAGACCGCCGCCACCTTGATCAGGACATCACTTGCCGGTCTTGCCGGTCTTCCCGGCGGTGTCGGTGCGCTCGGCGATGCGGGCCGACTTGCCGCGGCGATCGCGCAGGTAATAGAGCTTGGCGCGGCGGACCTTGCCGCGGCGGACCAGCTTGATCGAGTCGATCAGCGGCGAATAGAGCGGGAACACGCGTTCGACGCCCTCGCCATAGGAAATCTTGCGGACGGTGAAGCTCTGGTTCAGGCCGCCGCCATTGCGGGCGATGCACACGCCCTCATAGGCCTGCACGCGCGAGCGGTCGCCTTCGACCACCTTCACATTGACGATGACCGTGTCACCGGGCTGGAATTCGGGAATGTCCTTGCCGGCGGTGAGCTTGGCGATCTGTTCCTGGTCGATCTGGTCGATGATGTTCATGGCGGCAACTCCATTGCGCGACCGGGAATCCGTCGTGGGATTCCCAAGGGATCGCGAGCGCTTTGGCACGCTGTTTTCAGTTGGGATGGCGGCTCATACACGAAGCCGCGGCGGCTGTCATGCCTTTCCGCGCCGGTAAATCTCGTAGAGGTCGGGCCGGCGGTCCTTGGTCAGCCGCTCGGCCTCGGCGCGGCGCCACGCCGCCACCTTGCCGTGGTCGCCGGAGGTGAGAATGTCGGGGATGGGGCGGTCCTCGAAGAGTTGCGGGCGGGTGTATTGCGGATATTCGAGCAGGCCCGAGGCGAAGCTCTCCTCGGTGCCGGACTCGGCATTGCCCATCACGCCGGGGATCAGCCGCACGCAGGCATCAAGAAGTGCCATCGCCGCGATCTCGCCGCCCGACAGCACATAGTCGCCGATCGACACCTCTTCCAGCGCGCGCGCCTCGATCAGGCGCTGATCGACGCCTTCGAAACGGCCGCACACCACCAGCACGCCGGGTCCGGCGGCGAACTCGCGCACCCTCTCCTGCGTCAGCGGCAGGCCGCGCGGCGACATCAGAAGGCGCGGCCGTGGGTCGCCCTCGGGCGAGACGGCATCGATTGCCCGCGCCAGCACGTCGGCGCGCATCACCATGCCCGGGCCGCCGCCGGCCGGCGTGTCGTCCACCGAGCGGTGGCGGTCGAGGGCGAAGCCGCGGATGTCGGTGGCACCGAGCGCCCAGCGCCCCTCAGCGAGCGCGCGCCCGGCCAGCGACAGGCCGAGCGGGCCGGGAAACGCCTCGGGAAACAGCGTGAGGATGTCGGCGCGCCAGCTCATCCCCCGCCTCCCGTCTCGGCTGCCCGTCTCTTGGTTGCCAGTCTCTTGGTTGCCAGTCTCTTGGCGGCCCGCCCGGCGCCTTCCTTGGCAGGCTTGGGCGGCGGCACCAGGTCGCGTGAGGCCAGCGTGAGGTAGCCGGCCGCAAGATCCACCGCCGGCACCATGGCCTGGGTGAACGGCACCATCACCGTGGCCCCGCCCCAGGCCGGCGCGATGTCGAGAATGTCGCCGGCACCGAAATTCAGCACCGCCACCACCTTGCCCAGCGTGTCGCCTTCCGGCGCGCGAACGGCGAGGCCGATCAGGTCGGCATGATAGAACGTCTCCGCCTCGTCGAGGGCGGGCAGGCGGTCGCGCGGGATGTAGAGGTCGGTGTTGCGCAGCGCCTCGGCGTCCTCGCGGGAGGCGATCTCGGCAAAGCGCGCGACGAAGCCCTCGCCGTGGCTGCGCAGCGCGTTCAGCGTGAAGGCGCGGGCGCCGGCCTCGTCGGTGAACGGCCCGAGCGAGGGGAGGGCGTCGGGGTCCTCGGTGAAGACGAGCAGGCGCGCCTCGCCGCGCACGCCATAGGCGCCGGAAATGCGGGCGACGCAGACGCGCCGCGCCGCGCCGGTCTCCTCATCGGGGCCGGGCGGAGGTGCGGCGGTCATCGGGGCGGCTCCAGGTCAAACGAACAGCCCGGTCACCTCGTCATCCCGGGCGAGGCGGGATGCGGAGCATCCGGCCGAGACCCGGGATCGTCTGGTGAAGGCGTGCCTATCCTGCCAACGGCCCCGGGTCTCGCGGCCTTGGCCGCTCGCCCGGGACGACCGGCAGTCTCACTCGCCGGCGGCGGCAGCCGCGGCGGCGGCGCGCTCCTGCGCCTTCTTCTTCGGCTTGGCCTTCTCGGGGTTCGAGCGGGCCTTGCGGGTGAGGAGGCCCGCGGCGTCGAAGAAGCGGGCGACGCGGTCGGTCGGTTGGGCGCCCTTGGCGAGCCAGGACTTCACCGCCTCGACGTCGAACTGCACGCGGGTGGAGTCGTCCTTGCCGCGCAGCGGGTCATAGGTGCCGAGCTTCTCCAGGAAGCGGCCGTCGCGCGGGGCGCGCTCGTCGGCGAGCACGATCGCGTAGTGCGGGCGCTTCTTGGTGCCGCGGCGGGCAAGGCGGATCTTGAGAGACATTGAGAGGTCCTTTCCAGTCTTTGTTTCGTCAGGTCTCGGAAATCACTTCTTCTTCGGGCCGAACGGCAGGCCGGGCAGGCGCCCCGGCAGGCCCGGCGGCAGGGCCTTGCCGAAATCGGCGGGCAGGTCGGGCATCTTGTCGGCGATCGCCGCCGGCCCGCGGCGCTTGTAGTCCTCGATCATCTCGGGCGTCGGCTGGGGCATGCCGCCGCCGAAGCCGAGCGCCCGGCCGATGCCGGCCAGCGGGCCGCGCTTGGCGCCGCCCATGGCCTTCATCATGTCGGCCATGCCGCGATGCAGCTTCAGCAGGCGGTTGATCTCCTCGACCTTGGTGCCGGAGCCGGCGGCGATGCGCCGCTTGCGGCTGGCCTTCAAGAGGTCGGGGTTGCGGCGCTCGGCCGGCGTCATCGAATCGATGATGGCGCGCTGGCGGCGGAAGGTGGCGTCGTTCATGCCGGAGGCGGCGATCTGGTCCTTCATCTTGGCGATGCCGGGCAGCATGCCGAGCACGCCGCCGACGCCGCCGATCTTCTCCATCTGCAGAAGCTGCTCGCGCAGGTCGGCGAGGTCGAAGGCGCCCTTCTGCAGGCGGGCGGCCATCTTGGCCGCCTTCTCGGCGTCGATGGCCTGCGCCGCCTTCTCGACGAGGGCGACGATGTCGCCCTTGCCGAAAATGCGGCCGGCGATGCGGGTGGGGTCGAAATCCTCCAGCGCATCGACCTTCTCGCCGGTGCCGAGCAGCTTGATCGGCTTGCCGGTGACGTGGCGCATGGACAGTGCCGCGCCGCCGCGGCCGTCGCCGTCGATGCGGGTCAGCACGATGCCGGTGATGCCCACCCGCTCCTCGAAGGCGCGGGCGGTGTTCACCGCGTCCTGGCCGGTGAGGCTGTCGGCGACCAGCAGCACTTCGTGCGGGGACACCTGCTTCTTGACCTCGGCGACCTCGGCCATCAGCGCTTCGTCGACCGTGGTGCGGCCGGCGGTATCCAGCATCACCACGTCGTAGCCGCCGAGGCGGGCGGCCTCCATGGCGCGCTTGGCGATCTGGACCGGCTGCTGGCCGGCGACGATCGGCAAGGTGGTGACGCCGACCTGCTCGCCCAGCACCGCGAGCTGCTCCATCGCCGCCGGGCGGCGGGTGTCGAGCGAGGCCATCAGCACCTTGCTCTTGTTGCGCTCGGTGAGGCGGCGGGCGATCTTGGCAGTGGTGGTGGTCTTGCCCGAGCCCTGCAGGCCGACCATCAGGATGGCCACCGGCGCCGCCGCGTCGAGGTCGATGGCCTGGGCGTCGGAGCCCAGCGTCTTGACCAGCTCGTCATGGACGATCTTGATCAGCATCTGGCCCGGCGTCACCGAGCGCAGCACCTCGGCGCCGACGGCGCGGCTCTTCACGCGGTCGGTGAAGCTCCTCACCACGTCGAGGGCGACGTCGGCTTCCAGCAGGGCGCGGCGCACCTCGCGCATCGCCTCGTTGACGTCGTTCTCGGTGAGCGCGCCGCGCTTGGTCAGCTTTTCGAGAATGCCGCCGAGGCGGTCCGTCAGCGTCTCGAACATCGTCACCTCCGCCGCGATGCGGCCGCTTCAAATCCCAATGGCGTAGCGCCGAGCGCACCCGAGGGCGCATCGCGCTGTCGGGTGTTGACCTCCGGGCTCTGGATCGAGATCGCTGGCCCGGTCGGCGGCTCATACGAACGCCGTCTGGAAAGACCGGCTAGCTAAGCGCGGGGAGGCGGGGTGTCAAGTTTCGCGCCGCTTGCCATTGCCCGTCGCCCGGGGGGATGAGCCGCGCAAGCCGGGGCAACGAAGCCGCTCCGTCGTCATCCCGGGCAAGCAGCGAAGCTGCGCGACCCGGGATCGTTGCCAGGAAAAGGCGCCTCGTTCTGCGCACGATCCCGGGTTGGAACGGCGAACTGTGCTTTGATGGGTGCACCGGCTCGGGGTGGCCACCCCGAGCCGGTGCGGGCGGCACGCCGTATCCCGGGTGAGCCTTCGAGGCCGTCGCGAGCAGAAGCGGCCGTCCGTCCCAAGCCAACCCGAACAGTTGCACGGGGCTTTTGACCCCGCTTCCAAGCCTGGGATGCTTGTCATGCTGCCACACCCGACGCCGTTTGCCACCCACCTTGTGGGCATCGATGTCTCCAAGGACTGGCTCGAATCGCCTTCGACGACACCAAGGTCGAGCGCGTCGATAACACCCCCGCGGCTCTCCAGCGCTTGGCCAGGCGCCTGGTGAAGGCCGGGCTCACCACCGCCGGCCTGGAGCCAACCGGCGGCTATGAACGCCTGGCGGTCGCGGTGCTGCGCGAGGCCGGCCTCACCGTGCTGCAGGTCGACAGCTGGCGCTGCCGCCAGTTCGCCAAGGCCTGCGGCCAGCGCGCCAAGAGCGATCCGCTCGACGCCCGCATCATCCGCGCCTTCATGCTGCATCACCCCTGCCGGCCGTTCCCGGAGCCCTCGCAAGCGCAGAGCGACCTGACCGCCTGGGTGCGCGAAATCACCCGCGCCGAGGCCGACATCCGCCGCCTGGAGAACCGCAAGGCCCACCCCACCCTGGCGGCCATCACCGCCCGGCTCGATGCCGAAATCGCCGCCCTGCGCGAGACCGTCGCCGCGGCCGAACAGGCCATCGAGGCGTTGATCGCCGCCGATCCGGCGATGGACGCCAAGGCCAAGATCATCACCTCGGTGCCGGGGATCGCCAACAAGACGGCCCGCGTCCTGCTCGCAGAAGCTCCCGAACTCGGCCGGTTCACCCCCCGCCAAGCCGGTGCCATCGGCGGCTGCGCACCCTATCGCAACGACAGCGGCAAAGCGCGGCGGCCGGCCCATATCGAGGCCGGACGCCGCGCGCTCAAGCGCGCCTGCTATCTCGCCGCCTTCGCCGCCATCCACTGGAACCCGTGGGCCAAACAGCTCTACGCCGACCTCAAAGCCCGCGGAAAACCCGCCAAGGTCGCCCTCATCGCCATCGCTCGAAAGCTCCTGACCATCCTCAACGCCATGATTCGAGACAACAAACCCTGGCGAGACCCCAAAACCGCATGACAGTTGCTCGCTGCGCTCGCCCGGGATGACGCAGCAGGCTGGAGTGGCCGCGATAACGCGCGGAGCCAGGGTTAAGAGAGTCCTAAGCGCACGCCGTCACACTGCCACCCATGCCCGACGCCCCCGACACTCTCGCCCTCCTCCCCGCCGCGCCCTCGGTGATCGCCGAGGTCAGGCGCTGGGTCGGCTATCTGGCGCACGAGCGGCGGTGCTCGCCCAAGACGGTCGAGGCCTACAGCCGCGACGTCCGTCAGTTCCTCACCTTTCTTGCCGCGCACCTCGGTGCGCCGCCGACCCTGCCCGATCTCGCCGCGCTGGCGCCGCGCGACGTGCGGGCGTTCCTGGCCGAGCGCCGCGCGGCCGGGCTCGACCAGCGCTCGCTCGGGCGGGTGCTGGCCGGGGTGCGCTCGTTCGGCCGGTTTCTGGAGCGCAACGGGCTGGGCAAGGTCGGCGCGCTCCAGGCGGTGTCGACGCCCAAGGCCAGGCCCCGCCTGCCCCGGCCGCTTCCCGTTGCCGACGCCAAGGCGGTGGCCGACGCGGACACCCGCGCCTTTGAGGCGCGCGAGACCTGGGTGCTGGTGCGCGACGCCGCGGTGCTGGCGCTGTGCTATGGCTGCGGCCTGCGCATTTCCGAGGCGCTGTCGCTGACGCGGCGCGAGGCGCCGCTGCCGGGGGCCGCGCTGCGCATCACCGGCAAGGGCGGCAAGACCCGCATGGTGCCGGTGCTGCCCAAGGTGGCCGAGGCGATCCAGGACTATCTCAAGCTTTGCCCGCACCCGCTCGATCCCGAGGGGCCGCTGTTCGTCGGCGTCAAGGGCGGGCCGTTGTCGCCGCGCATCGTCCAGCTCGCCATGGCGAGCTTGCGCGGCGCGCTCGGCCTGCCGGAGACCGCGACGCCGCACGCGCTGCGCCATTCCTTCGCCACGCACCTGCTGGCCAAGGGCGGCGACCTGCGCGCGATCCAGGATCTGCTCGGCCACGCCTCGCTGTCGACCACCCAGGTCTATACCGCCGTCGACACCACCGCGCTGATGGCGGCCTACCGCGCCGCCCACCCCAGGGCGCAGCGTTGAGCCGGCAGCGCTGAGACGACGCGTCGCAGCACCTCACAGATTTGCGAGTTGTCTTAGCGTGAAGGACAGGGGAAGCTTGGTCAAGGATCGGAACGATCCGGCGAATCAGGGAAGACCCGATGACCAAGACGCTTGCTATTGTTGCGGCACTGGTAGTGGCCGCCCCGTTTGCTGCCTCCGCGTGTCCGGGGGCAAAGAACACTTCTGCGTCGAACGGCGACTATACGCCGATCAAGACGGCGCAGGCGCCGGGTGCTCCGTCCGCCGAGACGAAGTGATCCGGTTTCCGCTCGATCCCCCGCGATCGAAGGAAACGATCGGACACGCGGCGCCGTGACCGCAGACGGCGCCGCATCCCCCCGCAGGTGTCCCCCGCCCTGAACGCCCGGATCCCCCGTCCGGGCGTTCTCGCGTCTGGCGCCACGTGTCCCAACACCCCCTCGGGCGAGTCACGGCCAGATGTACCACCAGGTCGGACGGCCCGAGGCCGGGTTGACGTCGGCGCGTAGCCGCCGGAACCCGTGCTTCTCGTAGAAGCGCACGGCGCGCGGGTTCTCCTGATTGACGTCGAGCAGGATCCGGCCGGCGCGCGCCTTGGCGGAGTCGATCAGCCGGTCAGCGACGTCGCCGCCCCAGCGGTCCGGGTGGACGGCAATCTGGTCGAGATGGCCCTCGGTTTCCTGAACAGCCGTGAAGCCGACCACCCGCCCGCCGGGCTCGACCGCGCAGGTGATGGCGTAGCCCTTCGTCTGCAGCTCGGCCAAGTGGCTGCGCAGCCATGGCCGGCGGTCCTCGAAATCGATCTCGGGCAGGGTGGTCTGCCAGCTCGCCACCCACAGCGCCTCGATGCCGGCGAGGTCGCCGGACTCGAACGGACGCAGCAAGACGGGCTCCGAAGGACTCATCGCGCGGACGGCTCCCGAGAACGCGATTTCATACGAAATCCGGCTTGGTCGGCCGGAAACCGCATTACACGCTCTTCAGCGTCGCGAGCAGGCTGCGCTGGATCGCCTCATTGCCGGCGATGAGGCCGCCCGAGGCCAGCATGTCGTCGCCGCCATCGAGGTCGGTGACGAAGCCGCCGGCCTCGCGCACCAGCACGATGCCGGCGCCGATGTCCCACGCCGACAGGTGGCGTTCCCAGTAGCCGTCGAACCGGCCGGCCGCCACCCAGGCGAGGTCGAGCGAGGCGGCGCCGAAGCGGCGCAGGCCCGCCGCCTTGGACTGCACCACCGCCAGCTCGCGCCGGAACTGGTCGTGGTTGCCGCGCGCCAGATGCGGGATGCCGCAGGTGATGACGGCGGCCGACAGCTCCTTGCGGGCGGCGACGCGCAGCCGGCGGTCATTGACGAAGGCGCCGCGGCCGCGCTCAGCGGTGAACAGCTCGTCGGTGGCCGGGTTGTAGACGACGCCGGCCACCGGCACGCCGTCGCGCTCCAGCCCGATCGACACCGCGAAATGCGGGATGCCGTGCAGGAAATTGGTGGTGCCGTCGAGCGGATCGACCAGCCAGCGGTGGCTCTTGTCGGCGCCCTCGACCGCGCCGCTCTCCTCCATCAGGAAGCCGTAGTCCGGCCGGGCCTTCTTGAGCTCGGTGAAGACGATCTGCTCGGCCTTGCGGTCGGCGACCGAGACGAAGTTGGCCGGTCCCTTGAGCGAGACCTGCAGCTCTTCGACCTCGCCGAAATCGCGCTTCAGGCTGCGGCCGGCCTTGAGGGCGGCCTGGACCATGACGGTGAGGAGGGGCGAGCGCAGCATGATGAATCCGGGACAGAGTGTGAATCGGGCGGGAGCGGAGCCGCGCTCTCTATAGGCCTGTGGCGGCGCTGCCAACAGCCCGCGGCGGGCCGGCGTCAGCGCTGGACGAGCATGGAGGCGCTCGTCCGGTCGAGGGTGGCGCGGTCGAGCCAGGTGCGGGCCTGCGCCTCGGCGCGGTCGCGCTCCTCGACGGTGAGGGCGGCGATCTGCTGGTCGAGCCAGGGGTCGGACAGGCCGGCGGTGCGGGCCATCAGGTGCCAGCGGGCCGCCTCGACGCGGTCGGCCGGCACGCCGCGGCCGGCCAGCAGGAGCCGGGCATAGCGGTTCCAGGCGATGACATTGCCCTTCAGCGCCGCCTTGCGGAACCAGCGGGCGGCCGCCGCCTCGTCCTTGGCGACGCCGGTGCCGTTGAACAGGGTGATGGCGTAGTCGACCATCGCGTCGATATTGTCGAGCATGGCAGCACGGGCCAGCCAATGGGCGGCCTGGACGGGGTCGGCGGCGACGCCGCGGCCTTCCTTGTAGAACACCGCCAGCGCGTATTGCGCCTCGGCCACGTCCTTGTCGGCGGCGACGCGGAACCAGCGCGCGGCCTGGGCGAAGTCCTGCGGCATCGCCTGCCCCTCGATATGGAGCAGGGCCAGATTGTAGGCGGCCGGCGCATAGCCGGCCTCGGCGGCGCGCTGGAACAGCTTGGCGGCATCGGCGCGGTCCTTGCGCACGCCGCGCCCTTCCAGATGCATCATGCCGAGCTGGAAGATGGCGGTCGGGTCGTTGCGGCTGGCCGCAAGCTGGTACCATTGCGCGGCCTTGCGGTCGTCGCGCGCCACGCCGAGACCCGAGGAATAGAGCTCTCCGAGCAGGGTCATCGCCGCCGGGTCGGGCGTCTCGGACGTGCGCCGCGTCGCCTCCTTGAGGGCGGTCAGGTAGAGCCCGCGCTGGAAAGCGCCGAAGGCGATGTCGCCCGGTGCCTCGGCCGAGGCCGGCGCGCCCGGCTTGGCCGCCGCGGGCGGCTGTGGTGTCGGTGGCTGGGGCTTCACCGGCTGCGGCGCGGCGGCCCGCGGGGCCGGCGGCATCGGTTTGGGCACGGCCGGCGGCTTGGCCGGCAGGCTCGCGGGCGGCGCCGGCTGCGGCACGACCGAAAGCGGGGCGCCCTGCCCCATCGCCGCCGTCGCGCCGATCAGGGACGCGAACATGGCGGCCGCGACGCGCAAGATCACGGCACCTTGTCCCTCGTCAGCGAGGCCGCGGCGTCGCGGACTGCAGCGGCCGGGCCCCTCGGGTCATTCCATATCGCATCCCCGAGGGCGACGAAATCGGCTCCGACGCCGGCAAGGGCGGCGGCCGTCTGGAAATCGGCGGCATAGGCGACGCAGGCCGGCTCGAAAATCTCCGCCCACCACGCCGTGCGCTCGACCACGGCTTCAGGTGGCGGGCCGGTGGTCTCGAGGTCGGGCTCGCCGAACATCACATAGTCGGCGCCGCCTTCGCCGGCGGTCATGGCGTCGTGGCGGGTGCGAAGGCCGCCGACGCCGACGATCCGGTCGGCCGGCAGCGAGCCGCGCACGGTCTGCAACTGGTCGACGCCGGACACGTGGGCGCCGTCGGCGCCGCTGCGGGCGACGAGGTCGGGCCGGCCGTCGACCAGCAGGGCGGCGCCAGCTTCCTGCACCAGGGGGGCAATGTGACGGATGCGGTTGATCAGCGTCCGCTCGTCGGCGTCCGTCAGGCGAAGCCGCACCGCGGCGATCTCGGCCGCCTCCAGCGCGGCGGTGAGCGCCGGAAGGAATGCGTCCGCGTCGGCGATCACCGGCGTGATCAGGTACAGGCGCGTCCGCATACTCACGACACTCGATTCCGCCACCATCGCGCTGAGCATCCCCGCGAAAGCGGCGAAATCGCGGCCACCCGTCCGGGTGGACGCAAACATGGCAGGCGTGAAGAAGGGCCCGGGCCGGCGCAGCGGCCCGGGCGGATGGTTTGGTCGTGCCTCAACGCTTGCGCAGCACCTCGACGCCGGGCAGCACCTTGCCTTCCAGGAACTCCAGGAAGGCGCCGCCCGCGGTCGAGACATAGGAGAAGCGCTCGGCGACGCCGGCATGGTTGAGGGCGGCCACCGTGTCGCCTCCGCCGGCGACCGAGACCACCTTGCCGGCCTCGGTCAGCTCGGCGACCGCCTTGGCCACCTGCACCGTGCCGCGGTCGAACGGTTCGAGCTCGAAGGCGCCGAACGGCCCGTTCCACAGCACGGTCTTGGCGTCGGCCAGCCGGGTGGCGACGTCGAGCACCGATTTCGGCCCGATGTCGAGCACCATGTCGTCGGCGCTGATGACATCGACCGTCGCCGTCCTGGAGGGGGCGTTGGCCTTGAATTCGGAGGCCGCGACCACGTCCACCGGCAGCACCACGGTGCAGCCGCGCTGGGCGGCGGTGGCGAGGATGGCGCGGGCGGTGTCGGCCATGTCCCGCTCGCACAGGGACTTGCCGACCGCTTTTCCTTGCGCGAACAGGAAGGTGTTGGCCATCGCGCCGCCGATGATCAGGATGTCGACCTTGCCGCTGAGATTGCCGAGCAGGTCGAGCTTGGTCGACACCTTGGCGCCGCCGACGATGGCGGCGACCGGCCGGGCCGGCGCCTCCAGCGCCTTGGTCAGCGCGTCGAGCTCGGCCTGCATGGTGCGGCCGGCATAGGCCGGCAGCAGGTGGCCCAGCCCCTCGGTCGAGGCATGGGCGCGGTGGGCGGCCGAGAAGGCGTCATTGACCCAGAGGTCGCCATTGGCGGCAAGCGCACGGGCGAAGTCGGGGTCGTTCTTCTCCTCGCCGGCATGGAAGCGGGTGTTTTCCAGCAGCAGCACGTCGCCGGGCTTCATGGCGGCGACGGCCGCGGCCGCCGCCTCGCCGATGCAGTCGGCCGCGAACGCCACCGGCTTGCCGAGCTTTTCGGCCACCGCCGGCGCGATGGACTTCAGCGACTGGGTGGGATCGACCCCCTTGGGGCGGCCGAAATGGGCGAGCAGGATGACCTTGCCGCCCTTGCCGGCGATCTCCCGGATGGTGGGAAGCACCCGCTCGATGCGGGTGGCATCGGAGACGGTGCCGTTCTCCATCGGCACATTGAGGTCGACGCGCACCAGCACGCGCTTGCCGGCGACGTCGGCGTCGTCAAGGGTTCGGAATTGAGTCATAGGAACCTCACGATAGCGGCGCCGGTTCCCAGGATGGCGACCATCCCCACCAGCAGCATCCACCAAGTTGGCAGCATCGAGACCTTGCCCTTGATCTCGGCGATCTCGGTCTTGAGGTCTGTCTTCAGGCCAGCGAAATCAGACCGCAGATCGGTCTTCAGGGTGCTCATCTCGCCGCGCAAGCCTGACAGATCGCGCAACGCGACTTCGATTCTCTGCAGCGCGCCGGTGACCGCCTCGAACCTTGCCTCGAGACGCTGAACCCCTCTCTCAAGGTCGGTAACGCGCTGTTCCAGCATGGGATCCTCGGGGCCGCCGCCACCGGAGGGTGGCACTCTACCGACACGAGATGGAAGATGAAGAATTTCCGCCACGGCTCATTCCCTTGGAATGGGCTTTGGTGCAGAGACCAGGATCTCCGTCATGTGAGATTCCAGGTGCCCGCAGCGAGCGCATGCAAGTGTTGTAATTGAAGGTCTTTCCGCCTTAAATATATTGATTTCCTTGCGAAATAAAGATCCGTCCTGCTTGGCAAGATAGATGTTTTCCTCCAGCAAATAAAATTTATCATGCCCGCAGCGGAGGCAGCGCAGGTCGGGAAAACTCTCCTTGATGAGCGCTGACAGATCATCAAAGACGGATTTTTCCTCGACCTGCGACATGACGTGAACCCAAGCTCAGATCAGCTTGCCCATCGCCGCGGCGACGTCGGCCATGCGGTTCGAGAAGCCCCACTCATTGTCGTACCAGGCGAGGACGCGCACGAAGGTGCCGTCGATCACCTTGGTCTGGTCGGCGTGGAAGGTCGAGGAGTGCGGGTCGTGGTTGAAGTCGATGCCGACGTTCGGAGAGTCGGTGAAGCCGAGCACGCCCTTGAGCGCACCTTCCGAGGCCGCCTTCATCGCCGCCACGATCTCCTCCTTGGTGGTCGCGCGGGAGGCGACGATCTTGAGATCGACCAGCGACACGTTGGGGGTGGGGATGCGAATGGCCGAGCCGTCGAGCTTGCCCTTCAGCGCCGGCAGCACGAGGCCGATGGCCTTGGCGGCGCCGGTCGAGGTCGGGATGGCCGAGAGTGCCGCGGCGCGGCCGCGATAGAGGTCCTTGTGCAGGGTGTCGAGCGTCGGCTGGTCGCCGGTGTAGGAATGCACGGTGGTCATGTAGCCGCGCTCGATGCCGACCAGTTCGTGCAGCACCTTGGCGACCGGCGCCAGACAGTTGGTGGTGCAGGAGCCGTTGGAGACCACGAGGTGCTCGGCCTTCAGGCCCTCATGATTGACCTTGTAGACCGCGGTGTAGTCGGCGCCGTCGGAGGGGGCGGACACCAGCACGCGCTTGGCGCCGGCGGTGAGCAGCATCGCCGCCTTGTCGCGGGCGGTGAAGATGCCGGTGCACTCCATGGCGATGTCGATGCCGAGTTCCTTGTAGGGAAGCTGGGTCGGATCCTTGATCGCGGTGACCTTGATCGGGCCGCGGCCGACATCGATGGTGTCGCCGGCCACCTTGACCTCGCCCGGGAAGCGGCCGTGCACGGAATCGTAGCGGAACAGGTGGGCGTTGGTCTCGACCGGGCCGAGATCGTTGATGGCGACCACCTCGATGTCGCGACGGTCGGATTCGATGAGGGCACGCAAGACATTGCGGCCGATCCGGCCGAATCCGTTGATGGCAACGCGAAGGGTCATCCTGCTCTCTCCTGTCTGCAACCGTGCTGTCTGCAACCGTGATTCCGCCCGCCGCGGACGTCAGCCGTCGCGCGGGCCTTCCACCGCCGAGGATGGCATACCAACCCGGCGGGCATAGTCAATTCTCTTCGGGGAAAGATTTTGCAAGCAAATGCAATCTTCTGACGCTGGAGCCGAGCCCCTGGCGCCGGGGCCGATTTTGTGCGCTGCCAAAACATTCGGAGCAATGCCGCTCGGTTGCCCTCGGCGTGCAGCGCACCTAATCTCCAGCCATCGGGATTCCCCGGACGCCTAATCGGTGCGTGCCAAATCGGAGGCTTTGCGAGATGCTGGACAGCCCGCCGCTCGAGACGGCCACTCGCCGGCTGACGGCAGCGCTCGACCAGCTCGAGGCGGCGGTGGAGCGGCGGCTGGCGCAGGAGCGCCAGGAGGCCGGGCTCGAAGCCCAGGTGCAGGCGCTCGGCGTCGATCGGGCGCGGCTCGCCGCCGAGCTCGACCAGATGCGCCACCGGGCCGACGAGCTGGAGGGCGTCAACCGCGACGTCTCCCACCGGCTGGCGGTGGCGATGGAGACGATCCGCACCGTGCTGGGCGAAGCCGGCCGGTGACGCCGGCCGATGCAACCCGGGTGGCCTTGGGTCGCACAGTCTCGGGCCGCAGGATCTTGAGCCGCAGGATCTCGAGCCGAATGTGAGGTGAGTTGGGATGGGGCAGGTCAACGTCACGATCAATGGCCGCCAGTACCGCATGGCCTGCGAGGATGGGCAGGAGAACCATCTGGTCGGCTTGGCCGAGGATCTCGAGAAGCGGATCAACGGCCTGCGCGCAGCGTTCGGCGAGATCGGCGATCAGCGCCTGACGATGATGGCGGCGATCATGGTGGCCGACGAGCTGCACGAGGCCGGCCGCCGCATCCAGGCGCTGGAGGCCGAGCGCGATGCGCTGACCGCGGCCCGTGCCCAGGCGGCGGCCCAGGTCGAGGCCAATGAGCGCGCCGCGGCCGCGGCGCTGGAGACCGCCGCCCAGCGCATCGAGCGCCTCGCCCAGGGTATCGCCACCGCCCCGCGCGAGGGGCCGGCGATGGGGTGAGGGCGAGCGCCGTGAAATATCTCTGTCACGGTCTTCCTGTCTGTCCCCCGAAGCCCTAGATTCAAAAAGCGGGGCTGCGGGGCGCGTTTTGGAGACACGTATCCCCGGGGCCTTATCGATCCGAACGGGAGCTGTCCCTGTCCGGACCCCTGGGTCCAGGCACACGGCGCCCACCTACGCTGTAGGTTTCCCGGGATCGATACTCCGACGGCCATCGCGGCTCCGCGCTCCATCCTTTCATGTCGCTGCCCCATCTTCCGCCATCCGGCGCCTTGCCGCTCCTCCTCACCGACAAGCCGAGCCTGCGGCGGGCGGCGCTCGCCCGCTGCGCCGCACTGGATGCGGCGGCGCGGGTGGCCGCGGCCGAGGCGGTGGTGGCGGGCGGCCTTGAGGCGGCAAGCCGGTTCGCCGCGGGGCGAACGGTGGCGCTGTTCGCCAGCCTCGCGAAGGAGATCGACACCCTCCCGCTGGCGCGCGCGCTCGACGCCGCCGGCCACGCGCTGGCGCTGCCGGCGGTGATCGCGCCCGATTCTCCGCTGGAATTCCGCCGCTGGCGGCCGGGCGAGCCGCTGGTGCGCGGGCTGATGGCGGTGCCGGAGCCTGTGGCCGGGGCCGATGTGGCGGTGCCGGGGCTGGTGTTCGTGCCGCTCGCCGCCTTCGACCGGCGCGGCTATCGCATCGGCTATGGCGGCGGCTATTATGACCGCACGCTCGGGGCGCTGAAGAAAGCCGGCCAGCCGGTTGCGGTTGGTCTGGCCTTCGCCGTACAGGAGGTTGCCCGGGTTCCCGACCAGCCGCACGACATCCGGCTCGACAGGATCGTCACCGAGCGCGAAACCATCGATTGCCGGAGTGCGAGCTGATGCGGATGCTGTTCGTGGGGGACGTGGTCGGCCGCGCCGGGCGCCACGCGGTGACCCACCATCTGCCGCGGCTGGTGGCCGAGTGGAAGCTCGACGCGGTGATCGTCAATGGCGAGAACGCCGCCGGCGGCTTCGGCATCACCGAGGCGATCTACAACGACCTGATCGAGGCCGGCGCCGACGCGGTGACGCTGGGCAACCACGCCTGGGACCAGAAGGAGGCGCTGGTGTTCATCGAGCGCGCGCCCCGGCTGCTGCGCCCGATCAACTATCCGCCCGGCACCCCCGGGCGCGGCGCCAATCTGATCACCACCCGCACCGGGGTGCGGCTCCTGGTGATGAACGTCATGGGCCGGGTGTTCATGGATCCGCTGGACGATCCGTTCGCCGCGGTCGACCGCGAGGTGGCGGCCTGCCCGCTCGGCCGGGCGTGCGACGCTATCGTCGTCGATTTCCACGCTGAGGCGACCAGCGAGAAGCAGGCCTTCGCCCATCTGCTCGACGGCCGGGTGAGCGTGGTGGCCGGCACCCACACCCATGTGCCGACCGCCGACCACCGCGTGCTGCCCGGCGGTACCGCCTTCATGACCGATGTCGGCATGACCGGCGATTACGATTCGGTGATCGGCATGGACAAGACCGAACCGCTGCAGCGGTTCGTGCGCAAAATCCAGTCGGCGCGGTTCGAGGCGGCGACCGGGCCGGCCACGCTGTGCGGCCTGGCGGTGGAGCTCGACGCACACACGGGCCTGGCCCGCATGGTCTCGCCGGTGCGCATCGGCGGCCGGCTCGAGCCGGTGGTGCCGGCCGCCTGGGTTCCGTCGCCGCCGGCCTGAGGCGGTTTCCGGCCCAGGGGGCCGGAGGACCGTATAAGGAGGCGGCAAGATTGCGCATCCCCAGCGGCGGCGGCTGAGGTCACAATGCGACCTTGCCATGCCTATATGGGGACGCGGTGACGGATCCGGCCCGGCGGACGGGGCGGTTTTCGATTTGGAAATCGGCGCCCATCTAACATCGATGCCGGAGCGGTCGGGATGACAGACATGGACGTGTCGGCCAACATCAAGGTCAAGCTGCCCGAGGATGAGGCCGGCGCCCTGCCGATTAGTCAGGTGCTGCGCAGCGTCGGCGAGCAGGCCGAGGGCGAGACCCTGACCATCGGCGACATCGTCGAGGCGCTCGGCGACCGGGCGATGGCCATTCTGCTGATTCTGTTCTGCCTGCCGAACTGCGTGCCGGTGCCGCCGGGCGTCGGGCTGGTGTTCGGCTTCCCCATGCTGCTGGTCGCGCTGCAGATGGTGGTGGGGCGCCACAAGCCCTGGCTGCCGGCGGCGGTGCTCCGGCGGCGGATGAAGGTGAAGGACTATCTCCGGCTGATGGACGTGGCCGAGCCGCGCCTGCGCAAGATCGAATCGGTGCTCAAGCCGCGTTACACCTTCCTGTTCTCGGATGCGGCCGACCGGCTGATGGGCGCGTTCTTCGTGCTGGGCGCGATCTCGGTGATCCTGCCGCTGCCGGGCAGCAATTTCCCGCCGGCCATCGCCTCGGTGCTGATATCGCTGGCGATGCTGGAGGAGGACGGCATTGTGCTGATCGCCGGCCTCGCCATCGGCATCACCGGGCTGATCTACACCACGCTGGTCGGCGGTGCGGTGGCCTGGGCGGCGGTGGCCGCCTCGCGCAGTGTGCTGGGGATGTGATCGGGCTTCAGGTGATGCCGTAGGGGAATCGGACCCGATCTCGCCGATAGGATCTTGTTTTTAAAATTATTTTTTGGGACGGCGGCCGGCCGGCCGCCTTTCGAAAGGCACCGCCCCGGACGACAGAATCCGCGGCGGCGGTTGATCCGGGCCATACCAGCGACCGCGAAGGTGGGCCGTTGGTTCCGGTCGCGGATTTTCGCGAAATCCTTGAGTTCCGAAACGAAAATCCGCGAGGGTCAACGGCCCCACGCGTCAGCGTTTGGGGCCGTTCGGATCAATCCCTTTTGGCTCAATCGAGCCCTTTTGGTCCAAACGAGGCCGGCCCCCGCTACCTCGGCGGCCAACCCCCGCTCGATCGGGCGCACGCTCAAGGCCCGCCGGCCCGCGAAGAGGACAAAACCTTCCTCTCCGGCGGAGCGATGCGCCGCCGGCAGGCCGCAGGATATCGCGGCGCGGCCTCGGGGGAGCCGCGCCGCTGACTGTCTTACAGAAGGACCGACAGGAACTTGAGAATAAGATAGAAGAGGATGCAGCCGACGAAGCCGCTGCCGAAACCGAGCGCCCGCTCGCGCCAGATGTCCAGGACGGACGGCGCCCCGATCGTCTCGCGGAACGTGTTGGTGTCGAGAACAGCGATGTTTTCCAGCGCCGCCGTTTCCTGCGACATCTCCGGCTTCGCCTGCTGGAGATCCTTGATCTGACTGAGCGCGAGGGCCAGTTCCGCCTGCTGCTGCTCGGTCTGGCGACGGAGCTCGGCAAGCTGGTTCAGCGTGGTTTCGGCCGTCGCGCGCGCCTGCTCGATCGCGTCGAAGCGACCCTTCAGGCTCTCATTGGTGAAGGTCTGGTCCTCCCTGAACAGGCGGAAGTTCGGAGCAACCTGGGCAAGCGCGGTCTGGAACCCGCGGAAATAGCCCTGGAACCCGCGAAACAGCAGGCCTGTGACAATATTTTCAATACCAGAAGTGGCAGCCATGGCAGCGTCCCCCGTTTGCTGCGTGTTGCGGCGCAACAGTCGCATCCGCGCGGACGATAGTGCCTTGAAACACCCGCGCGTGGAAGTCGCTTGCGAAAAGTCGTTGTGCTTTCGAAGAAAGTTTGGATCACGAACCCGCTGGCTGAGGCGATCGGGCAGCGAATCGCCGCTTTCTTTATTTTCGCGCTTTGCCACGCTATAGCGAGCCCTTTCCACGATGGTGGATGGGTGCTGCCGCTGCGGCACCCTCCTCACGCTTCGAGTTGGCCATGGCCGGACATTCGCAATTCAAGAACATCATGCATCGCAAGGGGCGCCAGGATGCGATGCGCTCCAAGCTGTTCAGCAAGCTGGCCCGCGAGATCACCGTCGCGGCCAAGATGGGCCTGCCCGACCCCAATATGAACGCCCGCCTCAGGGCCGCGATCCTGGCCGCGCGGGCCGAAAACATGCCCAAGGACAATATCGAGCGCGCGATCAAGAAAGCGCTGGGCAATGACGGCGAGAACTTCGACGAGATCCGCTACGAGGGCTACGGGCCCGGCGGCGTCGCGGTCATCGTCGAGGCGCTGACCGACAACCGCAATCGCACCGCCTCCGAGGTGCGCTCCTATTTCACCAAGCATGGCGGCAACCTCGCCGAGACCGGCGCGGTGTCCTTCATGTTCGACCGCGTCGGCGTGGTCGAGTTCGACGCCGCCAAGGCCGGCGCCGAGGCCATGCTGGAGGCGGCGATCGATGCCGGCGCTGACGACGTGGTGTCCTCCGACGGCGGCCACGAGATCTATTGCAGCGCCGACGCCCTGGCGGCGGTGTCCAAGGCGCTTGAGGCGCGCTTCGGCGAGCCGCGCAAGGCGGCGCTGACCTGGAAGCCGCAGACCTCTGTCGCCGTCGACGACGAGGCCGGCGAGAAGCTGATTCGGCTGATCGAGATCCTCGAAGAGAATGACGACGTGCAGCACGTCTATTCGAACTTCGAGGTTTCCGACGCGCTGATGGCCAAGATGGGCTCCTGACCGGCGGAGCCCCAAGTTCGGAGCAAGCTCGGGGCCGCCCAGTGTTGATGCACCAAGGCTTGATGCACCAAGGCTTGGCGCGTCGGATTCGGGTGCGCCGGATTCTGGTGCATCCGGGCCGGTCGCCCGATTATGGTTCCCGCGCCAGGATCGCTGCGCAGCCGGCTGGTGTCTACCGGCGCGCTGGCATACTGCCTGCATACCCTTCAGCCGATGCCAGCCTTCGGACTGTGCGTGCGGCGCGGCTGCCCAGCCATTGGGCAGACCGCCGGCGCAAGCGCCGATCCGCAGGCATGCCGGGCGGGTCGGGGTGCATGCGTCAGCGGAAGATGAGCGTCAGCGGCAGGGCAGCGCCCGCCTGCGACGGCGCACGCCCGTATCCGGTCACATCCCGACACCGCTGGATCTGTCTGCAACGACCTTGCGGGCGGGCGCCCGGCATCGGACACTCCGTGCGGATCACGGCCCGGGGGCTGTCGTCCGGTCTCTGGTGGCCGCGGGCATGGCGCCCGCGATGCCCAGGGAAGGAGGTCTCCTGCGGACGGGTTCTCCGCTCCGATTCCAATACCAACGGCCCAAACGCTGGCGCACGGAGCCGCTGACACGCGCGGATTTTCGTTTCGGAAATCAAGGATTTCACGAAAATCCGCGACCGGAACCAACGGTCGGCAGCTGCCGCTCTTGGTGTAAGTCCTTGAGTTGGCGCATTCTCTTTCGTGGGGCTGGTATCCACTTCTGCGGAGAATGCTCTAAATTCCATTGTTTCCGGGCACCTCGTGATCCGGGGGCACGCCCAACGAGCCGCCGCCGAACGGCGGCATGAAGACGTCACAGAGACAGGAACATCGCGATGAAACGAAGCCTAATCGCCGCTGCCATGGGTCTCGCTTTGGTGGCCGCTCCGGCTGGGGCCGAGGAACTCACCGGCACGCTGAAGAAGATCAAGGAACTCGGAACGATCACCATCGGCCACCGCGACTCGTCGATCCCGTTCTCCTATTATGACGACAAGCAGCAGGTGATCGGCTACGCGATGGACCTGTGCTACCGCATTGTCGATGCGGTGAAGGATGAGCTGAAGCTGCCCGACCTCAAGGTCGTGCTCAATCCGGTCACCTCGGCGACCCGCATCCCGCTGATGGCCAACGGCACCATCGACCTCGAATGCGGCTCGACCACCAACAATTTGGAGCGCCAGAAGCAGGTCGGCTTCACCATCACCCACTTCGTCACCGCCAACCGGTTCGTCTCCAAGAAGGCGAACAACCTCAAGACGCTCGACGATCTCAAGGGCAAGACCATCGTCTCGACGTCCGGCACCGCCAACATCAAGCAGATCAACCAGATCAATGCCGAGCGGAACCTTGGCATGACCATCCTGGCGGCCAAGGACCACGCCGAGGGCTTCCTGATGGTCGAGACCGACCGCGCCGCCGCGTTCGTGATGGACGACATCCTGCTCTACGGCCTCGCCGCCAACTCCAAGGCGCCCGACGACTATGTGATCTCGGCCGATGCGCTGTCGGTGGAGCCCTACGGCATCATGCTTCGCCGCGACGATCCGCAGTTCAAGGCGGTCGTCGACAAGGCGATGATCGACACCTACAAGTCGGGCGCCATCGAGCCGATCTACAACAAGTGGTTCCTGTCCACGATCCCGCCGCGGAGCGTCAACCTCAACCTGCCGCTGAGCGAGGCGTTCGCCAAGGTGATCGCCGACCCGACCGATTCGGGCGATCCTGCCGCCTACAAGTGATGCGGTTTCCGGCCTGATAGGGTGTCCGGTTGATCCCCCCGGGATAGCGGAAACCGTATGAAGAACCGGACCTGCAGGCGACGATGTGGCGCCGGGGATGAAGCCCCGGCGCCGCGAACAAGGGCGGGAGCGAGGCGCGTGAACTATCACTGGAACTGGGCGATCTTCTGGGAGCCGTCGCCGGAGGGCTGGGGAACCTATGGCGACATGCTGCTGTCCGGGCTCTACTGGACGCTCGCCACCTCGATCGCCGCCTGGATCATGGCGCTGGTGCTCGGCGTCATCGTCGGCGTGCTGCGCACCATGCCCTACCGGATCCCGGCAGCGTTCGCCTATGCCTATGTCGAACTGTTCCGGAACATCCCGCTCCTGGTGCAGATGTTCCTGTGGTTCTTCGTCATGCCGGAGCTGGTGCCGGCCGAGTTCGGCCGCTGGCTCAAGCAGATGCCCAACGCGCCATTCTACACCGCGGTCATCAGCCTGGGCTTCTTCACCTCGGCGCGCGTCGCCGAGCAGGTGCGCGCCGGCGTCGACGCACTGCCGCGCGGCCAGCGGATGGCCGGCACCGCGCTCGGCCTGAGGCTGACCCAGGTCTATCGCTATGTGCTGATGCCGATGGTGTTCCGCATCATCCTGCCGCCGCTGACGTCGGAGTTTCTCAACTGCATCAAGAACTCGTCGGTGGCGCTGACCATCGGCCTGATGGAGCTCACCGCCCGCGCCCGCTCGATGCAGGAATTCTCCTTCCAGGTGTTCGAGGCCTTCACCGCGGCGACGCTGCTCTATGTCGCCATCAATCTGGTCGTCACGTTCGGCATGCGCTGGCTGGAGAAGTCGGTGGCGGTGCCGGGCTATATCGGCTCAAGCCGGACGTGAGGTGCCGATGTTCGCGGATTTCGATTTCGACGTCATCGTCCGGTCGCTGCCCTACCTGTTCTTCCACGGCATGGCGTTCACGCTGACGCTGACTGCGCTGTCGCTGGCGGGAAGTCTGGTGCTGGGCACGCTGATCGCGCTGATGCAGCTCTCCAGCATGCGGGTGCTGTCGCTGCTGGCGGCGGGCTACGTCAATCTGATGCGGGCGCTGCCGCTGGTGCTCATCATCTTCTGGTTCTACTTCCTGCTGCCGTGGATCGGCCAATGGGTGACCGGCGCGTCGCGGCCGATCCAGGTCGGGGCCTTCACCTCGGCGCTGATCACCTTCACGCTGTTCGAGGCGGCCTATTTCGCCGAGATCATGCGCGCCGGCATCCAGTCGATCCCGAAGGGCCAGATCGCGGCGAGCCAGGCGCTCGGCATGACCTATTGGCAGACCATGGGCTATGTGGTGCTGCCGCAGGCGTTCCGGGCGATGATCCCGCTCATCCTCACCCAGACCATCATCCTGTTCCAGGACACCTCGCTGGTCTACGTGCTGTCGATTCCCGATTTCCTCGGCGCGGCGAGCAAGGTCGCCCAGCGCGACGGCCGGCTGGTGGAGATGTATCTGTTCGCGGCCGCGGTCTATTTCATCATCTCGTTTGCCGCATCGACCTATGTGCGCCGCCTGCAGATGCGCATCGCGGTGGTGCGTTGAGGAGCGTCCCATGTCCATGACCAACGGCCCCGAGATCTCCGGCCCCAAGACCGCCGGCCCCGAGACCGCCGCTTCCACGGCCAGCGCGCTCCAGCCGGCGAAGGCGGCGCGGCCGATGATCGAGATCGAGGACGTCAGCAAATGGTACGGCCCGATCCAGGTGCTGAAGAACTGCACCACCCGCGTCGAGACGGGCGAGGTGGTGGTGGTGTGCGGTCCCTCGGGATCGGGCAAGTCGACGCTGATCAAGACCGTCAACGGGCTCGAGCCGTTCCAGCAGGGCCGGATCACCGTCGACGGCATCGCGGTGGGCGATCCCAAGACCGACCTGCCGAAGCTGCGCGCCCGCGTCGGCATGGTGTTCCAGCATTTCGAGCTGTTCCCGCACCTCAGGATCATCGAGAACCTCAGGCTCGCGCAGATGAAGGTGCTCGGCCGCTCGTTCGAGGAGGCCACCGCCAAGGGCCTCAAGCTGCTCGACCGCGTCGGCATCAAGATGCATGCCGACAAGTATCCCGGCCAGCTCTCCGGCGGTCAGCAGCAGCGCGTCGCCATCGCCCGCGCCTTGGCCATGGACCCGATCGCCATGCTGTTCGACGAGCCGACCTCGGCGCTCGACCCCGAAATGATCAATGAGGTGCTCGACGTCATGGTGGCGCTCGCCAAGGAGGGCATGACCATGATGGTGGTGACCCACGAGATGGGCTTCGCCCGCAAGGTGGCGAACCGCGTGGTGTTCATGGATGCCGGCGAGATCGTCGAGGATGCGCCGACCGACGCCTTCTTCGGCAGCCCGCGCAGCGAACGGGCGCAGGCCTTCCTGTCCAAGATCCTGTCGCACTGAGCTGTCCTGTCGCTCAGAGGCAGGAGGCAGCGCGGGCGCACGCGCCGTCTTTCGCAAGGGAAAGGCGGCGGACCGTCCCGAGCCGGGACGGCGGGGTAGCCCGCGTGGGCGCAAACCGCAGGTTTTGGCGGTCTGCCCCATTTCGGCCCGAGTGAGCCGGCAAGCCACGGCGGACTGGCGTGCCGGCGCCGGATCGCACCCGACGCCGGTCTGACAGATGCCGCCCGCCGGGCGAGACGCCGGATCGGTTCCACCCATGACAACATCCTTCACCCGCTTCGTCCTGGCCGCGCGCCGGCTTCCTGCCGTGGTGGCGCTGTGCCTGCTGCCGCTTGCGGCGATGGCCGCTTCCGCAACGACGCCGGCGTCGTCCAAGCTGGAGGACACGCGCGGGGACATCGAGCAGGTCGAGGCGGTGCTGGGGCGCGACACGCTGCGCGACCGCGACCTCGAACAGCTCAAGCTCAGGATCGACCCGCTGCGCGACGCGCTGTCGAAGGCGATCGGCACCACCGAGCCGCGCTTCGCCGAGATCAATGCCCGCCTGAAGGAGCTCGGCAAGAAGCCGGAGGCCGATGCGCCGCCGGAGGATGCCAACATCACGGCCGAGCGCGAGGAGCTGGAGAAGACCATCAGCGCGCTCGACGGCGAGCTGAAGCAGGCGCGGCTCCTGCTGCTGCGGATCGACCAGATCGCCGACCGCATCACCGAGCGCCGCCGGGCCCTGTTTGCCGCCGAGGTATTCTCGCGCTCGAACGGCATTCTCAATCCCGGCTTCTGGACGCGGGCGTTTGCCGTGGCGTCCGAGGAGATGCGCGGCATTGTCTATCTCGGCAATGACTGGCGCACCTGGGTGGAGGCGCGGGGCGGGCAGTCCGCACTGGTGCAGCCGGCGCTGGCGCTGGCGGCGATCACGGTCATCGGCCTCGTCATCGCGCGCTGGTGGGGGCGCAAGCGCACCTCGCGCGATCTGGCGTTCGATGCCCCGCGGCTGGCGCATGCGCTGTCGGCGTGGCGGGTGTTCCTGGCCGGGGCGGTTCCCTCGATCGCAGCCGGCACGGCGCTGCTGTGGGTGCTGCAGTCGCACGATCTGCTGCCGCCGCGGCTGGTCGATCTCGGCCAGAGCATTCTCGTCGCGGTGGTGGTGATGGCGCTGGCGCGCTCGACCAGCCGGGCGGTGATGGCGCCCGACCGGCAGGCCCGCCGCCTGCTCAATTTCGACAGCGTGCGCGCCGGCCATCTTCACCGCCTGATGGTGTGGGGATCGCGGGTGTTCGGCGTCGCCGTCGTGCTCAACGCCCTGCACAAGGCGGTGGTGGCGCCGCTGGCGCTGACGCTCGCCACCAGCGCGGTGATGGTGCTGATCATGGTGGCGCTGGTGGCCTGGACGCTGCTGGCGACCAAGCCGGACGAGCCCGCGGACACCGCTGACGCCGCGGACGGGGAACCCGGCCGGGCGCTGGCCGACGAGCCGGAGGATGACGATTCGCGGGCGCAGCGCTGGCTGCGCCTGTTCGGCTGGATCGTCATCCTGGTCAGCCTGGTGTCGCTGTCGCTCGGCTATGTCGGCTTCGCGGCGTTCTTCATCGGCCGGCTGGTGATCGCTGCCATCCTGATCGGCATCATCTATCTGGCGATCGCGCTGATCGATGCCGTGGTGCAGGAGGCGATGTCGGCATCGGTGTCGCGCGGCCGCCGCGTCGCCAGCATGCTCGGCGTGTCGCCGTCGACGCTCGACGTCACCGGCACCGTGCTGTCCGGCTTCACCAAGGTGGTGCTGGTGGCGTTCGCCGCGGTGGTGGCGCTCGGCCCGTGGGGCGTGCACGTCGTCGACGTCACCTCCACCTTCTCGGAGGCGTTCTTCAGCCTGCAGCTCGATTCGCTGACCGCCCCGGTGATGGCCCTGGTCGGCGCGGTGATGCTGCTCGTCGGCATGCTGGTCGTGACGCGCCTGCTGCAGGGCTGGCTGGAACGCAACCTGCTGCCGCGGACGCGGATCGAGCATTCGCTGCAGCACTCGGTGAAGCAGATCGTCGGCTATCTCGGCATCATCGTCGCGGTGCTGCTGGCGCTGGGCCAGCTCGGCATCGACCTGCAGAACATCGCGCTGGTGGCCGGCGCGCTGTCGGTCGGCATCGGCTTCGGCCTGCAGTCGATCGTCTCCAACTTCGTCTCGGGCCTGATCCTGCTCACCGAGCGGCCGATCCGCGTCGGCGACACCATCGCGGTGAAGGGGGAGGAGGGCTATGTGCGGCGCATCAGCGTGCGCTCCACCGAGATCGAGACGTTCGAGCGGTCGAGCGTGATCATCCCGAACACCGACCTCATCACCGGCGTCGTCAAGAACTGGACGCACGGCAACCCGACCGGCCGGGTCATCGTCGCCGTCAACATTCCCTACGACACCGATCCGGACGAGGTGCGCGACATCCTGATCGCCGCCGCCTGCGAGCACCCGCAGGTGCTGAAGAACCCGACGCCGCGGGTGTTCCTGCTCAAGTTCGGCGACACCGCGCTGCAGTTCGAGCTGCGCTGCGTGGTGTCCAATGTCGACTATTCGCTGACGGTGCGCAGCGACCTGCACTTCTCGATTCTCTACCGCCTGCGCAAAGCCGGCATCACGATGCCGGTGATTCCCCCGCTGCCCGAGCCGGTGCCGCGCATGCCACCGGCCATCTCAACCGGGGATGCTACCCTATGAACCTGACCCGACGCCTGCTGCTGGCCGGCGGGCTCGCAGGGCTGACCGCAGCCTGCGAAAGCGCGAAGATCGATCTGCCGGAAAGCTCCGGCGCCTCGCTGACCCGGCCGGGCGCCAAACTCGACAGGCAGCAGGCCGTCAACCTCGTCAATTCGTTCCGCCGCAGCAACGGGGCGGGGGCGCTGACGCTCGATTCCCATCTCAGCACGCTCGCCGAGGAGCAGGCCCGCACCATGGCCTCGGCCGGGCGGCTGTCGCACGAGGTGGGTGGCGACCTGCCCTCGCGGCTGCGCCGCGGCGGTTATCGCTTTGCCACCGCCGGCGAGAACATCGCCGCCGGCCAGGACACGCTGGTCGACGTGTTCGGCGCGTGGCGGGCCTCGCCCGGCCACCGCTCGGTGATGTTGAGCCCGGAGGCGACCCGCATGGGCATCGCCGCGGTGCAGGCGCCCAATTCCGCCTACAAGATCTTCTGGGCGATGATCGTGGCGCGGCCGCCCGAGGCCTGACGGGCCGGGGCACGGCGCGATCTGGACCGGGCTTGCGCGTAAGGTTAGCGTCGGCGCTCTCTTGATGGGGGCTGCCGATGGGTCTTCTGCCGGACAGACGCGATTACCGGAGCCTGTACGACGAATTCCGCTGGCGCATTCCGGACCGCTACAACATCGCCGTCGATGCCTGCGAGCGCTGGGCGGCCGCCGACGAAGACCGGCTGGCGCTGATCTTCAAGCACGCGGACGGGCGCGTCGAGCAGGTCACCTATGGCCGGTTGTCGGAGAACTCGAACCGGCTGGCCAATGCGCTCTCAGCCCACGGCGTCGGGCGCGGCGACCGGGTGGCGATCCTGCTGCCGCAGACCGTCGAGACGGTGGTGACCCACCTCGCGGTCTACAAGCTCGCGGCGATCGCGGTGCCGCTGGCGGCGCTGTTCGGGCCGGACGCCATCTCCTATCGCCTCGCCACCGCCGGCGCCAAGGTGCTGGTCACCGACATCGCCGGCCTCGGCAAGCTCGCTGCGGTATCGGACGATTTGCCGGATCTTGAGCTTGTCATCTCGATCGACGGAGATGCAAAGCCGGCTAAAAGCTTCTCGGCGCTGATCGAGGCGGGCGCGCCGCACTTCCTGCCCGAGCAGACATCGCCGGACGATCCGGCGATGATGATCTTCACCTCCGGCACCACCGGCAATCCCAAGGGGGCGCTGCACGGCCACCGGGTGCTGCTCGGCCACATGCCCGGCGTGCAGATGTTCCACGAGTTCACGCCGCAGGCGGGCGACCGCTACTGGACGCCGGCCGATTGGGCGTGGGCCGGCGGCCTGCTCAATGTGCTGCTGCCGGGGCTCAAGCTCGGGGTGCCGGTGGTCGGCCGGCGGGCCGAGCGGTTCGATCCGGAGGACGCCTTCCGGCTGATGGCCGAGCTCGATGTCGCCAATGCCTTCGTGCCGCCGACGGCGCTGCGCATGCTGCGGGCGGTGCCCTCGCCCAAGGGCCGGCACCGGCTGCGCCTGCGCACGCTGGGCTCGGGCGGCGAGTCGCTCGGCGCCGAGACGCTCGATTGGGGGCGCACGGCGCTGGGCCTGACGATCAATGAATTCTACGGCCAGACCGAGTGCAATCTGGTGCTGTCGTCGTGTGCGGCGATCGGCGTGTCGCGGCCGGGAGCGATCGGCCTGCCGGTGCCGGGCCACGAGGTGGCGGTGATTCGGCCCGATGGTACCGCCTGCGACATCGGCGAGACCGGGCAGATCGCGGTGCGCCGGCCCGACCCGGTGATGTTCCTCGAATACTGGAACCGGCCCGACGCCACCGCCGAGAAGTTCATCGACAATTGGATGACTACCGGCGACCAGGGCAGCCGCGACGAGGACGGCTATGTCCACTTCGTCGGCCGCGACGATGACGTCATCACCTCGTCGGGCTACCGGATCGGCCCCGGCGAGATCGAGGACTGCCTCTTGAAGCACCCGGCGGTGGCGCTGGCGGCGGTGGTCGGCAAGCCCGACCCGTTGCGTACCGAGATCGTCAAGGCGTTCGTCGTGCTGAAGGAAAACGCCCCGGCAAGCGATCATTTAGCCGGCGACATACAAATGTTCGTCAAGCAGCGCCTGTCGGCGCATGAATATCCGCGCGAGGTCGCCTTCATCGACGAGATGCCGATGACCACGACCGGCAAGATCATCCGCCGGGCCTTGCGGGCGCTGGGCTGACCGGAAATCCGGATGGCTGGGCTGGAGTGTCGGCCTGGTCCGGTGCGCTTTTTGCGGTCTCGCCGCGAGGTCGACGGATCCTGCCCCAGGCTTTCGCCGGGCTGGTCTCACCGCCGGCCGAGCCGGGCTCGCACCGCGTCGCGCAGACGGCGAGCGAGCCGCCGGGCCGAGCGCTGCGCCTGCTCGCGGGCAACCACCAGGGCGAAGCCGGCGCCGGCGTCGGGCAGGGCGATGATCCAGTCGGACACCGCAAGCCGGCCGCTCCACAGCCGGTCGATCATCGGGTGGCCGGCAATGGCGCAGGAGTCGACCTGGGCGAGGGCGGGGTCGGCGGCGAGCCGGGCGGTGAGGTCGAGCGTCGCCAGCACGCCGGGCGAGAAGCGGGCGTGGGCCTCATCGTAGGCGGTTTTCCAATACCAGGCCTGCGGGCCGCTGCGCAGCGTCACGGTGGCGGCGAGCGGCGCGCCGTCGAGCCGGGTCACGGCGATTTCGGCCTCGCCCCTGGCGGCGAGGCCGGCGATCGCCCGGCGGAAGAAGGCCTCCGCGGCAGGGTCGGCGGCGAGCGCCGTACCGCCGCGGCCTTTCCAGCCCGCACGTTCGAGAGAGATATAAGAGTCGATCGCCTCCGCGATCGGGGCCTCGGCGGGGGCGAGCGTCAGGGTCGGGGTGCCGGCCTCCTCCAGGCGGCGGCGCAGCCGCGCCAGCTCCTTGCGGCGCTTGCCGCCGAGCGCGGCGGGGCCCGCCGCGCCGTTGGTCAGCGCGGCGCGGCGGTGGGCGTCGAGCCGCCGGACCTGCAGGCCGCGGCGCGCGAGAAGCCGGCTAAGCGCCTCAGCGACCGGGCCTTCGTCCGTCATCAGCGGCAGGATGACGGCCCGCGGGCGCGGGCGCAGCGCCGCCACCGCGTCGAGCCAGGACGCCAGCACCGATTCGGGATCGAAACGGTGGACCAGCGGGGTCGACAGCGGGCCGTAGGGGTGGACCAGGGCACGCCAGACCGGGAGCGGCCCCCCGGCTAAGGACCCCGGAAACAGGCAGGCAAGGTCGCCGTTACGCCAAATCCCGATTGTATTGCTGCCCGAGGCGCCAAGCAGATGGCTGGCGGCGGCAAGGGCGAAGGCGGGGACATAGAATATATTGTGCTCGGTAACGCGGCCGATCAGCGCCTCCCAGGCGGCGGAATCCGGCTGCCAGCCCAAGAGCGGCCGGGACTCGGAAGAGTTGTCTTTCAGAGTCTTGGATGGCTCGGCGGGCGCCATTGGTGAGTCCGTCAGGGTTGCTTGGAACGGGGCAAGTCCGGGAAATTTCGAGCGATCTCGTCTGCACTGAAATTGCGAGTCAATCGGAATCTGACGCCCGCGGGCGAAATCCAGAAGACAATTAATCGCGGGAGTCGTATACGTTTACCACACTGAGTCGCGGGGGGCGGCGCCATGCGTGTGGGTAACTCGGCGTTGTCGATCGGGATTTTCGGTACCGGAGTAGGTTTCGAGCGGACCGCGTGTGTCCGAACGGAATCGCTCGAAATGCTTGTGGTGCGCTGTTTGTTCACGGCGGAGTCGCCTGCGTTAACCATCCATTAACCACGCGTTCGTATCTGTTACATGTGCCGATCTTGGCACAAACATATGACCCTGGGGCAGATAACCCCTTGAAAAGCTTGGAGACCGACAATGTCCATGGCTAATCTCCGGTTGACGGAAAAGATTACACTGCTGGTTCTCGGTATCGCCCTTTTTGTCGGCGTGGCCATCGCTTCGGTGGGTGATTGGACCCTTCGCCGAGTCGGCACCGACCTGAAGCAGGCCCGCCTCAACCACATCAACACGGCGCAGATCGCCGCCACGGATTCCGTGACGCCGGTTGTGCGGGCCGATGGCAGCGTTGTGGGCGTCCTGGTTGTGCGCGGCGGCGCTTCCTCCGAGCCGGCGATCATCAAGGCTTCCGCCACCTCTCCGGCTGCCAAGGACGTGGTGTTCATCTCGGCCGCGGCGATGAGCGGCGCGGATGACGCGCTCGTTCCGATCGAGCAGATGCGTTCGACCCTGATCAGCACCACCGCCATCGTCATGCTGCTCGCCGGCGTGATCGGCCTGTTCGTCGCCCGCTCGGTCACCGCGCCGTTCGGCCGCCTGACCTCGGACATGAAGCGCCTCGCCAAGGGCGACACCAATCTGAAGTTCACCGAGAGCAGCCGTCACGACGAAGTCGGCGAAATGTCCCGCGCTCTCGAGACCGTCCGTGACGCCATGGTCGAGGCCAACCGTTCGAAGCAGAGCTACAGCCAGACTGCCGGCATCGGTCAGGTGTTCTCGGGCCTGCGTCTGGACAGCGCGGCGCTGACCAACGCGGTCGACCGCGTCAGCGACACGGCCTTCGAACTCGGCCGCGGCATCATCCGCGTCCTGGAGATCGTCACCAACGAGCTGGCCTCGGTCGGCCGTGAGATCGTCAAGCTCGACCTCGGCGGCGCGATCCGCGGCTTCTTCGGCCAGCAGGCCCGGGCCTGATCCACACGCCACCGGTCAAGGACTGAAAACCGTCACTGAAGTTCTCCAAGCTTCCTGACATCCGTCCCTCGGGCGCCTGGCGCCGGGCGCCCGAGGACGGACACCGGAAGCGGAAGATCGGAACCGAGAGGAGACCGGACCCCAAGCGAAGAGAGTTCCGAACCGAAGAGAGTTTCGAGCCGACGACCTCGACAGCGAAGAGGTCCCTTGCACAGACGACCGTTCGGTATGCGGCAAAGTTTCGAGACGCCAAATCCCGGACGAACGAAGCGAGACGAACGAAGCGACAAGACGAACTTGGCCAGTGGGAGTACCGGTTGCCGCCGGACGTGCGGCGGACACAGCGGGTCGAAGCGGTCGGACTGCCGGAAGGGGTGAGACCGGGCTTGCGGCTCCAGATCGAAGGTTCAGCCGAGCGAGGCCGAAGGCGGGACGATCGATCAAGGCGGTGTTCGCAGCAAACATGTCAGGCGGAAGGTCACCGGCCCCGATGGGACGGTTCTGGAGGATGGTTCTTGATGGCGTGGTTGACGGGGTGGTCCCGGCGACGTGGTGTCGAGAGCTTCGGTTCCGGGTGTTGGATTCGGGCAGAAGCCGGATGCGTCACCGGAGTTGGAAAAGCCGGCGGGGTTCATAGGACGCCGGCTGGAGTGCCTGCCCACCGCAGGATCGACGGACCGGTTGCGGTCTCGGGATGCTGGCGGCGGCAGGGAGCCTGAAGACGAAGACGACGAAATCGACGACGAAGACAGCGTGTGCCGCACGCCGCTCTTGCGGATCCAAAGACGGCGTGCGGGAAGAGTGAAGCGGCGGACGTTGGGTTGGGGAGGATAGCCGGCAAATTGCCGGCCTCTCCCCAAGAGTGGCTCTCCCGAAAGCGGGCCTCTCCCCAAGAGTGGCGTTGCCCAAGAGTGGCGTCGCCCAAGAATGGGCCTCGCCCCAAGCGTGGTTCGCCCCGAGACTGGTGTTCGCGAAGACTGGCTCTCGCGACGAGTGGTCCTCTCCAAGAGCGGTCGTCTCGAAGCGTGGTTCAGGCGAGGCGTAAGTCTCTCGACGTGCGGTCCGCTCACAGAGCGGGTTCCTCCGAGAGAAGAGCTCTCGAAGAGGTGGCCCTTGCCAACGGACCGGTCCTCTTCCGAGCGTTGCTCCATTGAAGTGCGTATCCGGGGTGGCCGGATGGGCCGATGGCGCGCGGCGGCAAGCTCGGGCCCGCGTATCCCGCACGTTGATCCCCGCACAGGTTCGTCCCAGCGGCGAAACCCGGCGGGTGGGCGGAGAGTCGTCCGAGTCCCTGCGCGCCAGGAGAAGCCTGCCTGCAAGGCGAAACTTGCCTGCAAGGGGAAGCCTGCCTGCGGGGGGAATCTGCCTGCCCGGGAGAATGCGGCGGACGGCCGCGTTTACGACAGGCGCAGGCCTGGCACCGCCAGCGGGTTGTCCGTCAGCGCCGCAGCATCGGGCGTGTCGACCTGCGGCTCGCCGAGGAAGGCCGCAAACAGGCGGCGGACCACGGACGCGTCGAGGTCGCGGGCGATCAGAACGAGACGGGTGCGCGCGTCGCCGTCCGGCCAAGCCGGCAGCGTCAGCGGCGGGTGGAAAATGTGCTGGACGCCGTGTAGCACCACCGGCGTATCCGGATGCTCGGCGAGCTTGACCACGCCCTTGAAGCGCAACAGGTTCGGGCCGTGGGCGGCCCGCAGGAGATCGACGAAGCCGTCGAGCGCGGCCCGCGAGATCGCCCGCTCGGTGGTGACGGTGAAGGCGCGAATGCGGTCGTCGTGGCGGTTCGGGCTGTCGCAGCGGCCCTGCGCCTCCGCGGCTGCCACCGATTCCTCCGACAGCCAGCGTATGACGTCGGAGGTCTTGCCCGCCGGATCGAACGGCCCGGCGCCGAGCAACGCCGCCGGCGTGGCCTCGCCGGCCGCCGCATCGAACCTCGGCGCACCCGGTGCCAACTGGTCGAGACGGGCGAGTAGACGGTCGAACGCCGGGCGGGACGCCTCGGTGATCAGGTCGGTCTTGGTCAGCACGATGCGGTCGGCCACCGCCACCTGCTTCACCGCCTCGGGATGGGCGTCGAGGGTCGCCGCACCATTGACGCCGTCGACCACGGTGACGACCCCGTCCAGCCGGTAGCGCTGGACCAGATAGGGGTGCGCCATCAGCGTGTGCAGCACCGGCGCCGGGTCGGCGAGCCCGGTGGTCTCGATCGCGACGCGCGAGATCGGCGGGGCGCGGCCATTGTCGATCCGCCGCAGCAGATCCTCCAGCGCCGAAACCAGCTCGCCGCGCACGCTGCAGCACAGGCAGCCCGACGACAGCAGCACGACGCCCTCATCGACATGCTCGACCAGCAGATGGTCGAGCGCGATCTCGCCGAACTCGTTGATCAGCACCGCGGTGTCGGCCATCGCCGGATCGCGCAGCAGGCGGTTGAGCAGCGTCGTCTTGCCGGCACCGAGAAAGCCGGTCAGCACGGTCACCGGCAGAGCGGCCGGACGGGCGGTCATCGCAAGGTTCCTTCAAGACGGGCGAGGCGCTGTTTGCGCATCGCCTCAGCCTGCGCTGCCCCGCTTCAGTTGCAGCCAAGCCCTATTTGCTGCCAAGCCTCATTTGCTACCCGGCCTCAATTGGCGCGCGGACGGGGCCGCGGCACCGGCACGCTGCCGGTGCCAGCGGTCGGGGCATAGGCCGAAAGGTTCGGCACGGCCGGCGTCATGGGCTTGGTCAGCGGCAGCGGCGCGCCGCCGGCCGCCACGCTCGCCGCCACCGCTCGGCCATCCGGGTTGATCCGGCGCGCAGCCATCAGCGTGGCCGGTGCGGGCGAGGGCGCGATGCCCGCCAGCATGGTGTCGCCGCGCGCCGGGCCGGTATAGACCGGCACCGCCGGGCGGATGACCACCGGCCCGAGCAGGCTCGGCCGCGCCGGCTTGGCGGATTTGGCGGCCGCTGCGCCGGTCGCGCTTGCGGCGGCGGCGCTTGCCCTGGCTGCGGCCGGCCGGTCGCCGTGAATGGTGGCGTAGATGTCGTCAGGGTCGGAGCTGGTCCTGGGCACTGCCGTGCCCGCCGGCTCGTCGTCGTCGGTGTCCTCGGCCTGCTTGCGGCCCTTGCCGCATACCATTTCGCTGATGCTGACCGGGCCGCCGCCGGAATTGGCGATCGAATCGACGCTGGAGGCGGATTCGAACAGGCTGAAGCGCGGCTGGAACCCCTGCTCCAGCAGGGCGGCCGCGGTTTCGTTGCGTTCGTTCGCGGTGGTGCCGCCGAACACCACCGCGATCAGCCGCTTGCCGCCGCGCGTGGCGGTGACCACCACATTGAAGCCCGAGGCGCAGATGAAGCCGGTCTTCATCCCGTCCGTGCCCTCGTAGCGGTGCAGCAGAGCGTTGTGGTTGCGCATCTTGATCTTGCCGAGCTGGATCGCCGGAATACGGAACAGCGCCTCGGCCTGGGGAAACTCGTGGATCAGCGCGCGGGTCAGCACGGCCATGTCGCGCGCCGTGGTGTACTGCTCGGCGTCGGGCAGGCCGTGCGGATTGACGAAGTTCGAGCCGCTCATGCCGAGCCGTCGGGCATAGGCGTTCATGTCGGCGGCGAAGCCCGCCACCGAGCCGCCCAGCGTCTCGGCGATGGCGACGGCGACGTCGTTGGCCGACTTCACCATCAGCATGCGCAGCGCATTTTCGAGCGTAATCTGGGTGCCGGCCTTGAAGCCCATCTTGGAGGGCGACTGCGCCACCGCATTGTCGGAGAAGGTGACGATCGTCTCCGGCCAGGCGCGGCCCTCGCGGATGCGCGACAGTGCCACATAGGTGGTCATCAGCTTGGTGACGGAGGCGGGATACCAGGGCCGGCCGGCCTCGCGCTGGTGCAGAACCTGACCGCTGTCGGCGTCGACCACCAGCGTCGGCGCCGCGCCGGCCGGGGCGGCGGCGAGGAGCATCCCGGCCACAGCGAGCCAGCGGACCGAACGGGACTGAAACGTCGGCAAGACCTCACTCCTGTCTCGGCTCTGATCGTGGACGCCCGAGGCGGCGCGCGGCGCCGCTGTTCCGTTTGGGCAGTCGCGGGCCGGCCGCTCACCAGACGTCGTCGGCACAAGGCCTCTTTCTAGCCCATTTGCACCGGGGCGCAAACCGAGCCGGCCGGGCGGCAGACACGCTCCGGGCGAGATGCGGTTTCCGCGCAACAGCGCCGGTTTCGGCGCTATAGATGAAGGCGCGTCCTTTCCGCCGGCGGCCGGGGCCGGTCCGGCGAGGACGATCGGGCATCAGACGGAAACCGTACAAGACGCGGCGGAGCGGCCGAAGCGAATGGCTTTCGAACTCCTGTGGATCCCGGCGACGCTGTTCGCGGCCGCCACCCAGACCGCCCGCAACGTGCTGCAGCGAAACCTCACCGACAGCCTCGGCACGGTCGGCGCCACGCTGGTGCGCTTCCTCTACGGCCTGCCGTTCTCCCTGCTGTTCCTGGCGCTGGTCGCGGCCGCCTCGGGCGTGCTGCCGCCGCTGCCGGGGCAGAAGACGTTGGCCTGGGCGGCGTGCGGCGGGCTCGCCCAGATCGGCGGCACGGCGCTGATGCTGGCGGCGATGCAGCGCCGCTCGTTCGCCGTCACCATCGCCATGCTGAAGGCGGAGCCGGTGCTCGTGGCGCTGGCAGGTTTCTATATGCTTAACGATTTGCCGAGCGTCGCCGACGCCGCCGGCATCGCCACCGCCACCTGCGGCGTGGTGCTGGTGTCGCTGGCGCCTTCGCGCGGGCGCGGCGACACCGCCGATCTCGGCGCGGCCGGGCTCGGGCTTGCCGCGGGCGCGCTGTTCGCGGTGGCGGCGGTCGGCTTCCGCGGCGCCATCCTCGCCGTTCCGGCGGCCAATCCGCTGCTGGCGGCCTCCACCGTCCTGGTCGTGGCGCTCGCCTTCCAGACGGCAATTCTCGTTGTCTGGCTGGCACTTGCCGACCGCGCTCGGCTATTTGCGACGTTCGCGGCGTGGCGGCCGTCGCTGGCCGCCGGCTTCACCGGGGCGCTCGCCTCGCAGTTCTGGTACATCGGCTTCGCCCTCACCTCGGCCGCCAATGTCCGCACCCTGGCGTTGGTCGAGGTGCCGTTCGCGCACGTCGTGTCCGGCCGGCTGCACGAGGCGGTGACGCCGCGCGAGATCGCCGGCATGGCGCTGATCGTTGCCGGGGTGGCCGTGCTGCTGCTGGGCTGAGGCGGGCGGATCGCCCTCCTTCGCCCGTGGTGGCGCCGTGGCCGATCTCGCCTTCCGCCGCCGCCATTGCTAGAACGTGGCCTCTGTCCGGCCTGGACGCCGGCTGCAGCGGGGAGTTGAGCCGATGCGTGTCGCAATGATCGGAACGGGCTATGTCGGGCTGGTGTCCGGCGCCTGCTTCGCCGATTTCGGCCATCAGGTGATTTGCGTCGACAAGGATGCCGGCAAGATCGCCGCGCTGGAGCGTGGCGTGATGCCGATCTACGAGCCGGGGCTCGACGATCTGGTGGCGAACAACGTCAAGGCCGGCCGGCTGTCGTTTGCCACCGACCTTGCCGAGCCGGTGCAGAGCGCCGATGCGGTGTTCATCGCCGTCGGCACACCGTCCCGCCGCGGCGACGGCCACGCGGATCTGTCCTACGTCTATGCGGCCGCCCGCGAGATCGCGGCGAGCCTGTCCGGCTATACCGTCGTCGTCACCAAATCGACCGTGCCGGTCGGCACCGGCGACGAGGTCGAGCGCGTGATCCGCGAGGCGCGCCCCGATGCCGATTTCGCGGTGGTCTCCAATCCGGAATTCCTGCGCGAGGGCGCGGCGATCTCCGACTTCAAGCGGCCGGACCGCATCGTCGTCGGCACCGAGGATCCGCGCGCCCGCGAGGTGATGGCGGAGCTCTACCGGCCGCTCTACCTCAACGCCGCGCCGATCCTCTACACCCAGCGCCGCACCTCGGAGCTGATCAAGTACGCCGCCAACGCCTTCCTGGCGATGAAGATCACCTTCATCAACGAGATCGCCGACCTGTGCGAGCAGGTGGGCGCCAATGTGCAGGAGGTGGCGCGCGGCATCGGCCTCGACAACCGCATCGGCTCGAAGTTCCTGCACGCTGGGCCGGGCTATGGCGGCTCGTGCTTTCCCAAGGACACCCAGGCGCTGGTCAAGACCGCGCAGGATGCCGGCGTGCCGCTGCGCATCGTCGAGACGGTGGTGGCGGTCAATGACGTGCGCAAGCGCGCCATGGCCCGCAAGGTGATCGCGGCGCTCGGCGGCGCGCCGCGCGGCCGTACCGCGGCGGTACTGGGCCTCACCTTCAAGCCCAACACCGACGACATGCGCGATTCCCCCGCGCTCGCCATCGTCACCGCGCTGGAGGATGCCGGGGTGACGGTGCGCGCCTACGATCCCGAGGGCATGGAGCACGCCCGCGCGCTGCTGCCCAACGTCACCTATTGCGAGGGGCCGTATCAGGCGGCCGAGGGCGCCGACGTGCTGGTGATCGTCACCGAATGGGACGCCTTCCGCGCCCTCGATTTCGCCCGGCTCAAGACCATCATGAACCAGCCGGCGCTGGTCGATCTGCGCAACATCTACCGTTCGGATGACGTGGCCAAGGCCGGCTTCACCTATACCTGCGTCGGGCGCGGCTGAGCGGGTGTCTGCGGCTGCGATGGCGGGGGATCCACTCCCGGTCGACGAGGCGTTGCCGGGGCTGACCGCGGCGCTCCGAGAGCGCGCGAACGCCGTGCTGGTGGCGCCGCCCGGCGCCGGCAAGACCACGCGCGTGCCACTGGTGCTGCTCGACCAGGACTGGGCCGCGGGCAGGAAGATCCTGCTGCTGGAGCCGCGGCGTCTCGCCGCCCGGGCCGCCGCTGCCCGCATGGCGGCGACGCTCGGCGAGCGGGTCGGCGACACGGTGGGCCTGCGCGTGCGCTTCGCCTCGCAGGTCTCGGCCCGCACCCGGCTGGAGGTGGTCACCGAGGGCGTGTTCACCCGGCTGATCCTCGACGACCCGACGCTGGAGGGTGTCGCGGCGGTGATCTTCGACGAATATCACGAGCGCTCGCTCGATGCCGATCTCGGCCTCGCGCTGGCGCTCGATGCGCAAGGGGCGCTGCGGCCGGATCTGAAGCTCCTGGTGATGTCGGCGACGCTGGACGGCGCCCGCGTCGCCCGCCTCTTGGGCGAGGCGGACGTGATCGAGAGCCAGGGCCGCGCCTTCCCGGTCGACACCCGCCATGTCGGGCGCAACCCGGCGCTGCGGCTGGAGGACGAGGTGGCGGCGTGCGTGCGCCGCGCACTGGCGGAGGAGGACGGCTCGCTCCTGGTGTTCCTGCCCGGTGCCGCCGAGATCCGGCGCGTCGCCGAGCGCCTCACGGAGAGCGTGCGCGACCCGGCGGTCGACATCGCCCCGCTCTATGGCGCCCTCGATGCCGCTGCGCAGGACCGCGCGGTCGAGCCCTCGCCGCCCGGGCGGCGCAAGGTGGTGCTGGCGACCTCGATCGCCGAGACCAGCCTGACCATCGCGGGCGTGCGGGGCGTGATCGATTGCGGGCTCGCCCGCGTGCCCCGCTATGAGCCGGACGTCGGGCTGACGCGGCTTGAGACCGTGCGGGTGTCGCGGGCCGCCGCCGACCAGCGGCGCGGCCGCGCCGGGCGCACCGAGCCCGGCGTGTGCTGGCGGCTGTGGGACGAGCCGCAGACCATGAGCCTGCCGGCCTTCGCCACGCCCGAGATCCTCGCCGCCGACCTCGCCTCGCTGGTGCTCGATCTCGCCGCCTGGGGCGTCACCGACCCGGCGACGCTGGCCTGGCTCGATCCGCCGCCGGCCGGCGCTTGGGCCGAGGCCCGCGCGCTGCTGGTCGAGCTCGATGCGCTCGACGCGGGAGGCCGGCTGACCGAGGAGGGGCGGGCGCTGCGACGCCTGCCGCTGCATCCGCGGCTTGCCCGCATGGTGGTGGACGGCGCCCGGGCCGGTGCGGCGGGGCTTGCCGCAGAGGTCGCCGCCATCCTGTCCGAACGCGGCCTCGGCGGCGATGATGTGGATCTCGATAGCCGGCTGCAGTCCTTCCGGCGCGACCGCTCGCGCCGCGCCGAGGATGCGCGACGGGCCGCGGCCGGCTGGGCGCGGCTCGCCGGCGGCGCGCCGAAGGGGCAGACCTCCGCCCTGTCGCCGGCGCTGCTGCTGGCACTGGCCTATCCCGATCGCCTCGCCAAGGCGCGCGGCCGGCCCGGCGCCTTCCTGCTCGCCAATGGCCGCGGCGCCGGGCTCGATCCGGCGACCGCTTTGGCGAAGAGCCCGTTCCTGGCGGTCGGCGAACTGGCCGGTGCAGCCGCCGAGCCGCGCATCCTCATTGCCGGTGCGCTCGATCTTGCCGACATCGAGACGCATTTCGCGGCGCACATCGAGGCCCGCACCGAGCTTTCGTTCGATACCGGGGCGGCGGCGCTGCGTGCGCGCAAGGTCCGCCGGCTCGGCGCGCTGGCGCTCGCCGAGGCGCCGCTGCCGGTGCCGGGCGATGACGCCGCTGCCCGCGCGCTGGCCGAGGGCGTGGCAAAGCTCGGGCTCGCTCGCCTGCCCTGGACGAAAGCGCTTGTGCAATGGCGCGACCGCGTCGCCTTCCTGCGCAAGGCGGAAGGCGAGGTGTGGCCCGACCTTTCGGATGCCGCGCTCGCTGCGGCCGCGGCTGGCTGGCTGGCGCCGCACCTCGTCGGCAGGAGCGCGCTGGCCGACATCGACGCGGCGACGCTGGAGGCGGCACTGCACGCGCTGGTGCCGTGGGACATGGCGCGGCGGCTCGACGCCGAGGCGCCGACCCATTTCACCGCGCCGACCGGCTCGCGCCTCGCCGTCGATTACGCCGCTGAGGCCGGTCCCACCGTGTCGGTGCGGGTGCAGGAACTGTTCGGCCTTTCTACTCATCCGGCGCTGGCCGGCGGCCGGGTGCCTCTGGTGCTGGAGCTGCTGTCGCCCGCCCACCGGCCGATCCAGGTGACGCGCGACCTGCCGGGGTTCTGGAAGGGCTCGTGGAGCGCGGTGCGGGCCGAAATGCGCGGCCGCTATCCTAAGCACCCCTGGCCGGAAGACCCGGCGGCGGCCGTGCCCACCACTCGCGCCAAGCCCCGCGGCACCTGATTACGTCGCGCCGAACCTGAACGCGCCGGTCGGGCGTGTGTTTGCGCTGCAATATGATTATGCACGGCAGGCGCGAGTTTCGCAGCGTAATGCAGGTGCCGATCGCGTTAAACTTTGGTTCAAGCTAGCATTGCGAAAGTTAAACTCAGCAATCATTCCGTTTGGAACCATTCGTACAGGCTTTTGTGTCTCAATTGAGTGACCGGCCCTGCCTCCGGGGGTCGCCTGTACGGGGAACTGCAATGCGCCTGGGTGTGCGAGGACGTCTTTATCTGTTGGTTGGCCTGTTCGCACTGGGGTGCGGCATCCTCGCGGGTGCGATGGTCTGGCTGCAACGCGGACAATTGGTGGAAGCCCGCCGTGTCCAGCTTGAGGCGCTGGTCCAGTCCACCCTCGGCATTCTCGACGCCTATGACAGGCTCGCCAAGTCCGGTGCCATGAGCGAGGACAAGGCCCGTGAGGCCGCCTTCACGGTGCTCGGCAACATCCGTTTCGGCGAGGGCGACTATTTCTTCGTGCAGGATCGTGAGGGCGTCATCCGGGTGCATCCCAACCCCAAGCTGGTCGGCGCGACGCTTCTCGACTTGAAGGACAGCAACGGCGTCTATTTCGGGCGCGAGCTGAAGGCGGCGGTCGATCGCGACGGCCAGGGCTTCGTCGACTATGCCTTCCCGCGGGCCGGCAGCGACGTGGCCGCCGACAAGACCACCTTCATCAAGCTGTTCAAGCCGTGGGGCATGGCGGTCGGCACCGGCGTCTATGTCGACGACATCAATGCCGAGGTGGCCGAGGCGGCGCTGAAGAGCGGCGCCGTGACCCTGGTCATCGTCCTGGTGCTCGGCGCCGTGGTGTTCTGGATCGCCCGCGGCATCGCCGGGCCGCTGCAGTCGTTGCGCAAGGCGATGCTCGACCTCGCCGAGGGCCGCGACATCGCCACTATCGACACCTCCCGCAAGGACGAACTCGGCGAGATGGGCGGCGCGGTGCTGGTGTTCCGCGACAACGCCCGCAAGCGCGCCGAGCTGGAAGCGCAGGCCAAGGCCGAGGAGGCCGCCCGTGCCGAACGTCAGGCCCGCGTCGAAGCGGCGATCGCGGCCTTCCGCGCCGACGTGCAGACCGTGCTCGGCGCGCTCAACGTCAATGTCGAAGGGCTGGAGGCCACCGCCAAGTCGCTGACCGGCGTCTCCCAGGAGGCGAGCGAGCAGGCGGTCTCGGCGGCCGGCGCCTCCGAGCAGGCGGCGAGCAACGTTCAGAGCGTGGCCTCGGCGGCCGAGGAGCTCGGCTCCTCGGTCCAGGAGATCGCCCGCCAGGTGACCCAGGCCAACGACATCGTCACCAAGGCCGCAGAGATGGCCGAGAAGACCAACGGCCAGGTCGGCGCGCTCGCCGCCTCGGCGCAGAAGATCGGCGACGTGGTGGATCTGATCCGGGCGATTGCCGAACAGACCAATCTGCTCGCGCTCAACGCCACCATCGAGGCGGCGCGCGCGGGCGAGGCCGGCCGCGGCTTCGCGGTGGTGGCGAGCGAGGTCAAGACGCTGGCCAGCCAGACCGCCAAGGCCACCGAGGACATCGGCGCCCAGGTCGCCGGCATCCAGTCGGCCACCGGCGAGGCGGTGCAGGCGATCGGCGCGATCAGCGCCACCATGGACGAGGTGCAGCGCTTCACCGCCGGCATCTCGGCCGCGGTGGAGGAGCAGGGCGCCGCCACCCACGAAATCTCGCGCAACGTCTCCGAAGCCTCGACCGGCACCGCGACGGTGGCCCAGAACGTCTCCTCGGTCACCACGGCGATCAGCGAGGCCAACCGCTCGGCCCGCCACGTGCTGGACTCGACCGGCGAGTTGGCCCAGGCCGCGCAGCGGCTGCAGGGCTCGGTCGACACCTTCCTGAAGCAGGTGGCGGCCTGACCGTCCGTCCCCTGATCCTGGCCGCAAGGCCAATCCGCGAGCCCGCCGGATCCCCCGTCCGGCGGGCTTTGCTTTGGCGGGGTCTTAACGTGTGTGGGTTAGAGTGGTGCCGCCCTGGGGAGACACCGGCATGTTCAAATGGGCGATCATGACCGCGTTCGCGGTCGGCGCGGCGGCAGTGTTCGTGGTCCAGGCCATCGATCCGGACCAGCTCGGGTCGAGCGCGCCGCCCGGTCAGCCGGACCGGCCCGCCCGCGAGACGGCGGCCGGTTGCGAGGATGCCAAGCCCGAGCCGCTGTCGCTACGCATGGATGGCAGCGGCCATGCCTGGGGCACGCTGGCCACCAAAGACGGCGAGATCCGCGTCATCGTCGACACCGGCGCCTCGATGACCTCGCTGTCGCAAGAGGATGCGCGCCGGCTCGGTCTCGCGCCGCACGATCCCAGCCGCCGCAAGGCCCGGTTCCAGACCGCCAACGGACTGGTGGTCGCCGAGCTCGACCGGCTGCTCAATGTCCGGGTCGGGCATCTGTGCGTCTACACGCTCGACGTGGCGGTGATGCCGCCCGGCGCCCTGAAGGGCAGCCTGCTGGGGATGAACTTCATGCGCAAGATGCGCAAGGTCGAGGTCGGCCAGGGCCGCGTCGTCATCAGCCAGTGATCCCTATTCCGGCCCGCCGGGCGGCTGGACTTCGGCCGCATTCCGCAGCAAAGCTGCCGGCATTCACGCCCGTGCCGCTCCCCCGCCTCATTTGTTCGAGCGCAAGGATCTCCGATGACGATTTCGCCCCTCGCCGGCAAGCTTGCGCCTGCCGATCTCCTGGTCGACCTCGCCCGCCTGGAGCGCGCCTATTACGACCGCGCGCCCGACATGGACGATCCGGCCCAGCGGGTCGCCTTCGGCACCAGCGGCCATCGCGGCACCTCGCTCTCAGGCTCGTTCAACGAGGCCCACATCCTGGCGGTCACCCAGGCGATCTGCGAGTACCGCGCCGGCCAGGGCATCGACGGGCCGCTCTATCTCGGCAAGGACACCCACGCGCTCTCGGCGCCGGCCGAGCGCACGGCGCTGGAGGTCCTGGCCGCCAATGGCGTGACGGTGGCGGTCCAGCCCGGCCACGGCATCACGCCGACGCCCGCGGTCTCGCGCGCCATCCTGGTGCACAATCGCGGCCGCACCGATCGCTTCGCCGACGGCATCGTCATCACGCCCTCGCACAATCCGCCCGAGGATGGCGGCTTCAAGTACAACCCGCCACACGGCGGCCCGGCCGACACCGACGCCACCAAATGGATCGAGGCGCGCGCCAATGCGCTGCTGCGCGAGGGCAATCGCGGCGTGAAGCGGGTGCCCTACGAGACCGCGCGCAAGGCCGACACCACGCTCGGCTTCGACTTCGTGGCGCCCTATGTCGATGATCTCGGCAGCGTGCTCGACATGGCGGCGATCCGCTCAGCCGGCCTCAAGCTCGCGGCCGATCCGCTGGGCGGTGCGGCTCTGCCCTATTGGGAGCCGATCAACGCCCGCTGGAGCCTCGATATCGACGTCGTCAACACCACGGTCGACGGCCGCTTTGCCTTCATGAGCGTCGATCATGATGGCAAGATCCGCATGGACTGCTCCAGCCCCTACGCCATGGCCAGCCTGGTGCGGCTGAAGGATTCCTATCAGGTGGCGTTCGCCAACGACACCGACGCCGACCGCCACGGCATCGTCACGCCGTCGGCCGGGCTGATGAACCCGAACCACTATCTGGCGGTGGCGATCCGCTATCTCCTCACCCACCGCGCCGACTGGCCGGCGGATGCGGCGATCGGCAAGACGCTGGTATCCTCCAGCATGATCGACCGGGTGGTGGCAAAGCTCGGGCGGAGGCTCGCCGAGGTGCCGGTCGGCTTCAAATGGTTCGTGCCGGGCCTGATCGACGGCTCGTTCGCGTTCGGCGGCGAGGAGAGCGCGGGCGCGAGCTTCCTGCGCCGCGACGGCACGGTGTGGACCACCGACAAGGACGGGCTGATCATGGATCTGCTCGCTGCCGAGATCACCGCGGTGACCGGCAAGGATCCCGGTGTTCACTACCAGGAGCTGACGGCGGAGTTCGGCGCGCCGCTCTACACCCGCATCGATGCCCCGGCGACGCCGGAGGAGAAGGCGCGGCTCGGCAAGCTGTCGCCGGACGCGGTGACGGCAAGCGAGCTCGCGGGCGATGCCATCACCGCCAAGCTCACCAATGCGCCGGGCAATGGCGCGGCGATCGGCGGCCTGAAGGTGACGACGGATGCCGGCTGGTTCGCGGCGCGGCCCTCGGGCACCGAGAACATCTACAAGATCTACGCCGAGAGCTTCCGCGATCAGGCCCATCTCGATGCCATCGTGTCGGAGGCCAAGGCGATCGTCGGCGCGGCGCTGGCGGGGGCGTGACGCGTCCTTCCGATGGTGGGGAGAGAGCGTCGTCCCGGACGGCGTGCAGCGCCGAGCCGGGACCGTCTTCCGGAAGGAGTGTCTTGTTCGGATGGCGATCCCGGGTTGGAACGGCGAACTGTGCTTTGATGGGTGCACCGGCTCGGGGTGGCCACCCCGAGCCGGTGCGGGCGGCACGCCGTATCCCGGGTGAGCCTTCGAGGCCGTCGCGAGCAGAAGCGGCCGTCCGTCCCAAGCCAACCCGAACAGTTGCACGGGGCTTTTGACCCCGCTTCCAAGCCTGGGATGCTTGTCATGCTGCCACACCCGACGCCGTTTGCCACCCACCTTGTGGGCATCGATGTCTCCAAGGACTGGCTCGACATCGCCTTCGACGACACCAAGGTCGAGCGCGTCGATAACACCCCCGCGGCTCTCCAGCGCTTGGCCAGGCGCCTGGTGAAGGCCGGGCTCACCACCGCCGGCCTGGAGCCGACCGGCGGCTATGAACGCCTGGCGGTCGCGGTGCTGCGCGAGGCCGGCCTCACCGTGCTGCAGGTCGACAGCTGGCGCTGCCGCCAGTTCGCCAAGGCCTGCGGCCAGCGCGCCAAGAGCGATCCGCTCGACGCCCGCATCATCCGCGCCTTCATGCTGCATCACCCCTGCCGGCCGTTCCCGGAGCCCTCGCAAGCGCAGAGCGACCTGACCGCCTGGGTGCGCGAAATCACCCGCGCCGAGGCCGACATCCGCCGCCTGGAGAACCGCAAGGCCCACCCCACCCTGGCGGCCATCACCGCCCGGCTCGATGCCGAAATCGCCGCCCTGCGCGAGACCGTCGCCGCGGCCGAACAGGCCATCGAGGCGTTGATCGCCGCCGATCCGGCGATGGACGCCAAGGCCAAGATCATCACCTCGGTGCCGGGGATCGCCAACAAGACGGCCCGCGTCCTGCTCGCAGAAGCTCCCGAACTCGGCCGGTTCACCCCCCGCCAAGCCGGTGCCATCGGCGGCTGCGCACCCTATCGCAACGACAGCGGCAAAGCGCGGCGGCCGGCCCATATCGAGGCCGGACGCCGCGCGCTCAAGCGCGCCTGCTATCTCGCCGCCTTCGCCGCCATCCACTGGAACCCGTGGGCCAAACAGCTCTACGCCGACCTCAAAGCCCGCGGAAAACCCGCCAAGGTCGCCCTCATCGCCATCGCTCGAAAGCTCCTGACCATCCTCAACGCCATGATTCGAGACAACAAACCCTGGCGAGACCCCAAAACCGCATGACAGTTGCTCGTCGCTGCGCGCCGCCCGGGATGACGACTGAACCCGCCCGGGATGACACCGTGCTGATGTCCGCCGCCATCGATCCGTCCGAAACGGCGGTGTATAGGGAGGCGAGTGCAGCTTCCGGTCGCCAAGGTTTTTTCGATGTATCCCGTCCCGCATCCCGCGCTTCCGCCCAACAGCCTCGCCTATGAGACGCGCCCGCTGGTGAAGCCGACCGGCTTCCGCGAATACGATGCGCGCTGGCTGTTCGAAAAAGAGATCAACCTGATGGGGGTGCAGGCGCTGGGCTTGGGGCTCGGCACCTTCATTCGCCGCAGCGGCGTGCGTCCCGAGATCGTGGTCGGCCACGATTTCCGCAGCTACTCGGCATCGATCAAGTATGCGCTCACCGCGGGCCTGATGGCGGCGGGGATGAAAGTGCACGACATCGGCCTTGCGCTGTCGCCGATGGCCTATTTCGCCCAGTTCGCGCTCGACGTGCCGTGCGTCGCCATGGTCACCGCCTCGCACAACGACAATGGCTGGACTGGGGTGAAGATGGGCATGCAGCGGCCGCTCACCTTCGGCCCCGATGAGATGGCGCGGCTGCGCGACATCGTGCTCGCCGCCGATTTCGACCTCAAGCCGTCCGCCGGCTATGTGTTCGTGCCCGATTTCGCCGAGCACTACATCGCCGACCTGCTGGAGCGCCCCAAGCTCACCCGCCGGCTCAAGGTGGTGTGCGCCTGCGGCAACGGCACCGCCGGCGCCTTCGCGCCGCGGGTGCTGGAGGGATTGGGCTGCGAGGTGGTGCCGCTCGATGTCGAGCTTGATCACACCTTCCCGCGCTACAATCCCAACCCCGAAGACCTCAAGATGCTGCACGCCATCGCCGATACGGTGACGGCGACGGGCGCCGATGTCGGGCTCGGCTTCGACGGCGATGGCGACCGCTGCGGCGTAGTCGACGATCATGGCGAGGAGATCTTCGCCGACAAGGTCGGCGTCATGCTGGCGCGCGATCTTTCGGCGATCCACCAGGGTGCGACCTTCGTGGTCGACGTCAAGTCGACCGGCCTTTTCGCCACCGATCCGGTGCTGAAGGCCAACGGCGTCAAGGCCGACTACTGGAAGACCGGCCACTCCTACATCAAGCGCCGCGTCGCCGAGCTTCAGGCGCTCGCCGGCTTCGAGAAGAGCGGGCACTTCTTCTTCGGGGCGCCGGTCGGCCGCGGTTACGACGACGGGCTGGTGTCGGCGATCGCGGTTCTCGACATGCTCGACCGCAATCCGGGCCGCTCGCTGTCGGACCTCAAGAATGCGCTGCCCAAGACATGGTCGTCGCCGACCATGTCGCCGCACTGCGACGACGAGGTGAAGTATCGCGTGGTCGAGGCGGTGGTGGCGCATTTCACGTCGGCGAAGGCGATTGGCGAGCCGGTTGCCGGCCAGCCGGTCCGCGACGTCAACACCGTCAATGGCGTGCGGGTCACGGTCGAGGACGGCACCTGGGGTCTGGTGCGCGCCTCCTCCAACAAGCCCGAGCTGGTGGTGGTGGTGGAAAGCCCGGTGTCGGAGGCGCGCATGCGCGAGATGTTCGCGGCGGTGAACGACGTGCTGCGCACCCACGAGGAGGTCGGCGCCTACAATCAGACGATCTGAGCGGGAGCCGGGCCTTTCGTCGTCCCGGACGGCGCGCAGCGCCGAACCGGGACCGTCCCCGCCTCACGTCGTCCCGGACGGTGCGTAGCGCCGAGCCGGGACCGTTTTCAGGAGGGGGACCTCTTTCGGATGACGATCCCGGGTCTTGGAACGGCGAACTGTGCTTTGATGGGTGCACCGGCTCGGGGTGGCCACCCCGAGCCGGTGCGGGCGGCACGCCGTATCCCGGGTGAGCCTTCGAGGCCGTCGCGAGCAGAAGCGGCCGTCCGTCCCAAGCCAACCCGAACAGTTGCACGGGGCTTTTGACCCCGCTTCCAAGCCTGGGATGCTTGCCATGCTGCCACACCCGACGCCGCTTGCCACCCACCTTGTGGGCATCGATGTCTCCAAGGACTGGCTCGACATCGCCTTCGACGACACCAAGGTCGAGCGCGTCGATAACACCCCCGCGGCTCTCCAGCGCTTGGCCAGGCGCCTGGTGAAGGCCGGGCTCACCACCGCCGGCCTGGAGCCGACCGGCGGCTATGAACGCCTGGCGGTCGCGGTGCTGCGCGAGGCCGGCCTCACCGTGCTGCAGGTCGACAGCTGGCGCTGCCGCCAGTTCGCCAAGGCCTGCGGCCAGCGCGCCAAGAGCGATCCGCTCGACGCCCGCATCATCCGCGCCTTCATGCTGCATCACCCCTGCCGGCCGTTCCCGGAGCCCTCGCAAGCGCAGAGCGACCTGACCGCCTGGGTGCGCGAAATCACCCGCGCCGAGGCCGACATCCGCCGCCTGGAGAACCGCAAGGCCCACCCCACCCTGGCGGCCATCACCGCCCGGCTCGATGCCGAAATCGCCGCCCTGCGCGAGACCGTCGCCGCGGCCGAACAGGCCATCGAGGCGTTGATCGCCGCCGATCCGGCGATGGACGCCAAGGCCAAGATCATCACCTCGGTGCCGGGGATCGCCAACAAGACGGCCCGCGTCCTGCTCGCAGAAGCTCCCGAACTCGGCCGGTTCACCCCCCGCCAAGCCGGTGCCATCGGCGGCTGCGCACCCTATCGCAACGACAGCGGCAAAGCGCGGCGGCCGGCCCATATCGAGGCCGGACGCCGCGCGCTCAAGCGCGCCTGCTATCTCGCCGCCTTCGCCGCCATCCACTGGAACCCGTGGGCCAAACAGCTCTACGCCGACCTCAAAGCCCGCGGAAAACCCGCCAAGGTCGCCCTCATCGCCATCGCTCGAAAGCTCCTGACCATCCTCAACGCCATGATTCGAGACAACAAACCCTGGCGAGACCCCAAAACCGCATGACAGTTGCTCTCGGCTCCGCCTCGCCCGGGACGACGCGGAAAGAGTCGTCGTCCCGGCCAAGCGAAGCGCGAGCCGGGACCGTTTTCCGGAAGGACCGTAGGGCGGAATAGCGAAGCGTATTCCGCCGTCACCAGCCGGCATGTCGGATTGGCGGAATACGCTTCGCTATTCCGCCCTACTCATGGCAACTCACGGCGCACTGGCGGCCGCCTCAGCTCCGCGAGCGCATGTAGATCTGGTCGGACAGGTTGAACGTTCCGGTCAGCACGTAGCCGATGGTTGGCGTGTAGGCGTAGGTGGCCTCGCCCAGCAGCCAATAGGTGGTCTTCGTGGTGTCGACGAGGCCGGCCGGCACGGCGACCGTGCTGCCCGGGGCGCGCGCGCTGCCGCGCCGGGTTCGGCTCCATTTCACCGTTGCGGTGCCGTTCTTGTCGAGGGCGAGGCAGCTCACCACCACTCCCATCTCGGCCGTCGAATAGGGCGTCATCACCGCCTCCGTGACGTCGAGCAGGCCGGTGATCTTGGTCTCCTCGGGCGTCGGCGCGACGGCGCTCCAGCATCCGGCCACGGTCTTGGTGGGGTCGCTCGGCTGCGGATTGCGCAACTGCGAGGACAGATCGGCGACCGTGCGCGCCACTTGCGAGGTCTTGCGGTCGATGCTGAGGAGCTGGCCCACCTCGATGGCGCCGAAGAACAGCGCCAGCATGAAGGGCGCGATCAGCGTGAATTCGACGATCGCCATGGCGCGCCGCGACCGGCCGAAGCGGCGAAGACGGCGCAGGCGAAAGGGCGTGCGGGGGATGTTCATCACGGCGAACCCGTTCCGCCGCTCGCCGAAGCGTAGGGCTCGTTGGTAAATGCCAATGTCGAAACCAGCAGACGCTTGCCGTTGCCGAGGTCGGCGAGGTCGAAGCCGAAGGTACGGATCAGCACCGGGTACTGGTAGAGCGCACGCACCACCACGACGCTGCCGGCGGCGCCGGGATCCCAATTGTCGCCGGTGGCGGTGACATTGCCGGCCTCGTCGGTCGGCGACGGCAGGCTCGGCACGCCGCTGGTCGAGGACTTCACGTCGATCAGCACGCCATTGTCGCAATCGATCAGCGCGGTCACATTGGCGCAGAGGGCCTGCTTGAACTGCTCCCGGGTGAAGTTCTGCGTCTGCGCCTGCCCGGTCAGGATCAGCCGTGCCGCCTCGGTGGTGGCGGTGTCGAGCTGCATGCTGGCGAGCTGCACCAGCCCGGTCTCCAGGATCGCGAACATCAGGCCGAGGAACAGCGGTCCGATCAACGCGAACTCGACGGCGGTTGCGCCGTCCTTGTTCGCCTTGAGGCGGCGAAAAGGCTGCCCGCCGCACCTGCGTGCCAGGGCGTGTGCAAGGGATCGTCGAAAGCCCGGCCTGTCTGCCCGCGCCATCTTTCCGGCTCCGCCTCTTCACGGTTTCCGGCTGATCCCGTCGGGATGCCGGACGCCGCCTCAATTGGACGTTGCCGGACGCTATCGCAGGGCCGTTGATTTCAGGTTAGGGCGAGGCGGCAAAAGCCGGGGGTGCCGGCAAGGTTTCGTCAAGCATGCCGGGATGGGAAGCACCCGGGTTCGGGGTCCCGAAAGGGATCGACCGGAAACCGCATCAGTGCGCCGTTGCGCCGCTTGCGAGCTTGTTGCGGTCCTCGGACTGCTTCTTCATGTTTTCGAAGTAATCCTTGGAGTCGCCGAGGACGACGGCGCCCTCGCACCGCGGCGCGCAGGCATAGGTCAGGCGGTCCATCTCCTTGCCGCCGCGAAACACGGTCACGGTGCTGTCGCGCGGCGACACCACGCGGACCAGATGCTCGGCGACGGTCTTGCCCTTGGCGTCCAGCATCATCAGATTGGTCAGGCCATAGCCCTTGCCGGTCACCACCATCAGCGAGCCGTTCTGGGTGGTGGCGTCGGCGATCGCCGGGTTGCCGACCACGATGGTGGAGACGTCGGCCGGCAGCGGCAGCACCCGCGCCTGATCGAGCACCACCGTCATCGTCTCGGTGGCCTGCGCCCGGTCCGAGACCGCCAGCGGCGCAGCGGCGAGCACGCCCGCCGACATGATGGCCCAGGCGAGAGCATGGATACGGCGCATGGTGGCCCTCCCGAGTCGAACCGCGCGGGCGAAACCCGCACGTGCGGCGAGATTGATCCGAAAATGGTGAAGAAAGTCCGAACGGCACCGGCGGCGGTGCCGCCGGCCGGAGGTCCGGTTCGGCGGAAAGCTTGCCTTAACCACGCCAACCGTTTGCCGCAGGCGAACCGATGCCGGCAATTTGAGTTAATCCGCCGTGAAACGGCCGACGACTAGCATCCGGGCGCGGGCGCCCCAGGGCGCCGGGAAACGCGAACCGGTGTGGAGAGTGTCGTGAAGAGTCTCATCGTGCGTCTGTGGCGGGACGAGCGGGCGGTGGTGGCCGCAGAATATGGCTGGGTCGCTGCCGGGCTGTCGGTGGCGACGCTGGTCGCCGCGCTGGCCATCGCGGAGCGGCTCGAACGGGCGGCGCCGCTGTGGTGAGACGCAACGGAAGCTGTGCTTCGGTAATTCCCAAGATTCGAGAGATCTTGATCAGCATCGGTTAACCCTGAAGCAGGCAACGACTGTTGCGGGTCGAGTCCTTGATCGGTTTAACCGGATGGAAAGAGCCGGTGGCTTAAGGTCCAGACCGATCCCGAGAGGCCGGAACGACAACGGTTATCGGGTCGTGCGCAGACAGACACTTGTGGACCGAAGGACACTGATCATGAAGATTCTCGCGCGTTTCGTTAAGGACGAGTCGGGTGCCACCGCCATCGAGTACGGCCTGATCGCCGCCGGCATCTCGGTTGTCATCATCACCGCCGTGCAGCTCGCTGGCACCAACCTCAATGCCACTTGGGGCACGATTGCGGCAGCTCTCAAGTAAGCCGCTGGGCCAAACAGAATAGACTTCTGCAGATGGGGCCCCGGCATCGTCCGGGGCCTCTTTGCGTTGGGGTGGCGGCAACGGAGCGTTTAGGCCGGTTGCATATATTGACGGCCAATATGGACGGCTAGGCATCCTTCGCCGCGCGCACCTGACGCGGCCGGCGGCGGGGCCGCGCGCCGGGGCGGACCTGGGTCGGACGTCTTGCGGACGCTGCCGCGGACTGCGGCGAGGAGGTGGGCATGAGCGTGTTGATGGTGGTGCTGCTGGTCTTCCCGATGGCGATGGCGTTCGCGGCGGCGAGCGATCTCCTCACCATGCGCATCTCCAACAAGGTGTCGCTGGCGCTGGTTGGCGGTTTCGCGCTGGCGGCGCTGTTCATCGGAATGCCGCTCAAGGACATCGGTTGGCACGTTGGCGCCGCCGCCCTGATGTTTGCGGTGTGCTTCGGCTTCTTCGCCGCCGGCTGGATGGGCGGCGGCGACGCCAAGCTTGCCTCGGCCACCGCGCTGTGGCTGGGCTGGGGCCACCTTCTCGATTACGCGCTCAGCGCCTCGCTGCTCGGCGGCCTGCTGACGCTCGTGCTGCTGTCGGCGCGGGTTGTGCCGCTGCCGGCGGTGATGATGCGGCAGGACTGGGTGGCCCGCCTCCACTGCGCCAAGAGCGGCATTCCCTATGGCATCGCGCTCGCCGCTGCCGGCCTGCTGATCTATCCGAACACGGTGTGGATGGCGGCTCTGCAACCTTGACTAGTATTTTCCAGCGCGACTTCTCGCGCAGGTTTTAAGATCTCGTACAGTTGTGGCGCCACAACCCCAAAACGAATTTATAAAATACGACAACTCAAAGATACATCTCTCGGTATTCGTTGCGGTTTGTTAATCGACTTTCTCAGGTGGTGAACGCCGGTTAACCATAAATTGACCATTCCCTGATCTAATCCGCCATCGATCGGGCCGTCTGGCCGGGTCGATCAGGGAAGACGTCATGAAAAGCGCTCGCGTCGTGGTTCTGCTCATCGCGCTCGGAGCGGGGGGCGTGGCCGCACTGCTGGCCACCAAATCCAAGGCTCCGGCTCCGGTTGCCGCGCCGGTCAAGACGATCGACACGGTCGAGGTGCTGGTGGCGCGCGCCGACATCGGCACCGGCAATGTCGTCAAGCCGGCCGACATCGACTGGGAAACCTGGCCCGCCGCCGCCGCCGGGGCGCACTTCATCACCCGCGCCCAGAAGCCCAATGCGCCCGAGACGCTGGCCGGCGCGATCGCCCGCACCCCCTTCCTGAAGGGTGAGCCGATCCGCGAATCCAAGCTGATCAAGGCCGACGGGTCGGGCTTCATGGCGGCGATGCTGCCGGCCGGCATGCGCGCCATCTCGGTGGAGATTTCGCCGGAGACCGGCGCCGCCGGATTCATCCTGCCGAACGACCGCGTCGACGTCATCGTCACCAAGAAGTCGGGCGGCGACAGCAATGAGACCCTCGCCGAAACGGTGCTGACGAATGTGCGGGTGCTCGCCATCGACCAGACCATCGAAGAGAAGAACGGCGAGAAGGTCGTGGTCGGCAAGACGGCGACGCTCGAGTTGAGTGCCAGGCAGACCGAGATCCTGGCCCAGGCACGCCAGAGTGGACATCTCTCCCTGGCACTGCGCTCGCTTGCCGATGCCAACGATCAGGAGCCGGTGCGCACCGGCGTGACGATCGTCCGCTTCGGCGCCGCAACCACAGCGCCGCGTTGAAGATCGGGGGGCGGGTCATGACAGGGTGGATCCACCGGACGGCGCTGGCGGTCATGGCCGCGGCTCTCCTCTTGCCGGCATCGGTGCCGGTGCCGGCCCGCGCCAGCGAGCCGGTTATCCGAATCAACACCGCGGAGCATCAGGCGCGCTTCATCTCGCTCGGCCGCGGCAAGTCGGTGGTGGTCGAGCTGCCGCGCGACGCCAAGGACGTGCTGGTGGCGAATCCGGCCGTGGCCAATGCCGTGGTGCGCTCGGCGCGCCGGGTGTTCCTGATCGGCGTCGACTACGGCCAGACCAATGTCGTGTTCTTCGACGGCGACGGCCAGCAGATCGCCGCCTTCGACATCGAGGTCGGCCGCGATGCCGCGGGCGTGCAGAATGCGCTGCGCCGGCTGATCCCGAGCGCCAATATCCGCGCCGACCAGGTGCAGGATTCGGTGGTGCTGTCGGGCACCGTCGCCAATGCCGCCGAATCCGCCCAGGCCGCCGAGGTGGCGGCCCGGCTGGTCGGCGATCCCAAGAAGGTGGTCAACGGCCTCACCATCAAGAGCAAAGAGCAGATCATGCTCAAGGTGGTGGTGGCCGAGGTGCAGCGCACCGTGGCGAAGCAGTTCGGCGTCGATCTCAAGGGCCAGATCGATGCCGGCACGATCGTCGACTTCGCCACCGTCAACGTGCCCGGCGTCGCCGGCAAATGGCTGGCCGAAGGCGCCTATATCAACACCCAGACCACGTTCAACAGCGGCAGGAGCGCGGTCGACATCAAGCTGCGCGCGCTGGAGCAGGCCGGCGTGATCCGCACCCTGGCCGAGCCGACGCTCACCGCGATCTCCGGCGAGTCGGCCAAGTTCACCGCCGGCGGCGAGTTCCCGATCATCGCCGGCTACACGCTCATCAGCGGCTACCAGATCGACTGGAAGAAGTTCGGCGTGATGCTCGACTTCACCCCGGTGGTGCTGTCGGAAGGCCGGGTCAGCCTCAACATGTCGACCGAGGTGTCGGAGCTCGACTACGACAACGGCGTCAAGATGACGGGCATCACCATTCCCGGCATCAAGCTGCGCCGCGCCTCCTCGACCCTCGAACTGCCCTCCGGCGGCTCGCTGGTGCTGGCCGGCCTGATCAAGGAAGAAACCAAGGCGGTGATGACCGGTCTGCCCGGGCTGCAGAGCGTGCCGGTGCTCGGCGCGCTGTTCCGCTCGCGCGACTTCCAGAACGGCGAGACCGAGCTGATGATCATCGTCACGCCCTACATCGTGAATCCGGTGGCGCGCCAGCAGCTCCAGACGCCTGAGGACGGCTTCGTCCCGGCCTCCGATCCCGCCGCCGTCCTGCTCGGCCGGATCAACCGCGTCTACGGCATCGCCGGCCGGATCGACCCGACCCGGCCCTATCACGGCACCTACGGCTTCATCATCGATTGAGCGGACCGGAGATCACCATGCCGCGTTCCCGACTGATCGCCCGCGTCGCCGCCGGTGCCGCTCTCGCAACCGCGCTTGCCGGCTGCCACGCCAATCATGTGGTGGAAAGCGGCTACCCGGTCACGGTGGCCGACCGCCACCCGATCCGCATCGTCGAAGGGCGCGCCACGCACGAGGTGCTGATCGGCACCGGCCGCGGCTCGCTGACGGCGGTGCAGCGCGCCGAACTCACCGCCTTTGCCGGCGGCTGGCGCCGCCGCGGCACCGGGCCGGTGTTCATCGAGGTGCCGGCCGGCACCGACAACGAGCAGGCGGCCCGGGCGGCCTCGCGCGAGGTGCGCTCGCTGCTGGTTGCCACCGGCATCCCCTCGCACGGCATCTCGGTGCTGCCCTATCAGCCCTTCCCGGAAGACACGCTGGCGCCGGTCCGCGTGGTCTATCCGGTGGTCAAGGCCGAGGCCGGGCCGTGCGGCGTCTGGCCCGACGACCTCGGCGTGCAGGACATGTTCCATCAGGCGGAGAACCGCCAATACTGGAACTTCGGCTGCGCCAATCAGCGGGCGCTCGCCGCGATGGTCGACAATCCCGCCGACCTCGTACAGCCGCGCCGCGAGCAGGCGCCCAGCGCCGCGCGCCGCCAGACGGTCGTCGAGAAGTACATCAAGGGCGAGGATCCCGCGACCAAGACGAAGGAATTGGAGTCCAAGCTGAGCGACGAGGTCAAGCAATGACCAGACATCTGGCCATCGCCGCCGATACGCCGGCCGCGGCGCCGGGCGACGATCACATCGCGCCGGTGCCGCGGGTATCGATCCAGGCGTTCTGCGAAAGCCACGAGGTGGGCGCCGTCATTGCCGCCGCCGCCGAGGACCGTCGCATGGCCAAGGCGCACCTCAAGGTGCAGGCCGGCGGCATCGCCGCCGCGCTCGAGGCCTATCGCGGCGCGCCGACACCCAACGTCATCATCATCGAGCATTCGGGCTCGCGCACGGAGCTGCTCGACGGGCTCGACCGGCTGGCCGAATGCTGCGACCTCGGCACCAAGCTCATCGTCGTCGGCCGGCTCAACGACGTCCAGCTCTATCGCGAGCTCACACGCCGCGGCGTGTCGGACTATCTGATCGCGCCGATCAGCAGCCTCGATATCGTGCGCGCGGTCTCGGGCGTGTTCGCCGCGCCCGACGCCGAGCCGGTCGGCCGCACGCTGGCGGTGGTCGGCGCCAAGGGCGGCGTCGGCTCCTCCACCGTGGCGCACAACATCGCCTGGGCGATCGCCCGCGACATCGTCATCGACACGGTGGTGGTCGATCTCGACCTGCCGTTCGGCACCGCCGGCCTCGACTACAATCAGGATCCGCCGCAGGGCGTCGCCGACGCCATCTTCTCGCCCGAGCGCGTCGATTCCGCCTTTGTCGATCGGCTGCTGTCCAAGTGCGCCGACCATCTGTCGGTGCTGGCGGCGCCGGCCACGCTGGAGCGCACCTACGACATCGAGGCCGAGGCGCCCGACCCGATGCTCGACGTGCTGCGCACCAGCGTGCCGTGGATCGTGCTCGACGTTCCGCATCTGTGGACCGGCTGGGCCAAGCGGGCGCTGATCTCGGCCGACCACATCCTGATCGTCGCCACGCCCGACCTGGCGTCGCTGCGCAACGCCAAGAACCTGATCGACCTGATCCGCACCGCCCGTCCCAACGACCGGCCGCCCTATTACATGCTGAACCAGGTCGGCGTGCCGAAGCGGCCCGAGATTCGCGCGGCCGATTTCGCCAAGGCGCTGGAGGCCCAGCCGGTGGTGTCGATGCCGTTCGAGCCGCAGCTGTTCGGCGCTGCCGCCAACAACGGCCAGATGATCGCCGAGGTCGACGCCAAGCACCGCGCCACCGAGATCTTCCGTCAACTTGCCCAGACCATCACGGGAAAGACCGATCCCCGCAAATCGCGGGCATCCACCCTGCTGACGCCGCTTCTGGAGAAGATGCGCGCCAAGTTGGCAAAGAGCTGAGGTCGCCATGTTCGGCAAGCGCTCGGGTGTCGGAGCAAACCAGAACGACGGCGGCACCGGAGTTGCCGTGAAGCCGGCGATGCCGGCCGTGCCGGCGCCGCCTCTGGTTTCCGAACGCAGCCCCGAGGCGAGCCGGCCGATCGAGCCGGTGCGCGCGCCCCCCGCGCCGCCGCCGGACCAGCGCCGCTCCGAACGCTTCTACGAGGTCAAGAGCCAGATCTTCGGCGCCCTGATCGAGGCGATCGACCTCACCCAGCTTGCCAAGCTGGAGCCCGAGAGCGCGCGCGAAGAGATCCGCGACATCGTCGCCGAGATCATCGCCATCAAGAACATCGTGATGTCGATCGCCGAGCAGGAATATCTGCTCACCGACATCTGCAACGACGTGCTGGGCTACGGCCCGCTGGAGCCGTTGCTGGCGCGCGACGATATCGCCGACATCATGGTCAACGGCGCCAGCACCGTCTACATCGAGACCCAGGGCAAGATTCAGCGAACCGCGGTCCGCTTCCGCGACAATCAGCAGCTGATGAACATCTGCCAGCGGATCGTCAGCCAGGTCGGCCGCCGCGTCGACGAATCGAGCCCGATCTGCGACGCGCGCCTGCCGGACGGCTCGCGCGTCAACGTCATCGCCCCGCCGCTGGCGATCGACGGGCCGGCGCTCACCATCCGCAAATTCAAGAAGGACAAGCTCACCCTCGACCAGCTCGTCCGCTTCGGCTCGATCAGCCCCGAGGGCGCCGAGATCCTCAAGATCATTGGCCGCGTCCGCTGCAACACCGTCATCTCCGGCGGCACCGGCTCGGGCAAGACCACGCTGCTCAACTGCCTCACCAACTATATCGACCACGACGAGCGCGTCATCACCTGCGAGGACGCCGCCGAGCTGCAGCTGCAGCAGCCGCACGTGGTGCGCCTGGAGACGCGTCCGCCCAACCTCGAAGGCGAGGGTCAGGTGACGATGCGCGATCTGGTCAAGAACTGCCTGCGTATGCGCCCCGAACGCATCATCGTCGGCGAGGTGCGCGGACCCGAGGCGTTCGACCTGCTGCAGGCGATGAACACCGGCCATGACGGCTCGATGGGCACGCTGCACGCCAACTCGCCGCGCGAGTGCCTGTCGCGTATCGAATCGATGATCACCATGGGCGGCTATGCGCTGCCGTCCAAGACCATCCGCGAGATGATGGTGTCCTCCATCGACGTGATCGTGCAGGCGGCGCGCCTGCGCGACGGCTCGCGCCGCATCACCCATATCACCGAGGTTCTCGGCATGGAGGGCGACGTCATCATCACCCAGGATCTGTTCCTCTATGAGATCCTGGGCGAGGATGCCAATGGCCGCATCATCGGGCGTCACCGCTCGACCGGCATCGGCCGGCCCAAATTCTGGGAACGTGCACGCTATTTCGGCGAGGAGAAGCGGCTGGCGGCGGCGATCGACGCGGCCGAGGTCGACGACGCGCCGCTGCGGGGCTGAGCCGATGGAACTCGAAACCCTTGCCGTCATCATGCTCGCCGTCGTCGCCGCCGGCGGCGCGGCGTGGGTGTTCCTCTATCCGCTGCTGTCGGGCGAACGGCAGGCCGAGAAGCGCATGACGCAGGTGTCGGCGCAGTCGGTCGCCACCGTGCGCCGGACGCGCCGCGACGACCCGGCGGCGAGCCGCCGCCAGCAGGTCGAGGAATCGCTGAAGGCGCTCGAGGAGCGTCAGAAGAACGCCAAGAATCCGCCGCTGGCGGCGCGGCTGGGACAGGCCGGCCTGAGCTGGTCGAAGAAGCAGTATTATCTGATCAGCGTCGCCATCGGCCTGGGCTTCGCCCTGCTGGCGCTGCTGACGAAGCAGCACATCCTGATCGTGATCGGCGCCGGCTTCGCCGGCGGCTTCGGCGTGCCGCGCTGGCTGCTCGGTCATCTCAAGAAGAAGCGCGAGAAGCTCTTCAACCTCGAATTTCCCTCGGCGGTCGACGTCATCGTGCGCGGCGTCAAGGCCGGCCTGCCGCTCGCCGACTGCATCGGCATCATCGCCAAGGAAGCGCAGGAGCCGGTGCGCAGCGAGTTCCGCCTGATCGTCGAGACCCAGGCGATGGGCGTGCCGCTGCACGAGGCGGTGAGCAAGCTCTATGAGCGCGTGCCGCTGCCCGAGGCCAACTTCTTCGCCATCGTGGTGGCGATCCAGCAGCGCTCCGGCGGCAATCTGTCCGAAGTGCTGGGCAATCTGTCGCGGGTGCTGCGCGACCGCAAGAAGATGAAGGCCAAGATCAACGCGATGTCGATGGAGGCGAAGGCCTCGGCCGGCATCATCGGCGCGCTGCCGGTCATCGTCGGCGTCCTGGTCTATCTCACCAGCCCGAAATACATCGAGCTTTTGTGGATCACCCCGGTCGGGCGGATGATGCTCGCCGGCTGCGTCATGTGGATGGGGATGGGCGTGCTGGTGATGAAGCGGATGATCAATTTCGATTTCTAGAGCGTCAGATCCGATCGCATCGGATCGGACGCTCCAGGCTCTTGGACTGTCGCATTCTCGCTCGCAAAACCGGTATCCACTTTTGCGGAGAATGCTCCGGGGCGTCAGATCCGATCGCATCGGACCGGGTGGCCCAGGTTCGCCGGTTCGTACACGTTTGTCCGCAGGTCGCTGGGTCTGACCTGCAGCGATGCCCCAGGAGCGCCGCCATGCTCGACCTCATCATTTCCAGGCTGCACGATACGACCTTCCTGGTGGGGCTGTTCACCGCGATCGCGGTGACGGCGACGGCGTGGACGCTGATCAGCTCGCTGTTCCCTGCCGACGAGCTTGACAAGCGCATGAAGGCGGTCGCCGTCGAGCGCGCCGCCATCCGCGCCCGCGAGCGCGAGCGACTTGCCGGCGGCGAGCGCGTCGGCCTGCGCGGGCAGAGCCCGAAGGAATACATGCGGGTCACGGTCGAGCGCCTCAATCTGCGCAAATGGCTGGGCGAGGACCATATCCGCGAGATGCTGCGCAAGGCCGGCTATCGCGGCCATGGTCCTTACACCGTCTACTTGTTCTTTCGGCTGGTGGCGCCGGTGGCGCTGTTTGCGGTCGCGGCGCTCTACGTGTTCGTCATCGTGCCGCTGCAGGTCTCGATGACGGTGAAGGTGCTGATCTGCCTTGGCGGCGCCTATGTCGGCCTCAAGGCGCCCGATCTGTTCCTCAGCAACCAGATCCAGAAGCGCCAGGAGTCGATCCGGCGCGCGTTTCCGGACGCGCTCGACCTGCTCCTGATCTGCGTCGAATCGGGCATGTCGATCGAGGCGGCGTTCCGCAAGGTGTCAGAGGAGGTCGGCACCAGCTCGGTTCCGCTGGCCGAGGAATTCACGCTGACGACCGCCGAGCTGTCCTATCTGCAGGACCGGCGCACCGCCTATGAGAACCTCGCCAAGCGCGTCGATCTCGAAGGGGTCAAGGCGGTGTGCATGGCGCTGATCCAGTCGGAGCGCTACGGCACGCCGCTCGGCCAGACGCTGCGGGTGATGGCGCAGGAAAACCGCGACATGCGGATGATGGAAGCCGAGAAGAAGGCCGCGGCGCTGCCGCCCAAGCTGACGGTGCCGATGATCCTGTTCTTCCTGCCGGTGCTGTTCGTGGTGATCCTCGGCCCGGCCGGCATCCAGATCGCCAACCGGTAGGGATACGGTATCCGGTCTGGTCGAGGCGCCGGCCGGCCGCGGAAAATCCTCTTTCCGAACCGGAATTTTTCGGAGACGCGGCATACCAGCGGCCCCAGACGCTGACGCGTGGGGCCATTGACTCTCGCGGATTTTCTCATCCGAAATCAATAATTTGGCGAAAATCCGCGACCGGAGCCAACGGGCCGCGTTAGCTGCCGTCGGTGCAACAGGGGCGCATCATCGCGCACGTCGGGCCGCGTGCCGGCGTCAGTGTTCCGGCTGGTCGGCCGTTCCGCGCAGCTCGGCGGTGAGGCTGCGGTTTTCCGAGCGGGCCGGCGCGCGGCGGGCGGTGGCGGTCGTCTTCTGCTTCGCCTTTGCCGGGGCGGCCGCGTCGCCGATCTGCTTCCAGCTGTTCGGCTGCGACAGCATCTCGCGCAGATAGGCGACATTGGCCTGGGCCTCGGCCGGGGGCAGGTCCTTGGAGACGATCTGCTCGGCATCCTCGAACCGGCCCTGCAGGCCGACGACGAGCGCCAGATTCTGGCGCACGCGGGCATCGGCGCCCGCCTGGGCGGAGGCGCGGCGCAGCACCGCCTCGGCCTGCGTCAGGTCCTTCGACAGCATGTAGGACAGGCCGAGATTGGACAGCACGGTCGGCTCTTCCGGGTTGATGGCCAGCGCCTGCTGATAGGCGCCCTTGGCCTCGGCGTTGCGCCCCATCTGGTCGAGCACGGCGCCCTGCACATTGAGGATTCGCCAGTCCGGCTGGTCGGGCGAATGGGCGCGCGACAGCGCCTCCAGCGCCTCGTTGTATTGGCCGTTGTCGGCCAGCGCCCGGCCATAGGCGCCGGCCACTTTCGGATTCTTCGGATTGCGCAGCGCCGCCTGCTGCAGCACGGCGGCGGCCTGGGCGCGCTGGCCGGAGGCGCGCAGCGCCCGCGAATATTCGATGGCCACCTCGGCATTGCCCGGGTCGCGGCGATAGCGCTCGGCCAGACTGTCGGCGCGCTGGCGCCAGTCGGTCTGGCTCTGGGCGGCGGTGCTGCCGGACCCCAGCGAGCCGGTGATGTCGCCGGTGGCGGCGCAGCCGCCGAGCATCAGCCCGAGGCCGGTGGCCAAGGCCAGCACGGAAAAGCGAGCGCGATGCACGCCTGGCGAATAGCGCCTGCAACCGGACATGAGCGACTCCGACGCGGGACTTCGATCGCCCGCCTCGGGTCGAAGCAATAAACGCTTAACCCTAACGCCCGGTTAAACTCACCGTGGCGCGCGCTTCCCCGCCGGCCCGGCGCGTGCTATCGGCGGGGCTCCCCCCGCTGGAAGAGCCCCGATGCATCCCATTCTGATCGCAGACGATTCCGACGCGCTCCCGATCTGGTTCGCCACGCCCGCGGACTGGTCTTCGGTGCGCGAGGCGCTCGACGCCGGGGCGGCGGCCTTCGCGGAGGCTGCGGGATTCGTGCCCGACGCCGGCCGCCATCTGCTGCTGCCGGCCGAGCATGGCGGCGTCGGGGGGCTGCTGTTCGGCCTGGGCGAGGCCGGGCCGACGCGCGACCGGCTCATCGCCGGCCGGCTTGCCGAGCTGCTGCCGGCGGGTTTCTGGCGCTTCGCCAATCTGCCGCCGGAGCCGGCGTTGGCGGTGCTGGCCATCCTGCTTGGCGCCTACCGCTTCCAGCGCTACCGCACCGTCAAGCCGCCCCGGTTCCGGCTGGTGGTGCCGGCCGGGGTGGACGGCGAGGAGGTGTCGCGGCTGGCCGACGCCGTCGCCTTCGCCCGCGATCTGGTCAATACGCCGGCAAACGATCTCGGTCCGGCCGAGCTGGAACAGGCGGTGCGGGAGCTCGGCGCGGCGCACGGCGCCGAGGTCTCCGCCATCGTCGACGACGATCTGCTGACGCACGGCTTTCCACTGATCCATGCGGTGGGCAAGGGCTCGGTGCGGGCGCCGCGGCTGATCGACCTCGTCTGGGGCGATCCGGGCGCGCCGAAGCTGACGCTGGTCGGCAAGGGCGTGTGCTTCGATTCGGGCGGGCTCGACATCAAGCCGGCCGCGGCCATGCTGCTGATGAAGAAGGACATGGGCGGCGCCGCCGCGGCGCTGGCGCTGGCGAAGCTGGTGATGGAACGGCGCCTGCCGGTGCGGCTGCGGCTGCTGGTGCCGGCGGTGGAGAATGCGGTCTCGGGCTCCGCCTTCCGCCCCGGCGACGTCTATCCCAGCCACAAGGGGCTCACCGTCGAGGTCAGCGACACCGACGCCGAGGGTCGGCTGGTCTTGGCCGACGCTCTCGCCCTCGCCGATGCCGAGGCGCCGGACCTCTTGATCGACTTCGCCACCCTGACCGGCGCCGCCCGCGTGGCGCTCGGGCCGGACATCGCGCCCGCCTTCACCGACGACGAGGAGCTTGCTTCAGCCCTCGCCCGGCACGCCGCCGCCACCGCCGATCCGCTGTGGCGGCTGCCGTTGTGGCGGCCCTACGCGGCGGGGCTCGACTCGCGGATCGCCGACACCGCCAGCGTGGCGGCGGGCGGCTTCGCCGGCTCGATCGTGGCGGCGCTGTTCCTGTCGCGCTTCGTCGAGCGGGCGAAAAGCTGGCTGCACCTCGACATCTATGCCTGGACGCCCAAGCCCAAGCCCGGCCGGCCGGAAGGCGGCGAGGCCAGCGCGGTGCGGGCGCTCGATTCGCTGCTCGTGGAGAAATTCTCGCGCTGATTCGTGGCGTTGACCTTGCGCACGGCAGGCGGGAGAGAATAATACGCGGGCGTAACGATCCCGCAGCCGATGGCCGTCGAACTCCGCACCTCCCAGGCGCTCAAACTGTTGCACGACCTTGCCTTGGACCAGGTCCGCGACAGCGAGCCCGATTTGACTCAGCGACAGCTCGCCATTCTGCTGACGGTGTATCTGGAAGTGCCCCCCCACACCGTTCGTGGTCTTGCCGCCAAGCTCGGCGTCACCAAGCCGGTCATCACCCGCGCCCTCGACACCATGGGCAAGCTCGGGCTGGTCACCCGCCGCCGCGACGAAACCGACCGCCGAAATGTCATCATCCAGCGCACCGTCCGGGGCTCGCTCTTTGTCGAGCGTCTCGGCGACCTCGTGGTGGCGCGCGCCAGGGAGCTTCCCGTATGACCGGTTATGATCCGCGTATCACCCCTGCCCGCCCGGATCTCGCCGCCCTCCACCTCGAAGGCAAGGTGCCCGCGGCGCGCTATGTCGCCGGCACGGTCTGCGAGGTGGCGGTGCCCGCCGCGCCGATGCGGCGCGAGCCGATCCCCGACCAGCCGATGGTGACCGAGGCGCTGTTCGGCGAGCGGGCCACCATCTACGAGGCGACGCCCGAGGGCTGGGCCTGGGGCCAGCTCGAGGTCGACGGCTATGTCGGCTGGCTGCCGAGCGCCATGCTGGCGCCGCCGGGGCCGGAGCCGACCCATTGCGTGCGGGTGCCGCGCACCTTCATCTTCCCGGGGCCGGACATCAAGCTGCCGCCGCTGACGGCGCCGCCGCTCGGCGCGCGCATCGCCATCGCCGGCACCGAGGGCCGGTTCGCTGTCACCGCCGCCGGCGGCTATATCCCCGCCCACCACGTCCGCCCGATCGCCGGGCCGGTGGAGCGCGACTTCGTCACCGTCGCCGAGCGGCTGCTCGGCGTGCCCTATCTGTGGGGCGGCAAGACGCCGCTCGGCTTCGACTGCTCGGGTCTGGTGCAGGTGGCGCTCGACGCCGCCGGAATCCGGGCGCCGCGCGACAGCGACCTGCAGGAGGCGGCGCTCGGCCGGCCGGTCGATCCGGGCGTCGATTTCGCCAACGTCCAGCGCGGCGACCTGGTGTTCTGGCGCGGGCATGTGGCGATCGTCAGCGATCCGCAGACGCTGGTCCACGCCAACGCCTTCCACATGATGGTGGCGATCGAGCCCCTGGCGCAGGCCCTGGCCCGCATCGTCAAGAGCGGGCTGGTCGTGACCTCGGTGTGCCGGCTGCCGTCGCTCGGCGGGTGAGGCGTCGGCGGCACGGGGCAGCCGCTCTTGGCTTTGATCGTCCCGATTGTTGGTGTAAGCTCCAACATTCCCGCGGATCGCCTGCTTCGTGAACGCCATGTGCTCGACGAGCGGGTTTTCGTGGAAGTCGCGGTTTGGCGCGTGCTTCAGCCGGTTCCCGGCTCGCGACACAGCTTGAAGTATCGTTTGGCGCTGGTCGTTTCGGGCGAATGCATCCTTCGCTACGACAACGAGGCTGGCAAGGGCGACCACCGGCATGTCGGGCGCCGTGAGGAACCTTACTTCTTTCAGGGTCCCGAACGGTTGCTGGCCGATTTCTGGGCCGAGGTCGAGGCGCTGCGGGCGGCAGATTGGAGGATCGAGCATGACGACGGTGACGCTTGATGTGGCATCCCCCGCCGAGGTCAGCCGGCGTGCGCTCGCGGCGTTTACCGGCGCGGATCAAGGTGCGCGGATCAGCTTCGCCTCGCCGGAACTCCTGTGGAAGGTGCTGACCGCCAAGCGGTGGGAGCTGCTCAAGGCCATGGCCGGCGCCGGCCCCCTGACCATCCGCGCCGCCGCCCGCCGGGCCGGCCGTGACGTCAAGGCGGTGCACGGCGACATCCACGCCCTGCTCGAAGCCGGGCTGCTTGATCGCACCGACGACGGCCGGGTGGAGTTTCCCTTCGATGCGGTTCGCGTCGAGTTCACGCTGCAGGCGGCGTAGCGCCGGCCCGGCCAGGATCGACGCCGCGTGCCGGAAACCGAATCGTACGGTTTCCGGTTGATCCCTTCGGGATGCCGGAAACGCCCTCGCCGAAAATCCTTGAGCGGATGAGGATTTTTCGGCGATCGGAATACGGTTTCCCGGCTTGATCAGCCGGAAACCGCATCACCCCGCTCTGCCGTTCAGCGTCTTGCGGAACGGGTCGGCCGGGTAGACGCCGAGGATCTTCAGCTCCTCGCAGAAGAACCCCAGCTCCTCCAGCGCCAGCTTCACGGGCCGGTCGTCGGGGTGGCCCTCGATGTCGGCGTAGAACTGGGTGGCCGAGAAGCTGCCCTCGATCATGTAGCTTTCCAGCTTGGTCATGTTGACGCCGTTGGTGGCGAAGCCGCCCAGCGCCTTGTAGAGCGCGGCGGGCACGTTGCGCACCCGGAACATGAAGGTGGTCATGGTCGGCCCGTTGCCGGGCGGCGCCCAGTTCGGCTCGCGCGCCAGCACCACGAAGCGGGTGGTGTTGTGCGATTCGTCCTCGATGTCCTCGGCCAAAATGGTGAGGGCGTAGATCCTGGCGGCGAGGCGCGAGGCGATGGCGGCGCGGGTGGGATCGTGCGCCTCGGCGACGTGGCGGGCCGAGCCGGCGGTGTCGGCGGCGATCACCGCCTTGAGGCCGAGCTTGCGGATGGTGCGCCGGCACTGGCCGAGCGCCTGGACGTGGCTCTCGACCGTTTTGATGGTGGCGAGCGTGGCGCCCGGGATCGCCATCAGCTGGTGGCGCACCGGCAGAAAGTGCTCGGCAATGATGTGCAGGCCGGAGGTCGGCATCAGATGGTGGATGTCGGCGACGCGCCCGGCCACCGAATTCTCGATTGGGATCATGCCCAGCGCCGCCGAGCCGTCCTTCACCGCGGCCAGCGCGTCCTCGAAGGTCGCTGCCGGCAGCGCCTTGTGTTCGGGGAATGCCTCCTGGCAGGCGATATGCGAGTTGGCTCCGGGTTCGCCCTGGAACACGATGGTCTTCTGCGACATCACACGTCTCGTCGGTTGGATACGGCGCCCTGCAGCAGGTGCTGGGCGCGGGCGAGGTCGGCCGGCATGTCGACACCGAGCGGCACGGTGTCGACAAGGGCGACGTCGATACGCATCCCGGCCTCCAGGGCGCGGAGCTGTTCCAGCCGCTCGCGCCGCTCCAGCGGCGAGGGCGGCAGGGCAACGAAGCGGGCGAGCGCCGCCCGCCGGTAGGCATAGAGTCCGATATGGTGATAGAGCGGCCCCGGCCCGGTTGGTGCTGTGGCGCGGGTGAAATAGAGCGCGCGCAGCCGGCCGGGCGCGACCTCCGAGCCCACCACCTTGACCACGTTGGGGTCGTCCCTTTCCTCCTCGCGCACGATCTCGGCCGCCAGCGTGGCGATATCGACGGCGGGATCGGCGAGCGGCGCCAGCGCAGCGCGGATGGCATCGGCCGAGATGGTTGGCAGGTCGCCCTGCACATTGACCACGAGATCGATGGCGCCCTGCGGGTCGATGGTGGAGAGCGCCTCGAAGATGCGGTCGGAGCCCGAGGCGTGGTCCGCCCGGGTCATCACCGCCCGGGCGCCGGCGGCTTCCGCGGCTTGGGCGATCGCCTCGGCGTCGGTCGCCACCACCACTTCGCCGAGGTCGGCGTCGCGGGCGCGCTCGACCACATGGGCGATCATCGGCCGGCCGCCGATGTCCGCCAGCGGCTTGCCGGGCAGGCGGGTCGAGGCGAAGCGGGCCGGGATCATCAGGACGACGCGGTCGGCGGGCTCGGCAGACATGATGGACTCGGTGGCGGCGGACTTGGTTCTGCGGACCGGGTGGCGGCGGGTCCGGCGGACCAGGGGATCGCGCCCCCGTTGCCTCTGCCGGAACGGCTGGCGCCGCTTATAAGGGTTGGCCGGGAGGGCGCAACGTGGTTGGCTTGCGCAGCCGGCGGGCGGGCGATCGTGTCGCCTGCGACCATCGCGTGGCGCGGACACAAAATCGCGCCATAATTGTCGCATCAGACCATTTCCGGGACCCTCTCGCGGGCTTCCGGGCAATCCTGCCGAAACCCCTTGTTCGAAAACGGGATCTTCGGCAACCGGACTGCGGAACTTCGGCCCTTGGGCCGGAGACCCGATCAGAGACGCCCCCCGGTCCTTCCGGTTTCGACCATTTGGAGCATTTCGCGTGGCCTGGCTCGATTTCCGTGCTGTTCGCTTGCCCGTTGCCGTCTGTGCGGCCTTCCTTGCCGCCGCGCTGGCTGCGGCCCCCGCCCACGCCCAGGAGGCGGCCAAGGACGCCGCCGGGGCCGCCGCCCCCGCCAAGGTCTGGCGCCACGGCCTGTCGCTGCTCGGCGAGCCCAAGGAGAAGCCGGACTTCGCCCATTTCGGCTATGTCAATCCGGCGGCGCCCAAGGGCGGCACGGCGCGGCTCGCCGCCATGGGCACGTTCGACAATCTCAATCCGGTGGTCGCCAATGTCCGCGGCAACATCGCCATGGGCCTCGACCTGATCTACGACACGCTGATGACCCCGTCTTCCGACGAGGTCGGCACCGCCTATGGGCTCCTGGCCGAGGCGGTGTCGTTCCCGCCCGACTTCTCCTCCGTCAGCTACCGGCTGCGGCCCGAGGCGCGCTGGCATGACGGCAAGCCGGTCACGCCCGAGGACGTGATCTGGTCGTTCGAGGTCTGGCGCAAGAACTCGCCGACCTCCCAGCGCTACTACCAGCATGTGAAATCGGTGGCGAAGACCGGCCCGCACGAGGTGACCTTCACCTTCGACGAGCCCGGCAACCGCGAGCTGCCGCAGATCGTCGGCGAGTTCCAGGTGATGCCACGGCACTGGTGGGAGGGTACCGATTCCTCCGGCAAGAAGCGCGACATCACCGCCACCACGCTGGAGGCGCCGCTCGGCGGCGGCGCCTACCGCATCAAGTCGGCCGAGCCGGGCCGCACCATCGTCTATGAGCGCGTGCCGGATTATTGGGGTGCCAAGCTGCCGGTCAATGTCGGCATCAACAATTTCGACGAGATCCGCTTCGAGTATTTCCGCGACACCACGGTGGCGCTGGAGGCGTTCAAGGCCGACCAGCTCGACTGGCGCACCGAATCGAGCGCCAAGGACTGGGCCACGGCCTACGACTTTCCGGCGGTGGCCGAGAAGCGGGTGGTGCTTGAGGAGTTCCCGATCCGCAATCTCGGCATCATGCAGGCGTTCGCGTTCAACCTGCGCCGCGAGAAGTTCCAGGACTGGCGGGTGCGCCGCGCCTTCGACCTCGCCTTCGACTTCGAGGATCTGAACCAGGCGCTGTTCTACGGCCAGTACCACCGCATCGGCAGCTATTTCGACGGCACCGAGCTTGCCGCCTCCGGCGTGCCCGCGGGCAAGGAGCTGGAGATGCTGGAGGCTGTGCGCGACAAGGTGCCACCGGCTTTGTTCACCGAGCCCTACCCGACGCCCAAGGGCGGCAGCCCGGAGGCGACCCGCGCCAATCTGCGCGAGGCGCTGAAGCTGCTGGGCGAGGCCGGCTGGGAGGTGAAGGACCGGCGGCTGACCAATGTGAAGACCGGCGAGCCGTTCATGGTCGAGTTCCTGATCGCGCAGCCGAACTTCGAGCGGGTGGTGCTGCGCTACAAGCCCTCGCTGGAGCGGCTCGGCATCGTCGTGTCGGTGCGCACCGTCGACGAGACCCAGTACCAGAACCGGCTGCGCCAGTTCGATTTCGACATCGTCGTCAATTCCTGGGGCCAGTCGCTGTCGCCCGGCAATGAGCAGCGCTACTTCTGGGGCTCGGAGGCAGCCGACGTGCCCGGCACCGGCAATGTCGGCGGCATCCGGAACCCGGCGGTCGATGCGCTGATCGAGCGGGTGATCTTCGCCAAGACCCGCGAGGAGCTGGTGGCGGCCACCCGCGCGCTCGACCGCGTTCTGATGTGGAACCACTACGTCGTGCCGCAGTGGACCTACGGCAAGCAGCGTACCGCGCGCTGGGACCGCTTCGCCCGGCCCGAGCGCATGCCGGCCTATGGCGCCGCGTCGTTCCCGACCATCTGGTGGTGGGATGCCGAGAGGGCGGAGAAGACCCGCCAGCCCGCGCGGCCCTGAACGCCGCGACCCCTCCAGCCAAAGGGCCGCCCATGACCGTGCTTCGCCTGACCCGCCGCGGCACGCTCGCGGTATTTGCCGGGGCCGCCGCAAGCCCGTTCGCAACAAGCCCGTTCGCAGCCCGCGCCGGCGCGGCCGCGTCGCCCCCCGCGGCGGCCGCGCCGGTCCCCGAAGTCCACGGCATGTCCGCCTTCGGCGACCTGAAGTATCCGGCCGGGTTCTCGCATTTCGACTATGTCGACCCCGAGGCGCCCAAGGGCGGCTCGTTCTCGCAGATCGGCCCGACCTTCGCCTACAACCAGAATCCCAACACCTTCAACACGCTCAACATGTTCGTGCTGCGCGGCGACGGCGCGCAGGGGCTGGAGCGGACGTTCGCGTCGCTGATGGCGCGGGCGCTCGACGAGCCGGATGCGATGTACGGCCTCGCCGCGCAGGCGGTGGCGATCGATCCCAAGGGGCTCGACGTGCGCTTCCGCCTGCGGCCGGGCATCACCTTCCACGACGGCACGCCGATCACGGCCGAGGACGTGGTGTTCTCGCTCGACATCCTGAAGCGGGAGGGGCACCCGCGCATCACCCAGGTGCTGAACCGGCTGGAGAGCGCGAGCGCCGAGGGCGACGTGGTGGCGGTGCGCTTCGCGCCCGACCGGGCCCGCGATGCGCCGCTCTTTGTCGCCGGCCTGCCGATCCTGTCGAAGGCCTATTATGCCGGCAAGACGTTCGACGCCGCGACGCTGGAGCCGCCGCTCGGCTCCGGCCCCTACCGGGTCGGGCGGATGGAGCCCGGCCGCTTCATCGAGTACGAGCGGGTGAAGGACTGGTGGGGCGCCGACCTGCCGGCGATGCGCGGCACCAACAATTTCGACGTCATCCGCTACGAGTATTTCCGCGACCGCGACGTCGGCTTCGAGGCGTTCAAGGCCGGCGAGTACCTGTTCCGGGAGGAGTTCACCTCGCGGGTATGGGCGCGCGGCTACGACTTCCCGGCGCTCAAGGACCGCCGGGTGGTGCGCGACGAGACGCCCGACAACACGCCGTCTGGCACCCAGGGCTGGTTCCTCAACACGCGGCGCGCGGTGTTCAAGGACCGGCGGGTGCGCGAGGCGCTGCAGTTCGCGTTCGATTTCGAGTGGGTCAACCAGAACGTGATGTTCGGCTCGTACCTGCGCGCCTACTCGTTCTTTCAGAACTCCAACCTCGAGGCGCACGGCGCCCCCGACGTGGACGAACTGGCGCTGCTGGAGCCGCTGCGCGACCGGCTGGATCCGGAGGTGTTCGGCGCCGCGGTGATGCCGCCGGTGAGCGACGGCTCGGGCCAGGACCGCTCGCTGCTGCGGCGGGCGTCGCAGCTCCTCGACGCGGCGGGCTGGCGCGTCGAGGGCGGCCGTCGGGTCAATGACCGCGGCGAGCGGCTCGCCATCGAGTTCCTGATGTTCGAGCGCAGCTTCGAGCCGCACCATGCCGCTTTGATCAAGAACCTCAAGCTTATCGGAGTCGAGGGGACGATGCGTCTCGTCGATCCGGTGCAGTACCAAGCGCGCCGCGCCGACTTCGATTTCGACGCCATCGTCCAGCGCTTCAATCTCGGCCCGACGCCCGGCGAGGTGCTGCGCTCGCTGTTCGCCTCGTCGGCGGCCGGGCTCAAGGGGTCCGACAACCTCGCCGGCGTCGCCGATCCGGCAGTGGACCTGCTGATCGAGGCGGCGCTGTCGGCGCCGACCCGTGCCGACCTCGTCGCCGCCTGCCGGGCGCTCGACCGCGTGCTGCGCGCCGGCCGCTATTGGGTGCCGCACTGGTACAAGGCGAGCCACTGGCTGGCCTATTGGGACGTGTTCGGCCGGCCGGCGGCCAAGCCGCACTATGACCGCGGCGTGCCGGAAACCTGGTGGCGCGACGCTGCCAAATCCGCAAGGATCGGGCGTTGAGGGCCGTTCCGTCCGCACCGCAAGACGGCACGATACCTCTCGCATCGTGACGACACTTGCATCGTGATGAGCCTTGCATCGTGACGCAGGAACCGTTTCCGGCATCCCGAAAGGATTAACCGGAAACCGTATGATACGGTTCTCCGGCCGGACCGGCCGGATTTCGTATCGCCCGCCGCGCGATCCGACGACCGCCCGGCATCCTCGCCCGCAAGGCGTAGAGGACCAGGGCGCCCGCAGGAAGGACACCCATGACGGCCTACATCATCCGCCGCCTGCTCCTGATGGTCCCGACGCTGCTCGGCATCATGCTGGTGTCGTTCCTGGTGGTGCAGTTCGCGCCGGGCGGGCCGATCGAGCGCATCATCGCCCAGGTGTCGGGCACCGACGTCTCCGCCACCGCCCGCTTCACCGGCCAGGGCTCGGGCGATTTCAGCGCGGGCGCGCGGCGCGAAGGCGCGGGCGGCGCCGACGTGACGCTGTCGAAATACCGCGGCGCCCAGGGCCTCGACCCCGAATTCATCAAGCAGCTCGAAGCGCAGTTCGGCTTCGACAAGCCGGCGCACGAGCGCTTCCTGATCATGCTGTCGAACTATGTCCAGTTCGACTTCGGCAAGAGCTATTTCCGCGACATCAGGGTGGTCGATCTGATCAAGGAGAAGCTGCCGGTGTCGATCTCGCTCGGCATCTGGATGACGCTGCTCACCTATCTGATCTCGATTCCGCTCGGCATCCGGAAGGCGATCCGCGACGGTTCGAACTTCGATGTCTGGAGCTCAGGCGTCATCGTCGTCGGCTACGCCGTGCCGGGCTTCCTGTTCGCCATCCTGCTCATCATCCTGTTTGCCGGCGGCTCGTTCTTCTCGTGGTTCCCGCTGCGCGGGCTGGTCTCCGACAATTGGCACGAGCTGTCGCTCGGTGCCAAGGTCGTCGATTACTTCTGGCACCTCGCGCTGCCGCTGGTGTCGATGGCGCTGTCGTCGTTCGCCACCATGACGCTGCTGACCAAGAACTCGTTCCTCGACGAGATCCGGAAGCAATATGTGCTGACGGCGCGGATGAAGGGCTGCGGCGAGACGCGGGTGCTCTACGGCCACATCTTCCGCAACGCCATGCTGATCGTCATCGCCGGCTTTCCCGGCGCCTTCGTCAGCGCCTTCTTCACCGGCTCGCTGCTGATCGAGACCATCTTCTCGCTCGACGGGCTGGGCCTTCTCGGCTTCGAAAGCGTGCTGAACCGCGACTATGCCGTGGTGTTCGCCACGCTCTATATCTATTCGCTGGTCGGGCTCGTGGTGAACCTGATCTCCGACCTCACCTACACCTGGGTCGATCCACGCATCGACTTCGAGGCGCGCGAGGTGTGATGGACGCGACCCCTGACACGACGCTTGAGCTTCAGTCCTCCAGCCCGGCGCCGCGGCGCGGCCGGTTCGCGCTGTCGCCGCTCAACCGGCGGCGGCTCGCCAATTTCCGTGCCAACCGGCGGGGCTACTGGGCGTTCTGGATCTTCACGGTGCTGTTCATCGTGTCGCTGTTCGCCGAGTTCGTCGCCAACGACCGGCCATTTCTGGTGAAGTATGATGGGCGCTATTACGTGCCGGTGCTGTTCAACTATTCGGAGACGACGTTCGGCGGCGATTTCGAGACCAATGCCGACTATCGCGATCCCTATCTCGTCAAGCAGATCGACAAGACCGGCGGCTGGATGATCTGGCCGCCGATCCGCTACCGCTACGACACCCACAATCTCGATCTGCCGACCCCGGCGCCCTCGCCGCCGACCTGGATGCTGACCGAGGCGCAGTGCGAGGCGGTGGCGGCGAAGAAGGGCGTCGCCGGCTGCAGCGGCCTGGAGATGAACTGGCTCGGCACCGACGATCAGGGCCGCGACTTGGTGGCGCGGCTGATCTATGGCTTCCGCCTGTCGGTGCTGTTCGGGCTGACGCTGACCATCATTTCCTCGGCCATCGGCGTCGCCGCAGGCGCGGTGCAGGGCTATTTCGGCGGCTGGACCGACCTCCTGTTCCAGCGGGTCATCGAGATCTGGACGGCGATCCCCTCGCTCTACCTGCTTCTCATCATCTCCTCGGTGCTGGTGCCGGGCTTCTTCGTGCTGCTCGGGATTCTGCTGCTGTTCTCCTGGGTCTCGCTGGTTGGCCTGGTGCGGGCGGAATTCCTGCGCGGGCGAAATTTCGAGTACGTGCAGGCGGCGCGCGCGCTCGGCGTCTCCAACTCCTCGATCATGTTCCGGCATCTGTTGCCCAACGCCATGGTGGCGACGCTGACCTTTCTGCCCTTCATCCTGTCGGGGGCGGTGATGACGCTGACCGCGCTCGACTTTCTGGGCTTCGGCCTGCCGCCGGGCTCGCCCTCGCTGGGCGAGCTGTTGGCCCAGGGCAAAGCCAACGTTCAGGCGCCCTGGCTCGGCCTCACCGGCTTCTTCGCCGTGGCGATCATGCTGTCGCTCCTGATCTTCATCGGCGAGGCGGTGCGCGACGCCTTCGACCCGCGAAAGACGTTCGGGTGAGGGTGCGGTAGGATGCGGCCGAGTGACGGAGTCGCCAGATGAACAGGATCGTGCGGGAGAACTATCCGGCCTCCAAGCTGCCGGAGGATCTGCGGGGGGATATCGAGCCCGGCGCGAGCGTCACCGTGACCGTCGTTGCCGAAACCAGGGGCGCGCCGCAACGCTTCGCCGAGCTGCGGCAGAGGCTGGGCCAGGGTCGCCTCTCGCTGGTGGATGCCGTCGAACGGGTGCGGAAGATCCGCGAAGGCGAGGCGTTCTAGGTCCCGATGCTGCGCCTTTATCTGGACGCCAACGCGGTCATTGGCCTTGCCGAGGGAACGGGCGACGGCATTGAGGCCCTGGGCCGAATGCTCGATCTTGGGCTCGATGGCCGGCTGATCCTGGTCAGTTCGCGCTGGTTCTCGGTGAGGTGCTGGTGATGCCGATTGCCGACAGGAACGAGACGTTGCTCAAGTTCTATGGACAAGACCTGTCGCGATATGTCGACCTGCGCGATATCGACGACGGCGTGATCCGTCAGGCCGCCGCCATCCGGGCGAAATGGCGAACCGTCAAGTTGCCCGACGCCCTTCACTTGGCGACCGCAGAGCTGACCGGCTGCGCCGTCATTGTCAGCGCCGATAAGCGCCTCCCGGCCGATTTCAGCGTCCCTCGCTGCGACCCGGCCACGGACCTTGATTTGTTGCTGGATCGGCTCCCATGACCCACCCCCTCCTCACCGTCGAAGACCTGTCCGTCGCCTTCCGGCAGGGGGCGCGCGAGACGCTGGCGGTCGACCGCATCTCCTTCACCGTCAACAAGGGCGAGACGGTCGCGCTGGTCGGCGAATCGGGCTCGGGCAAGTCGGTCTCGGCGCTGTCGATCCTGAAGCTCCTGCCCTATCCGGCCGCCTTCCACCCCTCGGGCCGTGTGCGCTTCAAGGGCGAGGACCTGCTCGACCTCGCCGAGCGCGACATCCGGCGGGTGCGCGGCGACGACATCACCATGGTGTTTCAGGAGCCGATGAGCTCGCTCAACCCGCTCCACACCATCGAGAAGCAGATCGGCGAGATCATCGAGATGCACCGGCCCCTGCGCGGCGCCGCGGTGCGGGCGCGCATCCTCGAGCTTCTCGCCCAGGTCGGCATTCCCGATCCGGCGACGCGGCTCGGCAGCTATCCACACCAGCTCTCGGGCGGCCAGCGCCAGCGGGTGATGATCGCCATGGCGCTCGCCAACGAGCCCGACCTCTTGATCGCCGACGAGCCGACCACCGCGCTCGACGTCACGGTGCAGGCCCAGATCCTCACTTTGCTGAAGGAGTTGCAGGCGCGGCTCGGCATGGCGATCCTGTTTATCACCCACGATCTCGGCATCGTGAAGAAGATCGCCGACCGGGTGTGCGTGATGAACCGGGGCAGGATCGTCGAGCAGGGGCCGGTCGCGCGCGTCTTCGAGGCGCCCGAGCACCCCTATACCAGGGCGCTGATGGCGGCCGAGCCCAAGGGCGAGCCGGCGCCGCCCCGGCCCGAGGCGCCGGTGGTGGTGGAGACACGGGATCTCAAGGTGTGGTTCCCGATCCGGCGCGGCGTGCTGCGGCGCACGGTCGGCCACATCAAGGCGGTGGACGGGGTGTCGCTCGCCATCCGCAAGGGCGAAACGCTGGGCGTGGTCGGCGAATCGGGCTCGGGCAAGACCACGCTCGGCCTCGCCATCCTGCGGCTGATCTCCTCCGACGGCCCGATCGTGTTCATGGGCGCGCCGGTGCAGGGTCTCGGCTTCAAGGAGATGCGGCCGCACCGGCGCAACATGCAGATCGTGTTCCAGGACCCTTACGGCTCGCTGAGCCCGCGCATGTCGGTCGAGGACATCATTGCCGAGGGGCTGCTCGTCCATCAGCCCAAGCTCACCGAGGCCGAGCGGGCGGCGCGGGTGGTGGCGGCGCTTGAGGATGTCGGGCTCGACCCGGAGACGCGGTTCCGCTACCCGCACGAATTCTCCGGCGGCCAGCGCCAGCGCATCGCGGTGGCCCGCGCCATGGTGCTGGAGCCGTCCTTCGTGGTGCTGGACGAGCCGACCAGCGCGCTCGACATGCTGGTGCAGGCCCAGATCGTTGATCTGCTGCGCGACCTGCAGCGGCGGCGCGACCTCACCTTCCTGTTCATCTCGCACGACCTCAAGGTGGTGGCGGCGCTGGCCAGCCGCCTCTTGGTGATGAAGGCGGGCAAGGTGGTGGAGGAGGGGCCGGCCGAGCGGCTGTTCCGGGCGCCCGAGACCCCCTACACGCGGGCGCTGTTCGCCGCCGCCTTCGCGCTGGAGACCGCCGGGGAGGGCGCCGCCAGCCAGTGATACGGTTTCCGGCTGATCAAGCCTTCGAGCCGTATTCCGGTCGCCGAAAATCCCGTTATCGAACAAGGGATTTTCGGCGAGACCGTTTCCGGTATCCCGAAGGGATCAACCGGAAACGGTATGAGGTCCGCCCCGCCGAAAAATCACACCGCGAGGCTCGCTCGCAGCGACTTCACCAGCGATTCGCGGGCTTCGGCGGCGTAGGGTACCCGCACGCCCTTGCCCCACACCGGGTCCGGCCAGGCCGCGTCGCCGCGGAAGCGGGCGATGACGTGAACGTGAAGCTGCGGTACCTGGTTGCCCAGCGTCGCCACATTGAGCTTGGTGCAGCCGGTGGTCTCCTTGAGCGCGCTCGATGCGGCGGCGATCTCCTCGATCAGCACCGCCCGGTCGGCCGGCGCGATGTCGATCAGGTCGACGACGCCGGCAAGGCGCGGAATCAGCAGGAGCCAGGGGAAGCGGGCATCGTCGACCAGCCGCACCACGGACAGCGGCAGGTCGGCCAGCGGAACGCTGCCCTGCTCAAGGCGCGCATCCATCGCGAAAGAAAGCGTCATGGGACTATCCTTCGAACCTTGCCTTCGAACCTTGTCGTTAGAATTTGTGACTAAGACGCATGAAACCAGCCCGGTCTGGGGCCGTTGTGAGACAGGGAAGCTCATTCATGCGCCACGGTGAACCTCCGATGAAACACGATAGGGATCGGCAGCGGTTCGATCGCCGCCGGCTGCTGGCCGGGGCGGTGCTGGCCGGCGCCCTCTTCGCCGGCTGGGGGCCGGGTGCGCTGCGGCCGGCCCAGGCCGCCTCGTCCGACGATCCGGTCGCACTGGTGCGAAGCGTCTACACCAAGGCGGAGGCGAACGGCCTGCCCGAGCGGGATTTCGTGGCGCTGCTCAGCGCCGACCTGCGGCGGCTGTGGCAGGCGCGGGCCAAGCCGGTCGGCCTCGCCGAGGCCGAGCGGCTGCGGGCGGCGGTGTTCGGCCCCGGTGCCGGAAGCGACCTTGCGGTGAAGCGCGTCACCAATATTCCGGGCCTGCCGAAGGAGCGCATGGTCGCGGTCGAGTTCCTGATGGGCAGCGAGCCGCGGCAGGTGTTCGTCCACCTCGCGCCGGCCGATGGCGGCTGGACCATCATCAACATCATCTACGACCAGGGCGACGACTTCCGCCGCATCGCCGAGCAGGGCTCGCGGACGGCGAGCTGAGGGCGCGAGGCCGGGGATATCCGGACAGTCCCGATCATCTGCCGGCTTGCCATCGCGGCGCGGGCAGACGATATAGGGGCCGGGAGGTTGGCGGTGGACGGACCACTCGCCAACCGGGTCAGGTCCGGAAGGAAGCAGCCCTAACGAGACCGGGCCGGGTCGCTCGTCCAACCTCCCACTTTCGACCAGTCGCCCAAGACCTGCGGCCAGTCGCCTGAGAGCTGCCGCTCGAAAGAGCCGTTGCTGCTCGAACGAGATTTGGCACGAGAAAGAGATTTGCCGCTCGCGCTGGACCTGCCGCTCGCCAGCGCCGGTTCGTTCCCGTGAGGCCGCGAGCGCCGACGAGGCCGCTTCCCCGCGATGACCGACGCGACCCCGCTTCCCCTCCCGGCGCACGGCCAGGCCCCCGCCGGGCCGGAGACGGCGTTGCAGGCGGGCGTGCCGCCGCCGGCCGCCGCCGGCTACCGGGTGCTGGCCCGCAAGTACCGCCCGCAGCGCTTCGAGGATCTGATCGGCCAGGAGGCGATGGTCCGCACCATCGGCAATGCCTTCTCGACCGGCCGCATTCCCCAGGCGTGGATCCTCACCGGCGTGCGCGGCGTCGGCAAGACCACCACCGCGCGTATCCTCGCCCGCGCCCTGAACTATGAGGCGCCGGGCGTCACCGGCCCGACCATCGAGCTTCCCGCCGAGGGCGTGCATTGCCGCGCCATCATGGAGAGCCGGCACGTCGACGTGATCGAGATCGACGCCGCCTCCCACAATGGGGTCGCCGACATCCGCGAGCTCACCGACAATTCGCGCTACCGGCCGGTCTCGGCGCGCATGAAGGTCTATATCGTCGACGAGGTGCATATGCTCTCGACGGCGGCCTTCAACGCGCTCCTGAAGACGCTGGAAGAGCCGCCCGAGCACGTGAAGTTCATCTTCGCCACCACCGAGATCCGCAAGGTTCCGGTGACGGTGCTGTCGCGCTGCCAGCGCTTCGACCTGCGCCGCATCGAGGGCGGCGTGCTGGTGCGCCATCTCGCCGGCATCTGCGACAAGGAGGGCGTCGCCGCAGAGCCCGAGGCGCTGGCGGTGATCGCCCGCGCCGCCGAAGGCTCGGTGCGCGATTCGCTGTCGCTGCTCGATCAGGCGATCGCCCACGGCGCCGGCCGCATCGAGGCGGAAGCGGTGCGCACCATGCTGGGGCTCGCCGACCGCGCCCGCATCATCGACCTCTACGAGGCGCTGATGCGCGGCAACATGGCGGCCGCCTTGAGCGAGTTCCGCGCCCAGTACGATGCCGGCGCCGACCCGGCGTCGATCCTGGTCGATCTCGCCGACTTCACCCACCTCGTCACCCGCGTGAAGATCGTGCCGGCGGTGGCCGACGATCCGGCGCTGGTCGAGGCCGAGCGCCGGGCCGCCCGGGAGCTTGCCGGCGCGCTGTCGATGCGGGTGCTGGGGCGGGCCTGGCAGATGCTGTCGAAGGGCATCGCCGAGGTGAACGCCGCGGCCCGGCCGGTGCAGGCGGCCGAGATGGTGCTGGTGCGCATCGCCTATGCCGCCGACCTGCCGACGCCGGACGAGGCGCTGCGCAGGCTCGCCGAGCTTGCCAATGGAAATGCTGCGCCATCCCTGTCGGCGGGGCCCAATGGCGGGGCGCGCGCCCAGCTCGTCGCCCCAGTCGGCGGCTCGATCGGCGGTCCGGTGGCGAGCGCGCTGGCGCGGCCTTCGCCGCAGGCAGAGGCGGGGATACGCCTCGAGACGTTCGAGGAGCTGGTGGCGCTGGCGGCAAGCCGCCGCGACATCCTGCTCAAGACCCAGCTCGAGACCGGGGTGCGGCTGGTCGCCTTCCAGGACGGGCGGCTGGAGATCGCGCTGGCCGGCGCCTCGCCGTCGATCATCGCCGAACTGGGCGAGAAGCTGAGGACGTGGACCGGGCGGCGCTGGGTGGTGACGCTGTCGCGCGAGGGCGGCGGCCAGACGCTCGCCGAGAAGCGCGCGGCCGAGCATGCGCGGATGCGCCACGACATCAGCGCCCACCCGGCGGTGCGCGCGGTGATGGAACACTTTCCCGGCGCGGAGATCGTCGAGGTGCGGCGGTTGGCCCCCGAACCGCCGGCCCCCGGCGACGGACCGGACGGCAGGGACCCCGACGACATGGGCCTCGACGGCCCGTTCGCCGACCCCGACGAGGACGACGCGTTCTGACGGACGCCGGAGCCTGAGACGAAGACCCGAGATCAACGAGCAGCAAGAGGGGACGACATGGATATCATGGGAATGATGGGCAAGGCCAAGCAACTCCAGGCCAAGCTCGAGGCGCTGCAGGCCGAGATGGACACCATCGAGGTCGACGGATCGTCCGGCGGCGGGCTGGTGACCTGCCGCACCACCGCCAAGGGCGAGTTGCGGGCGCTGTCGATCGACCCCAGCCTGCTCAAGCCCGAGGAGAAGGAAGTCGTCGAGGATCTGGTCATTGCCGCGATCGCCGATGCCCGCAAGAAGGGCGAGGCGGCGATGGCCGAGAAGGTGTCGGCGCTGGCCGGCGGCCTGCCGCTGCCTCCCGGCATGAAGCTGTTCTGAACAGCAACCGGTCGTCCCCGGCGAGCACCGCGAAGCGGTGCGAGGGAAGGGGACCCAAGGACCATGATGTCTCGGGTGGGGCTGAGCGGCCGCCTTTGCGACGAGCGTTGTGTTTTTCTGCGGCGTGGTTCTTGGGTTCCCTTCCCGACCGCCTGACGGCGGTCGCCGGGAACGACCGGTGGCGTCTCCGCGCCGACTTCTCCAGCGGCTGCAAGATGTGGATTCCGGGCGACCCATTCGGGATCCCGGAGAGGCTCTCGCCAAGAGCATCTGTCTGTTGTGGTTGACGACCGCTCCGCGTTGGCGCCGCAAAACCCTTGAACATTATCCCCCGATGCCTGCTGCCGCCGGTCCCGAGATCGAACGTCTGGTCCAGCTCCTGGCCCGCCTGCCGGGGCTCGGGCCGCGCTCGGCGCGACGCGCCGTGCTGCATCTGATCAAGAAGCGCGAGCAGCTGATGGCGCCGCTCGCCACCGCGCTCGATGACGCGCTGGCCAAGGTCTCGGTCTGCCGCATCTGCGGCAATATCGACTCGGTCAATCCCTGCAGCGTCTGCGCCGACCCGCGGCGCGATCCGAGCCTGCTGGTGGTGGTCGAGGACGTCGCCGACCTGTGGGCGCTGGAGCGGGCCTCGGTGATCCAGGCGCGCTACCATGTGCTGGGCGGCACGCTTTCGCCGCTCGACGGCGTCGGGCCGGACGACCTCAATCTCGCCGGTCTCGTCGGGCGGGTGACGGGGAGCGATGTGCGCGAGGTGATTCTGGCGCTCGACGCCACCGTCGACGGCCAGACCACCGCCCATTACGTCACCGACCTGCTGCGCCCCACCGGCGTCAAGGTCTCGCGCCTCGCCCATGGCGTACCGGTCGGCGGCGAGCTCGATTATCTCGACGAGGGCACGCTGGCCCAGGCGCTGCGCGCCCGCACGCCGGCGTGAGGCCTGCGCCTTCCTACTTTGCCTTGGCCCGGTCGGCCTGATCGAGTCCGGCGAAATGGCCGCGCACCTGCAGGACGGCCAGCAGCACGAGACCGGGCACCGCGGCGAGCGACGACAGCGCGAAGAACATCGGCCAGCCGGTCGCCTCTGCCACATAGCCGGCGCCGGCCGAGAGATACGTCCGCCCCACCGCGGCGAGCGCGGTCAGGAGCGCGTACTGGGTTGCGGTGTGGGCCGGGCTCCAGCACAGCGCCGACAGATAGGCGACGAAGATCACCGTGCCGATGGCGCCGGCGAAATTCTCGGCGATGATCGCCGCGGACAGCGCCCACAGATTGGTGCCGGCGAAGGCGAGCCCCACGAACACCAGATTCGAGACCATCTGCAGCAGCGCGCCGACCCACAGCGCGGTGGCGAGCGGCAGCGCGCGGGCGATGAAGCCGCCGGCAAAGCCGCCGATGAGGGTCGCCGCCAGCCCGACGCCCTTGACGATGGCGGCGTATTCGTCGCGCGTGAAGCCGAGGTCGATGACGAAGGGCGCGGTCATGGTGCCGGCGAAGGCATCGCAGAACTTGAACAGCACCACGAAGGCCAGCACGGCGACCGCCAGATCGCGGGTCAGGAACTCGGAGAAGGCGCCGGCCGCGGCCTTGGCCACCCGCACCAGCGCGCCGTCGCCGGCCTGCTGGCGGATGGCCTCGGCCGAGCGATCGGGCTCGGTGGCGAGAAGCGTGGTGACGAGGCCCGCCGCCATCAGCGCCGCCATGGCGAGATAGCCGGCGGTCCAGGCGCCGGCCCGGTCGAAGCCGTAACGCTCGAAGCCGGTGACCAGGAACAGGGCGCCGGCGGTCGAGGCGAGCATGCCGAGCCGGTAGGCGGCGACATAGCTCGCCATGCCGGCGGCCTGCTCGCGCTCGTCGAGGCTCTCGACACGGAAGGCGTCGATGACGATGTCCTGGGTGGCCGAGGCGGCGGCGACCAGGAGCGCGCCGAACGCCACCGCCCAGGGCGAGACGGCGGGATCGCGGGTGGCGAGCAGCACGATGGCGCCGATCAGCAGGATCTGGGAAAAGATCAGCCAGCCGCGCCGCCGGCCGAGCAGGCGCGACAGCACCGGCACGTTCAGCGCGTCCACCACCGGCGCCCACAGGAACTTGACCGTGTAGGGCGTGCCGACCAACGCGAACAGGCCGATGGTGCCGAGATCGACATTGGCCTCGCGCATCCACACCAGCAGCGTCGAGCCGGACAGCGCCAGCGGCAGGCCGGAGGCGAAGCCGAGAAACAGCACGATGAGCACGCGCGGCCGCAGATAGACGGCGAGCGTGTCCATCCAGTCGGCGTGGGACGGGGTGGCGGTCATGCGGCGGATCGCTGGTGCGCCGCAGGGCGCGGCGGGTGACGGGAGCCGGCAGTCTGGCGATTCGCGCGGCTCGCGCAAATCCGTTTCGGCAGCGGCGTCCGCGCTCGGGGCGCCGGCAGCGCGCGGGGCATCGCGCCTGGGCCGGCGGGAGACGGAATGGTCGCGGATGCAACCAAAGGCTTTGCGGCAGTGCACGATGCGGCGGCGGTTCGCCCCGGCCGGCGGGACGCTGCCGGAGCGGCGCGGTGACACCATGATACCGCGCGAAGCTGCCGGGGCTGTTCCGAACAGAACGGGAACGTTTCGGCAAAAAGAGAGGCCGGTACGGCGTCATCCGATGACGAAGCGCGTACCGGCCTTTGAGTCTCGGGAAGACCACGGTGCAACTCGACGACAGACGGACAAGACGCGATCTTGAATCGGCAGCGTCCGCCGGTCGCCGTGTCAACCAGGCGGGCGGATATGACCATGCGCGAGTGCAGTGCACATTGACATGAATCAGGCCGCCGCTACGGTCTAATGCCTACACGCGATGCGGGTGGCCGGGCCTGGCGGCGGCAAAAGCGTTGGGCCCGTTCGTTGACCCGCCGGGTTCCATCGCCTATTTCGCCTGTATGGCCATTCGCGACATTCTTGTTCTGCCCGATCCCCGGCTCAGGCTGACCTCGGCGCCCGTCGAGGCCGTCGACGACACCGTGCGGCGTCTCATCGACGACATGTTCGAGACCATGTACGACGCGCCCGGCATCGGGCTGGCGGCGATCCAGGTCGGCGAGCCGCGCCGCATCGTCACCATCGATCCCGCCCGCAAGGGCGAGGAGAAGCGGCCGCTGGTGCTGATCAATCCGGAGGTGGTGTGGTCCTCGGAGGAGAAGCGCTGCCACGAGGAGGGCTGCCTGTCGATCCCGGACTATTATGAGACGGTCGAGCGGCCGGACCGGGTGCGGGTGCGTTTCCTCGACCGCACCGGCGCGCCGCAGGAGCAGGAGTTTTCCGGCATCCTCTCCACCTGCATCCAGCACGAGATCGACCACCTCAATGGCGGCCTGTTCATCGACTACATCTCGCGCCTCAAGCGCGAGCGGGTGATGAAGAAGTTCACCAAACAGGCGCGCCGCGCCGCAGAGTGATCAGAGCCACCGAATGATCAGTCGGTCGCACCGCGCCGCCGGGTGATGAGCCCGGCGCGCCGGTCGCGTGCAGCGGGAGGCCGGCCCTCGGGGCCGGATGCCGCGTCAGTCCGCCGGGGTGAGACGGCCGGCGCTGCTGCAGAGCGGCAGGCTGCTGCGCAGCTCCGCAATCGCCTCGTCGATCTCCTGGCGCTGCTTCTCGAGCACGGCGATCTGCTGCAGGATCGTCTCCTGCGACAACGCCAGATTGGCGGCATCGTCGCGGCCCTCGTGCAGGGCGATCATCGCCTTGATCTCGGACAGCGTGAATCCGTAGCGCTTGCCCTTGAGAATGAGGACCAGCCGGTTGCGGTCGGTGCCGCTGTAGAGGCGGGTCAGGCCTTCCCGCTTCGGGCTGAGCAGGCCCTTGTCTTCGTAAAAACGCAGCGCCCTTAAGGTTACGCCGAACTCCCGAGCGAGGTCGCCAATCGTGAAATAATCGGATCGATTCGCGATCTTGGTTTCGCTGTACCCTGTGCGTGCCTCGACGCCGCTTGCGGCGATTTCGTGCTCTTTCATCATCATCCCAACTCTTGTTTATCTTTATTGTGCGAATCCGTTCCGCCCGTGGACCTTCGGAAAGACGGTCACTTGTGAAAGGGCCGTCAACGGCTGCAGTCCCTGCAACTACCGTTCTGTAGGAAATTACCTCCAAAAGTGTCTCGTTCCGCACATACGCAATTTCCTCGTCTCACATGCAACAGGAAAGAGCAGACCCCCTATCCGAGCGGAATGATTAATTAGACTAATTCAAAATTCCCCCGTGTTGAAGAGACTGCGCCGCCGCACCGTCCGTCAACGGGGGATTGAGGCCGAAACGACACACGTTGCCTCAACGCAAAGGTGCCACTGAAGTTGCATCGGCGTTAACCGTACATTTACCGTGGCAGGAAAAAGTGCGCGGGGACGCACAGCGCCCGCGTGCCGCCGGCAATTCCGGCTCCGGCGGCCCATCCAGCGGTGCCGGCAAACGCCCGACGGGTTTGACCATGACGCAAAGTGGATCGTGGAACCGACGCAGCACCGCTCCCGACGCGGCCGCGGATCTTGCCGCCGACGCGCTGGATGCCGCGCGGGCGGCGGCGGAGCGGGAAGGAGTTTCCCTGGAGCGCTGGCTTGAGCGCGCGCTTCAGGCCGAGGGCGGCGAGCCGGGCGAGCGCAGCGCTCCGCGGCGCGCCGCCGCCAGCGAGCGCCCCGAAGGACCGGATGTCCGGCGCGAGCCGCCGGCCCGCGAGCCCGAACCGCCCGCGCCCGGCGCCGAGGGGGTTGCGGCCGCGCTCGGCGAGGTGTCGCGCCGACTCAATGCTCTGCTTGGCGAGGTCGCCGGCGCGCCGCCGCGCGGCGCCGCACATCCGCGCGACGGCCTGGGACGGCCGGCCGGCCGCACCGGTTCGGAGCGGCGCAGCGGCCTGGAATCGCCGCAGCTCGATCTCCACCGCCGGCTGAACGAGCTTGCCGGCAATATCGAAGCCATGAACGAGCGTCTGTACAGCGCGGCCGAGGCGCGGCCGGGCCGGCGCCCGCTGCTCGACTCGGCGGTGGCCGAGATCAATGCCCGCCAGCGCCTGCTCGACGAGCGGGCGGGCCTGCGCGGCTACCGCTCCGATTATGATGAGGTGGCATCGCTGCGCCGCGACGTCTCCGAACTGTCGCGCAGCGTCAGCTATCTGTCGCCCTGCCGTTCGCTGGAGGCGCTCGACGCCTCGGTGCGGGCGCTGCACGCGCACGTCGAGGCGACCGCCCAGCCGGCGATCGACATCGACCAGCTCAACGACATGACGCGCATGCTGATCGAGGTGCGCGAGGGCGTGCGCGAGATGCAGGCCGAGGCCGGCATCGCCGCGCTCGGCGAGGAGCTGAAGGGCCTGCACCAGCGCTTCGACGCCCTCGACGAATCGCGACTGGAGCCGGGGGCGATCGACCGCCTCACCGGCCAGATCAGCGAGCTGCGGGCCACGCTCGAACAGTTTCCCGCCCTCACCGCCGCCGACGGCTTCACCGGCGAGCTGCAGCAGCTTGCGGCCAAGGCCGAGCGCATCGGCAGCGTGCTGGAGGATGCCGCCGCCGCACTCGAGACCCTGGAGGGGCTCGACCGCAAGATCGACAAGCTTGAGGAGTCGCTGGCCGCGACCTCGGCCGGCAGCGCCGAGGACGAGGCGCTGGAGGAGATTCGCGAGCGGCTCGACCGCCTGCAGGTCGCGCTCGAGAACACCGTCCGCAATGCGCCGATCGCCGTCGAGCGCTCGATGCTGCTCTTGGTCGACAAGCTCGATCGCCTCCAGGCGCTGGTCGCCGACGGTCCGGATCTCGGCTCGATCGACTCGCGTCTCGAGCAGATCGTCGAGCGGCTCGACCAGTCGGACAGCCGCCTCGGCCAGCTCGACGCGATCGAGCGCGGCCTGAACGACCTGTTCGCGCAGATCGAGGAATCGCGCTGCAGCGCCATCGACGCGGCGCGCGACGCGGTGCGCAATCTCGGCATGACGCCGGTCAACGACCTGATGCGCGACCTGTCGGAGCTGCGCACGGCCCAGCGCGAAACCGAGGTGCGCACCCACGGCACGCTGGAGACGGTGCACGGCACCCTGGAGCGGGTGGTCGACCGGCTGGCGATGCTGGAGGAGGACATTGCGCGCCGCGGCGATGCGGCGCCCGGCGAGCGGGCCGAGCGCCCGGCCGCCGTCCCGCCGCCCGCTGCTTCGGTGGCACCGGCGGCGCAGGTGGCCGAGGCCGCATCTGCGCTGGTGCGCGATCTGCCGCCGGCACTTGCGCCGGACCTTTCGTCGGATCTTGGGCCGGGGCTTGCACCGAATCTTGCGCCGGAGCCGGTGTCCGAGCTGCCGCCCGATTTGCCGCTCGAACCCGGCTCGCGCATGCCGCTGCTGCGGAGCGGAACGGTCGCCACCGGGGCCGCCGCAGGCGCCGCCGCGCCCGGTCTCGGCGCCAAGCCGCTGTCGGATGCCACCTCCAAGGCGAGCTTCATCGCCGCCGCCCGCCGCGCCGCCCAGCAGGCGACCGCCGAAGGGATGCCGCCCGCCGCCGCGTCGGACGACGATCCGGCCGAGAGCGGCGTGCGCGCCGCGCTCGCCCGCCACCGGACGCTGATCCTGGCCGGCGTGGTGCTGATGGTGATGGCCGCCGCCGCGCCGATCGTCCTGCCGCCGATGCTCGGCAAGCTGTCGAAGGCGCCGAAGGCCGAAGCCCCGGCGATCGAGGCGCCGGCCACCGTGCCGTCCGCGCCGCCGGGCGATCCGGCGCAAGTGCCGGCGGCTGGGCCGGCCCAGGCACCCGCCGAAACGCCTGCCGTGGCGCCTAACGTTCCTGGGCCGCAATCGTCCCTCCAGCGCGATCCGGTCATCGCCCAGGCGCCGTCGTCCGGCGTCGTGCAGCCGGCCCTCTCCGCCGCGTCGATGCCGGCGTTCTCGGCCGGGCTCCTGGGCAGCAGCGATCCCGACATCACCGGCTCGACCCAGCCGGCCGCCGTCACGCTCGCCCCCACCGCGCCGCAACCGCTGCCGGCGGCGATCGGCCCGCAGGCGCTGCGCGAGGCGGCGCTGGCCGGGGATGCGGCGGCCCAGTTCGAGATCGCCACCCGCTATGCCGAAGGCCGCGGCGTGCCGCAGAGCTTCTCCGAGGCCCTGCGCTGGTACGAGCGCGCGGCGCAGCAGGGCTCGATCCCGGCGGCCTACCGCCTCGGCAGCCTCTACGAGAAGGGCCAGGGCGTGACCCGCGACCTCGTCAAGGCGCGCAGCCACTACACGCGCGCCGCCGAGGCCGGCAACGCCAAGGCCATCCACAATCTCGCGGTGCTGTACGCCGAGGGGATCGACGGCAAGCCGGACTACCGGCAGGCCGGCCAGCTGTTCCGCCGCGCCGCCGATCACGGCCTGCGCGACAGCCAGTACAATCTCGGCATCCTCTATGCCCGCGGCCTGGGCGTGGAGCAGAACATGGCCGAGTCGTTCAAGTGGTTCGCACTGGCGGCGAGCCAGGGCGATACCGAGGCGCAGAAGAAGCGCGACGACGTTGCCGGCCGGCTCGATGCCCAGACCCTGCTCGCCGCCCGGCTGGCGGTGCAGACCTGGGCGCCGCAGCCGCTCGATCCGGCCGCCAACGAGGTCCGCCCCTCAGCCGACTGGGACCGCGCCGCCGGCACGCCGAGCCGGAAGGCCATCGGCCGCTCCTGAGCGCCGCCGGGGCCGCGGCCTGCGGCCGTGACCGAGTTTGAATAATAAACGAGGCGCCGGCAGGCCATGCCGGCGCCTCGTTCGTTCGGGCGTCCGCCAGCCTGGGCTTGACCGGTGTTAGGGACGAATTTCGCCCCGTGTGGCCGGTGGAGCACGACGCGACCGTCCGGATCCCGTATGAAGCGGTTGCGGAAGGTCCGGCGTGCGCTTCGGGCGAGCCCGGGCCTTCGGTTGCGTTGCAAGGCCGAACCCCGTGCAGATCTATCTCCCGATCGCGGAACTGCCCGTGAACGTGTTCCTCATTCTCGGAATGGGGATCGCGGTCGGGTTCATCTCCGGCATGTTCGGCGTCGGCGGCGGGTTCCTGATGACGCCGCTGCTGATCTTCGTCGGCATTCCGCCGGCGGTGTCGGTGGTCACCGTCACCGCCCACATGGCGGCGTCCTCGGCGTCGGGCGCGATCGCCTATTGGCGGAAGGGGACGATCGATTTCGGCCTTGCCGGGGTGCTGCTGCTCGGCGGCATGGTCGGCACCGGGCTCGGCGTGTGGGTGTTCACCATCCTGCGCCGGTTCGGCCAGCTCGAACTGGCGATCGGCATCTCCTACGTGCTGCTGCTTGGCATCATCGGCAGCCTGATGATCGGCGAGAGCGTGCGGGCCATCCTGCGCAGCCGACGCAAGACGGCACAGCCGCCGCGGCTGGCGGCCAAGCCCTGGTGGTTCGCCGAGCTGCCGCTCCGCATGCACTTCCGCCGCTCCAACCTCGACGTCTCGGCCCTGCCTGTGCTGGCGATCGGCGGCGCCATCGGCTTTCTCGGCGCGGTGATGGGCATCAGCGGCGGCTTCATGCTGGTGCCGGCGCTGATCTACCTGCTGCGTGTGCCGACCGGCGTGGTGCTCGGCACCTCGCTGGTGCTGACGCTCGCCACCATGCTGGCGGCGGTGCTGATGCACGCGCTCTCCAGCCTGTCGCTCGATGTCGTGCTCGCCCTGATCCTGATGGTCGGCGGGGTGATGGGGGCGCAGTTCGGCGCCCGCGCCGGGCAGGCGATGCGCGGCGAGCAGCTTCGCCTGCTGCTCGGGCTCCTGGTCCTGGCGGTGGGGCTGCGCTTCCTGGTCGATCTGGCGCTGCCGCCGGAGGAGATGTTCACCGTGCTGCAGACGGAGCGGGTGCGGTGAGGGCGCCAGCCCCGGTGCGCCTCGCCGTCGCGGCGCTGCTGGCGCTTCCGGCTTTGCTTCTGCTGCCGGCGGCGGCCATGGCCGAGAAGCTGGTGATCTCGCTCTCCACCGACCGGGTGCAGATCGCCTCCAACTTCACCGGCGACGACATCGCGGTGTTCGGCAGCATCGACCTGCCGGCCTATCTCACCGAAGGCATCGCCTACGACGTGGTGGTGACGGTGCAGGGGCCGCGCCAGTCCTTCACCACCCGCCGCAAGGAGCGGGTGCTCGGGTTGTGGGTCAATGTCGATTCGCGCGAGTTCGTGGAGGCGCCGGCCTATCTCGCGGTGCTGTCCAACCGGCCGCTGGCCGACATCGCCGATGGCGACGTGCAGCGGCGCGAGCGGCTCGGCATCGCCAATGTGCGCCTGCTGCAGCGCATCGGCCCCGACTATGCCGACACCGTGGCCGACGACGTGTTCCGCCAGGCCTTCGTGCGCATCCGTGGTGGCGAGGGCCTCTATATCGAGAGCGATGCCGACGTGTCGTTCCTCACCGGCACGGTGTTCCGCGCCACCGTGCCGCTGCCGCCGAACGTGCCGACCGGCCGCTTCGACGTCGACGTCAAGGTGTTCGCCGCCGGCCAGCTCGTGGCGCGCGATCAGGCGGCGCTGACCATCAGCAAGGTTGGGTTCGAGCATTTCGTCGCGGTCTATGCCCACGACCATGCGCTCATCTACGGCCTCGCCGTGGCGCTGATGGCACTCGGCACCGGCTGGCTGGCGAGCGTGATCTTCCGGCGGGATTGATCCGAAATCCGGCCGATCAGGCCGGCTGGTTTGGCTTGGCCAGCACCGCCAGCCAGCCCGGCACCGGCGCGCCGGCATCATTGCGGGCGGAGGCGGCGGCGAGCCGCAGCACCTCAAGGCCGGCGGCGGTGGCGCGGCCGCGCACATGATCGGCGCCGTGGCGGTAGCGCAGGCTGGCGTGCAGCTCGATGCCGGCCTCGCTGCGCTCAAAGGTGGCGGCGAACAGCCCGCCCGGCGACAGCACCCGCGCCGCCTGCGCGAACACCGGGCCAAGCTCGCCGACATAGACCAGCGCGTCGGCGGCGACGATCAGGTCGGCCGAGGCGGCCGGCTCGGCGGTCAAGGCGGCCAGCAGATCGGCCTGCAGCAGGTCGTCGTAGCAGCCCTTGCGGCGGGCCTGGGCCAGCATGCCGGCCGACAGATCGATGCCGACGAGTGTTGCGCAATGCGGGCGCAGCAGGGCGCCGGCGAGGCCGGTGCCGCAGCCGAGGTCGAGGCAACGGGTCGCCCGCCAGTGCGGGCCGCGGACAGTGGCGAGCGCATCCTGAAGCAGTTGCGGCCCGACATAGCCCAGCCGGTCGACCAGGGCCGCGTCGAAATCGGCGGCGTACTGGTCGAACAGCGACTGCACGTAGCCGGCGGCCATCGCATCGGCGGCTTGGCCGTCGCCCAGCCGCGCCAGCCGCAGGGCGGCGCCGAGTTCATCGTCCGGGTCGATGTCGCGGGCGTGGCGGAAGGCATCGGCCGCATCCTGGCGCGCGCCCAGGGCGTCGCGCACCTCGCCCAGCGCGAACCAGGCGGCGGCCCAGTCCGGGGCGAGCTCGACCGCCTGCGTCAGCAGGTCGGCGGCAGCGGCAAGATCGCCGTCGCGCCGGTAGGCCAGCGCGAGGTCGTAGCGGCGGTCGGCGATCGGGTCGCCGGAGGAGCGGAAAACGGGCGAGCGCATGCGGACGGCCTTCCTCGACCGGACCGCGCCGTTTCGCAAGAGGCGAGCGCCGCTCCGCCGCGCATTTCCAACGTCCGGATGGGGCGGGGCGGGTGTTTCGTCCCGATCCGCGACAGGCGATGTCGCGTCCGGTCCGTCGTTTTCGAACGGTGACGGAACGGACCATGTCCGAATCGCGGGCAGGAGTTGGCCAAGCGAGTCGGGTTTCTGAAAGGTTAGCGCAGGATGGCGCCGGAGCGGGGCGTCCCGATCTGCGACAGGCGGGGTTCCGTCCGGTCCGTCGTTTTCGAACGGCGCCGGAACGGACCATGTCCGAATCGCGGGCAGGAGTTGGCCGAGCGAGTCGGGTTTCTGAAAGGTTAGCGCAGGATGGCGCCGGCGCGGGCCGTCCCGATCTGCGACAGGTGGAGCCCCGCCCGGTCCGTCGTTTTCGAACGGCGCCGGAACGGACCATGTCCGAATCGCGGGCAGGAGTTGGCCGAGCGAGTCGGGTTTCTGAAAGGTTAGCGCCGGGTGGCGCCGGCGCGGGCCGTCCCGATCTGCGACAGGTGGCGTTCCGCCCGGCCCGTCGATTTCGAACGGGCGCCGAACGGACCATGTCCGAATCGCGGGTTGGCGGGGTGCCGCGGCCGCGCCGGCCTTGAATGGCGGCGTCCGTCATCCAATTATGCGGCTTCCGGCTGATCCCCTCGGGATGCCGGAAACGGTCTCGCCGAAAAATCCTTGCTCCGAACAGGATTTTTCGGCGATCGGAATACGGCTCTCCGGCTTGATCAGCCGGAAACCGTATCATGCGGGTGCTTTGCCGCGCCGGAGGCTGCCATGACCTATCCCGATCCCGCGTCCCCGCCTCCGTTCGAGCGCGGCCCGCGCGCCGCGCCGTCCACGGTCGACCGGTTCTTCGGCGGCCCGCCGGTGTGGGTGGTGCTGCGGCTGCTGATGCTGTCGCTGGTGGTCGGCGTCATCCTGTCGGTGATCGGCCTCGACCCGCTCAACATCATCCAGTCGCTGGGCGATTTCGTGCGCTGGGTGGTCAAGCGGTTCGAGGACTTCTTCCACCTCGGCTTCGAGGCGGTCGAGCGGATCATCCGCTACGTGCTGCTGGGCGCGGCGGTGGTGGTGCCGATCTGGCTGCTGGTGCGGCTGTTCAAGGTCAGCGAGCGCTGACTTCCGCTCATTTTGTTCTGGCCCAACGGTCGGCGCCCGAGCCGACCGCGTCGGCGATTTGCGCAAATCCGCCCTCGGCGAGCTTCGCCAGCAGCGTCGACTTGATGTCGCCGATCAGGCCGAGGCCCTTGAACACCATGCCGGAATAGAGCTGCACCAGCGTCGCCCCGGCCTCGATCTTGGCCCAGGCGGTCTCGCCCGACTCGACGCCGCCGACGCCGATCAGCGCGAACGCACCCTCGGCCCGCTGGTAGGTGTGGGCGAGCAGGCGCGTCGAGGGTTCGAACAGCGGCCGGCCGGACAGGCCACCGGCCTCCTTGGCCTGCGGGTCCTTCAGCGTCGCCGGCCGGGCGATGGTGGTGTTGGAGACCACCATGCCGTCGAGGCCGCGCCGCTTCACCACCGCCACCATGGCGTCGAGTGTCCCGAGATCGATGTCGGGAGCGATCTTGAGCAGCAGTGGCCGGCGCCGGGCCGCCGCCTCGCGCGCCTCGACGCAGCGGGCGACGAGGTCGTCGAGGGCGGCCGCCGCCTGCAGGTCGCGCAGGCCCGGGGTGTTGGGCGATGAGACGTTGAGGGTGAAGTAGTCGGCGACCGGCGCGAATGCCGCGATCAGCCGCACATAGTCGGCGGCGCGGTCGGCCGAATCCTTGTTGGCGCCGAGATTGAGCCCGACCACCCCGCCGCGGCCGGCCCGGGCGGCAAGGCGCGCCCGCACGCGCTCCATCCCGTCATTGTTGAAGCCGAAGCGGTTGATCAGCGCCTGATCGGCCAGCAGGCGGAAGGCGCGCGGGCGCGGATTGCCGGGCTGCGGGCGCGGCGTCACCGCGCCGGCCTCGACGAAGCCGAAGCCGAGCCGGAGCAGCGCGTCGGGCACCTCGGCGTTCTTGTCCATGCCGGCGGCGGCGCCGAGCGGATTGGGAAAGCTGAGCCCGAACGCCTTGACCGCCAGCCGCGGATCGTCGGCTTCCGGCTTCGGCAGCGGCGCCAGCCTGAGCCCGGCCAGAAACAGCGCGTGGACCTGCTCCGGATCCATGGCGAGCAGGAGCGGGCGGGACAGGCGATCGAGAAGGCGGATCATCGGTGCGGTTTCCGTGGGCGCGGGGGCGGCGCACGCTAGAGCATTTTCCGCAAAAGTGGATACCGAACGGTCGTCAGAACCCGGCTTGGCTGTGGCGGTGGGGCTGTGGATTTCCCAGGGTTGTGACCGATATTTCGAAGATGCCGCGGGGACTTTCATTGAATGAAAAGGGCTTTCAAAGGGCAACAATCCCATTGAGCGCACCCGGCGCGTGGACATTAAGACGGAAGTCCTTATACTGGAAAGAAAGCCAAGAAGTCGTTTCGGAGGAAATCGTGCTGACCCATGGGGAGATCTGGGCCGCAATCGACAAGCTCGCCGAACGGCACGGCCTGTCGACCTCGGGCTTGGCCAAGCGGGCCGGCCTCGACCCCACGACATTCAACCGGTCCAAGCGCATCACCTCGGACGGGCGGCCGCGCTGGCCGTCGACCGAGTCGATCGCCAAGATCCTGTCGGCGACCGGCGAGAGCGTCGATGCCTTCATGTCGCTGCTGTCGGGCATCTCGACGACGCGGCGCACCGTGCCGCTGATCGGTCTTGCCCAGGCCGGCGAGGGCGGCATCTTCGACGACGCCGGCTTTCCGGTCGGCACCGGATGGGACGCGGTGGAGTTTCCGGCGATCGGCGACGAGAACGCCTATGCGCTGGAGATCACCGGCGATTCCATGGCCCCGGCCTATCGCGACGGCTGCGTGGTGATCGTCTCGCCCAATTCGCCGGTGCGCCGGGGCGACCGGGTGGTGGTCCGGCTCAAGAACGGCGAGGTGATGGCCAAGGAGCTCAAGCGCCTGTCCGCCAAGACGCTGGAGCTGAAGTCGCTCAATCCCGAGCACGCCGATCTCAGCTACGGCCGCGAGGACGTCGCCTGGATCGCCCGCATCCTGTGGGCCAGCCAGTGAGGGCAGGGAGCGGCGCGGAGGTTGTGGTTCCTCGACCGGCGCTGCGGGCGAGAATGATCTAAAGTGGCGGCGCCTGCCGTCCCGTCCCCGCGCTCCGGACCGCCGCCATGCCCGACACCGTCGAATACTTCTTCTCGCTCGTCTCGCCCTGGGCCTATCTCGGCCACGGCCACCTGCTCGACATCGCCGACCGCTATCGCGCGCGGCTGGTTTTCCGGCCGGTCCATCTCGGCCCGGTGTTCGAGGCGACCGGCGGGTTGCCGCTGGCCAAGCGCCATCCGGTGCGCCAGCGCTATCGGCTGGTCGAGCTGCAGCGCTGGCGGCTCAAGCGCGGCGTGCCGCTCAATCTCCAGCCCAAGCATTGGCCGTTCGATGTCGGGCTCGCCGACCGGTTGGTGATCGCGGCGGACGCCGCCGATGCCGACACCGGCGCGCTTGTGCAGCGGCTGTTCGAAGGGGTGTGGGCACGCGACGAGAACCTCGCCGATCCGGCAACGCTTGTTGCGATTGCCGGCGGGCTCGGCCTCGACGGCGCGGCGCTGCTCGAAGAGGCCGAGTCTGCCGCAGTGAAAGCCGCCTATGACGAGAACGGGCGCCGGGCGATCAGCCTCGATGTGTTCGGCTCGCCCTCCTATGTGCGCGGCGGCGAGGTGTTCTGGGGGCAGGACCGGCTCGACCTGCTGGCCGACGCGCTGGCCTCCGGCCGGCGGCCATTCGCGCGCGGCTGACGTCCGCCACCCTACTGCTGCCATCACCCGCGCCCCATATTGGGCGCGAAACAGGGAGGATGCGCGATGACGGGTCGGCTTTCGATTCGCATGGCGGCGATGGGCCTGCCGCTCGCCGGACTGGCGGTCGTCGGTCCGGTGCCGGCCATGGCGCAGGCGCCGCAGAGCGTGCCGCAGATCATGGCCCCGGCCGAGCAGCCGCCGGGGACGAACGAGCCCGGCCGCTTCAGCTTCGCGCCGGTCGAGGGCGGGGTAATGCGGCTCGACACCCGCACCGGCGACGTCTCGCATTGCGCGCGCCGCACCGCCGGCTGGACCTGCGAGGCGGTGGCCGACGACCGGGCGGCGCTGCAGGCCGAGATCACCCGCCTCGCCACCGAGAATGAGCGCCTCGCCGCCCGGGTGGCGAACCTGGAGCGCCAGATCGAGCAGAGCCGGGTCGGCCCGCCGCCGGTGCCGCCGGGCGACGTGCCCAACGCCCAGCGCCCGCCGCAGCCGCCCCCCGGCCAGGGGCTGGGCCGCGACCTGCCGAGCGACGCCGAGGTCGACCGGGTGATGAGCTTCGTCGAGCGGGTGTTCCGGCGGTTCATGTCGATGGTGGAAACGCTGCGGCCCGACGCCCCGCCGCCGTCTCCACCCCAGTCGCAGCCCCAGTCGGCGCCGGAGAGGATCTGATACGGTTTCCGGTTGATCCCTTCGGGATACCGGAAACGATCTTGCCGAAAAACCCTTGATCGGATGAGGATTTTTCGGAGAACGGCATACGGTTCTCCGGCTTGATCAGCCGGAAACCGTATGATGCGATTCCTGCGATTCCTGCGATTCCTGCGATTCCTGCGATTCCTGCGGTGCCTGCTTGGGCTGCCGCTCACCCCAGGCCGGCGAGGAAGGATTCGCTGCGCGCCAGGCTGTCCTCGGTCATGTCGCTTTCGAAATAGGTGAAGGCGTGGCAGCCGCCGGGATAGACGGCGAGCTCGGCGCGGTGGCCGGCCGCCGCCCAGCGCGCGGCCAGGAACAGCGTGTCGTCGATCAGCGGATCGCGGGTGCCGACGGTGAACAGGGCCGGCGGCAGGCCGGCGAGGTTGGCGCGGAGCGGTGAGATGTCGGGGTCGAGCAGGCTGCCGCCATTGGCCAGGAAGCAGCGCACGAACATGCGGATGTCGCGGGTGTTGAGCACCAGCTTCTCGCTGCCCCAATTGGCGGCGCTTGGCGTCAGCGCCAGATCGTAGCAGCCGGCCACCAGATTGGCGCCGCGGAACGGGCGCAGGCCGTGCCGGTCGCGCAGCCGGCACATGGTGACCACCGACAGGTGCGCGCCCGCCGATTCGCCGCCGATGGCGAGCCGGTTCGTGCCGAACCGCCGGATGCCGTCGCGCACCACCCACAGGGCCGCGGCTTCGCAATCGTCGGGGCCGGCGGGATGCGGGTGCTCGGGCGCCAGCCGGTATTCCACCGACAGGCAGACGAAGCCGGCATAATCGGCGATGCGTTCGAGCTGCGGATCCTGCTGGTCGGCGCCGCCGAGCGTCCAGCCGCCGCCATGGATGTGCAGATAGATGCCGCGCGGCTGGCCGCGCGGGGCGATCATCCGCAGCCCGACATTGCCGCCCGGCCCCTTGATGGTGATGGTCTCGGCGCGGGGGCTCTTGGGCGCCAGCGGGAAGGGCCCGAGCCCGCGCGCCCGCCGCTCGCGGATCACCGCGGGCGGAAAGGTCCAGGGGTCGGGCAGGCTGGTCAACTTGTCGACGATGGTGGTGTTGAGGGCGCGGGTGTCGAGGCTGATCGCCGCATCGGTGAACACGGAGGCATCGGGGAAGATGAGTGCGGACATGGTGGGCGGGGTCTCGGCTGGCGGGGGCTCGGCTGGCGATGTCTCGGGGGCGATGTCTGGGTGGTGGGAATCCTGATCGGGGATGGCAGCATGGGCCGCTGTCGGTCCGGCGCGCAAAGTCTATAACCTGACGGGGAGAGCGGCACGCGGTTTCGCGCAGGCGGTGCACGCGCCGGTGGACATCAGCAGGGAGGATGCGCATGCCTGTCCGTCGCGGCCCGCTTGCGGCCGGTGACGTCGCGCGCTGGGCCTCGGCCACGCTGGAGGTCGCAACCCGCGGCCGCGGGCTGGTGGAGATCACCGCCGAGCTTGCCGCCTTCGTCGCCGATGCCGGGCTCGGCGACGGGCTTCTCACCGTGTTCTGCCGCCACACCTCGGCATCGCTCACCATCCAGGAGAACGCCGATCCGGACGTGCGCACCGACCTTCTCACCGCGCTCGACCGGCTGGCGCCGGAGAACGCCGGCTGGATCCATCGCAGCGAAGGGCCGGACGACATGCCGGCGCACATCAAGGCCATGCTCACCGGCACTTCGCTCGGCATCCCGATCGTCGGCGGCCGGCTTGCGCTCGGCACCTGGCAGGGGGTCTATGTGGTCGAGCACCGGGCGCGGGCGCACCGGCGCGAGGTGGTGCTGCAGGCCATGGGTGCGTGAGACGGGTTCCGGTCTATCCCTTCGGGATGATGCCGGGTGCGGGTGTGGCGGCGGCATCCACCGCCGGCGGTTGTTGCCGGAAACGGTTGCCGGCGGACTGGTTGCGAAACGGACTTGTGCTGAAGCCCGCCAGCGGTTTCAAGCCACCTTGCACTCGCAGGTCCGTGGGTTGACAATGTGAACGATTTCCGGGCGATCACGTCGTGAGCCGCGGAAGCGGACCTGCCGAACCTCTTTCTTCGGGAACAGGCTGTTCGGCGACCGGAAGACGAAATTCCGGCTGCAGGCGCCGGATGTCGTGAATTGCCGCGTCAACGTCCGGGCAACAGGCGGGCGTCGTCGGCCAGCGGGGGAATGCGTGGAGGATACGAGCGGTTATCGGGTCGTCATCGCAGATGATCACCCGCTGTTCAGAGGTGCACTGCGGGAGGCTTTGGGCAAGCTGTTCCCGCAGGCGGTGGTGGTCGAGGCCGGCACGTTCGACGAGCTGCAGGCGCTGATCGAGCGCGACAGCGGCGTCGATCTCGTGCTGCTCGACCTGACCATGCCGGGCGCGCGCGGATTTTCGGGGCTGATGTATCTGCGCGGCCAGTATCCCTCCATTCCGGTGGTGGTGGTCTCGGCCAATGAGGACGCGGCGGTGATCCGCCGCTGCGTCGAGTTCGGCGCCTCGGGCTTCATTCCCAAGACGCTGGCGGTGGAAGGCATGCGCACTGCCATCCGCACCGTGCTGGAAGGCGGCGCCTGGATTCCGCCGGACGTCGATCTGGCGACCGGCTCGGATCCCGAGACCAGCGAGCTGGTGGCGCGGCTGTCGTCGCTGACGCCGCAGCAGATGCGGGTGCTGATGATGCTGTCGGAGGGGCTGCTCAACAAGCAGATCGCCCACGAACTGTCGGTGTCCGAGGCGACGGTGAAGGCCCACGTCTCGGCCATCCTGCAGAAGCTCGGGGTGGAGAGCCGCACCCAGGCGGTGATCGCCGCCTCCAAGATCGAACTGGTCAACTGGGCGGCGCAGGGCGCACCCAACTGACCGGGCTTTCCGCGTTCGCGCGCCGCGTCATCCGTGGCGCGCCACTCTCTCGTGGATACGGGCTCCGGCTTGATCTGCCGGAGCCCGTTTCAAGCTCAGTTCCGCATGCTCACCGCCACCGCCGCCTCGTTGCGGCGCAGGAAGGGCAGCGTGAACGGCCCGTCATAGTAGAGCGCGAAGGGCTCGTCCGCCGGCTGCCACGCCGTGCCCCGGAGCCTCTTCACAAGCTCCCACTGGCGCTCCGCCATCTCCCAGCCGACGCCCGAGAACCGCCGCACCGCAACGGTCTCGCCCGGCACGGTGACGAGCTTCACCCGAGGGTCGGTCGGACGCGGCGCGGTTTCGGCCGTCAGGCTCGCCGGCAGGAAGAAGCGGATCCGCCCGGCACTGCCGCTCTCCGCCATCTCGACCGGCGCGGTCATGGCGATCTTTTCGGCCTTGGCGGTCTTTTCGGAGTCCGTCTCCTTTCCGGACGTGCGCATCTCCACCGGCACGGTCATGGCGATCTTGTTGACGCCCGGTGCGCCCTGATTGGCGCCGGCGATGTAGTTGAACAACAGCATGAAGGCGTCGCCGCCGTCGCGCCCGCCGGTTTTCGGATATTCGACCTCGGCGGCGAGACGCGGCGCATAGCGGCGGATCTCGATGTCCTCTCCGACATGGCCGACCACCTGATAGGCCGGCTCCTCATAGAGACGGACGCCGAAGGTGCCGGCCACGGTTTCCAGCACCAGCGCGGAATAATAGGCGACGTTCTGCAGCATCGCGCGAACTCCAAATCGGGGAACAAAGCGGTCCCGCGCACCATGCGCGCCGCATGTTTTCGTCAGGAGATACGCGCCACAACCGGCGCAGATCATGCCGCCGGGTAACGGGCGTGTGATGAGCAGGGCGCCGGGAGACCGTTTCGCGATCCCGGAAACCGCGTGAGCCGCCGCATTCGCTTTCGCAAAGTCGGTTCCCGCCGTTGCGGAGACGGCTCTACTCCGCCGCCCGGCGCGCCATGCGCCAGCGCGCGAGCAGCGCCCTGAGCGCCGCCGGATTCACCGGCTTGTTGAGAAGCTGGACGTTCTTCTCGCGCGCCTCTTCGCGCAAAGCCGGCGAGCGGTCGGCGGTGATCAGCACCGCCGGGGTCTCGGCGCCGAGCCGCCAGCGCAGCACCACCACCGCATCCAGGCCGTTGCCCTGGTCGAGGTGATAGTCGACCAGCAGCACGTCGGGCGTCGGCATGGTTTCGCGCAAAGCCGTGCGGGCCATCTCCAGCGAGGTGGCGGTGGCCACCTGACAGCCCCAATTGGACAGCAGCGCCACCATGCCGTCGAGAATGGCCGGCTCGTTGTCGAGCGCCAGCACCGACATGCCGGCGAGCGGCGCCTGGGTGGCGGGGACGATCTGCGGCGAGGCCAGCGCCAGATCTGGCAGCGAGGCCACCCGCGGCAGCTCCACGGAGAAGGTCGAGCCCTCGCCCGCGGCCGAGCGCAGGTGGATGCGGTGCTGCAGCACGGCGGCGAGGCGCTCGACGATCGACAGGCCGAGCCCCAGGCCGCGCGCCGCCCGGGCGCCGGGCTCCAGGCGCTGGAACTCCTTGAAGATCAGCTTCTGCTGGGAGGCCGGAATGCCGAGCCCGGTGTCGTGCACCTCGATCTGGGCGCGCCCGCCGCGCCGGCGCACGCCGACCAGCACGCGGCCGTGCGGGGTGTACTTGATGGCGTTGGAGACGAGGTTCTGCACCAGCCGGCGCAGCAGCCGCCGGTCGGAGCGCACCGCGATCGAGGAGCGCACGAAGGTGAGCTTGAGATCCTTCTCGGCCGCCATCGGCGCGAACTCGGTCTCGAGCTGGGCCAGCACGTCGCTGATGCGGAACACCGAGATCTCGGCCTTGAGGGCGCCGGTGTCGAGCCGCGAGATCTCCAGGAGCGCGCCGAGGATCTCCTCGACCGCCTCCAGCGAGGCATCGACATTGCGGGTCAGGCGGGCGTTCTCGCTCTCGCCGTCGGCCCGCTCGACCAGCGCGGCGGTGTAGAGGCGGGCGGCGTTGAGCGGCTGCAGCACGTCGTGGCTGGCGGCGGCGAGAAAGCGCGTCTTGGAGAAGTTGGCCTCCTCGGCCACCGCCTTGGCGCGCTTGAGCTCGATATTGAGCCGGGTCAGCTCCTCGGTGCGCTCGCGCACCCGCCGCTCCAGCGTCTCGTTGGCGCGCTCCAGCGTCTCGGCCGCCGTCACGCTGTCGGTGATGTCGGTCAGTGTCATCACCGTGCCGCCGTCGGGCATGCGGTTGGCGCGCACCTCGATGACCGTGCCGGAGGCCGGCAGGCGCTCCTGCACCGTTTCCAGCCGGACGGCGTAGCGCTCGACGCGGTTGATGACGATCGCCTCGATCTCGCCCGGACCGAGACCGCCGGTGGCGGCGATGACGCGCACCAGTTCGTCGAGGCCGACACCGAGCCGCACCATGTCGGGCGGGATGTCGAGCATCTCGCCGAAGCGGCGGTTCCAGCAGATCAGCCGCAAATCCTTGTCGAACACCGCGATGCCCTGGCGGACATGGTCGAGCGCGGTCTGCAGGATCTCGCGATTGTAGTGGAAGGCGGCCGAGGCGTCGTCGAGCAGCTTGAGCGCGGCCTTGGTCGACACCGTGCGCTTGCGCAAGAGCAGCGACAGGACGAGGCGGGAGGAGGCGGCGCCGATGGCCGACGACAGCAGGAACTCGGCATGGCGCAGCAGGTGGATGTCGGCCTCGCGGTCGGGATCGAGCAGGATGCGCCGGGCATCGGCGAAGCTTTCGAACGCCCGTCGTGCGCGCTCCTCGCCAAGGTAGCGGGCCACCGTGGCGATCAGCTCGCCGACGGTGAGCGAGGTTCGCCACAGGCGGAAGCTGTGGCTCATGGCCACCGTTTCGGCATCGACGAACACATTGGCCTGCAGCTGCTCGATCGGCTGGGCCGGGCGGGTCAGCGAGGTGCAGACGAAGCAGGCGATGTTGGCGCCGAGCGACCACAGCACGCCATGGGTGAGGGGGTCGAGCTCCAGGCCGAACAGCCCCTGCGGCTTGAGGAAGAACAGGCCGAACGGTCCCTCGGTCAGGATCGAGGGGTCGAGGTGGCCGGCATCGGCGAAGCTCGGCAGCAGCAGCGTGTAGGCCCACACCAGTGTGCCGACGACGAGGCCGGCAATGGCGCCGCGCGCATTGGCGCCGCGCCAGAACAGGCCGCCGAAGAAGGCCGGCGCGAACTGCGCCACCGCGGCAAACGACAGAAGGCCGATCTGGGCGAGCTGGCCGGTGCCGGCATTGCGGTAATAGAGATAGGCCAGCGCGAGCACGGCGATGATGGCGATGCGGCGCGTCGCCAGCACCAGCAGGGTCATGTCGCCGGGACGCGGCACCCTGGCCGGCAGTAAGCCCGCGGGCGGCTCGGCCGACGCCTCGGCATTGAGCCGGCGGCGCAGGATCAGCGGCATCACCAGCCCGTTGGAGACCATGATCGAGATCGCCACGCATTCGACGATCACCATGGCGGTGGCCGCCGACAGACCGCCGATGAAGGCGATCAGCGCGACGGTGTCGGAGCCCGCCGACAGCGGCAGCTCCAGCACGTACATGTCGCCGTCGACCGAGCCGGGGGGGAAGCTGATCAGGCCGGCGATCGCCACCGGCACCACGAACAGGTTGATCAGCAGCAGATAGAGCGGAAACAGCCAGGCCGCCCGGCGGATCTCGTCCTCATTGTTGTTCTCCACCACCGCCACGTGGAATTGGCGCGGCAGCAGCAGGATGGCGAAGAACGACAGCAGCGTCATGGTCACCCAGGCCGGGCCGAAATCCTCCTTCCTCAGCGGCGCCACCAGCTCGGGATGCCGGGCGGCCTGACCGAACAGGTCGCTCGGCCCGTCGAACATCACGAACATCACGAACGCGCCGACCATCAGGAAGGCGATGAGCTTGACCACCGACTCGGTGGCGATCGCCAGCATCAGCCCTTCCTGATGCTCGGTGGCGTCGGTGTGGCGGGTGCCGAACAGGATGGCGAACATCGCCATCGACATCGCCACGAACAGCGACAGGTCGCCGATCCAGGTCGTCGTGGTGACCGGAATGTGGATGCCGAGGTGGCCCAGCATGGTGGTGAGCGACGCCGACACCGCCTTGAGCTGAAGCGCGATGTAGGGCACCGCGCCCACGACCGCGAGCACGGTGACCAGCGCCGCCACCGCCTGGTTCTTGCCGTAGCGGGCGGCGATGAAGTCGGCGATCGAGGTGATGTTCTGCGCCTTGGCCAGCCGCACCACGCGGATCAGCAGCGGCCATGCGAAGCCGATCAGGATGATCGGGCCGATATAGATGGCCAGGAAGTCGAAGCCGGCGTGCGAGGCGAGGCCGACCGAGCCGAAGAACGTCCAGCTCGTGCAGTAGACCGCGAGCGACAGCGGATAGATGAAGCGCCGGGTGCGCCGCTCGACGCCGCGCAGGCGCAGCCGGTCGCCCAGGCTCGCGACCAGGAACAATAGGCCGATATAGGCCAGCGCCAGCGTGACGACGACCCAGCCCTGCAGCATCGGTTCTCCCGCAACTCCACCTTTGCCGGCCGCGTCCGGCGCCCCGCCGTCACAAGGTTTGCGGCGAGGCCGTCCCCGGCATCCCGATGGGACCAGCCGGAAACCGCATCAGGTCATCACGCCGCTGCCGGCCTGTCCAGCCCGCGCGCGGCCGTGGGGCGCCCGCAAGATCGGTCCAGGTGTTCCGCGAGGTCCGACGAGCCGGCGCGGCCGAGGGCGGGCAGGATGACATCAGGATGAACGAGTGTGACCCATTCGACACATCGGCATTAACGGCTTGTTTCCCAAGCCGTTGCACCCTGCGGCTACAACTTGGCCGCGCCCGCTCGGGCGGCCCGGGCCTTGCATCGCCGGATGCGCTGTGGTCTGAGTGGAATCAACTGGCTAGGGGGAACTCATGTCGCTGCGCACGGCCATCGCTGCTGCTCTCGTCATCGCCGCGACCCCGGCTTTGGCTGAGAACCTGAACGCCCAGCAGGCCCGCGAGTTCGTGGTGGGCCGGCACTTCGCTTTCGTCTGCTTCGACGGCACCGCCGGTCAGGGCCGGGTGCAGGGCGACGGCTCGGTCTCCGGCCGCATTCGCCTGCAGGGCAACGCGCCCGAACGCTATGTGACGCTGCCGCGCGACACGCTGCGCGTGCGCGGCGACGCGGTGTGCGCCTCGGTCAAGGGGCTGGCGTTCGAGCCGTGCTTCGATGTGATCAAGACCAGCGCCCGCACCTTCCGCGGCACGCTGGCGGGCGTCCCCGGCCTGTGGTGCGACTTCACCCGCGGCGGCCGCCCCGGCTTCGCCTCGGCGCCGCGCCGCACCGCGCTCAATCAGGCCTCGAACTGATCCGGGCAGGCGGACGCTCAAGCCGCCACAGGATCGACAAGCCGCCGCATATCTAGACTCTGGGGTTAGGATTTGGGTGGCCGGGACGAAGCCCGGCCACGACGACGCGACGCGCTTCACGCATTGGCAATATGGACGCCTTCATCGCTCTCCCGTGACGGGAGAGCGATGCGCGCGCAAGACACCTACGTCCCCAACTCGCTCAGCCCCTCGAACAGCGCCAGTGCCTCCGGATTGGCCAAGGCCTCGGTGTTCTTCACCGGGCGGCCGTGAACGATGTCGCGCACCGCGAGCTCGGTGATCTTGCCCGAGCGCGTGCGCGGAATGTCGGCGACGCGGAGGATCTTGGCCGGCACGTGGCGCGGCGAGGCGCCGGTGCGGATCTTGTCCTTGATCCGCTTGATCAGCCCGTCGTCGAGCTCGACCCCCTCCTTGAGGCGCACGAACAGCACCACCCGCACGTCGTGTTCCCAGTCCTGGCCGATGGCGATCGCCTCGATCACCTCGGGGATCTGCTCCACCTGGGCGTAGATCTCGGCGGTGCCGATGCGCACGCCGCCGGGGTTGAGCGTGGCGTCCGAGCGGCCGTGGATGACCATGCCGCCATTGGCCGTCCACTCGGCGAAGTCGCCGTGGCACCACACGCCGGGGAAGCGGTCGAAATAGGCCGAGCGGTACTTGGTGCCGTCCGGGTCGTTCCAGAACTTTACCGGCATCGAGGGGAAGGCCTTGGTGCACACCAGCTCGCCGCGCTCGCCCCGCACCGGGCGGCCGTCCTCGCTCCACACGTCGACCGCCATGCCGAGTCCCGCCGCCTGGATCTCGCTGCGATAGACCGGCGAGGTGGGATCGCCGAGCACGAAGCAGGAGACGATGTCGGTGCCGCCGGAGATCGAGGCGAGGTGCACGTCCTTCTTGATGTGGTCGTAGACGTAGTCGAAGCTCTCCGGCGCCAAGGGCGAGCCGGTCGAGGTGATCAGCCGCAGGGCGGAGAGGTTGTGGGTCGAGGCCGGGTCGAGCCCCGCCTTCTTGCAGGCGTCGATATATTTCGCCGAGGTGCCGAACAGCGTCACCCGCTCGAACTGGGCATAGTCGTAGAGCACGGTCTGGGTCGGCGAGAACGGCGAGCCGTCGAACAGGATGATGGTCGCCTCGCTGGCCAGCGCCGAGGCCAGCCAGTTCCACATCATCCAGCCCAGCGTGGTGAAGTAGAACACCCGGTCGCCGGGCCTGACGTCGCAGTGCAGCCGGTGCTCCTTCAGATGCTGCAGCAGCGTGCCGCCGGCGCCATGGACGATGCACTTCGGCACGCCGGTGGTGCCGGAGGAATAGAGAATGTAGAGCGGCGTCGCGAAGGGCAGCCGCACATAGGTGACGGGCTGCGCCTCGAACGGGGCGAGGAAGCCGGCGAGCGGCAAGCCGTTGGGCAGGCGGGCGGCCACCGCTCCGGCCTCGCCGAGATAGGGGACGATCACCACCCGCTCGACGCTGGGAAGCTCGGCGGCGATGGCGGCGAGCTTGTCGCCGATCGCGATGCGCTTGCCGGCGTACCAGTAGCCGTCGGCCGAGACGAACACCTTGGGCTCGATCTGGCCGAAGCGGTCGAGTACGCCGCGCTCGCCGAAATCGGGCGAGCAGGAGGAGAACACCGCGCCGAGCGAAGCGGTCGCCAGCATCAGCGCCACCGCCTCGGGCATGTTGGGCAGCATTGCCGCGACGCGGTCGCCGACGCCGACGCCGGCCGCGGCCAGCGCCTGCTGCAGGCGCGACACCAGCGCGTTCAGCTCCGCCCAGCTCAGGCGCCGTTCCAGCTTGTCCTCGCCGCGGAACACCAGCGCGGTGGTGGCGTCATTGCGGCGCAGCAGGTTCTCGGCGAAATTGATCCGGGCATCGGGGAAGAAGCGGGCGCCGGGCATGGCGTCGTCGATCAGGACACGCTCGCCCCGCTCGCCGATCACGCCGCAATAGTCCCAGATCAGGTCCCAGAAGGCTTCCCGCTCGGCGATCGACCAGGCGTGAAGCTCGGCGTAGGAGGTGATCGGCCGGCCGGCCCGCCGCTCGGCGGCGCGCATGAACTCGGCGAGGTTGCTTGAGGCCACCCGCTCGGGGGCAGGCCGCCACAGCGGGGTTTGGGAACCCGGATGAGACATGTCTTCCTCCCAGGGATGCGCGTCGCTCGGGTCTTGGTTGAGATGTTCCCGATGCAACGGATTGCGGCAAATCTACCGGAGCAATTCGGGCAAGTCATACGAAATCCGGTCCGCCGGGGGCACTCTCCCCTCCGCCGTTGGTCGGAGAAAGCCGTTTTCGGACAAGGCCGTTCGGCCGATGCGCGGCTGGCCGCGGGGAGGGGGAGGCGCGCCGGCTCGTCCCTCGGGCGCGCGGTCGCCAGTCCGGGTCCTTGGCCCGGCCGTGATGTCAGGCCGCAACCTGTGGGCCGCGGCGGCGGGACGCGCGTGGCGTGCGCTGACACGGTCTGCAATGAATTTTGACCTGACATTCACCTTTGCCGCGTAGGATGACAGCGCTGTTCCGGCGAGTCGATCGGGTCTGCCGGCAATCAGGGGTTGGGACGCATGGCGCGCAGGTACTTCGGCACGGACGGAATCAGGGGCAAGGCGAACAACGGCACGCTGACGGCAGACCTTGCCCTGCGTGTCGGCATGGCGGCGGGCCTCATGTTCCGGCGTGGCGATCACCGCCACCGGGTGCTGATCGGCAAGGACACCCGCCTCTCGGGCTACATGATCGAGCAGGCGATGACCGCGGGCTTCCTGTCGGTCGGGCTCGACGTGTTCCTGGTCGGGCCGATGCCGACCCCGGCGGTGGCCATGCTGACGCGCTCGATGCGCTGCGACCTCGGCGTGATGATCTCCGCCTCGCACAATCCTTACGACGACAACGGCATCAAGCTGTTCGGGCCGGACGGCTACAAGCTGTCCGACGAGGTCGAGCAGAATATCGAGGTGCTGCTCGATTCCGACATGAAGAAGCGCCTCGCCAAGTCCGCCGATCTCGGCCGCGCCACCCGCATCGAGGGCGTGCAGGCGCGCTATGTCGAGTTCGCCAAGCGCACGCTGCCGCGCAATCTCGAGCTCAACGGCCTGCGCATCGTCGTCGATACCGCCAACGGCGCCGCCTACCGGGTGGCGGGCGACGCGCTGTGGGAACTCGGCGCCGAGGTGATCCGCATCGGCGACGAGCCCAACGGCTTCAACATCAATCGCGACTGCGGCTCGACCGAGCCGGACGCGCTGTGCCACAAGGTGCGCGAGATGCGCGCCGACATCGGCATCGCCCTCGATGGCGACGCCGACCGCGTCATCATCGTCGACGAGAAGGGCCACGTGGTCGATGGCGACCAGCTGATGGCGGTGATCGCCGAGAGCTGGCTGCAGGACGGCCGTCTGGCCAAGCCCGGCATCGTCGCCACGGTGATGTCCAATCTCGGCCTGGAGCGCTATCTCAAGGGCATCGGCCTCGGGCTGGAGCGCACCGCGGTCGGCGACCGCTACGTGCTCGAGTGCATGCGCGAGCACGGCTACAATCTCGGCGGCGAGCAGTCCGGCCACATCATCCTGGCCGACCACGCCACCACCGGCGACGGGCTCCTCGCCGCGCTGCAGCTGCTCGACGTGGTGGTGCGCTCGGGCAAGCGGGTCTCGGAGATCTGCCACCGGTTCGACCCGCTGCCGCAGGTGCTCAAGAATGTGCGCTACAGCAACGGCAACCCGCTGGAGAGCGGGCTGGTCACGGCGGCGATCGACGACGCCCGGGCGCGCCTTGCCAATTCCGGGCGGCTGGTGATCCGCCCCTCGGGCACCGAGCCGGTGATCCGGGTGATGGCCGAGGGCGACGACCGCGATCTGGTCGAGACGGTGGTCGACGAGGTCATCGACGCGCTGAGCAAGGTGGCGCTGGCGGCCTGATTGGGGCTCCGGCCAGACCGCTTCCGGCATCCCCAAGGGATCGCTCTGAGGGATCGCTCCGAAACCGTCTCTTTGCATCGAACTCACGAGCGCCCGGTCCGGCGGTGTCGGACCGGGCGCTTCGCGTTTGGAGCGCGGCTTGCGGGCAGCGTGGCCGGGAACGGCTCGGCACAATCTCCCCCTTAGATTGCATTTTGCTGCCGCATAAACCTTTGGAGGAATCCGATAGATCAAAGTCGATCTCTGCAAGTAAATTTTCGTGGTTAAGAATTAAGGTTAAGTGGTCTTTAACGGTTGGCTGCAATTCTGCGTCTCGTGCGTAAACCGGTGTGGGCTGGCTGATTCCGTTGCCCTGCCATGTGGATGGATGCGAGATGAACAGCTCGAATGTTGTTGTGCTCGCCGGTGTTCTGGCGTTGGCACCGGCGGCGGCCCAGGCTGCGGACATGCCGGCTCTGCTCGAAAAGGCGCCGGTCATCGAGGACTTCGGCGGCTGGTACCTGCGCGGCGACATCGGGATTACAAATCAGCAGGTGGACCGGATCCACAATATGCTGATGGATCCTCCGTACACGACCCGTTTCGAGTTCCTTGATGCCGGGTCGTTCGACAGCGGCTTGCTGCTCGGTCTCGGTATCGGCTATCAGTTCAACGGCTGGCTGCGCGCCGACCTGACGGGCGAATACCGCGCTCCGACCGATTTCCGTGCAGCCGACAGTTATTTTTCTTCGGCAGGGTTCGGCGGCCGAAACGAATACACCGCACAGAAGACGGAATGGCTCTACTTGGCCAACGTCTATTTTGATGTCGGCACATGGTGGAACATCACGCCGTTCATCGGTGCCGGCATCGGCGCTGCCGAGGTGACGATCAGCAATTTCAATGATCGCGACGTCGTGAACAACGGCGGCGGCTACGCGGCGAGCCACTCGCAATGGAACTTCGCCTGGGCGCTCTACGCCGGCCTCGCCTACCACGTCACGCCGGGCTTCACGGTTGAGCTGGCCTACCGCTACCTCAGCCTCGGCGACGGCAAGACCGGCGACGTCATCAATTATGACGGCACCAACCAGTGGTACAACCCGACCGAGTTCAATGACATCACCTCGCACGACGTGAAGTTCGCCGTGCGCTGGGCTCTTGGCGGCGCCGAGGTGCCGGTCGTCCGCAAATACTGATCCTCAGATACCGACACTCAGATCCCGATCCTCAGACCTGGGGCGGCGCCGCAGCCGGCGCCCGTCCCTGTGCTTCGGAGCTTGCCATGAAGCGCGCGTCCCTGCTCACTCTCGCCCTTGCCGCGGGCCTCGTCGGCCACGGAGAAGCCCGCGCCGCCGATCTCGGCATCGCCCGACCGCCGATGCCGCCGGTGCTCGAGGAATACGGCTCGGGCTGGTACCTGCGCGGCGACATCGGCTGGACCGGCTATGCCGGCGTGTCGGCCGACTACGTCACCGCCGGTGTGCCCAACAGTGGCTATTTCACCAGCACCAAGCTCGAGGATTCGTGGTTCGCCGGCGCCGGGATGGGCTACCGGTTCGGCTGGTTCCGCGCCGACATTACCGCCGACTACCGCTTCCAGAGCCAGTTCACCGGCGCGACGGTCGGCAATGTCTATACTGGCGAGGAGACCAACTGGTCGGTGCTGGTCAATGGCTATGTCGATCTCGGCACCTGGTCGGGGATCACGCCCTATATCGGCGGCGGCCTCGGCGGCGCCTATCACGGCACCAGCAAGTGGCGTGACGGTTGGGACAACGCGTTCGCCGACGGCAGCAACTGGGACTTCGCCTGGGCGGTGATGGCCGGCTTCGCGGTGCAGGTGTCGCCACACGCCTTGATCGACATCGGCTACCGCTATGTCGATCTAGGCAAGCCGGAATCGGGCCTCGATGTGGCGACTGGCGCAGATAGAATCCGGCTCGACAATGTCACGGCCCACGAGCTGCGGGCCGGCGTGCGCTACATGATCGACTGACCGCCACACTCTCCGGCGGCAGGGGCAGGCGCGGCTTCGGCCGCGCCTTTCCGTTTGGCGGCGCGCTCAACTGACGGTCCTGCACACCGAATCGGCAGGCCGCGCCTTGACCGCGGCATCGTCTTGGCGTAGCCTCTCGCGCGGGACACCTCTCCCCAACGAGAGGCGCCCATCTGAGAGGATGGATACCATGACGACGACGATGCCCGGCGTGCGGCCGGCCGTTCCGCATTTCTCGTCCGGCCCCTGCGCCAAGCGCCCCGGCTGGTCCCTCGAAGCCCTGAAAGACGCGGCGCTGGGCCGCTCGCATCGCGCGAAGGTCGGCAAGACCAAGCTCAAGCGCGCGATCGACCTCACCCGCGAGGTCCTTGGCGTTCCCGCCGGCTATCGCATCGGCATCGTGCCGGCCTCGGACACCGGCGCGGTCGAGATGGCGCTGTGGTCGCTGCTCGGTGCCCGCCCGGTCACCATGCTGGCCTGGGAATCCTTCGGCGAAGGTTGGGTCACCGACGTCGTCAAGCAGCTCAAGCTGAAGGACGTCACGACTCTGAAGGCCGGCTACGGCCAGATCGTCGACCTCGCCAAGGTCGACACCAAGACCAGCGACGTCGTCTTCACCTGGAACGGCACCACGTCGGGCGTGCGCGTTCCCAATGGCGACTGGATCGCCGCCGATCGCGAGGGCCTCACCATCTGCGACGCCACCTCGGCGGCGTTCGCCCAGGATCTCGCCTGGGACAAGCTCGATGTCGTCACCTTCTCCTGGCAGAAGGTGCTGGGCGGCGAGGCGGCCCACGGCATGCTGATCCTGTCGCCGCGCGCGGTCGAGCGCCTCACCAGCTACACCCCGCCCTGGCCGCTGCCGAAGATCTTCCGCCTCACCTCCGGCGGCAAGCTGATCGAGGGCATCTTCGAGGGCGAGACCATCAACACCCCGTCGATGCTGGCGGTCGAGGACTATCTCGACGCGCTGGAGTGGGCGAAGTCGGTCGGCGGCCTCAAGGGTCTGATCGCCCGCGCCGACGCCAACACCAAGGCGATCGCCGACTGGGTGGCGAAGACCGAGTGGGTCGATTTCCTGGCCGGCGATCCGGCGATCCGCTCCAACACCTCGGTGTGCCTGAAGGTGGTCGATGCCACCGTGGCGGCGCTGTCGAACGAGCAGCAGGCGGCCTTCGCCAAGGCGATGGTCTCGGCGCTGGAGAAGGAGAAGGTGGCGCTCGACATCGGCGCCTATCGCGATGCCCCTCCCGGCCTGCGCATCTGGTGCGGCGCCACGGTCGAGACCGCCGATGTCGCGGCGCTCACCGATTGGCTCGACTGGGCGTTCGAGACCGCCAAGGCTCAGCTCGACCCGGGAGTCTGATCCCCCACAGCTCGGCTCTGCCGCCGGCGGAGCGCGAGCCCGCCCCGCGCTCGGCGGGGCCAGCCGCCAACGGCCGGGTGAGGGAAGGCCCCTCACCCTCGACAGTCCCATCACCCGCCCTTCACCGGCCGCGCCCGCGGCGCGCCAACCTCCCCGCCCGTGGGGACAGGCGAGCGCTCGACCCGCGCGGCAGACATGATCGAGACACCGCCATGACCACACCGAAAGTGCTGATTTCCGACGCCCTGTCGGAGGCCGCCGTCCAGATCTTCAAGGATCGCGGCATCGAGGTCGATTTCCAGCCGTCGCTCGGCAAGGACAAGGACAAGCTCGCCGAGATCATCGGCAACTATGACGGCCTCGCCATCCGTTCCGCCACCAAGGTGACGGCCAAGATCCTGGAGAACGCGACCCGCCTCAAGGTGGTCGGCCGCGCCGGCATCGGCGTCGACAATGTCGAGATCCCCGCCGCCACCTCGCGCGGCGTGATCGTGATGAACACGCCGTTCGGCAACTCCATCACCACCGCCGAGCACGCCATCGCCATGATGATGGCGCTGGCCCGCCAGATCCCCGAGGCCGACCGCTCCACCCAGGCCGGCAAGTGGGAGAAGAACAAGTTCATGGGCGTCGAGCTGACCGCCAAGACGCTCGGCATCATCGGCTGCGGCAATATCGGCTCGATCGTCGCCGACCGCGCGGTGGGCCTGAAGATGCGGGTCATCGCCTTCGACCCCTACCTGTCGGACGAGCGCGCGGTGGCGCTCGGCGTGCACAAGGTCGAGCTTGAGGACCTGCTGCGCCGCGCCGACTTCATCACGCTGCACACCCCGCTCACCGACAAGACCCGCAACATCCTCGACGCCTCGGCGATCGCCAAGTGCAAGAAGGGCGTGCGCATCATCAACTGCGCCCGCGGCGGGCTGGTCGACGAGGCGGCGCTGGCGGAGGCCATCAAGTCCGGCCATGTCGCGGGTGCGGCGTTCGACGTGTTCGTCGAGGAGCCGGCGACCGCCAACCCGCTGTTCGGCCTGCCCAACGTCATCTGCACGCCGCACCTTGGCGCCTCCACCACCGAGGCCCAGGAGAATGTGGCGCTGCAGGTGGCCGAGCAGATGAGCGACTATCTCCTGCAGGGCGCCATCACCAATGCGGTGAACTTCCCGTCGATATCGGCGGAGGAAGCGCCGCGCATCAAGCCGTTCGTGACGCTCGCCGAGAAGCTCGGCTCGTTCCTCGGCCAGCTCACGGAAGCCGCGATCAAGGGCATCCGCATCGAGTATGAGGGCGAGGTCGGCAAGCTCAATACTCGCGCGATCAACGCCGCCGCCATCACCGGCGTGCTGCGGCCGTTCATGCCCGAGATCAACATGGTCAATGCGGCGGCAATCGCCAAGGAGAAGGGCATCACCATCGAGGAGGTGAAGAGCTCGCACGAGGGCGATTACGAGAGCCTGATCCGCATCGTGGTCGAGGCCGAGGACATGGCGCGCCATGCCGCTGGCACCGTGCTGCAGGACGGCAAGCCGCGCATGGTCGAGATCCGCTGGATCGACATGGACGCCGAGTTCGCGCCGCACATGATCTACATCCGCAACGACGACAAGCCGGGCTTCATCGGCCGGTTCGGCACGCTCTTGGGCGAAGCCGGCGTCAATGTCGCCACCTTCAATCTCGGCCGCGACCAGGCGGGCGGCAACGCCATCTGCCTCGTCGCCGTCGACGAGGCGGTCTCCGACGACCTGCTGCGCGCGATCGAGAAGATCCCGCACGTCAAGCGGGCGCGCCGGCTGAAGTTCTGATCCGCTTTCCGGACTGAAGGGCCGAAAAACCTGTGATCCCAAGGCGGGCGGCGGACATTGGTCTGCCGCCCGCTGCCGTTCCGCCCTCGCGGGTCTCTGGTCAGCCCCTGCGGGCCTCGGCCAGCGCGATGCCGCCCAGCACCAGCGTCAGCGCCGCGGCGTGGTAGATGCCGAACGGCTCGGCCAGGATCGCCACCGCGAACAGGGCGCCGAACACCGGCACCAGATTGACGAACAGCGAGGCGCGACCCGGCCCGATCAGCTCGACCGCACGCATGAACAGCACCTGGGCGGTGAGCGAGGGCAGCAGCCCGACATAGAGGATGCACAGCAGACCCGTGGCGTCGGGCCACAGCACCTCGCCGCGCGCCACCTCGATCGCCAGCAGCGGCGCCGAGGTCAGCGCCGCCACCAGCGCGAAGGCGCCGAGCAGCGCCAGCCCCGGGACGTTCGGCCGGTTGCGCAGCCCGATCGTGTAGCCGGCATAGAGCAGGCAGGCGACGATCATGCCGAGATCGCCGACATTGAGCTCGAGCCCCAGCAGATTGGCGAGATCGCCCTGCGACGCCAGCACCGCGACGCCGACCAGCGTCACCGCCATGCCCAGCGCCTGCATGGCGCCGACCGGCGTGCCGTAGAGGGCGAGCGCCCCCAGCATCACGAACACCGGAATCGCGCCCTGGATGATGGTGAGGTTGACCGCCGTGGTGTGGTGGGCGCCCCAATAGAACGGCACGTTGAAGCCGGTGAAGCCGATGGTGCCCATCACCAGCAGATAGGGAAGGCGTGGGCGAAGCTGCGGCCAAGCCTCCACCACCGGCCGCCAGGCGAACAGCGCCATGGCAAGGCAGGTGATCACCCAGCGCAGCGAAGTGAGCGCCATCGGCGAGATGTGGCCGACCGCGATGCGCGCGGCGACGCCGTTGCCGGCCCACATCATCGAGGTCAGGACGAGCAAGAGATAGGGGTTGTGGTGGACCCACGTCCCGACGCGTTTCAGCACGGGCAGATTTTCAAGCTGGGGGACTTCGGGCTGGGGGACTTCAAGCGGGGGACTCCGGCAGGCGGCGGGCGCATCCGGGCGTCACACCGGTGCGGAGGGCCGAACATATAAATATGCGCCGGCTCGGATGAACAAGCGGGGGCTGCAGCATGGCGGGAATGCCGCGCGGGTGCCCGCCCGCCGCCGCAACCGCACCGCAATCGACCGCTCAAGTTGTGCGCTCCGGCGGCTCGTCCGGCCGCCGGCCCGGCATTTCTCACAGGCATCCGACGATGATCCGTTTCCTGCTCGTCTCGGCGGCGCTGCTCGCCGCTCTTCCCGTGGCCTCCGGGCCGGCCGCCGCCCGTGACGCCGAGGTGCACTCGCGCCTCGACCGGGTGACGGTCTATCCCGACGGCGCCAGCGTGGTGCGGCTGATCACCTTCGACCTGCCACCCGGCGAGACCACGCTGGTGGCGCGCGATTTTCCGGCCGGGCTCGATCCGCGCTCGCTGCGGGTGGAGGGAGTGGGCGGCGTGGCGGTGCTCGGCGTGGTCGCAAAGCCGCTCGATGCGGTGGAGCAGCCGGCCGGGGCCGACGCGCTGAAGGCGAAGCTCGATGCGCTGCGGCTGGAGCGGCAGGGCATCCAGAGCCGGATCGAGGCGCTGCAGGCCCGCAAGGGCTTCGCCGAGCGCTACGCCCGCGAGGTGCCGTTCGCCGCCGGCGAGAAGGAGACCAAGATTCCGTTCGCCGAATGGCGCCAGACCTTCACGGGCCTTGCCGATGAGATCGAGGCCGCCGGCCGGGCGCTGATCGAGGTGCGCGAGCGCGCCCGCACGCTCGATGAGGCGATCGCCAAGGCCGAGCAGGATCTGCGCGCCAAGCCGGTGAACCGCATGCAGGTGCGCATCGACGTCGCCGCCGATGCCGCCGCCAAGGGCACGCTCGCCGTCACCTACAGCGTGCGCAACGCCCGCTGGACGCCGCTCTATGATGCGCGCCTCACTGTCGGCAAGCCGGGCGGCACGCCGAGCCTCGAACTGGTCCGCCGCGCCGAGATCGTCCAGCGCACCGGCGAGGACTGGACCGATGTCGCGCTCAGCGTCTCGACGCTGCGCACCGCGGGCGGCACCCAGGCGCCGCAGATCCAGCCGGTGTTCGTACGCTTCCTGCCGCCGCCGCGGCCGATGCCGGCACCGGCCCGGGCGCCGATGCTCAAGCAGAGCGAGTCGATTGCCGAGCGCGCCGCCCCGGCGATGGCACCGCCGCCGCCACTGGCTGATGAGGCGCCGGTGAGCGAGCGCGAGGCGCAGGCCGAGGAGGGCGCGCTGCAGGTGGTGTGGACGCTGCCGGGCCGGGTGAGCGTCGGCTCGGGCGAGGGCGGGCGCGTGCTGCGGCTGGCCGCAACGACGGTGGCGCCGGATCTGTCGGTCATGGTGGCGGCGGCGCTCGACACCACCCCCTATCTGCAGGCGAGCTTCCGGCAGGACGAGGAGGCGCCGCTGCTGCCCGGGCGTGTCGCGCTCTATCGCGACGGCATCCTGGTCGGCACCGGGCGGCTCGATCTGGTGACCCAGGGCGAGATGGTGACGCTGGGCTTCGGCGCCGACGAGCGCGCCAAGGTCACCCGCACGCTGCTGCGGCGCGACGAAAGCCAGAGCGGCATCGTCAGCCAGAGCCGGGTCGAGCGGCAGGAAATGAAGATCAGCGTGCGCAACGCCCACGACGTGCCGATGCGCATCACCGTCGAGGACCGCATTCCGCAGAGCGAGGACCAGGAGATCCAGGTGGAGCTCGCCTCGGGCGGCACCGCGCCGACCGCGAAGGATGTCGGCGACCGGCGCGGCGTGCTGGCCTGGAGCTACGATTATGCGCCGGGCGAGAGCCGCACCATCACCTTTGGCTGGCGGGTCAAGTGGCCGGCCGACCGGCAGGTCATCACGGCGGGGCCGCGGCGCTGACGGCACATCGGCGTCCGGCGGATCGCGGCGCGGTCCGCCGGAACCGGTAGAACATCCGGGATAGGGCGGCCGGCCGCCTTGCTTCGCTACAGTCGATCCGGTACGGGAAACGAGCCTCGACGGACGCGCCGGGGATCGTACACCTTTTGTTCTCATCTTTCCGGGCCCGACCGGGCCCTGGCGTGGCGGCAGATATGGCCAATGTGGTCGTCGTCGGCTCCCAGTGGGGCGACGAAGGTAAGGGCAAGATCGTCGATTGGCTTTCGGAACAGGCGGACGTCGTCGTCCGCTTTCAGGGCGGCCACAATGCCGGCCACACGCTGGTGATCGACGACACCACCTACAAGCTGTCGCTTCTGCCCTCCGGCATCGTGCGGCCGGGCAAGCTGTCGGTGATCGGCAACGGCGTGGTGCTCGATCCCAGGGCGCTGGTCGACGAGATCGCCCGGCTCACCGCCCAGGGCGTGCGTATCGACCGCGACGTGCTGCGCATCGCCGACAATGTGACGCTGATCCTGCCGCTGCACCGCGAGCTCGACGCGCTGCGCGAGAGCGGGGCGGCCGGCACCCGCATCGGCACCACCAAGCGCGGCATCGGCCCGGCCTATGAGGACAAGGTCGGCCGGCGCGCCATCCGGCTGATGGATCTGGCCGAGCCGGAGACGCTGCCGGCCAAGATCGACCGCCTGCTCGCCCATCACAATCCGCTGCGCCAGGGGCTCGGCATGCCGCCGGTGCCGCGCGACGAGCTGGCCGGCGAGCTGATCGCGCTGGCGCCGCAGGTGCTGCCCTACATGGACCGGGTGTGGGCGCTGCTCGACGACCACCGCCGCGCCGGCTCGCGCATCCTGTTCGAGGGCGCGCAGGGGGCGCTGCTCGACGTCGACCACGGCACCTATCCGTTCGTCACCTCGTCCAACACCGTGGCCGGCGCCGCGGCGATCGGCTCCGGCCTCGGCCCCACCGCCATCGGCTATGTGCTGGGCATCGCCAAGGCCTACACCACGCGGGTCGGCGAGGGGCCGTTCCCGACCGAGCTTTTCGACGACATCGGCCGGCGCATCGGCGAGCGTGGGCGCGAGTTCGGCACCGTCACCGGCCGGCCGCGGCGCTGCGGCTGGTTCGATGCGGTGATCGTGCGCCAGACCGTCAAGACCTCCGGCATCACCGGCATCGCGCTGACCAAGCTCGACATTCTCGACGGTTTCGACGAGATCAAGGTGTGCGTGCGCTACAGGCTGGACGGCGAGGAGATCGACTATCTGCCGGCCGGCCAGGGCGCCCAGGCGCGAATCGAGCCGGTCTATGAGACGATTCCCGGCTGGTCGGCCTCCACCGCCGGCGCGCGTTCCTGGGCCGATCTGCCGGCGCAGGCGATCAAATATGTGCGCTGGATCGAGGAGCTGATCGGCTGCCCGGTGGCGCTCTTGTCGACATCGCCGGAGCGCGACGACACCATTCTCGTCCAGAACCCGTTCGAAACCTAGCTGACCCCACGCCTCGGCGCCTAAGCCTCAGCGCCTGGGGCCGACCCGATCAGGACCATGGCGGATTTTGCCCCTCTGCTCTCCCGCGCGATCGCCGGTCTGGAAACGAACACCGCCGAGGCCCGGCGGTCGCTGTACGACCGGGCGCGGTCGGCGCTGGTGACGCAGCTTCGCAGCCTCGATCCGCCGCTGACCGAATCGGAGATCACCCGCGAACGGCTGGGTCTTGAGGAGGCGATCCGCCGGATCGAGGCGGAGTACGCCCGCGGCCAGCGCGACAGCGCGCCGCCGGTGCCGCCCACGGCGGCCGCCCCGCCGCCGCCCCCGGCAGAGCCCGCGCCGGAAGAGTCTGCGCCAGCGGCGCCCGCTGCCGAAACGCCTGTGCAGGCCGAACCCGAAACTCCGGCCGAGGCGCCGCCCGTGCCGGCTCAGCCGCGCGAGCCGGAGCCGGCCGAGCGCAAGGCGAGCCCGTTCCAGGCGCGGATCGACCGCCTGACCGGCGGCAACGGCAAGCCGTCGTTCCGCGACGCCATGAAGGAGGCGGCGCAGCTCGGCGAGGAGGGGCTGACCACCCGGGCCGCGCGCGAAGCGCGCGCCGCGCCGCCTGCGCTCGCGGATGCGGCTGACGCACGTCCCATTTCGCCGCCGTCGCCCGAGCCGGACCTGCCGAGGCGGTATGCCGAGCCCCCGGCCCCGCCGGCCGGCGAGGCCATGCCAGTTGGCGAAGGAGTTGCGGCGACCGAGGGGCTTGGGGCAGGCCAGAATTTTGCGCCAAGCCACGACATGACGGCGGCCGAGGATCTCGCCGTGGGCGAGGGCGCGCCGGCATCGGCCGAGGCGCCGCCGGCCCGCAACCGCAGGAGCAAGATCGAACCCCGGCCGGCCAACCGCCCGGCAGTGGCGGTGCGGCCGCGCCTCGACGACCTCGACGGGACCGGCGAAACCGGTGGCAGCCGCCTGCGGTTCTGGGCGATCGTCATCGGCATCGTGGCGCTGGTGGTGGTGGCCGCGGTGGTCGGCCTGCTCGCGGCATCGGGCAAGCTCTCGCTGCTCAGCGGCGGTGAGCGCCCGCGGGTGGTGGCGCCGCTGCAGCCGGCCGAGCGGCCGAAGATCACCGACCGGGTGACGCAGGATGCACCCCGCGCCCCGGCGCCGCAGCCGGAGGGCCAGGCGCAGCCGCAGCCGCCGGCCCAGCCATCGGCGCAGGCGCTGCAGGTGGCGCAGCGCGCCATCCTCTATGAGGAGGATCCGAGCGCCGGCCAGCAGGGTCAGGTGCTGGTCGGCACCGTCGCGTGGCGGACGGAGACCGTGATGTCCGGTCCCGGCCTGCCGCCGGATGTCGCCATCCGCGCCGATGTCCTGGTGCCCGAGCGCCGGCTGGCGGCGGCGCTCACCATCCGGCGCAATGTCGACACGGCGCTGCCGGCGAGCCACACCATCGAGCTGCTGTTCACGACCCCGCCCGATTTTCCGTTCGGCGGCGTCTCCAAGGTGCCCGGCATCCTGGCCAAGCGCAGCGAGGGCCAGCGCGGCGCGCCGCTGGCCGGCCTCGCCGTCGACGTCACCCCCGGCTTCTTCATCGTCGGCCTGTCGGCGATCGAGGCCGACGTGCAACGCAACCTCCAGCTCCTCAAGGAGCGGGCGTGGCTCGACATTCCGCTGGTCTACAAGAACGGCCGCCGCGCGATCCTGTCGATCGAGAAGGGCGTGCCGGGCGACAAGGTGTTCGAGGACGCCTTCACCGCCTGGGGGCAGTGACCCCGCGGCCGTGAAGCCTTTAGGCGGCGAGCCTGGGGGCGGTGAACCTTGAGGCAGTGAAACCTGGGGGCTGCGATGTCCGGGCGATCCTGCCACGGCCGCCAGGGCTTTCGGCGAGACCGTTTCCAGGATCCCGAAGGGATCAACCGGATCAACCGGATCAGCTGGCTGCGGCGTCATATCTGCTATGCGGTTTCGGCCCGTTCGGATGTAGGATGTCATACGGTTTCGGGCCGATCTGGCCTTCGGGCCGCAGTCCGCGAGCCGCAGTCCGATCGCCGAAAGTCCCGTTATCGAACAAGGGGTGTTGGCGAAACCGTATCATTCATGTGTGCCGGCGGACGCACCCGGGCGCCGGCAGGAATGGGCCGGCGCCGTTCCCTCAATGGCTGCGTAGACCTGACTGAGTAGACCTCGTGTCCGCGATCGATCTTCTCCAATCGGCTGGCCATTCCCCGTTCGTCCTGGCGGTCGGGCTGTTCCTGCTGCCCTTCATCCATGAGGACGTCGCCATCGTCGCGGCAACCCTGCTGCTGCAGGATGCGTCGGTGTCCTCGACCGTGGTCGTGCCCAGCCTGTTCTCCGGCATGGTGGCGAGCGACGCGGCGTTCTACGGGCTCGGCGTGTTCGCCGCCCGTCTGCCCTGGACGCAGAAGGTGATGGCGCGGCCGGGGCTCGACGCGGTGGCCGGGGCGCTGGAAAAGCGCATCCTGGAGACCATGCTGCTGGTGCGGCTGGTGCCCGGCCTGCTCCTGCCGTGCTTCATGACGTTCGGCGCGCGCCGCTTCTGCTTCCGCAGCTTTCTCGGCGCCTCATCGATCTTCTCGATGATCTATCTGGCGGTGGTGCTGGGGATCGCGCTGTTTGTCTGCCGCCACTGGCCGGCGGCGATCTCCGACAGCCGGCTGATGATGGTTCTCGCCGTGCCGGTGTCGCTGGCGGTGGTCTATGCCATGCGCTGGGCGGCGACGCTGGTGGCGCCGCGCCTCGTCGCCCGCGCCAGCATCGGCGCGGCCGGCCGGTGGGATGGGGACGGGATCGGGCAGGGACTCGATCCGGAGATCGATCGGGAGCTCGACCCGGCACTCGACCGGGCGGCCGGAAGGCCGCTGCCGCCGCCGGCGGTGGCGAGCTTCCCGCGGCCGGTGGCGGCGGCCGAGCGCATCCCGCCGCTGGTGTTCTATGCGCCGCTCGCCGCCAACTGGCTGCGGCTCGCCCTTGCCTATCGCAGCTTCAGCCTGCCCACCGCCGCCAATCCGACCATCACCACCGGCGGCATGTGGGGCGAGCGCAAGAGCGAGTATCTCGCGTCGGCCGGGCCGCTCGCCCGGTCGTTCATGGCGCCGACGCTGGTGTTCGCCAAGCCGGAAGGCGCAGGCGGCCGCTGGGGCGAGGCGGCGGCGGCGCAGTGCGCGGCGGCGGGCCTGTCCTGGCCCCTGGTGCTGAAGCCCGACATCGGCTGGCAGGGCTATGGCGTGCGCGCGGTGGCCGATGCCGCGGAGTTCGGCGCGGCGCTTGCGGCCCTGCCGGCCGAGGTGCCGTTCCTGGCGCAGGCGATGTCGCCCTATCGCGGCGAGGCCGGGCTGCTCTATGCGCGCCTGCCCGGCGCGCCGCGCGGTGAAGTGGTGTCGCTCGCCATTCGCCACCACCCGGCGGTGATGGGCAATGGCCGCACCACGGTGGCCGAATTGATCGCCGCCGATCCGCGCCTGAGCTGGAAATCGGCGTGCTATCTCGGCCGCGGCGCCGGGCACCGCGGCCTGCCCGAGGCGCTCTTGCGCACGGTGCCGGCGGTGGGCGAGATCGTCACCCTGACCTTCATCGGCAGCCAGCGGGTCGGCGGCTTCTATCGCGACGGCTCGAGCCTGATCACCGCGGCGCTGGAGGCGCGCTTCGACGCCATCTCCCGCGACATGGCCGAGTTCCACTATGGCCGCTTCGACATCCGCTTCGATTCGCCGGCTGCGCTGATGTGCGGCGAGGAGTTCCAGATCATCGAGGTCAACGGCATCGGCGGCGAGGCCATCCATGTCTGGGACCCGGCGTTCGGCCTCGGCCACGTCTATCGCGAGCTGTTCCGTCAGCAGGCGCTGCTGTTCGAGATCGGCGACCGGCAGCGCCAGCGCGGCGTTCGGCCCTGCGGTACGGTCGAGCTGGTCGCGGCGCTGATGCGCCAGTCCCGGCTGATCGGCCTCTATCCGGCCTCGGAATGAGTGTGCCCCGGCGCGCGAGGTGCGGGTCTTAGTCTGTGCGGTGAGGCGGGAAGGGTGGTGCCCCTGGCCGGTCTACCGGCTTCAGGCTAGATCAATCCGGTGCAACTGGTGGGACACCGGAAACCCGCAACGAGGGAATGCGGGTTTGCGGCCGTTTTGTCCCACCGTCCGGTCAGCTTCCCGCCAAGCCGAAAAACGAAAACCCCGCGGCTGGTGGCACAGCGCGCGGGGCTAATCGTAATGTTCCTGCCGGGCGGCGGAACGTCAGCAAAGCTAGCCGACGCGGCGGGCGCCCGCAAGAGCCTCGCCCGCCAGTCAGCGTCAATGACGATCCCCACCCCTATGGCCCCGACATCCCCGGCCGAGTAGGATCGTCCAGGCTTGGGTACGGCTGGGCTGCTTTCAGCACCGAGGAGCGCCTAATCGGCATCTTCGGGTTGCGCAAGAATGCGGTCGCTGCCCTTCTTGCGGAGGCGCGTCATGGCTGACGCTGCCCTCCGGACGTTCTCAAGCCTGACAGCCTCGACGCTCTACAACCACATCAACGCGGCGCGCTCGCCCGACCAGCTCGACAACCTTTGCAGTGCCCTCTGGCGCCATCAGGGCAAGGGCGAGATCAGCTACGACGAAGCGGTCTTCCTCGAATCGGCGATCGGCAAGCGCCGGCCTTGGCGTCCGTCCGGCATGAAGATCGGCCCGCTTCGCGGCCGCATCGGATCGATCTTTGAGGAGCCGCGCAAGCCGCATCGCTCGCATGACCGCAAGGCGTCGCGCGAGCGCCGCAGAATGCTCGGCGGCTCGGGGGCGATTCCGCCGCATCTGCGCGCCCTGTTCACCGAGGGCGAGCGCGCCGTGCTGGCCATCATCGCTGGCGAAGTGAAGCACCACGGTCAATGCGATCTGCCGATCGACAAGATCGCCGCGCTCGCCGGCTGCTGCCGCACCACCGTGCAGAACGCGCTGAATGAGGCGCGCCGCGGAGGCCTGATCAGGATCACCGTGCGTCCGCAGCGTGGGCGCAAGAACCTGCCGAACGTCGTGGAGATCATCTCTCGCGAGTGGATGACGTGGCTTCGGCGAGGCCCCACCGCACACCGGCCCAATAGGGTCCAAAATACCAAAATAGTGAACCCCTCGAAGAACATAGATATAAAAAAATACCAGCGCAAAAGCGAAGCGACAGCGGCAGCAGCGCAAGGGGCATTCGATGAAGGGCCGGGGCGATGTTCGCCTCCAAGGTCACACCGTGAGGTTGCCGCCAGCGGGGCGAAGAACAGAGGTTGCTCATCCCCAACCCACTCCGCGCCGCTCTCCAAGCGGTCGACCCGGCCGTTGGGTCCTTCCCCCGCCAGGGCGTGCGAGTAATTCGAACCCCATGACCTCGCTACAGGAAGGCGATTTAGCAAGTAAACTCCGAGGCTTGAGGCAGGCTTAGCCATGCAGGAAACGCAAGGCTTACCGCTTGGATACCGCCCGGCAGCAATGCCCGAGACGGTCTCCAAGCGCGCCTTCGCCGACCTCATAGGCGTGACGCAGGGCCGGGTGTCGCAGATGATCAAGGCCGGCTTGCCGGTCGAGCCCAACGCCCGCATCCACGTTGCGAAGGGCCGTGCGTGGGTGCGCGACAACATCGACACCAACCGCCGCCGTGCCAGCCTCGGCGAGGATGACGATCTCCGCGCCCCCACCCCGCGCTCGACCCGTGACGCCGCCGAGGCGGAAATTGCCCTGCTGAAGGCCGGCCGCCTCGCCGGCAATCTGATTGACCGCAAGGCCACGCTCCGCACCATCGAGACCCGTGCCCGCCAGGAGCGCGACGCCTGGATCGGCTGGGTGAATCGCGCCGCGCCCGAGCTCGCCCGCCTGCCGGCCGGCGATCTCGCCGCCATGGTGGCGGCGCTGGACCGCCTGGTGCGCGACCAGCTCGCCGCGCTCGCCGCCATGCCGCTGGACGGGCTCGACCATGACTGACCTCGACGCCCTGACTGCCGAGTTGGTCGATGCCGCCTGGCGCCGCGGCCTCGCCCCCGAACCGCAGCTCACCGTGTCGGAATGGGCCGACCGTCACCGCATGCTGCCCACCGCCAACGCCGAGCCCGGCCCGTGGCGCACCGCGCGCGTGCCGTACCTGAAGGACATCATGGACGCGCTGTCGGTATCCTCGCCGGTCGAGCGCGTGGTGTTCATGAAGGGCGCCCAGACCGGCGGCACCGAAGCCGGCCTCAACGCCATCGGTTATTGGATCGCCCACGCCCCCGGCCTCATCCTTGCGGTGTGGCCGTCGATCGACATGGTCCGCCGCAACTCGCGCACCCGCATCGATCCCCTGATCGAGGGCACGCCCGAGCTGCGCCGCAAGATCGCCACGCCCCGCGCCAAGGACCCCGGCAACACCGTGGCGCTGAAGGAATTCCCCGGCGGCGCCCTGGTGATGACCGGCGCCAACTCCGCCACCGGCCTGCGCTCGACCCCGGCGCGCTATCTCATGTTGGACGAGGTCGACGCCTTCCCGGCCGACGCCGACGACGAAGGCGACCCGGTGGCGCTCGCCGTGCAGCGCACCGTGACGTTCCGCGGCCGCCGCAAGATTCTCATGATCAGCACGCCGACGCTGGCCGGCGTGTCGCGCATCGAGAAGGCATTCGCCGAGAGCGATCAGCGCCGCTTCCATGTGCCGTGCCCGCACTGCGGCACGTTCCAGGTGCTGGAATGGCGCGGCATCGCATGGCCCGAAGGCGAACCCGCCCGCGCCTTCTACGCCTGCCAGACCTGCGGCGGGGTGATCGAGGAGCACGACAAGCCGGCGCTGCTCTCAGCCGGCGAATGGCGCGCCACCGCGCCGGGTGACGGCCGCACCGCCGGCTTCCACCTGTCGGCGCTCTATTCGCCGTTCGAGAGCTGGGGTGAGATCGCGATCGACTTCCTTGCCTCGCGAAAAGACCCGACCCGGCTCAAGACCTGGACCAACCTCAAGCTCGGCGAGCCGTTCGAGGATCGCGACACCGCCCCGCTGGCGCCCGACACCCTCCAGGCCCGTGCCGAGGACTGGGGCGAGCTGCTGCCCGATGGCGTCGCAATCGTCACCGCCGGGGTCGACGTGCAGGACACCTGGCTGGCCATCGAGATTGTCGGCTGGGGGCTCGGCGAGGAATCGTGGTCGCTGGCCTATGAGGCGATCCACGGCGACACTGCGCGGCCTGAGGTGTGGGACGCCCTCGACAGGCTGCTGGCGCAGCGCTTCCCACACCGTCGCGACGTGCCGCCACTGCCGATCGCCGCCGTGGCGATCGATTCGGGCGGGCACCGCACCGGCGAGGTGATGACGTTTTCGGCCGCCCGGCTCAATCGCCGGGTCTGGGCCATCAAGGGCCGCGGCGGTCCCGGCGTGCCGCCGTGGCCGAAGCGCCCGCCCAAGGCCCGCCGCGCTGCGCTGGCGCCGGTTCACATCGTCGGCGTCGACAGCATCAAGTCGACGCTGTTCGCCCGCCTGCGGGCTGGCGAGCCCGAGGGCGCCGGCGCCTGCCACTTCCCGGCCGATCGCGATTACGCCTGGTTCGGCGAGCTGGTCGCCGAGCGCGCCGTGCGCAAGTACACCCGCGGCGTGGCGCGTCTGGAGTGGGTGAAGGATGCCGGGGTGCGAAACGAAGGGCTCGACACCCGCGTCTATGCCACCGCCGCGCTGCATGGCCTCTACGCCGCCGGCTGGCGCCTGACCGACCTTGCCGTCCGCATCAAAGAGGCGCCGAGGCCGCGCCGCAGCCGCCACCGGCCGTGATCCGGTCGAAGTTCCTTGGGCAATGACCACCAAGCGGCAAATTTGCCGCTTGGTCTCACTCGGCGGCCGAGAGAATCGTGCCGCCGAGGTGCCGCGAGGGTGCCGGCACCTCGCGGCCAAGGTCGTGGGCGGCTTCGATCCAGGCGCGAATCGCGTCTTGGACGTTGACGATCGCCTCTTCCGGCGTCTCGCCGTCGCTCATGCAGCCGGGCAGGTCCGGCACGATCGCCGCGAAGCCGCCGCCGTCCGCCTCAGACAGCGGCTCGACCACCACCGGGTATTCAAGACGGGTCGGGTCATTGCGGGTCATGGGCCTTCCTCACGGCGTCGACGAACGCCACCAGCCTGCGAATATATACCGGCTTGATCGGCCGCTTGTAGGGCACGGTGAGAATCACCGGTACCGCCGGGTGGGCGACCTTGTAGTGCGAGCTGCCGCCGCGGGCTGCCTCGCAGGTAATGCCGTGCTCGCGGCATAGCGCCTCGACGTCCTCGATGCGCCAATCGCCCTGCGGATTGCCGCGCATCTGTTCCAGGCGCTTGCTCACGCGGGTCGATCCTTCTTCAGCCGCACGCCCGGCCCGCCGCCGTTCTCGGCGATGAACTCGACGCCAGCCTCTTCGAGGGCGCGCTGAACCGCCGCGACATTGTTCGCCATACCAGCGGCTGGCCCTACGCTGGCCTCCATTCGACGAAGTGTGGCGATCGAGACCTTGGACCTCTCCGCCAAGTCCGTTTGAGCCATCCCCACCAGCGAGCGGGCAGCGGCGATCTGGCGCCCTGTGACCTGAGTTAAATCGCTCACTTTGATATGAACCTATTGACCGACGTTATTTGAGCTGTTTATATCATTGTGCATTCAAACGCTCAATGGAGCAACACCAATGCCGAACACCACCGTTTCGGCTGCCGGCGGAGCTATGCCCGCGGCCAGCCAAGAGACCAACGAGGCGACCAAGCTGGGGTCGCTGATTGGCGCATTAGACGCCCTGCATAAGGCCCAGCACCTCGCCGAACTGCTCTACTTGGCCGGCGAAGGTCTTATGCGTGTCGACAGGGAGGTCGGAGAAGCCGTCATGACCGGCGTCGGCGCCCTCAAGGACAATCTCGAAGAAGTTGATGCGCTCCTCGAAGAGCTGCACGAGCGCGAGAGGGGGGACGCGGAATGACCGAACAGGAAACAGAAGCTGCGGCAGAAGCCTGCACGCCATTCGAAATCTCCTGCGAGATGGAAGACGATCTCGACGAATTGAGAGCGCTGGCCATGGCTCTCGACCTCATGGCCATGGGTATGTCGACCGACGAAAAGGACGAAGATTCGGTCCCGATCGGACATATCGCTCGGAGGATGAAGAGATTGGTCGAAGCAGTAGAGGAACGGCGCGAGCAGCTTTTCAAAATGCTCCACCCTCGCCGACATGAACTGGAGGGCTCGGCATGACCCCGGAACCGATTTTCGCCGTTGCTCTGGTGTCCTGCGCCATCTCGCTCGCTGCCGGGTTCGCCCTCGGCCGGCTGACGCTGCCGGATAGCCGAGGCGCCTACGCCAGGCCGTGGCGCTAAGCACCCGCCGCGGTTCCAGACGGAGCGCTGCTGATCGGCACGATGCAAAGCGCCCGCCACAATAAAACGCTCACGCTCGATCGTTTGCTTGTGGCGGGCGTCGAGACCTGATAAAACGATCACACCCGATCGTTTTAGAGGCGCGCCATGACCTTCACCACATCCCACATCTGCAAGGCTTTCAATCTGAACCCGGTTTCCCTTCGTCGGTGGATGAATGATCCGAATTACCCGTTGCGCGTCGAGGCGCGCTCGGAAGAGAGCGCCGGCTGGCGCCGGTTCAACATGGCCGATGCAGTTCGTATTAGCCTCGTTTCGAGACTGATCAACAACCATTCTGTTGAGTCCTGGAATGCCGTTTATGCCGTGAATTCGATTTACGACCTCATCAGCATCAAGGTTCCGGAGTTTCTTGCTGCTGCTCAGGCCAACGGAAACTGGTTTCAAGAGCAGACTTGTTTCGTGATGTTCTTCCGTATGGACGACGATCCGGCTTTCCACCGGGTTTTTGATACGATCGATGGACTTGTCGAGGCGGCGACGAACCGCTCCATTTCCGGAACGATCCTCTTCGAGCTGTGGAGTGAGACGCTGCGGGCTGCCAGCAACTTGCAGACGGTTCCGCCCGAAGCGCAGCAGGACCTCGGCGAGTAGGTCCGCAGATGCCCCCCGCCCGCGACATCCTCAAGGTCCACAGCCGCTCGCTGGACGCCGGCGGCGGCGGGCGCCGGTGGTCGGATGACCGCCGCATCACGTCCGCCGGCGTGCTCCACCAGTCCGCCGCCACGGTTGGCGCTCGCGCGCTGGCCTACGCCCTCAACAACGCCAACGGCGCCCGCATCGTCGAATCGCTCGCCGCCAACCTGATCGGCGAGGGCATCAAGCCGCGTTCAGAGCACCCCGCCGAGAGCACCCGCCAGGGCTTGCACCGCGCCTTCCGCGGCTGGACCGACCGGGCTGACGCCGATGGCCTGACCGATTTCTACGGCCTCGAGGCGCACGGGGCGCGTGACCAGGTGGTGTTCGGCGAAGCGCTGTTCGTGTTCCTCGCCGACCCGCTGACCGGCGCGCCGCAGCTCCGCCGGCTGCACCCGGAGCAGCTCGACCGTTCCTGGACCCGCCGCCTCGACACGGGCGGCGCCGTCCATCAGGGCGTCGAGTTCGACGCCGTGGGCCGCATCGTCGCCTATCACATTCGCCGGGCCGCCCCCGGCGATGCGCTCGCGGGGATCGCGGTGGCACCCGACCGCGTCCCGGCGGGCGACGTCATCCATGTGTTCCGCCAGCTGGTGCCGGGGCAGGTCCGCGGCCTGTCGTGGTTCGCGCCGGTGCTGCTGCCGGCCAAGGAGCTGGACGCGCTGCTCGATGCGTTGCTGGTGCGCGCCAAGGTCGCCGCGCTCCACGCCGGCTTCATCACCGACCCCGAGGGCACCCCGCCCTATGACGGCGAGCAAAGCGGCTCGACCTTCGACGCCTCGCTTGAACCCGGCGCGCTGATCACCCTGCCGCCGGGCAAGAGCGTGGAATTCCCCGAGACGCCCGACCAGGGTGGCGCCTCGGCGCTCTTGACCGCGTCCTTGCGCATGATCGCCGCCGGCGCCGGCGCCACCTATGAGCACGCCACCGGCGATTACAGCCAGACCAACTATTCCAGCTCGCGCGGCGCGCTGCTGGAGTTCCGCCGGTTCTGCCGCTCCGTCCAGCACCACACCTTGGTGCACCAGTTCTGCCGGCCGGTGTGGGACCGCTTCATCCGCTGGCAGGTGCTCGCCGGCACCATTCCGGCGCTGGCCTATCAGCGCGACGTCGTCGCCTTCCACGCCGTGAAGTGGCTGCCGCCGGCCTGGGATTGGGTCGACCCCATGAAGGATGCTCAGGCCGCAGAGATCGAGCTGCGCAACCATCTGCGCTCGCGCTCCGAGATCATCGCCGAGCGCGGCTATGACGCCGAGGACGTCGACCGCGAGATCGCCGCCGATCAGGCCCGGCTCGACCGCCTCGGCATCGCCCCGGCGCCGGCCGCGCCGAGCACCACCCCGACCGATCAATCCGAGGTCTCCCTATGAGCTACCTTCGCCTCGAATACCTCGCCGTCGAGAAGGTCGAAGCCCGCCGCGATCCCACTGGCGGTGTCGCGGCCGGTCAGGTGCTGGCGAGCGAGCTGCTGACGGTTTCGGCGACGCCGCTTGCGGGCGCCGCGCGTGGCACCGTGCCGGCCGATTGCTCGCTGGTGCGCGCGTCGGTGTTCGGCGAGGGCGCCTATGGCGTGGCCGTGAAGGTCGCGACCGATGCCACGCTGGCCAACCAGGCCGCCGCCAAGACCGACCCGTGCCTGTGGCTCACCTCGGGCCACGACTGGATTTTCCCGGCCTCACCCGGCGATCGCATCACCGCCGTTGACGCCAGCGTGTCCTAGCCCGGAGGCCAGCCCATGAACGCCCCCGCTTTCGTCCGCGCCGCCTTCACCCCGTCGTCGGTCGACGACGACGCCCGCACCGCCGAGCTGATCGCCGCCACCGGCGCCGGTGTCGACCGCGCCGACTTCGACGGCCCGTTCCGCGAGGTGCTGGAGATCAGCGAACGCGCCGTTGACCTGTCGCACATCGAGGGCATGCCGCTGCTCGACAACCACAACCGCCGAACCGTCGACGACATCAAGGGCGCGGTGCGCGGCGGCCGAATTGAAGCAGGCCAGCTCATCCTCAAGGTCGAGTTCTCGCCCCGCGCCGAGGACGTCTTCCAGGACGTCAAGCGCGGCATCATCCGCAACGTCAGCGTCGGTTACGCGCCCGAGACGTGGCGTGACAGTACGGACCAGAAGGGTGCTCGGGTCCGCACCATCACGCGCTGGGCGCTCCATGAGGTGTCCCTGGTGCCGGTTGGCGCCGATCCCAACGCGAAGGTTCGCAACATGCCCGAAACGACCCCCACGACTGACGCGCCCCCGCCGAACACCACCACGCCCGCAGCCGTCACCACTCGCGCGGCCGCCAACCAGGAAATCCGTGCGCTGGCCACCACCTTCGACCTCGGCAGCGACTGGGCCAACGATCTGATCGACCGCGGCGCCAGCGAGGGCGAGGCCCGCGCCGCTGCGCTGGAGGCGATGCGCACCCGCCAGAGCCGGCCGGCGCCGGCGGCGCGCGTCACGGTCGGCTTCTCCAATGACGACCCGGCGCAGCTCGTGACCCGCATGGGCGAGGCGCTGTACGCCACCCGCGCCAATCCGCGCCATCAGCTCAGCGAGCCGGCCCGGCCCTACGCCAACCTCACCACGTTGGACATGGCCCGCGAGTGCCTGCGGGCGCGCGGCTTCTCGACCACCGGCCTCAACCCGGTCGACACCATCACCCGCGCCCTGCACACCACCTCCGACTTCCCGGCGATCTTCGGCGACACTGCCAACCGGGTGCTGCGGGCCGCGTATCAGGCGGCGCCAGCGGTGCTGAAGCGCGCGGCCCGCCAGACCTCGCATCGTGACTTCCGCGCCAAGACCCGCATTCAGGTGTCGGAGGCGCCGTCGCTGGAAAAGGTCCATGAGGCCGGCGAGTTCAAATACGGAACCTTCGCCGAGGCCAAGGAGAGCTACAAGGTCGACACCTTCGGCAAGATTTTCGGCATCTCGCGCCAGGCGCTCGTGAATGACGACCTCGGGGCGTTCACCGATGTTGGCGGCAAGTTCGGGCTCGCCGCTGCCGAGTTCGAGGGGCAGTTCCTGGTGAGCCTCCTGGTGCAGGGTTCCGGCCTCGGGCCGACGATGGACGACGCCAAGCGCCTGTTCCACACCGACCACGGCAACCTTGCGTCGTCTGGAGCTGCACTCAGCGAAACCACGCTGGACGCCGCGCGACTGGCGATGCGCCGGCAGAAGGGCCTCACCGGATCGCCCGTCAACGTCGCGCCGCGGTTCCTGCTGGTGCCGCCCGAGCTGGAGACCGACGCAGAGAAACTGCTGGCGCAGTTGCAGCCCATCAAGACCGAGGACGTGAACCCGTTCGGCGGCAAGCTTGAGCTGTTGGTCGAAGCCCGCCTGACCGACGCTTATCGCTGGTACGTCGTCGGCGATCCAGCCGTCATCGAGGGCTTGGAATACGCCTACCTGCAAGGCTCCGAAGGCCCGCAGACCGAGACGCGCGCCGGCTTCGAGGTCGATGGCATGGAGTTCAAGGTGCGCCTCGACTTCGGCGCCGCCTTCCTCGACCACCGCGGCTGGTACACCAACGCCGGCCACTGATCGGGGATCACCGTGGCAACGCTCGCCGAGCTGCAAGCCCGCCTCGACGCCCTGCGCGCCCTGCGCGCGCGGGGCATCCGCCGGGTGTCCTATCAGGGCCAGGAAGTCGAATTCCGCTCCGACGCCGAAATGGCGTCGGCGATCGCCGATCTTGAACGGCAGGTCGCCGCGCTCAGCGGGCGCCGCGTCTCAACCGTCTACATCAACGCTTCGAAGGGCGTGTGATGCCCCGCCAGACCTCGCTTCCGCCGAACCTCCCGCCGCGCGGTATCGCCCGCGAGGTTGCGGCGCAGTATGTCGGCGTCTCGACAGCGAAATTTGATGACATGGTGCGGGACGGTCGCATGCCCGCCCCGAAGCTGATCGATGGCCGGCTGGTGTGGGATGTCCGCGCGCTCGACCTCGCCTTCGATCGCTTGCCGAGCCGGGGGCCGGATCGGCCCGACCGCTCATCCCGCGAAATCGTGTTGTGACCATGGGCACCGTCCGGCTCCGCTTCGTCACGGTGGACGTCGATCGGCACGGCAACGTCCGCTACTATTTCCGCCGGCCGGGGCAGCCGAAGGTGCGCCTCCGCGGCGTTCCGGGCTCGGCCGAATTCATGGCCGGCTATGCGGACGCGCTCGCCGGCGTGGCTCCGACAACTCCGCCGCCGCGACGAACCCGGAAGCCGCAGGCCGGAACCCTTCGCTGGCTCGCCGCTGAGTATTTCGCGTCGGCCCCGTTCAAGGAGCTTGGCCCGCGCACCCGGCGTGTCCGCCGCGCCATCATCGAGAAGGTCTGCGAAAGCGCCGGTGATGAACCGTTCGCCGACATCACCGGGCCGGTGATCCGTAAGGGCATGGACCGCAGGGCAGACACGCCGGAGGCCGCGAACTCGTTCCTGAAGGCGCTTCGGCATCTGTTCGCCTGGGCGGTTGATGCAGGGCACCTCGCCGCCAACCCGGCCCGAGACGTGAAGAAGCTGCGCGGCAATCCCGAGGGCTGGCACACCTGGACTGTTGAAGAGGTTCGCCAGTTCGAAGCGCGCCATCCGATCGGCTCGCAGGCCCGCCTTGCCTTGGCGCTGCTGGCCTACACGGGCGTTCGTCGCTCGGATGTGGTGAAGCTCGGCCGCCAGCACGTCCGGGAAGGCCGGCTGCGTTTCACGGTCACGAAGAACCAGGAGCGCAGCCCGGTGGTGGTCGACATCCCGCTGCTGCCCGAGTTGCAGGCGGTCATCGATGCCAGCCCGGCCGGAAACCTCACGTTCCTGGTGACGATCCACGACAAGCCGTTCACCGGCGATGGGTTTGGAAACAAGTTCCGCCGCTGGTGCCGGCAGGCGGGCCTGCCGCATTGCTCGCCCCACGGTGTGCGCAAGGCGGCGGCGACGATCGCCGCTGAGAACGGCGCCACCGAAGCCCAGCTCGACGCAATCTTCGGGTGGACCGGCCGCAAGATGGCCGCGCACTACACCGCCAAGGCCAACCGCTCGAAGCTGGCGACATCCGCCATGCCGATGCTGGTTCCGGCACAATCAGGGAACGGAACTGTCCCACTTTCGCCGCCAGACGCCGACAGTGAGACAAAAAAGAGAGGAAAGACGAGGAAAAACAATGGTAGACGCTAAGATTGGTGCCCCTGGCCGGGATCGAACCAGCACTCCTTGCGGAACGCGATTTTGAGTCGCGCGCGTCTACCAGTTCCGCCACAGGGGCCCGGCGCGGACTATAGACGGCGACTTCGCCCGGTCAACGCACCGTGATGCGGTTTCCGGACGATCTCGCCGGGATCGGGGTGCCGATCGCGCCGGAAAATCCGCGGTGCGGCGCTCGGGCTCGATCTGCCGCAAGATGGCCGTGCCCGCGCGATAGGGCCGTGGACAGATGTATTCGGCAGGGGTATCGCGCCGCCATGGATCGTTCGGCCGTGTCTCGTCTGGATGCGCTTCGGCTTGCCGCCCGCCGTTCGCCGCCGCTGGCCGGCGCATGGGCGGTGTTGGCGGTCGGCGGTGGCGCCATCGCCTTCGCCTGGGCGCTGGAGCTGATCGCCGGGCTCGTGCCCTGCTCGCTCTGCCTCACCCAGCGCATCCCCTATTACGTCGCGCTGCCGCTCGCTGCCGCCGTGGTGGCCGGCGGCTGGCTGCGGCTGCCGTCCGGCCTGCTGCGGGCCGGCGCCGCGCTGGTGGCGCTGGCCATGCTGGCTGCCACCGGAATCGCCGCCTACCATGCCGGCGTCGAATGGGGCTGGTGGCCGGGGCCGGCCGACTGTTCGGGCGGCGCGATCAAGCCGCTCGGCTCGGTCGCCGACCTGATGACGCAGATGCAGACGACCAAGGTGGTGCGCTGCGACGAGCCGGCGCTGGTGGTGCTGGGCCTGTCGCTCGCCGGCTGGAACGCGCTGCTGTCGCTGGCGCTGGCGGCGGTCGCCGCCTGGGGGGTCGCGTCGCGGGGGGCTCTCAAGGACGCCGGCTGATCCACTCAGGCCCGAAACCGGATCAGGGATCGAGCTCGGTATCCCAGTAGAGATAGTCCAGCCAGCTCCGGTGCAGATAGTTGGGCGGGAACAGCCGGCCGTTCTGGTGCAGGTCGTGCACCGTCGGTGCGAACGGCATCTGGGCCGGCCACATGCCCGCCTCGCCGGGCATCAGGCCCCCCTTGCGCAAATTGCAGCACGAGCAGGCGGTGACCACGTTTTCCCAGGTGGTCTGGCCGCCGCGCGAGCGCGGGATCAAATGGTCGAAGGTGAGGTCGTCGCGGTCGCCGCAATACTGGCAGGAGAAGCGGTCGCGCAGGAACACGTTGAAGCGGGTGAAGGCCGGCTGGCGGTTGGCGCGCACGAAGGTCTTCAGCGACACCACGCTGGGCAGCCGGATCTCGAAGCTCGGGCTGCGGACGAATCGGTCGTATTGCTCGACGACGCTGACGCGGTCGAGAAACACCGCGCGCACCGCATCCTGCCAGGACCAGAGAGACAGGGGGTAGTAGCTCAGGGGACGATAGTCCGCGTTGAGCACCAAAACGGGCCAGTTTCCGGGCGATGCGGCCGCGTTCACGACGGCTCCTCACTCCCTTCAGCAGCGGCGCGTGCCGCTTCTCAGCACCACGACGCTCTAATGTACCGACTCGGCGTCAATTTTGTGAAGCCCGGACCGAAAACCCAGCCTGCCGATAAATTGCCGGCGAAATCTCTCCTGCATTATTTGCAATCCAGCCATGCGATAATGGCAGGCGCCGGCGCGGGGCGGGCGGCTCAGACCGGCGCGCCTTCGCGCTGCTTGTCTCAGATGGGCGCGCCCTCGCGCTGCTTGTGCCACCGGTAATAGGCCCACAGCAGCTTGGCGGCGACGCCGCGGCGCGGCCGCCAGGCCTCGGCGATCCCGGCCAGCGCCCGGGCGCTCGGCCGCTCGGGCAGAGCGAAGGCGAGCCGGGTCGCCTCCTGCAAGGCGAGATCGCCGGAGGGGAAGGCATCGGGCCGGCCGAGCGCAAACAGCAGGTAGAGATCGGCGGTCCACGGCCCGATGCCGGGCACGGTGTACATCAGCGCGCGCGCCTCGTCGGCCGGCAGGTCGGCCAGCGCGTCGAGCGGCAGGCGGCCGGACTGCACGGCCTCGGCCATAGCCGCCAACGTGCGCATCTTGGCGGCGGAGAGCCCGCAGGCCCGCAATTCCTCAGCATCGGCCGCGAGCGCGCGGGCCGGCGTCAGCGGGTCGAGCCGGGCCTTGACGCGGCCGAAGATCGCCGCGGCGCTGGCGATCGACAGCTGTTGGCCGATCATGATGCCGACCAGGGAGGCGAAGCCCGGCGGATGCCGGCGCAGCGGCACCGTGCCCACCGTGCCGAGCACCGGGGCGAGGCGCGAATCGGTCCGCACCAGGGCGCGGAGGTGGCAGGCGAGGTCGGCCTCGCTGTCGAGCGGCGTTCCGGGGTCGAAGCGCATCGAAATATGGTAGCGTCGCGACACGCCGCTGTCGCCGCCAGCGGGGCCGTGCTAGCTCCCGCGCCATGCGGCCCGTGTTCCGTTTCGCGCCGAGCCCGAACGGCCATCTCCATCTCGGCCACGCGCTGTCGGCGCTACTCAATGCAGAGGCCGCGCGCGCGGCCGGCGGCCGGCTGCTGCTGCGACTCGAGGACATCGACACCACCCGCTGCCGGCCGGAGTTCGAGGCGGCGATCCTCGAGGATCTCGCCTGGCTCGGGCTTCGCTGGGAGGAGCCGGTGCGCCGCCAGTCGGCGCATTTCGACGACTACCGCGCGGCCCTCGGCCGGCTCGAGGCGATGGGCCTCGTCTATCCCGCCCTCGAAAGCCGGGGCGAGATTCGCAGCTTCGTCGCGGCGCGCGAGGCGGACGGACTCGCCTGGCCGCGCGATCCGGACGGCGCGCCGCTCTATCCGGGGGCCGGCGCCTGCCTGGGTGCTGTGGAAAGCGCCCGGCGGATGGCGGTCGGCGCGCCCTATGTGCTGCGGCTCGACATGCGGGCGGCGCTGGAGCGGGTCGGCCGGCCGCTCGACTGGCCGGAGGAGGGCCAGGGCCGCGTTGCCGCCGATCCCGCCGCCTGGGGCGACGTGGTGCTGGCACGCAAGGACATCCCCACCAGCTACCACCTGTCGGTTGTCGTCGACGACGCGCTCCAGGGCATCACCCATGTGGTGCGCGGCCGGGATCTCTACGCCGCAACCGCCGTCCACCGCCTGCTGCAGGAGCTGCTCGGCCTCCCGGTGCCTTCGTACCGCCATCATCGACTGGTTCTCGACGAGGCCGGCCGAAAGCTGTCGAAGTCGACCGGGGCGGTCAGCCTGCGCGCGCTGCGCCAGCAGGGGGCCACGCCGGCCGACATCCGCCGGATGGTTGGCTTGAGCTCGGCTTAACCGGGCTTTGACCGGTCGGCGCGACAGTGGCCGCATGGGGGTAGTGCGATGATGGCGGGTCCACAGGATTTTGCGATTTCTCCGGGAGGAGGCAGCCTGCGCGTGCTGCTGGTCGACGACGCGCCCTTCGTGCGGGAAATCCTGGAGCGGATCCTGACCGCCGCCGGCCATTGCTGCGTCACCGCCGAGACCGGGGCGGCCGGGCTCGAGGCGGCCGAGGTCAGCAATTTCGACGTGGTGATCACCGATCACGAAATGCCCGACCTCGACGGCTGCACGCTGATCGAGCGGCTGCGCAACGGCAACGGGCCGAATCAGGCGACGCCGATGATCCTGCTCTCCGGCTATATCGGCGACGAGGCGCTGACGGCGCGGGCCGACGCGGTCGGCGTCGATGCGGTGCTGGGCAAGCCGATCGTGGTCGCCGAGGTGATGAGCACGCTGGCGCGGCTCGCGCCGGTGGTGTGAGGCGGTTTCCGGTTGATCGGCTCGGCTTCTCTCTTCCCTCTCCCCTTGCGGGTGAGGGAAAGAGGGCGGCTCCGGTCGGCGACGGTTCGAGCGGATCGGCAGGAAACCATCGGTTCGCGCTCAGCGTGCCTCGGCGGGGCGCTTCTGGCCGGCCGCCAGCGACGCCACCCGCAGCAGGGTGATGCGGTTCCTGCTCTTGCGCAGGATGCGGAAGCGGAAGCCGTGGAAGGTGAAGGTCTGGCCCGGCTCGGGGATGATGCCCGATTCGTGGATCACCAGCCCGGCGATGGTGGTGGCGGCCTGCTCCGGCAGCCGCCAGCCCATGCGGCGATTGAGGTCGCGCACCGGCACCATGCCCTCCACCGTCACCGAGCCGTCGCCGCGCAGGCGGATGCCGGAGGCTGGCAGATCGTGCTCGTCGGAGATGTCGCCGACGATCTCCTCCAGAATGTCCTCCAGCGTGACGATGCCCATCACCTCGCCATACTCGTCGACGGCGAAGGCGAGGTGCATGCGGCGGCGGCGGAAGGCGCGCAGCTGCTCCTCGAGAGCGGTGGTGCCGGGCACGTACCAGGGCGGCAGCAGCAGGCTGGCGATGTCGATGCGGCTGGCGTCGTTGTCGGCCTGCACCAGCGCCCGCAGCAGGCTCTTGGTGTGCAGCACGCCGACGATGTTCTCCGCCCGCTGGCGGTAGACCGGCACGCGGGTGTGCGGCGAGGCCAACACCGCGCGCACGATCTCGTCGGGCGGGGTCTCGATGTCGACCGCCACCATCTTGGTGCGGTGGATCATCACGTCGGAGACCTCCAGTTCCTTCAGCGCCAGGAGGCCGCCGAGCATGTCGCGGTCCTCCTTCACCACCGCGCCTTCGCGGTGCATCAGGTCGACCGCGCCGCGCAGCTCCTCGGTGCCGTCCGCTTCGCGCGCCGGCGGCTGGGTGCGGCGGTCGAACGGGCAGAGCGCGAGCCGTCCGATGGCATCGAGCACCGCGGCGATCGGCACGATGACCGCGACGAGCTTCGCCGCCGGCACCGCGACCACCTTGGCGACCCGGTTGGGGTCGCGCGCCGGAATCGCCCGCGACAGGCCGCGGGCGAGGCCGAACACCACGAGCCCGATCGCCACCGCCGCCAGCACGCCGGGCTTGCCCCAGCGGTCGTCGAGCACGGTGGTGGCGCTGGCGGTGGCGAACACCGTGGCGCCGAGATTGGCCAGCCGCAGCGCCGAGACCAGGATGTCGCGCTGCTCCAGCAGGGCGGCGGCGGCGGCGGCCTTGGCGTCGCCGGCTTCGCCTTGGGCGTGAAGCCGTGGCCGCGAGGCCCGCGTCAGGGCGCTCTCGATGGCGAGCAGGGCGACCGACACCACGAAGCAGATCAGGATCGCCGCGATCGCCAGGCCGTCACTGTGGGTCATGCCGGCGCGGCCTCCGCCTCCGCCACCTCGGTCGCGAGGAACGCCCGGACCGCCTCGGGCGCGACGTCCTTGGCGATGAAGGCGCCGCCGACGCCGCGGGCGAGGATGAAGGTCAGCGCGCCGCGCGCCACCTTCTTGTCCTGGGCGATGGCCTCCATCAGCCCGTCCACCGGGCCGACGCCGCCTTCGATCTGGTTCAGCCGGGTCGGCAGCCCGACCTCGGCGAGGTGGTCCTCGACGCGCTGGGCCACGGACGGTGCGCACAGGCTGAGCCGGGCCGAGAAGCGGAACGCCTGGGCCATGCCGAGCGCCACCGCCTCGCCGTGCAGCAGGCGGCCGGAGAAGCCGGTCGCCTTCTCCAGCGCGTGGCCGAAGGTGTGGCCGAGATTGAGCAGCGCGCGCTCGCCGCTCTCGCGCTCGTCGCGGCCGACGATGGCGGCCTTGGCGCGGCAGCTGGTCTCGATGGCGTCGAGCCGGGCCGGC